>CALUND010000008.1 GCA_944321925.1 uncultured Rikenellaceae bacterium | reverse complement strand
TGCTTGGGTTGGCTTTCGAGGCCGCCGGCTTTCGCTGTATTCGCATCCGCACCGAATGCGAGGCCGAGTACCGGACCAAAGGCGGCGATTCCCGCCGACACGGGATGCTGGTGCTCGACAGTGACCGGGTAATCCTTGAAATTGCCCGGGGCAAAACGAGGTCGCAGAGGTAGGCCGGATTCCCGGTTACGCCCGGGACGAGTGGTGCAAATGTGGTGCAAGCATAACGCAGAAAAGCCGTAACTGATTGATTCTCAGCTACGACTTCCGCTCTTTAGTGCCCAGGACAGGAATCGAACCTGCATGCCTCGCGGCACACGCACCTGAAACGTGCGCGTCTACCAATTTCGCCACCTGGGCAGCTCCAAAAGGTGTGCAAATATACCTCTTTTTTCGTTATCAGCAAATTCTTTTCGGCGAAAATTGCAAATCTTCATTGAGTGGTCGCTGCCGCGACAGCAAAGTGTTGCCGAGCGGATTCGCTCGTTTTTGGAGCAATCGGGGCATTCTGGCCTCTTTGCCGGGAGCTATTTTGTATTATCAGCCACTTGTGCCTTCGGGGAAGAGAAGCATTTTTTTGTGTGCCTAAGACGGGTCTATTTGTATTTCGACATCGGGTTTAAAGGTGGCTTTTTTCTGTGTTTGGGCGGAAGAATGTGCTGTTATGTTCGGATTTCTCGTAAATAATACTAAATTTGTGACGCATGAAATTTCTCTGAAAACCCTATCTTTTTATGAAAAAACTTTTCTTACTATTCATCACTGTTGTTGTGTGCAGCACGGCTTTTGCCGAGGAGCTGCGTTCTCCGAACGGAATAACGACTCTTCGTTTTTGGCTTGACGAGGGGGGGCCGGTTTATCAACTGTTTTATAAAGAGAAGCCAGTTGTTTTACCCAGCAAGCTTGGCCTTGAGTTAAAGAGGGGCAGTTCCTTCATGGACGGTTTCGAGATCGATTCGGTCCAGCGTTCGACATTCGATGAGACGTGGCAGCCGGTTTGGGGCGAGGTGAAGGAGATCCGCAACCATTACAATGAGATGGCGGTGACATTGAAACAACCCGCTTCGAATCGGACCATGGTTCTCCGTTTTCGTCTGTATGATGACGGATTGGGATTCCGTTACGAGTTTCCGTACCAGAAGAATCTGAGCTATTTCGTGATCAAGGAGGAGCGGACGCAGTTTGCGATGACGGGCGATCACATGGCATGTTGGGTTCCGGGCGATACCTACACGCAGGAGTATACGATCACCAAGTCGCGTCTTTCGGAGATTCGGGAGGGGATCGCAAATCACAAACGACATACGGTCAGCATCTCGCCGGAGACCATTTTCTCTCCGACGGGAGTCCAGACGGCTCTGCAGCTGATCACCGACGATGGTCTCTACATCAACATCCACGAGGCGGCTTTGGTCGACTACTCCTGTATGTCTCTCGATCTCAACGACTCCACGATGGTTTTCACCTCCTATCTGATTCCGGATGCTCGGGGCGACAAGGGGCACATGCAGGCACCCTGCCATAGCCCATGGCGTACGATTCTCGTTGCGGACAATGCATGCGATGTGCTGGCCTCGCACCTGACGCTCAATCTCAACGAACCCTGTGCGTACGACGATGTGAGTTGGATTCACCCGGTGAAGTATGTCGGAGTGTGGTGGGAGATGATCACGGGCGCCAAATCCTGGTCCTATACGAGCGATTTGAACAACATCCATCTCGATGAGGTCGACTATACGAAACTCAAACCACACGGCTATCACGGAGCCACCACCGAGCGGGTGAAGGAGTATATCGATTTTGCGGCGGCACACAACATCGATGCGGTACTGGTCGAGGGTTGGAATATCGGCTGGGAAGATTGGTTCGGTAAAGAGAAGGACTATGTGTTCGATTTCGTGACGCCCTATCCCGATTTCGATATCGACGAGGTGAACCGTTATGCGAAAAGCAAGGGTGTGAAGATGATCATGCACCACGAGACTTCGGGTTCGGTGCGTAACTACGAGCGCCATCTTCACCAGGCCTACGAGTTGATGAACCGCTACGGATACGAGGCGGTGAAGAGCGGCTACGTGGGCGAGATTCTGCCGGCCGGGGAGACCCATTACAATCAGTGGATGAACAACCACTATCTCTATTGTGTGACCGAGGCGGCCAAATATAAGATTATGGTCAATGCCCATGAAGCGGTACGTCCGACGGGTCTTTGCCGTACCTATCCGAACCTGATCGGCAACGAGTCGGCTCGCGGCACGGAATACGAAGCGTCATCGGGGACTCCGGCAGACCACACGACATTACTTCCATTCACCCGTTTGATGGGCGGTCCCATGGACTTTACGCCGGGAATTTTCGAGATGGATATTTCGAAACTCAATCCGCGTCGTGCCGGGTGTCGGGTTCGTTCGACGCTGGCCCGTCAGTTGGCGCTTTATGTGACGCTCTATTCTCCGCTCCAGATGGCCGCCGACCTGCCGGAGAATTACAACCGTTTCCTGGATGCATTCCGTTTCATCGAGGAGGTTGCGTTGGATTGGGACGACAGTCGCTATCTGGAGGCAGAGCCGGGTGATTACGTTACCGTGGCCCGTAAAGCGAAAGGGACCGACGACTGGTTTGTCGGTTGCACGGTAGACGAACAGGGTCATACGGCCGAATTCACGCTCGATTTTCTCGATCCCGGGGTGAAATATGTGGCCACGATCTGGGCCGATGCGAAAGATGCGCACTATGAGACCAATCCGCAGGCCTATACGATTACGGAACGAACCGTCACCAATCGGACGAAGTTCAAGCAGGTGTGTGCGCCTGGAGGCGGTTTTGCGATGATGATACGACCTGTGAAGTGAAAAAATAGCAGAAAAATCCCTTTGATGGTTGCTAATTCGTTTCGGGTTTTGTATCTTTGCCCCGTCTTTACTGAGACCGGGATTGCTTATGGGGCGTTTCGGGAAGCGGTGAAGGCCAAAGGTTTCGGGGTGTAGCACAGTCCGGTTAGCGCGCCAGCTTCGGGAGTTGGAGGTCGCTGGTTCGAATCCAGTCACCCCGACGGAAAGGAAGAGGTCTCCGTTCATGAACGGAGACCTCTTCCTGGTTTTTACACCTCTGCGATTGGTCCGATCCCCTTTCGGTTTTTGTCGATAACGAGACTTTTTTAAGGCGTCGGGAACGTTTGGGACCTCGCTTCGAGGGGCAGATTCGTTGTCCGAACGATTGGGTCGCGTTAAGCGTGGTCGATCAGCGTTCCTGTGCTGATGGCCAGGATCCGTTCGATGATCATCGCTCGTTTTTCAGCGCCGGAGTGGTGTCTCGGACAGGTGTCGGCATCGAAGAGTTCCAATTGGTCCTGTGTGCAGCTGGAGCAGAGCGGGAAGATGTTGCAGGCCAGACAGGCTTTGTTGGTATGGCGCATCTCCATCCGGTCCTGATAGCGTTCGTTATAGGTGATTGTACCGTCGGGATGGAGGTCACCCTCTTTGAGTTCGGGCAGGAAGTCTCGGGCCGTGCATTTGTAGATGTCGCCGTTCCAGTTCACCACGATACTGTTTTTGGAGTCGGCATAACAACGCATTTTCGACAGGTGGTTGGATGTGTGCCGAATGCCGAGTTTTGTAGCGAGTCGTTCGGTTTTGCGGATAACCCGTTCCGTATTTTGTCTCGCTGAGGTTTGCCACACGCGATGGAAAGAGAAGGAGAGTTGTTTTTTCTCCTCTTCAGGGATCGATTCGAAAGAGCGGATCAGTTCTTTGAAGGATTCAGCATTGTTGTCCGTGTAGTTGCATCGGACGCTGACTTGAGCGCC
Source organism: uncultured Rikenellaceae bacterium (assembly GCA_944321925.1). Taxonomy (GTDB): domain Bacteria; phylum Bacteroidota; class Bacteroidia; order Bacteroidales; family Rikenellaceae; genus UBA940. The sequence continues at coordinate 119,364 of CALUND010000008.1, read as the reverse complement.
TTTTCCGAGGGCATATCGGATATTTTCCAGGGTTCGGTCGTAGGTTCCTCGTCCGTTGCTGAATTTTTTGATGCTATTGTGGAGGTCTCGGCTGCCGTCGAACGGTATTTGTAAAAAGAGGTGTCTTCCGAAGCTTGTCAGGAAGTCGGTTGCCTGTCGGGTCAGCAGGACGCCATTTGTAGTGAAAGCGAAGTTTAAGGTTTTTCCCGTTTCGGAGCACTGTTTGTCGGCATATTCAACCAGGGGGCGTACCCGGTCTCGGAAGCCGAGCAGCGGTTCGCCGCCGAAGAACGAAAGGTTTAAATGTCGGATATTCGGTTTTTCGGTCAGATTGCGGATCAGTTCTTTGATCGCCTGCATGGTATTGTCGGGCATGGCAGTCTCCTTGCTGTGTTTTTCGTAACAGTACCAGCAACGCAGGTTGCAGTCGAGCGTGGGATTGATGATGAGTTGGAATTTGTCATCCTGTTCTTCCATCTGTTCGAATGTTTTCACGACGCGTTCGCTTTCGTTGAGTGCGTCGTCCACCACGAACTCTTTTTTGACCAGAAAGGCGTAAAGGTCGGGATGAATCCGTTGTATGTCGTCGATCGATTGACGGTGGGTGTCGAGCAGCTGTTTGATCTCTTTGGCAATCAGGGACAGGCTCTCCGTAAAGCCGTTGTATAGGAGGTAGTTTCCGTCTCGATTATTGACGATATAGTTGTATTTGCTCCATTTCATTGTATTGAAGTTTGAGAAATCGGGTTCGGGTCGAATGAATTTCCGAAAGATTTGGGTGTTCATCGGAGAGACAACACCCCTGTTTCGATCTCTTTCGGGATCGGATGATAAGAAAAGAAGGTATCCCGTTTTTTTGTAACGGGATACCCTTCTTGAACGAAGTGGCGTTATGCCTCAGGAGTGGTAATTTCTTCGGGAGTTGTTTCTTCTGTTGTCTCCTCTGTTGTTGGATCAGGAGTAACACATACTTTGTTGAAACAAATTAAGTTGAAGTCAGAATCATCTCCCTTGGGGCAAGTTTCGTTTGAGCAGAAGATATTGGTTCCCAGAGGCATAATAGCACCTGTTCCAACTTCGCCGAATCCACCTTTCAGCTGATTCTCTTCGTTCCGGGAGAGCGGTTCGAGGGCTCCCTGGATCTTCAGTAAAGATTTTTGTTCCATAAGATAAAAATTTTTAAATGGTTGAAATGTGTTTATAGCGACCTAAAGGCTGCTCTGCTGTGATGGCATCTTTTCGGAGACTTGGCCTTGTACGGTTCTCGATTGTTTGGGAGCCATTTTTTTGTTCCCTTGCTTGAAATCGTAGATGATCCGGAGCGTATAGTGCCTTTGTCCTGCCAGCGGATTTGTGTCGTATCCTACGCCACTACCCCAGGTTCTCGAATCCTGTCGGATGTTGAGGATATTTTGAACGCCGATACTTACGTATAGTTTGCGTTTGAAGATTCTGTGATAAATGTTGGCGTCGATGTTGAATCGGGCGTCGTAGGAAAAATTGGATATTTTAAAGGGTGTTTCGTACCGGAAGTTGATGTTTCCGCCCCAACTGTTTTTGAAGGCGAACGAGTTGTTCCAATAAAATTGGCCAATGAAAGAGTTGTATTTTTTCTTTTGCGTATAGTTTACAATGTAGTCTTCCGTTATCCAGCTCATGTTCGCATCGGCCTTCGAGGTCCACCATTTGAACGGTTTGAACGGCGCACTTACAGAGACGATATGTCCGAGCCGTTGCCCGATGTTCATCGGCATCAAGTACGTTGCGGTCGATCCGTCATCGAGAGTTTCGGTAAAGAGCATTTGCGACACCTGGTCGAGGGTTCTGACGAAGGTGTAGGCGATGGTGTAAGTTCCGTTAAGGGCGAATGCCGTCTGTACCATATCCCAAGTATCCGGTTTGATCGCCGGATTACCTTTTACAAATACGGAGTTGCCCAGATTCGAGACGGCCGGGGTGAGGTATGCGAATTGGGGAAGATTCAGTCCTCGTTTGTAGGAGAGGGCCACCATGGTCTGTTTTTGGGGATTGATGAAATAGCTCATCCCGACGGTTGGGTAGATGCCGAAGTAGTTTTTGCGGCTCTGCAGACCCAGTTTTGTGGCGTCGTATTTCAAAATGTCGTTTTGGGCTCTTACGCCGACATTGTAGCCGAACATGCCGATCATGGAGGAGAAGGAGAGGTAACCGGCATACCCTTCACCGATGTAGGAGAAGATGTCGCTCTGGTCGTCTATCGTGACCCACTCTTTCGTGTCACCCAATTGACTGGCGAGCCAGATATCCCGTTTTGTGTTGTGATAATAGTATTCACCGCCAAATTCCAGCATCGATTGTTTGCCGATGCGCATCTGAAAACTGGCCGTTCCTTTAAACCGATCCGCATCGGTCGCATATCGGTTCTGCAGGACTGTATCGATCCCGTTGATCAGGTTGAAATTATAGAGGTTCCGGTTACCGCTTTTTAATTTCAGGTAGTCGGCTACGAGGGTCATGGTTGAACCTTTGTCGTCGAGGGCATAGATGTAGTTGAGAGCGGCCTGGTACTGGTGACTGTAGATTTTGCCTTCAGCCGTTTTGCTGTTGTAGGTCGAATTCAGGTCGTACAGGGTTTCGGTTTTTGGCCGACTCTCCTCCATGTTGATGGTGAGGTTGGCTCCGATGCTGTGGCGTTCGTTGATGTCATAGACGAAGCTCAGGTTGTCGTAGTAGTTGAATTGCTTGTTGGTGATTTCTTCTATGGATTGGGACAAGAGGGTTTGGGCCGCATCTTGTGCCGTTTCGGTGGTTTTTTCGCGGGAGTAAGGATGTCCGTTTCGGAAGGTGAAGTAGTTGTAGATGTTGAATTTTTTGTAACGGAGGTTGAACGGCGAGTAGATGTCGGTGCTGTAGAATCCGTCGTCAGTGAAGTTGACGCCCGCGCCGACCGATCCGTATAACGATCCTTCAGCGAGTTTTCGAAGGGTGATTCGGATTGCACCGCCCATTGTTCCGGCGTCGAAGGCACTGCCGGCCACGGGGATAACCTCCACCTGATCCACCTGGTCAGCCTGTATGCCGCTCAATTCGGCCGTATTTCTTATTTCGCGTCCGTTGATGTATATTTTGGTTCCCTTCATTCCGTTGATTCGGTAGCCTCCGAAATTCGTTACACCGGGGAGCCATCCGAGCAGGCTTCCGATCGAACGGTTTTTGGCCATCGGATTTCCTTTGAGACTTACGATGTAACGGTCGGAGCGACGTTCGATGAAACGTTGCTGTACCACCACCTGATTGATTTTAATGTCTTTGATGGTAAGCATGACCTTACCCATATCGGTGTCGCCGGTGATTGTCACGGGCACGGAGATCTGTTTGTGGGTCAGGTGGGTGAATATGACTTTGTAGTCGCCGGGTTCGAGTTTTTTCACCTGGAAATTTCCGAACTGATCGGCTACGGTTCCGGCCACCTGCTCTTTATTGCGGGAGAGGGTGACCGTACAGAATTCGACGTTGCCGATGGAGTCGGCAACGACACCGGTTAATGTATAGGTATTGTTTCCGTCAGTGGATTGTTGCGCCTGCACCGGAACGGTCAGGGCTCCCAGGATCAACAGCAGAGAGAGTGCGATTTTTTTCATGAGAGAGAGTTTTTTTGTTGGAAGATGTCTTTGTCGTGTTGTTATATAGGGCCAATGCCCGGTTGTTGATATTGTCGAATCGGTTGTATCCTGCTGTCAGGATACGGGAATAGTCTTCTCTTAAGGAGTCGATTTCGGCTTTGTTCTCCTCCATCTGGCGCCGCGAACGGACGTATTCGACGTAATTGGCGGCTTTCATCGCTCGGATCACGATGTCCCGTTGTTCTTTCGGGAGGAGCAGTTCGGCGATGAGCAGTTTATTGTAATAGTATTCCGTTGCGATCACTTTGTAGGGGAATCGTTTACGGAAAAGGTGTCCGATGGTTACGTGGCATAAAATACGGCAACGACCGCCTTCCATCCATGCTTTCATACTGATGTAGGCCTCTTCGCAGCTGTAGAGTTTCAGTCCGTCATATCCGCGCAGGTAGTTCCAGTAGTTTTTTGTCGCGGCGTAGCAGGCACCCAGTACGCAAGGGATATCTTTGAGATCTCCTTCCGGGTTGAAGGCTCCCTTGCACCACTTCACATCGAGAACTTTCTTGTTCTTCGAGTCGAGCATTTGAAAATAAGCGCCGTACGGAGGTTTGGTTGTTTTTTCCTGTTTGGTATCGAAATCCCACGATTGGCAGCGACAGCAATAGATGGCTCTCGGGTCGCTTTGAATGGCTTTTGGGATTTCGATCCACCAGTTGTTGTCGTAGAAACGCATGTGCCCGTCGATGACGAGGAAATAGGGCGTTCGACAAGCGTTGATTCCGGCCTGTTTTGCCGGGCCGCTACCTTGTCGTTGTGTGTGTTTGATGTATTCGGTGTGGTATTTTGCGGCGATCGCGTCGTAATCGAATCCGTCGTCGGAAGCGTCGTTCACCAAGATGATATCGACCGCGTCTCCTGCCGTGCGTTTTATTTCTTGAATTGTAGTCTCCACTTCCTGGCCTTCATTCAGGAATGGAATGACCACAGTCAATTCGTTCATATGAGGGATCAGTAAAAACGGTTTCTAAATGCGGTTATAAAGATAGGAACTATTTTTATTCTTTGCAAATGATTCTTTTTGTCGAAAACTTTGCAGGATGGGCCGTACAGTTACTTGTGGGGCTTGTTTGATAGCATATACGGTCGGATTCATAGTATGTATGGGCTATTATTTTTAAGAATATTTTTGTGCTTTGATTTGCTATTTTGACGTTTTATACATCATGGATTCTGTTCTTTGTTTCGCGAGATAGTTTCTGATTCGGGGAAGGACTGAAATGATTATAATTCAAAAAAACGAGGCAGGTGTGAGAGGTTGGTTTAGGTAATTTAAAGGGATTTATCCCCCGGTTTAGGTATTGGGATTTGCGGGCGATCGTGGTAATTTTGTGGGCAATAGATAGGGTTCCGATTGGATTTTTGGTATCTTTACTCCCGAGAAAAATGGCAGTGATGTATAAATTGGGAAAATACAGGGGCAACGATCGGATGAGCGATCTGGTCTGCGAGAACTATCCGGTGCTTCAGGTGATGAGCCGTTTCGGTATTGGGCTTGGGTTCGGAGACAAGACCATATCGGAGGTGTGTGCCGATGCGGGAGTCGATGAATCAACCTTTTTGGTAATCGTGAACTTGTTGCTCGATCGGGAACGGGTCGCTGAGCCGGAGGTGGATAAAATTTCTCTTCCGGCGCTGGTCGACTATCTTCACAACTCCCACGATTATTTTCTGGGTTTTCGTCTGCCGGCGATTCGTCGCGAGTTGATCGGGTCGATCGATTGTGCGGCGCAGGAGGTTTCGTTGGCCATATTCCGTTTTTTCGATGAATATGTTGCCGAGGTGCGGAATCACATGCAATATGAGGAGCGCACGGTGTTTCCTTATGTTCGTTCTTTGATTGCGGGTCAACCTTCGGGGCGTTATAATATCGGTATTTTTCTCCGACGGCACGATCAGGTCGAGGCCAAGATGACCGAATTGAAGAACATTCTGATCAAGTATTATCCGGCAACGGGGAGCAACGAATTGAACAGTACACTATTCGATATTTTTACGTGCGAAGCGGATCTGGCCTCACACAATTATATCGAGGATCATCTTTTCATACCGGCGGTTAGGGGGCTTGAAAACAGGACGAAATGAGCGCTCATTTAAAAATAGTGGTTGCGGAGCCCTCTTTGATCATTCGCAAAGGCATCCTGTCGGTTCTCCGCCATTTCCCCGACTTCGAGGTACAGGTTGTCGAGGTTTCGGACCCTGCGCAACTCCCCTCGTCTTTGGCTTGGCAGAAACCGGACATTTTGATTCTCAATCCCGTGTTTTCGGGGGCGATCTCTTTGCAGCAGCTGCGCAGTCGCCTTGGTCGTTCTGGGTTGCGGTGTGTGGCGTTGCAGCATGTGTTGGCCGACAGTTCCGTGTTGAAGGCCTACGACGAGGTGATTTCGGTGTATGATACGGCGGAGGAGATTCGGGAGAAGCTGCTTCGGTTGACCGCTTCGGACGAGGAGAGTTCGGAGCGTCGCGATGCGCTCAGTGTACGAGAGAAGGAGATCGTGGTTTGTGTGGCGAAGGGGATGACGAACAAGCAGATTGCCGACAAGCTCTGCCTTTCCGCCCATACGGTCATCACGCATCGTCGCAATATCGCCTCCAAACTTCAGATTCACAGTTCGGCGGGACTGGTTATTTACGCCATTGTGAACAAATTGGTCGAACTGAACGACGTCAAGGAGACCATCCGCAAGGGGAGAGATTAGAGGCGCTTTTACCTGTTTCAGGGGAGTATTTCCGACCTTATTTACCGTAGTTTGCGGATTGCTCAAGGTAGCCGATCTGCTTAATTTTGCGTTGTCCTGTTGCAAAGGAGCTGTTTCCTTGCTGTTTGTGACGGCATTTGGAATTTTGCGATAGATTATGTTTTAAGTTTGTTGTCTGCGCCCTGCGATCGGCTTATTCGAGCTTTCGCAGGGCTTTTTTGTGCCGTTTATACGCTTTTTTTTTCTTTTTTGAGACGTTTGTTTTGGTCTTTTTGATCGAATGGGAGGTCGATTTGTCGATTCGTTCCGGCTTTCTGTCGGTCGTTTGGGGCTCTCTGCCGATTTCGTTTGGGTAGGGTTTTCGGCCGGGATAAATTTGCGTCAAGTCAAGAAAAAAGATCGTCATGAAACGTTTTATTTTCCTTTCGTTCCTGTTGTGGCTCTCTTCGCCGATAGCTGCTGCGCAGGGTGATACCGTCCGTTGGACACTCTCCTCCTGTCTGGATTATGCGTTGGAGAACAACATTCAGATTCGGCGCGGAGAGGTCGCACTTCTTTCGGGGATCGAGGATACGCGGGAAGCCCGGGCACAACTTTTTCCGTCGCTCAGCGCATCGGTTTCACAGAGTGTCGTGAGCTATCCCTCTGCGGAGGCTTCCGGCAGCAACAGTTATACGGGCAACTACGGGTTGAGTGCCCAGTGGACTATTTTTAACGGGCTCACGCGTCGTAAGGCGATCGAGCAGAGCGAACTGCAGAATCGGATCGACGAGGCGAGCGTGGAGGAAAATCGCGACGAGATACGGATTGCCATTGTGCAGGCCTATCTTCAGGTGATGTACGCATTCGAGGCGGTGCGCATTGCGGAGAATACGGTGCAGGTTTCCGAGGCGGAGCTCGAGCGGTCGAAAGGCCTGTTCGATGCTGGAGCCTTGTCGCGGGCCGAATATGCGCAGATCGAGAGCCAACTTGCCGGCGATCGTTACCAACTGGTTGCCGCACAAGCCTCCTTGGATAATTATAAGTTGCAGCTGAAACAGTTGCTCGAACTCGATATCGACGACGAGATGCTGTTTGCCTCTTCGGAGGTGAGCGAGACGGAGGTGATGCGTCTGCTGCCTGATAAGGCGGAGGTCTATCGGGTGGCGTTGGAGACGAAGCCACAGATGACTGCGGCTCGGCTCGGGGTGGAGAGTTCCGAGTTGAGTGTGGAACAGGCCAAGGGAGGCTATTTGCCTACGCTCGCACTGAGTGCTTCGGTTGGCACGGGACATCTGTCCGGCGGGGAACCGGTCGGCACGCAGATGTGGAATCGGTTGAACGGGAGCGCCGGCCTGACGCTCAGTATCCCGATAGCCTCCAACCGGAAAAATCGTACGGCTGTGAACAAAGCGCAGTTGGCCGTTACCGACAGCGAGCTCGAGCTGCTTTCGACGGAGAAGGAGTTGCTGAAGACGGTTGAGGGTATCTGGCTCGATGCTATTTCGGCGCAATCCCAATACGTTTCGGCGGTAGAGAAGGTTCGGGCTGCGGAGGAGAGTTACGCATTGGTTCGCGAGCAGTTTGATCTGGGAATGAGCAATACGTTGGAATTGCTCACGCAGCAGAACAATTTGTTGTCGGCACAGCAGGAGATGTTGCAGTCGAAATACATGGCGGTCATGAACATCCAGTTGCTGAATATCTATCAAAATCTTCCCGTCGACGGAGCCTATTGATTCGAGGAGGGGTTTAGGAAGTCAAATCAATGAAAAACGAAACGATATGAAAAAGAAAGGTGTGATTATTCTGGTGGTCGTGATAGTTGTTGCGGCCGGAGTATGGCTTTGGGTCGGACGGGGCTCGAAGAGCAATTTGTCGCTCGCCACCACCCAGGTGACACGCGGTTCGATCTCCAATTCCGTCACGGCAACCGGGACGGTGGAGCCGGTCACCGAGGTTTCTGTGGGTACGCAGGTGTCGGGCATCATCGATCATCTCTATGTCGATTACAACGACGTGGTGAAGAAGGGCCAGTTGATTGCGGAGATGGATAAGGTGAATCTCCAGGCGGAGCTCGAATCGGCCGAGGCACAGTTGGCCAACAGCCGTACGGAGTTTGAGTACCAGCAGAAAAATTATGCACGGAACAAGGTGCTTTATGAGAAGGGTCTGATCAGTGATTCGGAGTATGAGACGGCGACCTATAATTACGAGAAGGCGAAGAGTGCCTACGATCAGAGTCAGGCATCGATGGTGAAGGTGAAGCGCAATCTGGAGTATGCAACCATTACCAGCCCGATCGACGGTGTTGTGATCAGTCGGGCCGTGGAGGAGGGTCAGACCGTTGCGGCGGGATTCGAGACGCCGGAGCTTTTCACCATTGCAGCCGATTTGACCCAGATGCAGGTGATCGCCGATGTGGATGAGGCCGATATCGGTCAGGTGGAGGAGGGGCAGTTGGTTACCTTCAACGTGGACGCCTATCCCAACGATGTGTTCGAGGGCGAGGTGACTCAGGTCCGCCTGGAAGCTACGGTGGAGTCGAATGTGGTCACCTACGAGGTGGTAATCAGTGCTCACAATCCCGATTTGAAGTTGAAACCGGGTCTGACAGCCAACGTAACGATCTATGTGCTGAAGAAGGACAATGTATTGACCGTTCCGGCGAAGGCGCTTCGTTTTGAGCCCGATGTGGCGCAGATTGCAGAGATGGGGATTACCGTCGAGGATGCGGTTCCGGTTCGTTCGGGTCAGCAGTTGGTTTGGGTCCGAGTGGGGGATACGCTTCGATCGCGAGCCGTGACGCTTGGTAGCAGTGCTGTAGGACAAACCGAGGTCCTCGATGGACTTTCGGAGGGAGAAGAGGTTGTTACCGGTGTCACGGTCCATGCGGTCGCTGAGGCGGCAGCCGTGGAGCAGAGTCCCTTCATGCCGGGTCCTCCGGGAAGTAAGAACAAAGGCAACAAAGCGAAAGAGGAGTAGGTTCCATGAAAGAGATCATTCGATTGGAGAACATCCGGCGGGATTTTCATGTGGGCGGGGAGACTGTCCATGCTTTGCGGGGCGTTTCGTTTACGATCTACGAAGGCGAGTTCGTGACGATCATGGGTACGTCCGGCTCGGGCAAGAGTACCTTGCTCAATACGTTGGGATGTCTCGATACGCCTACGTCAGGGGAGTATTACCTCGATGGGGTCTCGGTTCGTACGATGGGCAAGAACGACCGGGCAACGTTGCGGAACCGGAAGATCGGCTTCGTGTTCCAGAATTACAACCTGTTGGCCAAGACGACGGCGGTGGAGAATGTGGAGCTTCCGCTTCTTTACAATCCGAATGTCACGGCGGCGGAGCGTCGCGAACGTGCGATCCGGGCGCTTACGTCGGTTGGGTTGGCCGATCGTCTGGAGCATCGCAGCAACCAGATGAGCGGCGGGCAGATGCAACGAGTGGCGATAGCCCGGGCGCTGGTGAATGATCCGGCGGTGATTTTGGCCGATGAAGCGACGGGAAACCTCGATACGCGCACTTCGTTTGAGATCCTTGTCCTTTTTCAGGAGCTTCATGCGCGGGGGCGCACAATCATCTTCGTGACGCATAATCCGGATATCGCACGCTACAGCAGCCGCAACATTCAGTTGCGTGACGGGCATGTGATCGCGGATACGCAGAACGACGAGGTGTTGTCGGCCGTCGATGCGTTGGCCCAGCTTCCCGTAACCGATGAATAATCCGCAGACCGGGGTGTCTGCACAGAAACCAAAGCAATGAACGTAACGAATCTTTTCAAAATAGCGCTTCGGGCCCTTGCCAACAACAAGTTGAGGGGTTTTCTGACGATGCTCGGCATCATTATCGGCGTGGCGTCGGTGATCACGATGCTTGCCATCGGACAGGGGTCGAAGCGGAGTATCCAGGCGCAGATCAGCGAGATGGGGTCCAATATGATCATGGTTCATCCGGGAGCGGACCGTCGTGGAGGCGTACGTCTCGACGCGGCCGACATGGAGACGCTCAAGCTGCAGGACTACAACGATATCGTTTCGGAGTGCAGCTATGTCTCCTTGGCCACGCCGACGGTCAATAGCAGCGGGCAGTTGATTTTCGGGGCCAACAATACGCCCAGTACGGTTTACGGTGTGAGTCCCGAGTACCTCGACATCCGTCGCTACGAGGTGGAGGATGGTGATTTCTTCACGGAGCAGGATGTATTGACCAGTGCCAAGGTTTGCGTAGTCGGTAAGACTGTGGTAGACAATCTTTTCACCAACGGGGAGAATCCCGTGGGTCAGGTGATCCGTTTCGGCAAGATTCCGCTTCGGGTCGTCGGTGTACTGCGGTCGAAGGGTTACAACAGCATGGGGATGGACCAGGACGACTTGATCTTGGCTCCCTATACGACGGTACAGAAACGTATGTTGGCCATCACGCACCTGCAGGGGATCACTTGTGCGGCGGTCGATGAGCGGTTTACCGACCAGGCGATGGAGGAGATTGCGGAGGTTCTGCGTCGCAATCACAAGTTGCAACGGGGGGACGACGACGATTTCACGATCCGTTCCACGCAGGAGCTGAGCGAGATGCTCACCTCGACGACCGACTTGATGACGGTCCTGCTTGCGGCCGTTGCGGGGATTTCGCTGTTGGTGGGCGGTATCGGCATCATGAATATCATGTATGTGAGTGTGACCGAGCGTACGCGAGAGATCGGACTACGCATGAGTATCGGGGCCAAAGGACGCGATATTTTGGCACAATTCCTCATCGAAGCGATTCTGATCAGCGTCACGGGCGGTATTATCGGGGTGTTGGTCGGGGTTTGTGCCTCGTTGATTGTCAATGCCGCGGCCCATTTCCCGATCTATATTCAGCCGTGGAGCGTGTTGCTTTCGTTCGCGGTCTGCACGGTGGCAGGGGTCTTTTTCGGCTGGTATCCGGCTCGCAAAGCCTCCCAGCTCGATCCGATCGAAGCGCTGCGTTATGAATAGAACGGACCGGAAAAGGATGACCCATGCAGAAGGGGAGCGAATGAAACGAATAAATCGTTATATTTGCTGTATGGGTAACGGAAACAGTCATACCGCCATGGGGCATACGCCTCGGCTCGGGGTTTACATTCACTGTACGGTGTGGGTTGTCCTTTTTTGTCTGCCGTTTTTCTTCACGGGGCGCAATTCGCAACCCGTGACGTGGGAGAGCTACACGCGGTTTGTGATCGTTCCCTGTTCGTTCATGCTCGTTTTCTATGCGAACTATCTTTTTCTGATCGGTCGCTACCTGTTTACGCGACGTCTGGGTGCTTTTCTGTTGGCGAATGCGGTTTTGATCGCGCTGATGGTCTACGGGGTGCATGTGATCATGCAGATGCTTCCGCCACCCCATGATTTGCGGCCGCATGGCGAACGTCCCACAATGGATATTATCCGATTCTTTTCGGTCAATACGTTGATGTATGTGCTGGTTGCGGGAATCAGCGTAGCCATTCGTATGACGGGGGTCTGGTATCGTGCGGAAGCGGCACAGCGGGATCTGGAGAAGACGCGGGCGGAGACGGAGCTTCAGAATCTGAAGAGCCAGCTCAATCCCCATTTTCTGTTCAATACGCTGAACAATATTTATAGCCTGATAGCCTATAGTCCGGAGGTGGCTCAGGGGGCGGTTTACGATCTGAGCCGGTTGCTTCGCTATGTGCTTTACGAGAGCAGCGAGCCGTTCGTCTCCCTGGGTCGCGAGGTCGATTTCATCCGGGACTATGTGGGGCTGATGCGCATTCGTCTGCCGGAACACGTCCGGCTCGATTTGGAGACCCGTATGGAGAACGTCGAGACGCCGATAGCACCTCTGCTTTTCATCTCGTTGGTGGAGAACGCGTTCAAGCACGGGGTGAGCCATAGCGAGCCCTCTTTCATCTCCATCGCCATTCGTCAGTGCGGGGAGGAGGTCGCCTGTTCGATACGGAACAGCTGTTTCCCGAAGAGCGATACGCAGGATAAGAGCGGATCGGGAATCGGGCTGGCCAATCTGCAGAAGCGTTTGGAGTTGATCTATCCCGGTCGTTTTACCTTCCGCACAGAGCGTGTCGGGATGTGCTTTGAGGCGGAACTCACCGTAAAAGTCTTACAGTCATGATTCTTCGCTGCATGCTTGTCGACGATGAGCCTCCAGCCGTCAATTTGTTGGAGAGTTACGTGGCCAAAACGCCTTTTCTCGAGTTGGTCGGGAAATACAACAGTGCCGTGACGGCTTTGGCCGCCTTGAAGGAGCATCCGGTTGATCTGATCTTTCTGGACATTCAGATGCCCGATCTGAACGGATTGGAGTTTTCGCGTCTGATAGGCCCCGATACCCGTGTCATTTTCATCACGGCCTTTCGGCAGTATGCGTTGGAGAGTTACAAGGTGGAGGCGTTGGATTACCTGCTCAAGCCGATCCGTTATGCCGATTTTCTTTCGGCGGCGGACAAGGCGCTCCGATGGTTCGAGATGACTCGTCGGGAACCCTCCGTTCGTTCGGGCGAGGGGCTTTCTCCCGAGACGATTTTCATCAAGACCGAATCTCGGCTCCGGCAGATCGAGTTGCAGCGCATCCTTTATGTGGAGGGGATGAAGGATTATGTGAAAATCTTCTTGGAGAATGAGTCGGAGCCGGTGGTTTCGCTCATGAGTCTCCACTCCCTCGAGGAGACCTTGCCTGCCGATCGTTTCATTCGGGTTCACCGGTCTTTCATCGTTCAGCCCGAGAAAATTCGGGAGATCGATCGGGGGCGTATCGTCTTCGGGAAGGAGCGCATCCCGATTTCCGATACCTATCGCGAGGCTTTTCTGGAATTTTTACGACGTCGTTCTCTTTTGCCGAAGATGTAGAGGAGCCGGTTATTTACCCCGTCTCTCCATACATAACGGAGTCCCGTTTTCTGTCTTTTTTTTTGGGGGGGGGTGGAGAGGACGGGTTGTCTTTTTGTCGCCGATGGAGGGTTATTCCCGATGGCCGAGCCGCTGTTTCAGCGGGTCGATCTGCCGGTAGTCGGTCATGTCGACCTGGATGGGTACGACCGAAATATAACCGTGTTTGAGCGCCCACTCGTCCGTGTCGGGAGCATCGGGTTCATCGTTTTGGAAATTGCCCGTCAGCCAGTAGTAATCTCGGCCGCGCGGATCCTTGCGGCAATAGAACTCCTCTTTCCAGTAGCCTTTGCTTTGTCGGCATACGCGAACGCCTTTGATCTCTTCGGGACGTCCTATCGGAATGTTTACGTTGAGACAGAGGGGCAGTTCGATCGGTTTTTCGAGGATTTGTCCGATCATTTGGCTGGCGTGGATGGTGGCCGCCTCGAAATCGGCATCGGGCAGGAAGTCGAGGAGCGAAAAACCGATAGAGGGCACTCCGTAAAAACTTCCTTCGATAGCGGCTCCCATTGTGCCGGAATAGAGTACGCTGATGGCCGAGTTTGTGCCATGATTGATTCCCGATACCACCAAATCTACTTTTTTACCCTTGAGCAGGTGGTCGAAAGCCATCTTTACGCAGTCTACAGGAGTTCCGGTACAGGCATATATCTCCAGGTCGGGTTCTTTGCGTACCGAGCGGAGAAAGAGCGGAGAGGCGATGGTGATGGCGTGCGACATGCCCGATTGCGATGTTTCGGGAGCGATGACCAGTATTCGACCGTGCGGACGAGCTGCTTCGATGAGGTGAGCGAGGCCTTTGGCATTTACGCCGTCGTCGTTGGTGATGAATATGAATGGTTTTTTCATGGAATTAGATTTTGAACTCCGTGAGCAGAACGCAAAAATTCGGCAAAAAATATGCGGGGGACAAATATAGTGAAAGGCGAGCGCAGAGGCAAATGGAAAACAAAGTTTTCCGATTAGACTATGCCGAGCCGCCTCCTATATTCTTGAAATATAGTGAAAGGCGAGTGCAGAGGCGAATGGGAAACGAAGGTTTTCCCGATTAGACTATGCAGAATCGCGTCCTATATGGACTTCTATAAATATAGCGAACAACGAGCGCAGAGGCGGAAAGAAACGAAGTATTTGGGGTTGGCAACGCCGAGCCGCCTCGTGTATTCAAAGTGGAAAGTGCGTGCAGAAGCACAGGGACCCCCTATTTTTTTCGGCATAGACTATACCAGGCATCCTTCTATATTCTTGAGGGCGAATCATAAAAAAATGGGCGGATTGTTTGTTTTTTATCGAAGGGTGTCGTACCTTTGCCTCCCCTGATAAAGGGCGCGGATCAATCTCTTCACGAGGGTGCGAGAACCGGATGGCGTGGGGCGAGGGGAATTTCCTTGAGTCTCAGGTCGGGATTAAAGGCATTTTTTGGCCGATATGGTAGGTTCCGTGCAGCCGGAATATTGGACGTGATTACATTAATTTTGCAAAGGCAATGAACAAAGATCAGTTGATTGGCATCGCCAACAAGGCCATGTGGCCCGAAAAAGAGGTTCCCGCATTCAAGAGCGGCGACACGATTACGGTTACCTACAAGATTATCGAGGGTAACAGAGAGCGTCTGCAGAGTTTCCGCGGCGTCGTTATTCAGATCAAGGGACATGGTTTGACGAAGATGTTCACCATCCGGAAAGTTTCGAACGGCGTAGGTGTTGAGCGTATTTTCCCGCTCTATTCTCCGCATATCGACAACATTGAGGTGAACAAAGTGGGCGTTGTGCGTCGCGCACGCATTTACTATCTGCGTAATCTCACGGGTAAAAAGGCCCGCATCAAGGAGAAGAGACTCGCCACGACGAAGTAGTTCTCTTTTTCCGAGGAGAGACGATAAAAGTTACCCGGCTTTTGCGAGCTGGGTAACTTTTTTTTGGGCATATCGGCGAAATGATCTATTTTTGTAAAGATACGGGATCGTTCTGTTTCGTGTGAGCATCCTGCTTAATGTGTTGACCGTATGGCGTTAAAACTGCTTCTTATTCTTTCGGTAGTACTTCAGGTGATAGCGACCGTGGTGGCCATCCGGTTGATCCGGGCCACGAAGTACAATTCTGTGTGGATCCTGTTCATTATCGCGTTGCTTGCCATGACGGCAACCCGTATTATTCAGTTTGTCAATATACTGCCTAAACGTGTCGAGGAGTTAACGCCCGCTTTCATTGCGGTGATTTGGTTGGGCCTTGTCACCTCGTTCTGTATTACGGTTGGCGTATTTTACGGGCGCAAGTTGGTCCGTTATATCGACAGGCTGATCCTTCAGCGTCAGCTTACCAGCAAACGAATTCTGTCGACGGTGTTACGGACGGAGGAGAAGGAGCGCATCCGGTTTTCGAAAGAGTTGCACGATGGATTGGGCCCGTTGCTCTCTTCGGCCAAGATGTCGCTTTCGGCTCTTTCGAAGGTCGATCGTTCGGACGCAGATGCCGAGATCATTCGCAATACGGGATTTGTCATCGAGGAGGCGATACGGTCGCTTCGAGAGATCTCCAACAATTTGAGTCCACATGTGCTTAAGGAGTTCGGCCTTGCACGAGGGATAGCCAATTTTGTCGGCAAGGCGTCCGATATGCATGGCGTAGCGATCGCCTTTAAGACCAACTTGCGTCCCAGCGACAGGTTCGATACCGAAGTGGAGGTGATTCTCTATCGGGTGATCTGTGAATTGGTGAATAACAGCCTGAAACATTCGGGCTGCCAGCATTGTACCTTGACTCTCGATTATGAAGCTCCGACGCTTACGCTCCGTTACGGGGACGACGGGTGCGGTTTCGATCCCCGGACTGTCGCGGGAGTGGGTATGGGTTTGTCGAATATCGCTTCGAGGATCAATTCTTTGAATGGCACACTGGATATTACCTCGAAGCGAGGCTCCGGCATGCAGGCGGTTATCGTTGTCGATCTTACGAGCAAGGGAGATGCAAAACGTTAAGTACCGAATCATGTTGGTCGATGACCACACGCTGTTCCGTGACGGGATGAAACGGCTTTTCGCGTTGCGGTCCGACATGGAGGTGGTTGCGGAGGCGGCCAATGGGGAGGATTTTCTCGCCATGCTTCCGGAAGCGCATCCCGACGTGGTTTTCATGGATATCGACATGCCGAAGATCGGAGGTATCGAGGCCTCCCGTAGGGCGTTGGCTCTTTATCCCGAGTTGCCGATCATTACGCTTTCGATGCATGGCGATCAGGAGTACTATTTTCAGATGGTTTCGTTGGGCGTGAAAGGTTTTTTGCTGAAGAGTTCCGATTTCGATGAGGTGATTTCGGCGGTGGAGACGGTGATGCAGGGCGGGAGCTATTTTTCGCAGGAGTTGCTCACTTCGTTGGTCAGTTCGTTGAAACCGGTGTCGGAGCCTACGGGCAATGAGATGCTTTCGGAGCGGGAGACAGAGATTTTGTTGCTGATTTGTCAGGGGCTATCCAACCAGGAGATAGCCGATCGTTTGTTTATTTCCAAACGGACGGTCGATAAGCACCGGGCCAATATTCTCGACAAGACGGGCTGCCGCAATACGGCCAATCTGGTGGTTTATGCAGTGAAACATGCTTTGATAGAGATATGAGCGAAAAGGATTCGATACGCAGTTTTCCGGAACTTCTCCATCGGACGACGGCCGATTTTTACCGGGAGGTTCCCTCGCGTACAGCGGCGCGCGGTTTTCTTCGACAGTTGGTGGGGTTGCTTTTCCCCATTACGCATGGCAGTCGACTCTCTTTGGCGGAGACCGAAGAGCGGTGGGCTGATTTGCAGCGTCGTTTCGCCGAGATTATTCGGCCGGTAGTGGAGGCTGACCAGGTGGATCGGCTTACCGAGCGTTTTTTTGCAGCCGTTCCGGCGATTTATGAGAATATGATGGCGGACGCGGCCATGTACGTGGAGTGTGACCCGGCCTCTTTTTGCAAGGATGAGGTTATCCTCTGTTATCCGGGATTTTTCGCGTTGATGGTCTATCGTTTCTCCCACGTGATGTATACGTTGGGTATACCGATTCTCCCGCGTATTCTTTCCGAGCATGCCCATTCGAAGACGGGCATCGATATCCATCCGGGGGCGACGATCGGGCGTCATTGCTACATAGACCACGGCACGGGTATCGTGATCGGAGAGACGACCGTGATCGGGGATAGTGTGAAGATCTATCAGGGGGTTACGCTTGGCGCGGCATTCGTGGACAAGGAACTGCGGGGGTGCCGTCGTCATCCCACCATCGAAGATAATGTGATCATCTATGCCGGCAGTACCATTTTGGGGGGCAATACGGTGATCGGTCACGATACGGTGATCGGCGGTAATGTCTGGCTGACCGAATCGGTGCCGCCCTATTCGCGGGTTTACCATCGGCCAGAGATTGTCATCAAAGGAAAGAAATTGCCGGAGGAGGGGTTATGAGACGGTGGCTTAAGAGCGACGTGGCTCTGCTGGTTTGGCGTCTTGTCGTAGCCTATTTGACGCTTGCGCTGTGCCGGTTGGTTTTCGGCCTCTACAATGCCGAGGCCTTGGCCGGCACCTTCTCCGAAGGGGAGTTGTGGCGTTTGATCAAAGGATCGCTCGTTTTTGATACGGCTACGGTTATTTATACCTACGGTATCTTTATTTTGCTGTCGCTTTTGCCGTTCCGTTTTCGTAGCCATCGGGTCTATCGGGGCGTGTTGTTCGGCTATTTCGTGTTGGCGACAGCCGTGACCGTGGTGGTCAATTTCGGGGATGCCATCTATTTTCACTACACGCAGAAACGTTTTACGGCCGACGAACTCTTTTTCGCTTCCAACGACAATTCGTTGCAATTGGTTTTGAAATTCGCGGCGGAGAACTGGTATCTGGTTCTTTGCGCTGTTTTGTTCGTCGTTTTGGCCGCGAAGCTCTATCTGCGACGCGTGGTGCCACAGACGCCGATCGACAGTCGGGTTGGGTATTATGCGGTCAATACGTTGTTGCTTGCGGTGGTTGCCGGACTTTGCGTGGGCGGTGTGCGGGGCGGATTTTCCCGAATGACGCGTCCCATTACGTTGAGCAACGCCGCACAATATGCCTCTACGCCGGCGCGGTCGAACCTGATCCTGAGCAATCCCTTCTGCATTTTGCGTACGGCAGGCCGCAGCGGGAGCCTCGCCTATACGGAATATTTCCCTGAGCAGTGTCTCGATTCGCTCTTTTCGCCGTATCATCTTCCTGCCGGTACACCGGGTTTGGGTCGACGCAATGTGTTGATTTTTGTTTTGGAGAGTTTCAGTGCGGAGCACTCCGGATTTCTCAATCCCGACCTTTACCCGTCGGACGGAGGTTTTACCCCGTTTCTCGACTCGTTGATGCGGAACGGCTATACCTTTACGCGGGCCTATGCGAATGGGCATAAGTCGATCGAGGCGCTTCCATCGGTTTTGGGATCCATCCCCTCTTTCAAGACTCCATTCGTACTGATGCCACAGTCGCTGGGTGAAAGTCGGCAACTGCCTCGGCTGTTGGAGGAGCAGGGCTATTCGACCGCCTTTTTCTGTGGTTCGTCCCGGGGGTCGATGGGTTTCGAGGCGTATGTCCGGAGCGCGGGCGTTCAGGAGGTGTACGGGCGAGAGGACTACGAAGCGGTGCACGGCCGCGGGGATTTCGATGGTTATTGGGGAATCTGGGATGAACCCTTCCTTTGCTATATGGGAGAGGTTCTCGGTACGATGAGCGAGCCTTTCCTGGGAACCGTTTTCACCACCACGTCGCACCATCCTTTTGTGGTTCCGGAGAGTTGCCGCGATCAACTTCCTGAAGGGCGTACGCGGATACACAAGGGAGTTGCGTATACCGACAGGGCAATCCGTCGATTTTTCGACCGTTATGGCAATGAACCGTGGTTCCGTAATACGATTTTTGTTTTCGTAGCCGACCATGTCTCTTCGGAGACCTTTGCGCCGAAGACCCGTACGGAGGTAGGGCGCAATCACATCATCCAGTTTCTCTATACGCCGGACGGATCGTTACGCTGCATCGACTCGCATACGGCGCAACAGGTGGATCTGATGCCGACGTTGTTGGGCCTGATCGGCAATCGTTCGCCCTATTTTGCTTTCGGTCGCGATGTGCTGAACGAACCGGGGCGAACGCCCTGGGCTTTCAGTTATGCACAGGGATACATTGCCGTGACCGATTCACTCACGCTCTTTTTCGATGAGAGCCGACCTTCGGCCGTTTATGCCGCTGAAGATACGCTTCTGCGTACCAATCTTTTGGAGAGAGAACCCGACTCGTCGTTGGTTTCCCGGGGTGTTCCGGATGTTGAGCGGCGTTTGAAGGCACTCATTCAGCAGTATTACGGACATGTCTCCCGGCTGGATTTTTTGCCTCGGATCGATACGCTTTCGGTCGGTAATTTCGAGGGAGACAGTCTGTTCGTGTCGGAATAGGTTTCAGGAATTTTCACGGGTCGTCTATTTAGTTTTCGGGGATTCTCACGGATCACCTATTCTGTTTGGATTTACAGCGCTGAACGGAAGGGCCCAATTGGACCTGTCGGGATGGCGAGGAGCGGAAGGAATGAAGGCTGGATTGTTTTTGTGAAAGAAAAAGTTCTTTTTTCGTTGGCTGTTCTGGATTTTCTTTTTATCTTTGTCCCCGCTGAAAGGCCCAGGTGGTGAAATTGGTAGACACGCCACTTTGAGGGGGTGGTGGGCGTTAGCCTGTGCAAGTTCGAGTCTTGTCCTGGGCACCAATGAAGAAAATCGCAACGGATTGATTGTCTGTTGCGATTTTCTTTTTTTGTTTATTCGTGCGCTTGTCGGCGAAAAGTCGTAAACGGTTCATCTATTTGCCTGTCACAGCTCTTTGTGATTGTCGGGAGTCCAAATCCATTTTGAACGATCTTTCATCTGCGGTCTCCAGTTCGCTGAAGAGGGTCGGTTCTGCAGCTATTTTCTCCAACCGATAGACCACGCGACGGTCTTGAAGCCGATAAGTTACCACAACATATCCTTTTACTTGTCGACGAACCTCTGTTATCCAGCGTCGAGCATCATTTGTTCCGATCATCACGTTGAGTCCCATAGCAGTAGCCTGCATGCCGTTTTTCAGCATGTCGAGGGCGATTGCCATGCGAGCCCTCTGCGTATCGGCTTGGATGAGAGAGGAGTTGTGACTATCCTTGTAACAAGTGTTTTGGGTGGCTGCGGGAATAGCTGTTTCGCAATTCGACAGGAAGAATTTATTTTCCATATGTTTGAGTTGTGTGCGTCTTCACACACGATTAAAGTTGGTAAGAAGGCTGCCTGCTTGCGCCGACAGTCCACATCTTACACCTTAACATGAATACTGTGGCGTGCGACCTCACAAGCATCTACGGCAAAGGTGCCAACGCACGGCAGATTTTGCAATAGTTTTGATCCTTTTTTCGGAAAAATATCCACAAAAGGCCGTAGTGTATTTATCGGATTGATTATTATGAAATTACATTATTTTAACCGATTCATTTTCCTGTATCTTTATAGATCTCTCGACAAACGGGCGAATGCCCGATTGCCTGGACACCAAGGAGAAACTGCGACGGATGTCTGTCCGGTCGTAGTTCTTGTGCGGCAGATCGATAGCGCTCCTGGGATAGGGAGGCTTCCGTGTTTTACAACGGGCGAACTCCGTTCTACACCCAAGAGGGCCGAACTCTGCAGGAGCCTGACACCAGGTCGGCCTGTAATAAAATCATGAGGAAATCGAAAATCATGAGGGAATCGGCAGGGCGGAAAAGGGACGCCCGGGCATGAGTGATTTCGTGTCGTGCGGGGCGCGTTACGCGTTTTGAGCCTCTTCAGGGTGAAAAAACTCCTGTACGGCCTGTTTGTAGTGGTCGATGGTCTCTTCCATCGAGACCATCGATTTCCCGCCGGCCGCATTGCGGTGTCCACCTCCGTTGAAGTAACGACGGGCGAATACGTTCACATCGACGTCGCCACGCGACCGAAGCGAGACTCGGATGAACCGGCGAGTTTGAAGGAACATGGCCGACATCCGTACGTTTTTGATGGAGAGCGGATAGTTTACGAATCCTTCGCTGTCGCCCTGTTGGAATCCGAAACGTCTCAGTTCTCCCTCTTTCAGAGCGATGTATGCGACGGTTCCGTTCTCTATGAGTTGCATTTTGGGACCCAGGGCATAGCTGAGGAGCCGCACACGTCCTTCGGTGAAGGAGTTGTATACTTCGACGTTGATTCGGGGAATGTCGATGCCTTTTTCTACGAGCATGGCGATGGTCCGATAGAGGTCAGGCGTCAAGTTGCTGAAGGTGAAATTTCCCGTATCGGTCATCATGCCTACGTAGAGGGCCGTGGCCATGGGTTGGTCGATAGCCTCTGTCCCGCACAGTTTTTCGATGATTTTGCAGAGCAGGTAGCAGGTCGAGGAGGCCTCCGGACAGGAGAACATGAGATCGTAGTAGTTGCGCGGGGGTTGCAAATGGTGGTCGATCAGCAGTTTTTGTGCGGTGTTGTTTTCGAGGATGAGCTCCGAAAGCCCTTCCATTCTGGAGATGGTGTTGAAGTCGAGACAGCAGATGATCTCGGCCGAGCGGATCGCTTCCGCGGTTTTTCCGTCCGAGTCATCCTTGAAGATTTTGATTCGGTCGATTCCTTCGATCCAGTCGAGGAAATAGGGGTATTTGTTGGGGACGACACACGTGACTTCATGTCCCATCTCTTCGAGTATTTTACACCATGCCAGCGAAGAACCGATGGCATCCCCGTCGGGATTGTAGTGCGAGAGCACCACGATCCGTTTGCCGGCGGGAGAGAGCATCTTGCGGAGACGGGCTATTTTTTGCGCGCTGATTTCCATTTTCGTTGCAGCATGAGTTTACGAAGGTACGGAAAAAAATCGGAACGACGAACAGACGGCCTCTCTTTTTTGGAGCGTTTGTCGGTTAATGTGCCTATATGCAGAGTGTTATCTTCGTTGTTTGACCCGTTCGGAATCCTTATTTTTCGTTTGGGAGGATGATGTTCCCTCCGAGCAGCAGGTCGGATGAGGAGAAGGGGGCCAGGAGCGGGGCTGTCGGAGTGGTTCGATTCGGTACCTGTAGCGGAAGAGCCGTTCCGTCGATCAATTCGAGAACGGTCTGTAACATGATCTCGTTTTGATCGCCCAATCCGTACCATGTGCCATATTCTTCCCATTCGTTGACGGTGTAATTGGGGTAAAATCCAGCGGAATAGCTGGATGAACCCGCTGCATTGCTGCACAGGAAAGTGATGGGATCCATGGCGTAGACGTAATCTCCGAAGGTCGAGGTATAGTGATCCGAACCCACGTTTTTGCCGACGGTTTGTCCTCCGACGAGGGTCACCTGTACACCGATTCCGCGGAGTCCGTTGATGAGGAGTTCGGAGGCCGAGGCGGTTTGGGTCGATGTGATGATATAGATGTGGTCCATATCGATGTTGATCGCCGCTTCCGACTCCAGGAAAGGCAGTGTCCGGTTTGCATCCTGCTTGTCGTCGTTGTATGTGAGGAGGGCGAACGTCTCCCCGAAGGCGCTTTGCGGACAGATCAGGCTGCCGAGCAGTTGACTCATGACGACGAGGCCGCCCGGGTTGTACCGGAGGTCGAGCACGAACTCCTCGACGCCTTCGTTCCGGAACGTTGAGAAGACATTGCGCAGCTCGGTTTCGTACTCGACGGATGAGGCGTCATAGTCGTTGTAACCTCTCGAGAAGGAGTTGTAAGCGAGGTAGCCCACTTTTTTCCCGCCGCGCATGAGGACGGTATCCTGCACGATGGGGTTGTTTCCGATCGCTTCGGCGGTGAGCGTGTAGTCTTTGTCGAGCGGGATGATCTGTATGGTTCCGTTCGTGTAGGCGATTCTGCATGTGCTGAACGAGGTCGTTCCGGTTGCGGTAGAGAGCAGTTGGAGGTAGTTGTCTTCGGTGATGTCTTGTCCTGCGATTTTGTGAATCCAGGTGCCTCTTTTCAGTCCGGCGCGGTCGGCGGGAGAACCTTTTTGTACGTAGGTTATGCGGCCGACCATTTGGGTCTGGGCATAGGAGGTCCAGATGAATCCGACTCCGAAGCCATAGGTAGTTTCGATTTGTGAGGCTCGGGTCAATGCCGTGCGGCTGATTTTCGAGAACAGATACCGATCGCCCTCCTCGTTGTATCGGCCGTCGAGGCTGTTTCCAGCGAGGCTGATCAGCAGGTTGTTGAAGAACGATTCGTACCCTTGGTTGTAGAAGGGGGTTTTCGCCAATATTTCGTCGTTCCACAGATACCATTCGCCGAGGGTGCTGTATATCCAGCGGTTGGCATCGGCGTCGGGATTCTCTTCGGGGTCGTCGCCGGGTTCATCGATCGATTTTTGGGTGATGTTTACGGTTTTGACGTTGTCTCCTGCTGTCACGGTCAGGGTGGTTGAACGGCGTTCGGAGAGGATGCTGGAACTGATCGTGATCTCCACGATCGACGTTCCGGCCGGACCGGCAGTGGGGGATACCGAGCACCAATCGGTAGCTCCCGTTATGGTCCAATCAGCCGTTTGGGAGGTGATGCCGAGGTTCACGGAGCGGCCGGCCGAGGAGACGATGATTTCGCTGCGGGAGAGGAGAAGCGGATCTCCCGATTCGTCGCTGAAGACGTCGTTTTTATCGCAGGCCACGCTATTCAGCAGGAGGATGATCGACAGGATTGTTCGGAACAGTTTATTCATGACTCTGTAGAGAGAGGTTGCACAAATGTAACTTTTTTTTGTGGCGCGACAAACATGTTTTTCCGGCTGTCGGCCGATTACTTAACGGATTTTTTCTCTTTTTTCGCATTTGCCGATCGGTCTTCTTGGTATTTTTTGCACCAGGGAGCGATGCCGCACGTTTCGCATTTGGGCTTTCGGGCCGTGCAGACGTAACGGCCGTGCAGGATGAGCCAGTGGTGGGCTTTGGGGAGCAGTTCGGCGGGCAGGTGCTCGGTGAGCTGGAGCTCTGTTTGTAGGGGCGTTTTCGCTTGGATGGTCAACCCGATGCGAGCCGATACCCGGAAGACGTGCGTATCGACCGGCATGACGAATTTGTTGTAGAGTACGGCCCCCACCACGTTTGCGGTTTTTCTGCCGACGCCGGGCAGTCGTTGGAGCTGCTCGATGTCGTCCGGAACTTTTCCACCGAACTCCGCGCAGAGCATGCGGGCCATGGCAGCGAGGTTTTTCGCTTTGTTGTTGGGGTAGGAGATACTTCGGATGTAGGGATAAATTTCGTCGGCCTCCGCTTTTGCCATGGACTGAGGGGTCGGAAAGCGCTCGAACAGGGCGGGTGTAGTGAGGTTGACCCGTTTGTCGGTGCATTGGGCGGAGAGTATCACTGCCACCAGCAATTGATAGGGATCGGTATAGTTCAGTTCGGTTTCCGCGACGGGCATGTTCTGGGAGAACCATTCGATGATGCCTTTGTAGCGTTCTTCTCTTTTCATGGGGCGATCGATTAGAAAAGTATTTTTTCGACGATGGGCATGACCAGGGCCGTCATGACGCCAGCGATAGCGATGGCTGCACCGCCGACTGCACCTTGGACTGCGCCCATTTCCATGGCTTTGGCCGTACCTACGGCATGCGATGCGGCTCCGAGGGCGAGTCCACAGGCGATCGGATCATCGACGCCGATCAATCGAAGCAGACGAGGGCCCAGAAGACTGCCGAGCAGACCGACCACGATTACGGCCATGGAGGTGAGGGCGGGTATTCCGCCGGCATTGCGGCTCAGTTCGACGGCAATGGGTGTGGTTACCGATTTGGGTTCGAGGGAGGCGATAATGGTGTGGTCGATTCGGAAGAGGAGAGCCAGACCGACGACGCTCAGTACGCTGACGAGGCTGCCGGCGAAGACCGACAGGAGGATCGAAAGGATATTTCCTCGGATATGCTCCAGATTTTCGAAAAGTAGATATCCCAGGGCCACGACCGATAGTCCCAGCAGGAAGTTGATGATGTCGTTGGCTTCGTAATAGGTGGCATATTCGATTCCGGAGAGCTTGAGAAATCCGATGATGATTGCCATCGAGACGATCAATGGATTGAGGATCGCTTTGTGGGTACGGTTGTAGAGCCATCGGGCAAAGCCGTATACGCCGACGGTCAGCGTCAGCAGGAAGAGTTCCGAGCGGAGGAATGCGTAGAGGGTTTCAGGCATGGTGTTGTCCTCCTGTTTTTTGTTGCATCCAGCCGACGACGGCAATTACCAGCAGGGTTGTGATCACCAGGGTGGCGGCGATGGCCAGCAGGTCGAATCCTACGATTCGGTAGGAGGCGATCAGTCCTACGCCGATCGGGACGAAAAAGAGGATCATGTGACGAAGGAGCAGGGTAGATGCTCCGGCGACCTCTTCGCGTTTCACGATTTTGCATTCGAGGGCGCCGAAGAGCACGAGCATTCCGAGAACGCTTCCGGGCATGAATCCGCCTATGAGTCGGGAGAGTCCGTCGCCGATCAGGTAGGCAAGAAGCAGATAGAAGATGCCTTTCATGGCTGTCCGATTTGACGGGTTTGTATTTTGGGTTATCCGAGGATTGTCAGACGGGCGAATTTGCTGAGCAACGTTTTGCGGCCGACGCCCCGATCGTCGAACACGACGGTGATTTTCAGATCGTCCGTCGTAGTGCTCGTTTCGATGGTGTCGATTGTTCCGGGCCCGAATTTCGGATGCGATACACGCATGCCGCTATGGTATTGTCCATTGACGGCGTTGCCGGTAGGGGAAGATGCGGGGGATTCCGGTCGGGATGAGGTCGGCACGCCGCCGATTTTTCGGAAACGGGAATCGGGTCGGGTCGGCTTCACTTTCTGCGGAGAAGACGGTTGGGGCGGGAAGTTTGCGGCCGAACCCGATCGGGCTTGCCACATTGTCCTGGGCGTATGGTCTGTTCGTTCCGGGCCATAACGTCTGGAAGGTTCGGCCGGACGGGCTGATACATTTCGGGTGGCGAACCCGTTGCGGGATCCGAATCCGTTCTGCATGCCGAATCGAGGGGTGAATCTGTCATCATCCTCATCGATGGGGGATCCCGTAAGGTATTTTTTGTTGATTTCACGCAGGAAACGGCTCGGATGGCAGAACTGCATGCTGCCCCGATCGAAGCGGGATTCGCAGAACGAGAGTGTGGCCGACTCTTTTGCGCGGGTCAGGGCGACATAGAAGAGTCTTCGTTCCTCTTCGATCTCCTCTTCCGTGCCGCTGCGTTGGCTGGGGAATTGTTCGTCTTCCAGGCCAACGATGAAGACATAGCGGAACTCCAGGCCTTTCGAGGAGTGGATCGTCATCAGCGTCACCTTGTTGTCGTTTCCGGGGTCGTCGTTGTCCATGTCGGTCATGAGGGCGACGTTCTGCAGCCACTCTTCGACCGATACGACAGGAAGCGGATCCGACTCTTCGGCGGTCATCTCTTCTTCCCGCTGTTGACGGAACAGCTCCATCGAATTGAGTACTTCGTAGATATTTTCCAGTGCATTGGCGGCTTCGGGGGTATTTTCGGCTTTGTAAGCGCCAATGATTCCGGTTCGGGTCGCCACCTCCACTCCGAAATCGTAAAGGTTCAATTGATTGCGGGCTTCGGAGAGCGAGCGGATCAGGTCGACGAATGCGGTTGTTTTTTTTGCGAGGGTTTTCTCTTCGGGGGTGTTGCATTCGAGCTGTCCGAGGGCTTCCCACATGCTTTTGCCCTGTCGGGCAGCGATCGATGCGATTTTTCCGATGGTCACATCGCCGATGCCTCGTGCGGGGAAGTTGATGATTCTTCGGAACGCCTCGTCGTCGCGGGGATTGACGATCAGTCGCACGTAGGCGATGAAGTTTTTGACCTCTTTCCGGTCGAAGAACGAGTGCCCGCGGAATATTTTGTAGGGGATATCCCGTCGTCTGAGCGACTCTTCCAGTACCCGGGAACGGGCATTGACCCGATAGAGGATGGCTACGTCGTCCCATCGTGCGCCCGCATTACGCACCCGGTTCCGGAGTTCCCCGACCACCAGTTCAGCCTCTTCGCGGTCGGTGTAGGCGCGGATCACCCGGATGTTTTCGCCGCAGGGACCGGCCGAGAAGCATTTTTTCTTGAGGTCGCGGTTGCACTGATTCATCTCGATGACGCTGTTGGCGGCCTCTACGATGGTTTGGGTAGATCGGTAGTTCTGTTCGAGTTTGAAGATGGAGGCGTTCGGGAAATCCCGCATGAAATTGCGGATGTTTTCGATTCGTGCGCCCCGGAAGGAGTAGATGCTTTGTGCGTCGTCTCCCACTACGCAGAGGTTGCCGTGTCGGGCCAGCGCCTTGACGATGACGTACTGGGCGTAGTTGGTGTCCTGGTATTCGTCGACGAGGATGTATTTGAATCGGTTTTGGTATTCAACGAGGGTTTCGGGGAATCGGCGGAAGAGTACGCTCATATTGAGAAGTAGGTCGTCGAAGTCCATGGCTCCGTTGGCCTGGCATCGTTGCATGTAGCGGCGGTATATTTCGCCGAATTGGGGCATCTGACGTTTCTTGTCTTCGCCCGAGAGGGCGGGATCGGCTTGGTAGTCGGACGGCAGGACCAGGTCGTTTTTCAGGCGGGAAATACGACCGAATATCGCTTTGTATTTGTAGGTCTCTTCGTCGAGCAACATCTCCCGGATGATTGTTTTCACGAGGTTGCAACTGTCCGTGGTGTCGTAGATGGTGAAGGCCGGGGGATATCCGAGCCGTTCTGCCTCTGCGCGCAGGATACGTAAGAAGACGGAGTGGAATGTCCCCATGACGATGTATCGGCTGGGAGCGCCGACCATTTCGGCGATTCGTTCCCGCATTTCGTTGGCGGCTTTGTTGGTGAAGGTCAACGCAAGGATAGCGGGGGGCGGTACGCCCTGTTCGATCATGTAGGCGATGCGGGAGGTGAGCACGCGTGTTTTGCCGGAGCCGGCACCGGCAATGATGAGCGAGGGCTTGTCGAAGTTGATTACCGCCTCTTTTTGAGCGGGATTGAGTTGGTCGAGAATATGTGGCACGACGGATGGACGTTTTTTTTGCGCCCCAAAGTTACGAAGGAAATCCCGGATTCCACCTCCGCATCCGATCGTTTTTTCATGCATCTTTTGTCGGAGAGACGGGGTAAAGTATTTTGTGGTACAAAATCTGTTATTTGAGGGAAGCGACATTCCTTTGCAGGGGTCGTTCTTTTTTTTCGGTAAAGGATTTCGGAAAAATAATAATAATTTTGCAGGTGAATACGTTGCAGATAACAGCAAACAAAAAATACAACCATAACCGATTCTCTTATGAGCGAAGTTATCAATATCAAGGAGCTGAACGAACGGATCGAGCGTGAGAGCGTTTTCGTCGATACCCTGAATATGGAGATGGGCAAAGTGATCGTCGGTCAGCGTCATCTGATCGATTCTCTTTTGATCGCCCTGCTTTCCAACGGACATATTTTGTTGGAGGGTGTTCCTGGACTGGCTAAGACATTGGCCATAACCACTTTGGCACAGGCCGTGGATGCTCGGTTCAGCCGCATTCAGTTCACGCCGGATCTGCTCCCTGCCGATTTGATCGGTACATTGATCTATTCGCAGAAGAACGAGGAGTTTACGGTCAAGAAGGGTCCGGTATTCGCGAACTTCGTTTTGGCCGATGAGATCAACCGTTCCCCGGCGAAGGTACAGAGTGCGTTGTTGGAGGCGATGCAGGAGCGTCAGGTTACCATCGGCGACGAGACTTTCCCGCTTCCGCAGCCCTTTTTGGTCATGGCGACGCAAAACCCGCTGGAGCAGGAGGGTACCTATCCGTTGCCGGAGGCGCAGGTCGACCGTTTCATGCTGAAGGTGGAGATCACCTATCCCAAAAAGCAGGAAGAGCGCGATATCGTCCGGATGAACCTTTCGGGAGCGGGCATGCCCCGACCCAATCGGGTGATTTCGCCCGAAGACATCGTTCGTGCCCGCGAAGTGGTTACGGAGGTCTATATGGACGAGAAGATCGAGAAATACATCGTCGACATCATTTTTGCAACCCGTGTACCGCAGGATTACAACCTGGGCAAGCTCTCCTCGCTGATCAGTTACGGAGGATCTCCGCGTGCCAGCATTTCGTTGGCGAAGGCGGCCAAGAGTTATGCATTCATCAAGCGGCGCGGATATGTGATACCGGAAGACGTTCGGGCGGTTTGCCACGATGTGTTGCGCCACAGGATCGGCCTTACGTATGAGGCAGAAGCGGAAAATGTTACGACCGAGGAGATCATCACCGAGATATTGAACAACGTCATCGTTCCGTAGGCAGATGGAGAAGAAAGTTGTCGAAACCGAATCGGAGCGGGAGATTCTCAAGCGTGTCCGCAAGGTCGAGATCAAGAGTCGCGGGCTGAGCAACGAGATCTTCGCGGGGAAGTACCATAGTGCTTTCCGGGGGCGGGGCATGTCGTTCAGCGAGGTTCGGGAGTACCGTTTCGGAGACGATGTGCGCGACATCGACTGGAATGTGACGGCTCGTTCTCGCAAGCCACATATCAAGATTTACGAGGAGGAGCGGGAACTAACGGTGATGTTGCTCGTCGATGTGAGCGGTTCGCGGCTTTTCGGTACGACGACCCATACGAAGAAAAATATCGCGACGGAGGTGGCTGCCGTACTGGCATTCAGTGCGTCGCAGAACAACGATAAGGTCGGTTGCATTCTGTTCAGCGACAAGGTGGAGAAGTTCATTCCGCCGAAGAAGGGTCGTGCCCATATTTTGGCCATCATTCGGGAACTTGTCGGGTTCGTGCCGCAGGATGCGGGGACCTCTCTGTCGGAGCCGTTGCGTTATTTGACCAATGTGTTGCCCAAACGGAGTACGGCTTTCGTGTTGTCGGATTTTCTCTATGCCGATCAGGACGAGCAGCCTTTTCGGGAGGCATTGAAGATCGCTTCGCGGAAGCACGATCTGATCGGCATACGGATTTACGATCGTCGCGAGGAGGAGATGCCCGATGTGGGGATCGTGGAGCTGATGGATGCGGAGACGGGTCGCAAGGTCTGGACCGATACCTCTTCTGCGGCAGTTCGGCAGCGTTATCGCAAGGCTTGGGAAGTTCGGGTTGCTGCGATCGATGCCATTTTGAAACAGGGCAAAGTCGATACGGCGGCGGTCGATACGGCGGAAGATTATGTGACGGAGTTGATCAAACTATTCAAACAGCGATAAATGAGACGTTTCGCATTTCTGTTCGCATTTCTGTTGGGGGGTTCGTCGATAGGGGCGCAACCGTCCGTTCCGGTCGTGACAGCACATTTCGACCGGGACAGTCTGCTGATAGGCGATCAGGTGACGCTCGACGTGCAGGTGGCGGGCGATGTGATGCAGATGATCGATTTCCCGACGTTCGATTCGAATCGGGTAGCGGGGTTGATCGAGGTTCTGGAGGAGTCGCCGGTCGATACGCTTCGCGATGGTCGTCGTCAGACGCTTTCGAAGCAGTACCGGATGACCGTATTCGACGAAGGTATCTATAACCTGGGTCCTTTCCCGGTACTTTATATCGATAAGAACATCGTCGACACGCTGTACAGCCGCGATTCACTTCGGCTCAAGGTGATTACGTTCGAGATCGATACGGCTACACAGACCATTTTCGATGTGAAGGTCCCGTTGAAACTGCCTTTGCGTTTCGGTGAGGTGAGCGGGTGGATCCTGCTCGGGCTTGTGGTTTGTGCGGCATTGGGCCTTCTGATCTGGGCCATTGTGAGACGTCGGAAAAACAAACCGATTTTCGGGAAACCGAAACCGGCCCTTCCGCCGCATGTCGTGGCGATTCGCGAGCTGGAGAATCTGCACAACCAAAAGGTTTGGCAGAACAACAAGCATAAGTTGTATTACACGCGGTTGACCGATATTTTGCGGGTCTATCTTTGCGGGCGTTACGGTATTTCGGCCATGGAGATGACCTCGGAAGAGATTCTCGATGCGCTGCGAACGATCGATCTGCCGGAGAAGAGTCGGACGGATCTTTCGTCGTTGCTCCATACGGCCGATTTCGTGAAATTCGCCAAGCACATACCCTCTCCCGAGGAGAACGAACAGTCCTATTTCAGAGCCTATTATTTTGTGGAGGAGACCAAGGAGGTTCCGGAGGAGAACATGCCGGAGGCGGAGGCGAAAGAGGCAGCCGGAAAGGAGGTGCGGTCATGATTGGGAGAAGGTTGAAATTCATCCTGGTTGCCGTCTGCGGGTTATCTGCTGCGACGGCCTGTGCGCAGAAATATCCTGAGCGGCGTATCGCTCGACAGGGTAACGAGGCCTACAACGACGGGGAGTATTCTCAAAGCGAGATCAAGTATCGGAAGGCGTTGGACCTGGATCCGGCGTTGCAGGAGGCGCAGTTCAATTTGGGCGATGCGCTCTACAAGCAGCAGCGTTACGAGGAGTCGGCTCAGCTTTTTGCCCGTTTGGCAGCCGATTCGTTGGCATCGGACGCGATTCGGGCTGCAAGTTTCTTCAACGAGGGCAATGCGTTGTTCCAGCAGAAGAAGTATCCGGAGGCGCTCGAGGCCTACAAAAGTTCGTTGCGGATCGATCCGACGGATATGGAGGCAAAATTCAATCTGGCCTATACGAAAAAGATGATGGAACAGGAGCAGAATCAGGGACAAGGGCAGAACCAGAACCAAAATCAGGATCAGAATCAGAATCAGAATCAGGATCAGAACCAGAATTCAGGGGATCAGTCCGACCCGAACAAGGATTCGGAGAACGACAAGCGGAATCCGAACGATCGCCGTCCCGGATCGAAGAATCCGGAGCAGAAGCAAGGTGACGGAGGAGAGCCGAAAGTCGACCGGTCGGAGGCAGAACGGATGTTGGATGCTGTACAGGGCGAGGAGGATAAGACCCGAGAGAAGGTGAATGCCAAGAAAGGGGCAGTCGTGGGTCGATCGGGAAAGAATTGGTAAAGGATAAAGCGAAGGAGAAAAAGCGATGATTCAATTTGCAAATCCCTATCTTTTGTGGCTGCTTTTGCTGCTGGTTCCGATGATAGGCTGGTATGTCTATCGTACGATGCGGGGTGGCGCCACGATTCGCATCTCCTCGACCCGGGGATTGGAGGGGGCTCCGCGAAGTTTGAAATACTATTTTCGACATCTGCCGTTTGTTTTGCGTGTGGCTGCCGTGGCGTTGCTGATCGTGGCATTGGCACGTCCTCGCACCTCTGAGCAGGGGAGTCGTACGCGAACCGAGGGAATCGACATCGTGTTGGCGATGGATGTTTCGGGCAGTATGTTGGCTCGCGATTTCCGGCCGGATCGGATTACGGCGGCCCGGGAGGTGGCGGCCAATTTTATCGTGGATCGGCCGAACGACCGCATTGGTTTGGTGGTGTTTGCGGGGGAGAGTTTCACGCAAAGTCCTCTTACGACCGATAAGAGGGCGTTGCTCAATCTGTTGGGACAGATCAAGAGTGGTGTGATCGAGGATGGAACGGCCATCGGCAACGGCCTTGCGACGGCGATCAATCGGTTGCGGGAGAGCGATGCGAAGAGCAAGGTGGTGATTTTGCTTACGGACGGTGTGAATAATAGCGGACAGATCGCTCCGTTGATGGCGGCAGAGATCGCCAAAAGTTACGGGATACGGGTCTATACGATCGGCGTGGGTACGGAAGGCATGGCCCCCTATCCGATGATCGACATGTGGGGGAATATCACCTACCAGCCGCAGAAGGTGGAGATCGACGAGCAGACCCTCATCGATATTGCCGAGGAGACGGGTGGCGAATATTTCCGGGCCACGGATCGGGATAAGTTGAAGGCGATTTACGATAAGATCAACCAGTTGGAGCGGACGAAGATCGACACGAACGAATTTACGCTCTATCACGAACTCTTCACCCGTTTCGTACTTTGGGGGCTTGGGTTGCTTTTGGCGGAATTTGTGGTTCGTCGGCTCTGGCTCCGTCAGATTCCTTAAAAATGAGTTAGCCATGTTTCGATTTGCATCGCCGGAATATTTCTATCTGTTTTTGCTCGTTCCGTTGTTGGTAGGAGCCTATTTTTATCTGGTTTATAGCCGGCGTCGTCGTTTGGCGCGTTTCGGTGATCCGGTTACGGTTCAGCAGTTGATGCCCGATGCATCGCCGGCCCGTCAGCGGACCAAGTTCGTACTCTGGCTGATTGCTCTTGTGTTGCTCATTGTGGCGTTGGCCCGTCCGCAGTTCGGTAGCAAGCTGAAGGAGGAGAAGCGGACCGGTATTGAGCTGATGTTGGCTGTGGATGTCTCCAATTCGATGTTGGCGGAGGATTTCGAGCCCAATCGGTTGGAGCGGACCAAATATGCCATCGGGCGTCTGCTCGAGGGACTTCAGCAGGATCGGGTGGGGTTGGTTGTTTTCGCAGGCGATGCCTACGTACAGTTGCCGATCACGTCGGATTATCTGACTGCGCGTAATTTTACGCAACAGATTGCGCCGAATATGGTCTCCAAGCAGGGAACGGCCATTGGTGCGGCGATCGATTTGGCGGCCAGTTCGTTTTCGTCCGAGAGCGAAGGAAGCCGGGTGATTGTTTTGATTACCGATGGAGAGAATCACGAGGACGATGCGGTTTCTGCGGCACGACGAGCTGCCGAGAAGGGCATTCGCATCTATACGATCGGTATTGGCACGCCGGAAGGGGCTCCGATTCGGATTGGCGACGACTTTATTCGGGACGAGAAGGGTGAAATCGTTGTGTCGAAACTCGATGAAGCCACATTGCGAGAGATTGCTCTTCGTACGGGAGGGGCATACATCCGCTCGACGAACCAGAGCCTGGGATTGCAGGAGATCATCGACAAGGTAAACGAAACGGAGAAAAAGGAGTTTCGTTCGGTCATGTTCGAGGAGTACGATGAGCAATTCCAATATCCGCTCGGTTTGGCTCTGTTTCTTTTGCTGTTGCAATGGGCGATTCTCGGCCGAAAGAACCATCTGTTGGCTCGGTTCAATATCTTTAAGAAGGAGCAGTAATATAAGCAGTCGTATAAGGTGTAGGCTCGATCGTTTTTTTCGGGCCGAAGGATTCGGTTGCGGACCTATTTAAACAGCGGGGCATCTCACGACAGAGATGCCCCGCTGTTGTTACAGGCGACCGATGTTCGTTGCCTTATGCGATGCCCCGCAGGTGCTTTTCCCAGGCCCAGGCCGAACGCAAGGTATCTTCCAGGGAACGTTCCGCTTTCCAGCCCAGTTCCGTGTTGGCCAGCGTGGTATCGGCCCAGACGGCTTCTACGTCGCCGGGGCGTCGTTCCGTGATCCGGTGGTTGACTTTCACGTGGTTCACCTTCTCGAAGGTTCGGATCAGTTCCAATACGGAGACAGGGCGTCCGGTTCCGACGTTGAAGATTTCGTAATTGGCTTTGTTTTTTCCCTCCAACATGCGATTGACCGCCACGACATGGGCTTTGGCCAGGTCGACGATATCGATGTAGTCTCTCAGACAGGATCCGTCGGGGGTGTTGTAATCGTCACCGAACACGTTGAGGCATTCGCGGATTCCTGCAGCGGTCTGGGTAATGAACGGAACGAGGTTACTGGGGACTCCTTTGGGCAATTCTCCGATCAGTGCCGAAGGGTGAGCGCCGATGGGGTTGAAATAACGCAGGGCGATACCGCGCAAGCCCGGATAGGCCGCGATCGAGTCGCGCAGGATGTCTTCGGCCATCTGTTTCGTATTGCCATAGGGTGAGTTTGCCGGTTTTCGCGGGGTCTGTTCGGTAGCCGGGAGGACGTCGGGCTGGCTGTAGACCGTAGCCGATGAGGAGAATACCACAGTTCCGCCTCCGTGCTTCTGCATGAGCGATAGCAGGTTGATGAACGATCCGAGGTTGTTGGCGTAATATTTCAGGGGCTCCGAGACCGATTCGCCTACCGCTTTGTAGGCGGCGAAATGGATGGCCGCATCGAATTTGTATTTGGAGAAAAGCGTTTCGAATTGGGGGAGGTCGTTGCAATCGATTTTTTCGAAGGGTACGTCTACTCCGGTAATTTTTCGTACGCCTTCTACAGCTGTCATCTCAGCATTCGAGAGGTTGTCGGCGATGACCACGTCGAATCCGGCTTCCAGCAGTTCCACCGAGGTGTGCGAGCCGATGTAGCCTGCACCACCGGTAACCAATACCGTCTTTTTCATAGGCATTTATTTATAAGTGATCCATTTTGCAATTTCCGCGAAACTGGGGCGTCGTCCCTGCATGAAGATTCCCACCCGGTAGATGCGGGCCGCCACAATCACCATGGCAATGAACGTTCCGTAGAGCAGGACGAGTGAGAGGGTGATCTCCCAGAGGGGGATTCCGTAGGGGAGTCGTGCCGCCATGACGATGGGCGAAGTGAAGGGAATGAGTCCGAACCAAAAAGCGACAGGGCCTTCCGGATTCGAGAGGGCTGCGATCATGGCGATGAATCCTGCGATCAGCGGGATGGTGACCGGCAGTTGCAATTGTTGCAGGTCCTGCATGTTGCTGACTGCACTTCCGACGGCGGCATACATGGCGGCATAGAGCAGATAGCCTCCGACAAAAAAGAGGAGGAATCCGATGCCGAGACCTGCCAGGTAATCCCAATCGGCGAATGGAGCGAGCAACTCACCCAGTTCGGCATTGGGTAGTGTGGAAAGGGGCATCAACCCGTTTTGGGCCGCGATTTTCCCGAGGGTGGCGGGATCGACGAACAGAAGGAGCGCTCCGGTCGCCACTCCGATAAAGAGGATCCAGATCAGGAACTGTACGATGGCGGCCGCTCCGATTCCGAGAATCTTTCCGATCATCAACTGGGCCGGTTTCACGCTGGAGACGATCACTTCGATCACTTTGTTGCTCTTCTCTTCCGCCACGCCGCTCATGACCTGTGCTCCGTAGAGCATCACGAAGAAGTACATCAGCATCCCGAAGAGGAAAGCGGTTCCGTGGGAGAGTATTCCCGGTCGGCGGGCTTTTTCTCCGTCGGGGGTGATTTGGAAGGTCCGGATGCGGATATCGGTTTTCACCTCCTCCAGGATCTGCGGGAGATTCTCGATTTGATGGCTTCGTAATTTTTCCGTTTCGACGGCTTGGGCTACGTCGCGGGCGATGGCACTCTCCACCGAGTAGGGGATCATGCTGTGCGTATAGAGTTTCACCGCTTCGGGATTGCTGAGCACATCCTTTCCGATTACCAGTACGTCCCATCCGGGTCCACACTTTTCCAGGACGTTTTTCTCCTCTTTTTCATCCGATTCGAGGTAGTAGACGGAACCTTCCGACGGAAGCCGGGGCGCAACGATGCCGCTTCGGTCGATCACCGTGACGAGACGGATCTCTTCGGCGCTCTCTTTTGCGACGAACGAGCTCACTCCGAGCAGACCGAGGTAGAGGAGCGGGACGATCAGGGTCGTGACGAGGAAGCTGCGTTTCTTCACCCGTTCGTTGAATTCTCTGCCGGCTATGATGCAGGTTTTTCCCATCGTTACGCTAAGCCTGTTTGGTTTGTTGACGTTTGACGGCGCGTAGGAATATGTCGTTCATTGTTGGGACGATCTCTTCGAAGGCCCGGATACGACAGTGAGCGTTGAGTGTCCCGATGATTTCCGTTACATCGTTGGGTTGCGGGATCTCGACCCGGTAGTTGTGGCGCTCTCCATCGCACTTACGTTCGATAACGCGACACATCCGGTCGAGAGATTCGAACAGCCCGACTGGCTCCTCTTCCACCTCTACGCGATACATGTTGCATCCTTCGTTGCGTCTTACCTCGGAGAGCGAGCCGCTCAGGATATTACGGGCATTGCTGATCAGGGTAATGTGGTCGCACACCTCCTCTACGGAGGCCATGTTGTGCGTCGAGAAGATGATCGTTGCGCCGTGATCCCGTAAGCGGAGCATCTCTTTTTTGAGGAGGTTGGCATTGATGGGATCGAATCCGCTGAAGGGTTCGTCGAAGATCAGCAGTTCGGGTTTGTGCAGTACGGTCACGATAAATTGCACCTTTTGAGCCATGCCCTTACTCAATTCTTCGACCCGTTTGTTCCACCATGCGGCGATGTCGAGTCGGTCGAACCATTCTCGGAGTCTGTCCGTAGCGTCGCGACGCGACAATCCCTTCAGTCGGGCGAAATAGATGGCCTGTTCGCCGACTTTCATCTTTTTGTAGAGGCCCCGTTCTTCGGGCAGATAGCCGATACGGGCAATATCCTCCGCGCACATCGGGCGGCCGTCCATCCGGACAGAACCGGCGTCCGGCATCGTAATTCGGTTGATGATCCGGATCAACGAGGTTTTTCCGGCGCCGTTGGGACCGAGCAGTCCGTAGATCGATCCGCGTGGTACGGTGAACGATACGTTCTCGAGAGCCGTGTGGCTGCCATACCGTTTGCAGATCTGTTCTATGCGGAGCAGTTCGGACATCGTCGTCAGGCGATTCGGCTGCAGATGTAGGCTCCGACGTCGGTTGTCGATCGGGCGGCTTCACCCGTTTTGACGAGGTCTTCCGTGACGACGCCGGCTTCGAGGGCGTCGTTTACCGCCTGTCGGATAGCCTTTCCTTCGCGGTCGAGGCCGAAGTGTTCGAGCAGCATGGCGGCGGAAAGAATCGTGGCCATCGGGTTGGCGATGTTTCGTCCGGCGGCCTGGGGATAGGAGCCGTGGATCGGTTCGAAGAGCGCAGATTTGTCGCCCAGACTTGCCGAGGGCATCATGCCGAGCGAGCCGCTGATCACGCTGGCTTCATCGGTGAGGATGTCGCCGAACATGTTTTCGGTGACCACCACGTCGAAATGGGAGGGTTGCCGGATGATCTGCATGGCGGCGTTGTCCACGAACATGAATTCGAGGGCCACTTCCGGGAACTCTTTGCCGATTTGTTGAGCCGTTTCTCGCCAGAGGCGCGAGGTTTCGAGCACATTGGCCTTGTCGACCACGGTGAGTTTTTTGCGCCGTTTCATGGCCAGTCCGAAAGCGAGTTTCACCACCCGTTCCACTTCGGCGCGGGTGTAGGTGCAGGTATCGAAAGCGCGGTTTCCGTCATCGTCTCGTCCCTGCGGCCGTCCGAAGTAGATGCCGCTTGTCAATTCGCGGACGCAGATGAAATCGGTTCCGCGGACCACCTCTTCGCGCAACGGAGAACGATCGGCGAGCGTGTCGAAGAGTTCGATCGGTCGCAGGTTGGCGTAGAGGCCCAGTGATTTGCGCATGCGGAGCAGCCCTTGTTCGGGGCGGACTTTCGCCTGCGGGTTGTTGTCGTATTTCGGGTCGCCGATGGCGCCGAACAGTACGGCGTCGGCTTCCGAGCATATTTTATGCGTCTCTTCCGGATAGGGATCGCCGGTGGCATCGATGGCCGAGGCGCCTACCAAAGCGGGGGTGTAATGGAACGAATGTCCGTAGCGTGCGGCCACGGCATCGAGAACTTTTACTGCTTCGCCCACGATCTCCGGGCCGATACCGTCGCCCGGCAGTAATGCGATATGGAGTTTCATCTCTTTTTGTTTAAAGTGATTTGCGTTTTTCTTCGAAGGCTTCGATCTGGGGCATGATGCTGACCAGATAGTCCACGTCGTCGTATCCGTTTTGGAGGCAACGTTTTTTGTAGGCGTCGATTTCGAAAGTTTCGCTGTGCTTCGAGGAGAGGATCGTGAACGTTTGTTGTTCGAGATCCACTTCGAATTGGGCCATGGGGTCTCGGTCGATTTCGGCGAATATTTCCGCAAGGAATTCGTCGCTCACTTTC
Organism: uncultured Rikenellaceae bacterium; assembly: GCA_944321925.1. Taxonomy (GTDB): domain Bacteria; phylum Bacteroidota; class Bacteroidia; order Bacteroidales; family Rikenellaceae; genus UBA940. Next base: position 80,392 of record CALUND010000008.1, on the reverse strand, counting down.
ACGGGAAGGAGCCCGTTGTTGAGGGCGTTGTTCCGGAAGATATCGGCGAAGAAGCTCGATACCACGACCCGGAATCCGTGGTCGAAAATGGCCCAGGCGGCATGTTCGCGCGAAGAGCCGCAGCCGAAGTTGCGTCCTGCGACGAGGATTTCTCCCTGGTAGCGCGGATCGTTGAGCGGGAATCCGGCGATTGGCTGTCCTGCTTTGTTGAATCTCCAGTCGTAGAAGAGATTGTCTCCGAATCCCTTGCGTTCCACGGCCTTCAGGAATCGGGCCGGGATGATCTGGTCCGTGTCGATGTTCTCCGTGCGAACCGGAATGGCGCGGGAGATCAGTTTGTCGAATTTGGGTATGGACATGTTTTTCCGCTTTTTTACAGGTTGAACACTTGGCGCGGGTCCTGTACGGATCCTGTCACAGCCGCGGCAGCCGCTACGGCCACGCCGCTAAGCAGTGTGCGGGCTCCGGGGCCTTGCCGGCCTTCGAAATTCCGGTTGGAGGTCGAAACGCAGTATTTGCCGGCGGGTACTTTGTCTGCATTCATGGCCAGGCAGGCGGAACATCCGGGTTGGCGGAGTTCGAATCCGGCGTCGGCAAGGATTTGCCGAATGCCCTCTTTTTCCGCCATCTCTTCCACCTTTTTCGAACCGGGGACGATCCATGCCGTTATGTTAGCCGCTTTTTTGCGTCCTTTGACCAGTTGGGCGAAACGTCTCAGGTCTTCGATGCGGCCGTTCGTACAACTTCCTACGAAGACGTAGTCCACCGGTTTGCCGATCATCTTCTCTCCGGCTTTGAAGTCCATGTAGGCGAGCGCTTTCGGATCGGCCTCTGCGGGGATCGTATCCGTGATGGCCATGCCCATGCCGGGGTTGGTTCCGTAGGTGATCATCGGTTGGATGTCGGCTGCGTCGAAGCGGTATTCGGTGTCGAACTGAGCATCGGGATCGCTGTGGAGCTCTTTCCAGCGTTCGATGGCCCGTTCGAAATCGGCGCCTTGAGGGGCATTTCCCCGACCGCGCAGGTAGTCGAACGTAGTCTGGTCCGGAGCCACGATACCGCCGCGTGCGCCGCATTCGATGCTCATGTTGCAGAGTGTCATACGGCCCTCCATGCTGAGGGAGCGGATGGCCTCTCCGGCAAATTCGATGAAGTGGCCGGTTCCACCCGATGCGGATATTTTCGAAATGATATAGAGAATGATGTCTTTTGCCTCTACGCCGTTTCCGAGTTTTCCGTCGACGGTGATCCGCATCGTTTTGGGTTTCGATTGGATGAGGCATTGGCTGGCGAAGACCATTTCGACCTCCGAGGTCCCGATGCCGAAGGCTACGGCACCGAATGCTCCGTGGGTCGAAGTGTGGCTGTCTCCGCAGACGATGGTCATTCCGGGTTGAGTGAAGCCCTGTTCCGGACCGATGATGTGCACGATTCCCTGTTTGGGATTACCCATTCCGAAATAGGTGATACCGTATTTTGCGCAATTGCGTCCCAGGGCAGCCACTTGCTCGCGGGATTGCGGCTCTTCGATGGGCAGATGCTGTTTTTCGGTGGGAATGTTATGGTCGCATGTGGCGGTCACCTGTTGGGGTCTGGCGACTCCGATGCCGCGTTTTTCCAGTCCGGCGAACGCCACGGGCGAGGTCACTTCGTGGATGTAGTGCCGATCGATGTAGAGTACCGTGCGGCCTCCATCCTCCGTGCGGATCGTGTGGGCGTCCCAGATTTTATCCAAAAGAGTTTTTCCCATTGTCCTATTCTGTTTTTTCGGTTACATTCAGTACGCGGAGCGCGTCGATGAACGCTTCTACCGAAGCCCGGGTGGTGTCGGTATGGGCAGCGAATCCGTGCACCATGCGGTTTCCGCATTTTACCTGTACGTGTACCCTTCCCACGTCGTTGCACCCTTTTGTCATGGCCTGCATGAGGAACTCCGTGAGAATCACCTTCTCTTTGATCAGCGATTTGATGGCGGAGACGGCCGCATCGACGGGACCGTTTCCAATGCTGGTCGCCATGCGTTCATGATCGCCGAATTTCAGGACGACCGTCGCGCTGGGGACGAGCGTTCCGGTTGTTACCTGCAGATATTTCAGTGTGATGCTCTGATTTTTCATCCGGTCGAGGTCGCCAACCAGATAGAGCAGATCGTAGTCGTGGATCTCTTTTTTCTTATCGGCGAGGGCGAGGAATTTCTGGTACGTGTCGTCCAGCTCCTCTTGGCTGAGGTCGTAGCCGAGCAGTTCCAGCCGATGACCGAGAGCCGCACGTCCGCTACGCGCCGTAAGGGCGATTACGGATTCGTTGATGCCGACATCCTGCGGGTCGATGATCTCATACGTTTCGCGCTGTTTGAGGACGCCGTCCTGGTGTATGCCCGAGGAGTGGGCAAAGGCGTTGCGGCCCACGATGGCCTTGTTGGGCTGTACGGGCATGTTCATCAGGCTCGACACGAGGTGCGAAGCCTTAGTGATGAGTTTGGAATTGATACCCGTATCGATGTCGATCTCCTTGTGGCAACGAAGAGCCATCACTACCTCTTCGAGGGAGGTGTTTCCGGCCCGTTCACCGATGCCGTTGATCGTGACTTCGGCCTGTCTGGCCCCGTTGAGTACGCCGGCGAGGGTGTTGGCTGTGGCCATGCCGAGATCGTTGTGGCAGTGCGTAGAGAGGATGGCACGGTCGACGTTTTTCACGTGGTCGACCAGGTATTTGATCTTTGCTCCGTACTCCTCCGGGAAGCAGTATCCGGTCGTGTCGGGAATGTTGACCACCGTAGCACCGGCTGCGATGACAGCTTCGACGACGCGTGCCAGATATTCCACATCGGCACGACCTGCATCTTCGGCATAGAATTCCACATCCTCGACATATTTTTTGGCATATTTCACCGCTTCGACAGCGCTTTCGATAATTTTTTCGGGTGTCGAACGGAGCTTGTCGTAGATATGCTGGGGAGATACTCCGATGCCGGTATGGATACGTTTGTGTTTGGCTAACTTTAGGGCGTCGGCGGCGACGTCGATATCTTTTTTAACGGCACGGGTTAGGGCACAGATGGTCGGCGCCGATACGGCTTTTGAAATTTCACGTACGGAATTGAAATCTCCCGGGCTCGAGATCGGGAATCCAGCTTCGATGATATCAACGCCCAACTCTTCGAGCAGTTTGGCGACTTCGATTTTTTCCGTGGTATTGAGCTGGCATCCGGGGACCTGCTCTCCGTCGCGGAGAGTCGTGTCGAAAATGTACAGTTTCTGGCTCATAGTTTTTACATGCAAAAATTCGGACAAATTTAAGGAAAAAAACGGGCAATGCCGAGTCGAAATAGGAAATAATCAATTAAAGGGGATAAAATTTGAGATAATCTGAAATTATTTTCTATATTTGCAGGCCGATTGCAACGATCGGTAAGGGTTAAAAGCCCGGATGGCGGAATTGGTAGACGCGTTGGTCTCAAACACCAATGGCTGCAAGGCTGTGCCGGTTCGACCCCGGCTCCGGGTACAAGAGAAAGAGTTAAGTGTTGAATAATCAATCACTTAACTCTTTTTTTTGTTTTTTGGAATTGTTCCCAAATTGTCCCCAATCATTCAAAGGGAAAGAAACACTCTTATAAGCAAATAGCCTTTAATTGTAAGTACTTTTATGAGATACAATCTAAGAATGTCTCTTCCAAATATTCTTTGGGCATGAATCCGGTCTCGATTCTTTTATGAATGAACATATTTTGTTCGTAAGTGACTTTGGTAAGCGAACATGGCAAATCGTCTTTGTCATACTCATCAGGACCGAGTTGTGTTATTGAAACAGGTTTAGAATCGCCGTCCGCTTGTTCTTTCCATACATATGCAGCCCGCGACATTACAATCAAAGAATTTCCATCACTCGAATAACCGTATTTTGCAACTGAATATGCGCGATCTCCAGTTTGATTGCGCCAAAAAACGGCATCATCAGTCAGATTGGCTGCATACGCTGCCAAAGGATTCCCGTCGAAATGTTGTGGCGTACATGGATATTCACAAGGTTTGTCGTCAAAAAACACCCTGACTTGGGCTGCTCCGGGAGTCAGAGCCAATACGAGATTCAGGGTTCTGCCTTTTTCGTCTTGAAGCGTGTTGGCTTGGTCATTTTCATGGAAGCCCGGTTGCTTGTATTCCCAGACGCCTAATTGACCTTCTTCTGTAAGTAAATCTGTTTGAGTATCGAGTGCTGAAACCTGGGATTGTTGAGGATATTGGGTGGATTTCTCGGATGGATTGAAAACCCATGCACCCAGTGACCCTCCGGAGGGCTCTTTATCGCTTTCGGCCCACTCCAGCAATCGTTTTTTACTTACTTGTGCCTCTGCGTTGGTTACAGTTCTCATCCATCTGAGGTCGGGCGGCAATTCATTCTCACGCAGCAAGGAGGGGTTTGCAAGGAACGCCTCGATACTGCCGCAGCGCAATCTGATTCTCTTCCGCGTAATGGGGTTGTCGAGTATATTTTCCAGGCGCGTAACCCAACGAAGATTCTCCACCCGGTTATTCCGACGATTTGTGTCAATATGGTCAACCACATGCTCTTTGGTAGGCTTAGGGCCGAGGAATGCAGTAGCGACAATGATATGGATTCGAACAGATGCGATTTCCATATAGCCATGCACGATATTGGGTTTCCCGAATGTCCAGAAGTTGTCGTATTTGCGTGGACGCCTTCCATCACGCGGATAGCGGAAGACAGCTCCGTTGTCACGAACAGCGTATTGTTCATCCTTGTAGATGCACTCTACCTCGCGAGTGAAATCGTCGATGTCGGCCATTATTTATCTTTCAATCTTAATAAAGGACCTCTATATTCGTTTATTAATGCATACATGGGCTCTTCTCCATTAAAAAATACATCTGAATCCACGCCATAATCGGCTGTTAAATGAGTCTCTTTAAGAACATTCTTTAAAGCCTTTGGATTTACCTGTTTTTTCCAACCAGGGAATCCGATTTGTAATACCTTAACTTCTTTTTGTGATTGTGGCCCTATTTTAAATAATCTACTGTTTTTTATTTGATAAACATTGATGTAGTTTCCAGCAGGATTCCCTAATCGTACATTAAACTTATTAAGTTTAGTATTGAATTCAGCATATGTAATCGAATAATATCGTTTATTAATTGGACTTGTATACTTTTTCAATAGGTCAGCGATAAAATTGATAATTGGTTCCTCATTCGTTTCATATTTCTTGAATGTTTGATATTCGTTTAAAGTATTTGCAGCGATTCGAACGATTAATGTTTCAAGTTTTGTTTGAGGAACACGTATTTGCAAATGTTGCCGATCCATATGTAGTAATAGAACTAATAGAGCCGTTCTTTTATTACCATCATGGAATGCATGATTTTTTACCAGTCCATAGAGTAATGTCGCCATTTTCTGGAATTCGGTAGACCATTTTTCTATATTCCCGAAACTTGTTGTTTGACGATGTACTGCAGATGATAATAAATCATAATTCTTTACACCATACATAATTTCCTCGCCCTCCTCAAGGAAATAGTCTGATATTAAATAGTGAGCCCTTAAAACATCATCCTCAGATATGCTGCAATGGTCACAAACTTTTCCCGGGGAATATTGGGCACAGACGTAATTATAGTCGTCTTTTAGATATTGTCGAATGTAGTCCATATGATTGTTTTTTATTCTTCCAGTTTGAGTTTCGGGAGCAAGCGGATGATCTTCATCGTTTCGAGCGAGACGGTGATGATGCGCAGCAACAGGTTGTAGATGTATTTCGGGTCGTCGCGCTCCCGGCACCAGTCGTTGGGGTCGTTGGTGATGAGGCTCGCTGGGTCCGTCTTCACCGCATAGCGCTCCATCACCCACTCGATCGCCGACTTGCCGTTCACCACATAGTCGTAGGCCTCCAGCGGAATGTTCTCAATCGTAATGCCCGCATTGTAATATTGTAATGGATTATGCGCTTGTCGGCCATCTTGCTCCGCGAGGCAGTATGCTGCATCTGTGCCGTTTTTTCTCTCTGCCGATAATCCGGAGACCTATTTCCCATACGGTTCTCAGGCGTCAGGGACGTGTCACGGAAAGAGTGCCTGTAAACTGCACACCCGGAGTTGACGGCATCGGACTATCGAGGGATAGGGCTTGAGATATGGCGTGTTTCAGTTCAATCAAATCGCTGTATGCGGTCGGTTTTGCATGCTCTTTCCGAAATCCTCGTTCGGTTCCGGACCCATTACGAATTCCAGAGACCCTCCGGACATTATTTCGTCATATGTTATATAGGATTTTTCGTAATCGGCTCCATTCAGTTTTACACTTTGGATATAGGGGTTGTTTGCAGGATCGTTCAGGGCAGTTATTGTGAAGGTCTTGTTGTCCGGAAGATTGATTGTCGCCTTGTCGAGCATCGGGCTTCCGAAAACGAAAACTCCGCCGGAAGGGCTTACCTGATAGAATCCGATGGCAGAGAGGACATACCATGCCGACATTTGGCCGCAGTCTTCGTTGCCTATAATTCCGTCTGGCCTGTCCGTATAGAACTCCTTCATTATTTTCCTGACTATTGCCGCCGTTTTCCATTGTTCCCCGGCGTAGGCATACATGTAGGCTATGTGATGGCTCGGCTCATTGCCGTGGGCGTACATTCCGATGAGGCCTGAAATATCCATGGACGCCTGTTCTCCCATATCCCCCTCTGCCTTGAAAAATTCATCGAGTTTGGCTGTAAAGACTTCGTCGCCACCCATCAGCTGTATCAGACCCTCGGGATGCTGCGGGACGAAAAACGTATATTGCCATCCGTTGCCTTCGCAGAAATGTCCCGTCATGTGGACAGACTCGAAGGGATCGTACGGCGAGAGCCAGCTTCCGTCGTCCAGTTTCGGTCGGATGAAATTTATACTTGTGTCGAAATATTGTTCATAGTACCTGCCGCGCTTCATGTATTCCTTGTAGTCACTCTCCTGGCCGAGTTTTTTCGCCACTTGTCCCAGGCCCCAGTCTCCGACGGCATATTCCATGGCAATGGATGTTGCCTGAGCAATCTTGTCGGTAGGAATATAGCCTTTCTCCAGAATATACGGGATGCCATTTTGCTGCGGGTATACGGTGGAGGCTTTCATGTATTCATAGGCTTTTCCCGTATCGAAACCTTCGATGTTTTTCAGGATTGCATCTGAAATTATCGGGACAGCGCTGTATCCCGGCATCGCATTGGTTTCGCTTCCGACCAGCGGCCAGATTGGAAGTTTGCCCTGCTGTTCGTAAATCGACAGCATGGAGGTGATCATATCCGGAAGTTTTTCCCTGTATATCAAGGTATAAAGCGGGTGGAGCGCACGATAGGTATCCCATAGCGAGAATACGGAATAGTTGAGCCATTCGCCTTTTCGAATGTTCTGGTCGTGGCCTCTGAATTCACCGTTGATGTCGCAGTAGGTGCAAGGGGCAATATGGCAGTGGTACAGTGACGTGTAGAAAATCTTCCTGATGGTTTCGTCCTGCGTTTCGATGTCGATTGCATTCAGAGTTTCGTTCCATGCCGACGATGCGTCACTCATGACTTTTTTGAAATCCCATGCCGGAATTTCGGCCTGCATGTTTTCCAGGGCGTTTTCGCAGCTGACGGAAGAGATCGACAGTTTCAGCATGACATTGTCTGCTTTACCGAAAGAGATCACTCCTTTCGCTCCGGCGCAGTTTATGGAATTTCCCTCTGCGGGAGTGTCTCCGTCAAATACGGCGAATGATTCTGCGGGGGTGTCGGTTTTTATTGTAAAATACACATGGTGTCGCGACCATCCTTTGGAAATGCGGTGACCTTCGAAAGTACACTCATCGATCTGTTTCAAATAGGTGTCGACGGCACGGTCTCCGTTGCCTTCCTGTAGATTGACGAGCAGTCTGGCCTCGGCGCCCTCCGGATAGGTTATTTTATGAATGGCGGTCCTTGTTGTGGCTGTCATTTCTTCACGGATTCCGTTATCCATCAGCAGGGAATAGTATCCGAGCCTTACAATCTCGTTTTCGTGGCTGTAATAGGATGAGCAGCTGTTGCTTATGTCGTTTTGTTCTCCTCGTGAGGTGCGCAGTGTCCCTGTGAAGGGCATGATCTGTACGTCTCCGAGATCCGCACATCCTGTTCCGCTCAGGTGCGTATGGGCAAAGCCTACAATCACGCTGTCGGAGTAGTGGTAGCCCGAACACCAGTCCCAGCCTTTGTAGATGTTTTGCGGACCGGCCTGAATCGCTCCGTGGGGCACATTTGCTCCTATGAATACATGTCCGTGGCCTCCTGAGCCTATGAGGGGATCAACGAAAGAGACCAGGTTGGCATCGTCGGAGGTTGAACACGCAGACCAGAATATGATTCCGGACAAGAGAGCGGAGAATCTGAGGAAAAATTTTTTCATTGCTTGGCGTAGTGTTATTGGTTCGGTAAAATTATCAATAATCATGTATTATGTAGCTAAACACATTGTAAAAATATAAAAATTTGGAAGAAATAATAGGTGTCAAAATCAAAGCCATGGAAAGAGACTTTGGTCCAGACAAAGCGAATAGGCAACCTGTTTTGTGAAAGGCCGTGGGAAAATGTCGCATTTCAAAGCCAATGGTTGTGGGGCTTGGACCTGTCGTTATTTTTACGGCGACTTTGTCTGTGAACAGGATGTCTTTAGAACATAAGTAGACTGCAGCTGGAGTAGCAGATGGTGAGAACGAGGGGTTGTGTTGTGGATTCGTACGAAAAATCGTATCTTTGAAAGGAACTACTTTTTTGATGAGATAGAATGGAAGAGGTGATTCGTATCGATTCGGTCGATGATTATAACAAACTTTTTGGGCTGCCGACGATTCATCCGTTGGTGAGTGTCGTTGATTTATCGGAGTCTCATGAATTCCCGAATGATTTTTCGATGAGTTATGGGGTGTATGCCCTCTATCTGAAGCAGACGAAGTGTGGAGATATCCGTTATGGGCGGAACCGTTATGATTACCAGGAGGGTACGGTAGTAGCCTTTGCTCCGGGACAGGTTTCTGCCGTGGAGCGGACACCCGGGATGATGCCTTCCGCTTATGGCGTGTTGTTTCATCCCGATCTGATTCGTGGCACGTCGTTGGGTCGAGAGATTGGGAACTACACTTTTTTTTCGTACGATTCGACCGAGGCGCTCCATCTTTCCGAAGAGGAGCGGGTGATTGTGAAGGATTGTCTGGACAAGATTCGTCGGGAGTTGGAGCAGCCTGCCGACAGTCATACGCAACGGCTAATCGTGAGTCATATCAGACTGCTACTCGACTATTGTATGCGTTTCTACGAGCGGCAGTTCGTAACTCGCACGGAGGTCAATCGGGATGTGTTGGTAGCCTTCGAACGGTTGCTGAACGGTTATTACGAGAGCGGGGAACAGCATCGGAACGGACTGCCTTCGGTGAAATATTTTGCGGATAAGGTCTGTTTGTCGGCCAATTATTTTGGGGATCTGATCAAAAAGGAGACCGGTCGGAGTGCTCAGGAACAGATTCAGAATAAGTTGATCGATTTGGCGAAGGAACGGATTCTGAGCGGCCGGGAGACGATAGGTGAGATTGCATACGATCTTGGATTTCAGTATGCGCAACATTTCTCGCGGCTTTTCAAGCGGGTGACGGGATTGACACCGAATCAGTATCGTCTGAGGGCGGATTGATCGGGGATCGGGGAACTTTTTCCCGGTCGAATTTTCGTACGCTTCTGGCTGACGATATCGGGGCTTTTGCATGGTTGATGGAGAGGATCTGAAAGTTCCCGAATCGGGGAGCCGTTTCAGAAGGGATCAGACCCATCGAAGGGCTGTGCCGCAGGTTGGTCGACGATTATTCTGATGGGACTTTCGGGAAAAGATTTTTTGTCAGTGCGTAAAACGCGGAGAGTCGTTTTGCAATCGAAAAAAGATTCTTATTTTTATGCCGCTCGAAAGCGCAGTATCGGAGAACTGTTCTCGGGCGGAAGTGCGCTTTAACGAGCATGTAATTAGGAAATCTGCTACTTAAATCTTGACTTTATGAAAAAACTGTTTGCCTTTTGCTTTTTGTTCGGTTCGGTTGTCGCATACGGACAGTCCGGTTCGCTTGAGGGGTTTGCTTATGGACCTGCACAAGCGCCTGACGGAAAGGAGTGGGAGTCTCCGGAGCGGCTCGCTCTGAACAAGGAACAACCGCATGCCTGGTTTTTCACCTTCCCCGATACGGAGAGTGCCCGTCGCGTACTGCCTGAAGAGGGTGCTTATTATCTTTCGCTGGACGGCACCTGGAAATTCCATTGGGTAGGCAATCCGCAGGAGCGTCCGGAGCGGTTCTACGAGCCGGAGTTCGACGTCTCGGGTTGGGATGACGTTACGGTGCCTATGCAGTGGAATGTCGCCGGTATCGGGAAGGACGGTTCGTTGAAATACGGTGTTCCGATCTATGTCAACCAGCCTGTGATTTTCGCGCATCAGATTGCGGTCGACGACTGGCGAGGCGGCGTCATGCGGACTCCACCGCAGGATTGGGTCACCTACAAGGATCGCAATGAGGTCGGTTCCTATCGGCGTACCTTTACGTTGCCTGCCTCGTGGGATGGTCGGGAGATCTATCTCAATTTCGACGGAGTCTCGTCGTTTTTCTACCTCTGGATCAACGGACATTATGTCGGATTTTCCAAAAACTCGCGCAATACGGCATCGTTCGACATCACTCCTTATCTGCATGCCAAAGGGGAGAATGTGGTCGCTGTTGAGGTCTATCGCAATTCGGACGGCTCTTTCCTCGAGTCACAGGACATGTTCCGTCTGCCGGGTATTTTCCGTACGGTTTCGCTGACCTCGACCGCCAAGGTGCAGGTCCGAGATCTCCGTGTGCGTCCCGATCTGGATGCGTCCTATACGCATGGCAAACTGCGCATCGAGACCGATATCCGGAATCTGGGGAAGAAGTTGGCCAAGGGTTATACGCTCTCTTATACGCTCTATGCCAACGAACTCTATTCGGATGCGAATACGCTTGTTCCTGATTTGTCTGCTGTTGCGCAGGTGGCGCCTACGGCGGTGGGTGCAACGACGCTGGCCGTAGCGGAGATGCAGGTTCCCGATGCGCGCAAATGGTCGGCCGAGGAGCCTTGGCGCTATACGTTGGTCGGGGAGCTCAAGGATCGTCGGGGTCGGACGGTCGAGACGTTTTCGACGACTGTCGGGTTCTGCAAGGTGGAGATTCGGGACACGCCGGCCTCCGAGGATGAGTTCGGACTGGCGGGTCGCTACTATTATATCAACGGAAAAACCGTGAAGTTGAAGGGCGTCAATCGACAGGAGATCAATCCTGCGACGGGCAATGCGATTACCGGGGAGCAGATGGAGCGGGAGATCATGCTCATGAAGCGGGCCAACATCAACCATGTGCGCAATTCCCACTACTCATGTACACCTTATTGGTATTACCTCTGCAACAAGTACGGCATCTATCTGGAAGATGAAGCCAACATAGAGAGCCACGAGTACTACTACGGCGATGCCTCTTTGTCGCATGTTCCCGAGTTCCGGGCGGCTCATGTGGCGCGGGTCATGGAGTTGGCCCATGCCCACGTGAATCATCCGGCCGTGGTGATTTGGTCGTTGGGCAACGAAGGGGGGCCGGGGAAGAATTTCGAGGCGGCCTACGAGGCTTTGCATGCGTTCGATCCTTCGCGTCCCGTGCAGTATGAGCGGAACAACGATATTGTCGATATGGGTTCGAATCAATATCCGTCGATCGCCTGGATCAACGGGGCTGTAACGGGCAAATACGATATCAAATATCCGTTCCATGTCTCCGAATACGCCCATTCGATGGGGAATGCCGTAGGCAATCTGATCGATTATTGGAAAGCCATCGAGTCGACCAATTTCGTCTGCGGTGCGGCGATCTGGGATTGGGTCGATCAGGCGCTCTATTATTACGACAAGGAGACGGGAGAACGCTATTTTGCCTACGGAGGCGATTTTGGCGACAAGCCCAACAGCGGCATGTTCTGCATGAATGGCATTCTGTTTCCGGGACACTCACCCAAGCCGGCCTATTACGAAGTGAAGAAGGTTTATCAGAATGTCGGGGTGAAGCCGCTCGATATGACGCGCGGCGAGATCGAGATATTCAACAAGAGCTATTTTACGACGTTGGCCGGTTATAAACTCGTATGGGAGCTTTATAAGGACGGGGAGAAGATCGAGGAGAGCGAGGCGTTCCGTGCTCCGCGCCGGGTGATCGGACCTCGGGAGAGCGCAGTTTACGGGATTCCCTATGATTACGCGGCGTTGGATCCGGGGAGTGAATATTTTGTCAAGGTTCGTTTTCTGCTTGCCGAGGATAAGCCGTGGGCGAAGGCCGGATATGTACAGATGGAGGAGCAGTTGCCGGTGAAGGCGGCCGGAGCGAAACCCTCGATTGCTGCCTTGACGGCGGAGATGCCGGCACCGGAGGTGACGTGGGATGGCCGTTACGGCGATGAAACCGTCGCATCGGACGAGCCGATGAGGACGACGGTGCGCGGCAAAGGGTTTACCGTGGTTTTCGACGATCGACAGGGCACGATCCATTCGCTTGAATATGACGGACGTCCGGTGATTCTTCCGGGCGCGGGGCCGAAACTGGATGCGCTTCGGGCTCCGGTCGACAACGACAATTGGGCCTACAAAAGTTGGTTCGAGAAGGGGCTGCACAACCTGAAGCATACGGCCGTATCGCGCATCTGCATCGATGAAGGGGCGGATCATACGGTTCGGTTGATCTATAGCGTCGTGTCGCAGGCGCCGAATGCCGCGACGATCGAAGGGGGAACATCGGGACACTACAAGGTTGTCGAAAACACCGACCGTCCGTTCGGTCCGGACGATTTCCGTTTCGTGACGAATCAGACCTGGACCATTTATCCCGACGGTTCGATCGAACTCTATTCCGAGATCGCCTCGAACGATTCTACCTGCGTACTGGCGCGGTTGGGTTACTCATTGCAACTTCCCCGGGAGCTGGAGAATTACGACTACTACGGACGAGGACCGTGGAACAACTACAACGATCGCTGTTCGGGCGCCTTTATCGAACACTATCGCAGTACGGTGCAGGATCAATTCGTTGCCTTCCCGAAACCGCAGAGCATGGGCAATCGGGAGTCGGTACGTTGGTGTGCGCTGACCGATGCGCAGGGCGACGGTTTGGTTTTCGTGGCCGATTCCACGATGTCGGCGTCGGCGCTGCCCTGGTCGGCCATGGAGATGACGCTCGCGCCCCATCCTTATCAATTGCCCGAGTCGACGTCTACTCATCTGCATCTCGATCTGGGAGTTACGGGTCTCGGAGGTAACAGTTGCGGACAGGGCGGCCCGTTGGATCGGGATCGGATTCTGGCATCGGAACATGTCATGGGATTCCTGATTCGTCCGGTTCGTCAGGCGTCGATAGCTTCGGCAGTAGGGGTCTCCCCGGAGGGTGAAGCATCGATCGCGCATCAGCCTGAAAGCCGGTAACGGAAAGCCGTTTCGGCCGGGGCGGATTGTGGCACGAGAGAGCCCGGAGCATCCGGGACGAAGCGTCTGTTGAGACGGTTCGTCAAGGATGAACGGTTCGATTTTGCGTGCTTTTATTTGGACACGAGAGGGTATGGAGCATCGGACTATTGCTATTCGCAATATGGTGTGCGACCGTTGTGTAGAGGTCGTGCGGGCCGAGTTGGAGCGGTTGGGGCTCCATCCGGTAAGGATTGTGCTGGGTGAAGCGGAGTTTGCATCGCCGCTTTCGGAGACGGAGCTCTCTGCGCTCGATGCGGCGCTTCGGGCGCATGGATTCGAGCGTATTGACGATCGGCGCGGTCGGTTGGTCGAACGGGTCAAGACGCTGCTTATCACATTGGTCCATCGGGAGGAGCCGCTTCCGGTCAATTTGTCTGCTTATCTGTCGGAGGCGGTCGGACTCGATTACGGCTACCTGAGCACGCTTTTTTCCGAAGCGACCGGAGTAACTGTCGAGCGTTATTTCATTGCGCAGAAGATCGAGCGGGTGAAGGAGTTGTTGACGTATGACGAACTGACGCTTTCGGAGATTGCCTTTCGACTCGGCTATTCGAGTGTGTCCCATCTGAGTGCCCAATTCAAGAAGGTGACGGGTGTGACGCCGAGCAGTTACAAACGGTCGGGAGCCCATGGCCGTTGCCCGCTCGACAAGGTGGGGATTTCGTAAAATAAACGGGAAATTCTGTAAGGCTGTTTGTCTGTTGGGGAGCTATTTTTGCAGGGTAACGATAAATAGCTTTCCGATGAAAAAACAGCAGACGATACGTCGTACTTTCCCGGTACTGCATTTGGGATGTGCAGCGTGTGCACACCGAACGGAACAGATTCTTTCACGTCAGAAGGGGGTGATCCGCGCCTCGGTCAATTTTGCTTCGGCCATGGCCGAGGTCGAGTACGATCCGTCCGCCACCACGCCGGCTCAGTTGCAACAGGCGGTTCGCGATGGCGGATACGATCTTTTGGTCGAGGATGAGGACGATGAGGCGGACCGGTTGGAGGCGATCCGGACTGAAGCGTACAGGGAGCTCCGGCATCGTACGGTGTGGGCGCTCATACTCGCCGTACCGCTTGTGGTGATCGGCATGTTTTTCATGCATTGGCGATGGTCGCCCTATGTGAGTTGGGTGTTGGCCACGCCGATCGTATTTGTTTTCGGGAGATCGTTTTTTGTCCACGCTTGGGTGCAGATGCGGCACAAGACGGTCAGCATGGATACGCTCGTGGCGCTCAGTACCGGGGTTGCCTATCTTTTCAGTCTTTTCAATCTGTTGTATCCCTTGTTTTGGCTTCGGCGAGGGGTGGAGCCTCATGTCTATTTCGAGGCTTCCGGGGTGATTATTGCCTTCATTCTGCTGGGCCGTCTTTTGGAGATGCGAGCCAAGGGGCGTACGTCATCGGCCCTGAAGGAGCTGATCGGTCTGCAGCCCGATTCGGTTACTGTGGTAGCATCTGATGGGCGTTTTGTTGAGCGACCGGTACGTACGATCGTGCCGGGCGAGGAGTTGTTGGTACGTCCCGGCCAGCGGATCGCTCTCGATGGCGAGGTGGTGGCGGGCGACTCTTCGGTCGACGAAAGCATGTTGAGCGGCGAGCCGATCCCTGTGGAGAAGTCTCCCGGATCGAAAGTCTATGCGGGGACGGTCAACCAACGGGGAACATTGCGTTACCGAGCCGAGAAGATCGGCTCGGAGAGCGTATTGGCACGCATCATCGGGCTTGTCCGGGAGGCGCAGGAGAGCAAGGCCCCGGTTCAGCGACTTGTCGATAAGGTGGCTGCCGTTTTCGTGCCTGTCGTGCTGTCGGTGGGATTTCTCGCCTGCCTGATGTGGATCGTGCTTGATCCGGCAGAAGGCGTCGCTCACGGGATTCTCGCCTGGGTAACGGTATTGATTGTCGCATGCCCATGCGCGCTGGGACTGGCCACGCCCACGGCGCTCATGGTCGGTCTTGGTCGCGGGGCGCAGGAGGGGATTCTTATCCGAAATGCCGAGGCGCTTGAGACGGCGCGCAGGATCGATACGATGGTTTTCGACAAGACCGGCACCCTGACGGAGGGGCGGCCCGAGGTGCTTGATGTCTGTTGGCTTCCGGAGGCGGAAGGATCCACGGCTGGCGTGCTGGTATCCATCGAGGGGTTATCGACCCATCCCTTGGCCGAGGCGATTGTGCGGAGGTTTGTCGACGTGCCACGGGTAGCGATCGGCGCTTTTGAGAATCTGCCGGGACGTGGGGCCCGTGCCGAATCGGAGGGGCGTGTCTTTTATGTCGGCAGTTCCCGCATGATGGAGGAGCAGGGCGTGGAGATTGCACCGTCGTTGAGTCGGGCAGCGGATCGGTATGCGGAAGCGGGATATAGTGTGGTGTGGTTTGCCGATTCGTCGCAAGTGTTGGCTGTATTGGCGGTTGGCGATCGGGTGAAGCCGGAAGCTTCGGCTGCCGTAGGGGCTCTTGAGAAGGCGGGGATCGAACTGTGGATCTTGACCGGCGATCGACTTGAGACGGCGCGTCGGATCGCTGCGGCGACCGGGATTCGTCAGGTGAAGGCCGATGCATTGCCCGATGAAAAAGCCGCTTTTGTGGAGCGACTGCAACAGGAGGGGCATGTGGTGGCGATGGTGGGCGACGGCATCAACGACAGTGCGGCGTTGGCGCGTTCCGATCTGAGTATTGCCATGGGTCGGGGAAGCGACATTGCCATCGAGGCGGCCGATCTGACGATTGTCTCCTCCGATCTCGGACGCATTCCTGCAGCCATCCGGCTCTCGCGGCAAACCGTTCGTGTGGTGCGGGAGAATCTGTTCTGGGCTTTCATCTATAATGTGATCGGGATACCGGTCGCTGCCGGGGTGCTCTATCCGCTGTGCGGATTTTTGCTCGATCCGATGATTGCCGGAGCCGCCATGGCTTTGAGCAGTGTGAGTGTGGTGACCAACAGCCTGCGATTGCGATACATGAAGTGATCGTTGCCTTGGCTCGGTTTTCCCGCCGAAAAAATCCGGATATCGAATCTTGCTGAAAAAATTTCCGTTAACCGGTTTTGATACAAGAAATAAGCGAAAAATTTCGTTATTTCGTCTGTAAAACGATCGATATGGAAGAGCTGTCCGGAAGAGCGTTGCAGAAGGTGTGCGCGGTTTGCTGCATGTCGGGAGGTTACAAGAGCGTGTTTACGCAGGGAGTCCTTCAGGCATTCGAGGAGCACGGTTTTCGTGCCGCCGCCTACGCGGGATGTTCTTCTTCGGCATTGATCGCTGCTTTTGCGGCCTGCGGTCGGGAGAGTCGGCACGATCTTTCCATGTGGCACATCGGTTACCAAATGAGTCTTACGCGAGGGAACAGCCAGAGTGAGGCGATGCTCGATGCAATTCGGGGTGCCGCACCGGAACTGTTCTCCCATTTGTGGCGACCCTCGTCGAGTCGGTTGTTGATTGCGACGACGCTGGTTACCACCCTGGAAGGGGCCTCCATTACGCAGGGTCCGGGGGCCCGTCGTTTCGGGCAGCGGCTATTGATCGAGGCGTTGCGTCGTCAGACGGCGTGGCGCGACGGCAATTTGCAACTTCGTATGTTCGACACCCGTTCTTCCGGTGAGACCGAAATGCTTTCTCCTGCGAATTTCGAGCAGGTGGCCTATGCCTCCACGCGGATGCTCCATGCGTGGGATATTCCGGCCGAGATCGATGGTTGTCCCTACATCGACGGAAGTTATACCTGTTTGTGTCCGGTGCTTCCGATGGCGGCGCTCGGATACGATCGGATCATCGCCATTTTGACCGAGACGGAGGATCTCCGCGTGGATCTTTTCTCTGCAGAGCGTGTCCCGGAGCGGTACGGATCGGCTCAGATCACGTTCATTCGTCCCGATATCGATCTGAAACGGCTCGGTGTCAGCCATTATGCGGTTACGGAAGAGGGCCTCGATCGGGCTTTTCGGCATGGGTATGAAAAAGGGGCACGCTTCATCGAAACGTACGAATAACGCAAGCCTGTGATAACGGATCGGAGTTCGATCCGGGCGTTTTTTTGCGACAACCGGCCTGACGGAACTCCTGTCCATCGCGATGGGAAGCAGGAGTCTGCCCGGTTAAGCAGCATTTAAAGAAAAGTCGTGAGCTCCCGAACGGAATCGAGTCTGCGGTAACGGGCATGTTCGATGGGACCCTCCACCATTTCGTGGCACCATGTCACATGGTAGGGGATGTGTACGGCATAGGCGCCGATCTCCAGCACGGGCAAAATGTCCGAACGGGCCGAATTGCCGACCATCATGAACTCTCTGCTCGGCAGTCGGAGTTTTTGCATAAGCCGGGTATAGCTTTTCTGATCCTTTTCGCTCATTACTTCGACATGTTCGAAGTAGTGACCCAATCCCGATCGCTCCAGTTTATGCTGTTGGTCGAGGAGATCGCCTTTGGTGGCCAATACGATTCGGTATTTCGGGGCGAGGTATTCGAGCGTCTCTTCGACTCCGTCGAGTAGGCGGATCGGAACACTCATGAGCGATCGACCCAGTTCGAGAATTTTACGGGTGGTTTGTCCGGGGAGCTCCTCTTTGCAGAGTTGTAGTGCGGTCTCGAGCATGGAGAAGGTGAATCCTTTCGCACCGTATCCGTAGATCGAGATGTTTTTCAATTCGATCTCTGTCAGGGCATCCAACGCAGTTTGCTCCGGGACATAGCTGCTCATGAGGGCAAGAAATTGCCGTTCCGCATCCCGGAAATAGGGTTCGTTTATCCAAAGGGTGTCGTCAGCGTCGAATGCGATGGTTTTGATCATGTAGATAGGCATTTTTGGCCGCCGCAAGATACAAATTCCGTACTGTTTCCGCAAACAGGCCTGTACTATTGCGAATCGGACGCGGACGAGTCGAAAGAAAAAGGTTCGGAGTGATCGGTTTTTTCCCGCAATTCGGCAAATTGCTCGAGGTCGATGGGGCGAAGGTCGAACTCTTCGGTCAATTGGATGCATGCCTCGATGATCTTTTGGACATATTGGGGCGAGACGGTGCGATGTGGTACGGTGGCGCTGAGCAGATAGGGGGAGGCTTTTAACGGAGAATTCGTAACGAGGGCGTTTATTCGGTCGCACGTTGCCGTGCGGACGGTCGAATCATCCGAGGCATAGGTGTGACACATGATGATCGATAGCATTTTGCAAGGGGGAAGGTCATAACTGTCTTGAAGCTGTTTGGGAGCCAATTTTTTATAGGCCGCCAGAAAAAGAAATCCGTGGGAACGGAATTCGTAGATAGCGGTATGACGATCTCGTTGTCCGCATAGCGGGATGTCATCGATGGGAGCGAGTCGGAAATCCCGTTTCATGATGCGGTCCTGTCGTCGATAGATGACGGATAATGGTGCGATTTTTTGCAGGGTTGAGGTCTTAAGGGAGAGGTATGTTTTTCGGAAAGTTGAGAGTAGATTGTGTTTCATAAAACAGGTTTGATTAGTAGTGGTGCCGCAAAAATAATACAAGGTGATCGGAGAACCAAACTTGTTTTGTGTGGTGTTGGTAAGGGATCTTTGGATGGGATCTGTTTTATCGTACGGGAGTCAAACTTTTTATGTGCTGTTTTAATTCTTGTTGTTTGGGAGAGGAAGAGTCTTGAGATGATCGGCCGTTTACCTTTTTCTGTGGAGAGATTAGCTGAATAGAGACTGTGTTGTTCGGGCGGATTGACCGGTATGTTTGCAAGGGAAAGGAGCTTGTCGAGAGAAGCCGTTTTTTTACGGTTGCTATGTTTTGTGGAAATTCCTGGAAAGGAATGCTCCGTATGGTCTGTTTTAGCAGGGATGAGGGCTTTATTTTGTTGATTGTTTGGATGATTCGATTGTCGGGTGTTATCTTTGTTTCCCGGATTGGTGTTCGATATTAATTTTTGGGGGAGAGGCGTATGGTAAGGAGGTAAAAAGTTATTCCAATCCGGTCAGAGTCAATCGAGGAAGATTCTGAAGGAATGAGAATAGCTCGTTTTCATCGCGTTGACGACGTAGCTTGAGGGCAAGGCCTACGTTATACGAAATCGTTCCGTCATCCAAACGACTCTCTTGTGTGGTGTAACTTACGATTTTGTGTTTGCGTAGAGTGATTTCGTTGATTACTTTATTTAGATTGTCTTGTTCTGTTGTGGAGAAGCTGAAAAGGATGGTCCGCATTCCGACACTACGGAAAATCAGTGTAAGTAGTTCCAACCCGGCTAATGTTAGAACGGTTGCCGCTGTTCCCAAAACATACATTCCGCCTCCGATTGCCATGCCGATGCCTGCAGTGGCCCATAACCCTGCGGCTGTGGTCAGTCCGCGGACAAACTGCTTTTGAAAAATGATGGTCCCCGCTCCGAGAAATCCGATGCCGCTGACGATTTGCGCAGCGATGCGACTGGGATCAAGGTGAATATCGGGAGAACCCAATAGGTCCGAGAAACCGTATTGCGATACGATCATGAAAAGTGCACTGCCTAACGAAACGAGAAAATGGGTGCGGAATCCGGCTTCTTTGGCTCGGTAAGCGCGATCAAGACCGATTACGGCTCCGAGAATGCCGGCTACGAACAGACGCAGGATAAGTTCTCCATTCATCGTAAAAAGTTTTGTTATGCGGGGTGTGTTATCAGGTGATTCGAATTCGGAAAAGATTCGGAAGGAAAAGAGGAAGCTATGAGGAGAAAGAGAGGCATTCCGTTTGAGAATTATTTCTGTTTTTAAACAAAAATACGAAAAGTGTACCAAAAGACAAATTTCATCTCAAAAAGAGCCCGTCATGCTTTGTGTTGTGTAAAAAGGGGCATTCGACAAACAATGAATTAAAGTGTCATAAATGTCACTATTCTTGAAATCTTCTTTTCTGCACGGCATATTTGTATAAAATAATGTAATTGGACCGCATTATGCAAGAAAAGGTTTGCTCTCTTGTGCTGGCAAAGATACTTCAGGAGTTGTCTGCCTATTATTGTCAGCCGGGGAATCGAGTTTATAGTTACAAACGGTTCTACGAATCGACGATCCGATCGCTGTTTAACATCAGTTATCGCACCTACATGCGGGATATTCGGAAAAAACTTCCGGAGACCAACAGTCTCAATCTGGTGCATGATGTGATAGAGCAATATATGGTTTCTCGAGTTTTTCAACGGATTGACCGTTTCCATTTCAAGCGCGATGAGCTTTATGTTTTTTCGGAGATGCGGACAAATGACTATCCGCCGTCCATGTGGCTTTATGGACGTTATTATGGCACGCAGAGTGGGGCGGTAGTTGTTGGAGATTTAAGTCGGGCGGATGGTATTATTTTACAGCAAGAGGGTCCATTGCCCGTAGGTTATGTTTATGTCAGACTAGCTTCGCGACAGGAGTTGGCGGATTTTATGGAGCGGCAACGAAATTTATCTCGTACACGGGTACGAGCGGTAGAAGATATGGTCTTAATGGAATGACGATGCGGGTAGAGGGTTATGATTTTAAAGTGGGGGAGTTGTATCTCTTTTCGTCCGATTCCCCGGAATGCCTTGCAGAAAAATGTTTGTGGGGCATTTATGATACGACCGAACGGGGCCGTGTTAAATTGGAAGTGGCGACTCGTGATCTGCGTATGTTCACGGTCAATCAGCTGCTGGATCGTGGTTATCATTTCGTGCGTCCGTCTACGCGAGAGGAGTTGCGCGATTTCTGTTTCAACTACGGATTTTTTGCATAAAAGTGCTGCGAATAATATTTTGACCTTAAAGTTAGAGGAAGAGAATAACAAGCACGGGGATGAGGATACCTATGCCCAATTCAATTCCTCCTCTCCATCCGCTGATTCCTTTCGGGCCTTTCACCATGATTAGGCCGGTCAAAATAATTAATAGCCAACCGATCAGAAAAGCATCGGAGAGAGGTATCCACCATTTGTTGAGCGCTCTGTGGAGTCGGTTCATTGTCCCTAAAAAGGGGCGATTCTGCAATTGTTGGAAAACAGCATCTCCTGTTTGTAAATTGACGCTGAGTGCTGCCGAACGGGAGATGGATATTTTCAGCAGATTTTGGTCGACTTTGTAAGTTGCTTTGCTGCCGTCCAGGTTGTGCATAGCGACGAGGCGTGAGACATAAGTATTGTTGAGGCTTTCTGGGGACAGGGGAAAATCACCTTTAACACGGTATTCGTAAGTGTGGGTCGTATAGTAAGGATTGATATCCTTGCGATGGTTTAACATGAATCCTGAAACGACATAGACGAACATCATGCCTGTGAAAATATAGGATAGATCGCGATGGATGGTCCGACTCCACTTTCTGATTTTTTGTCCGAAATGTTCCATTTTTTTTTCTGTCTTCTCGTAAAGAGTTAAGTGAATAGTTGTAAATCCGTTCGGGGGCTTAGGTGATTTTAAGATCGGATTCTTACAGCGTCAAAATTAGGCAATTCTTGTGTAAAAGAGAAAGCCGCCCTCTTGAGGGGAGCGGCTTTCTCTGTGTCGAAGGACATTAATTAGCTCCGTCGCGTTCCAATGGGTTCTGGAGCGGGGAGACTTTATCTTGTGTGGTGTCGAACTCGCTGATTTCTACGTTTTCCAGAAGGATTGCATCCGGATAGATGATCGACGCCGGGATGGCACCTTTGACCATGAAGTTCGAGGCGATCGCATGGTTCGAGATGCCGGCAATCTTTTTGAGTTGCCCCAGAGATACTGGCGTGATGTCGGCTTTACGTACGAGCGTTTTTTCACCTGTGTTTACATCGACTTTGTAGAGCAGATTGATATTTCCGTTCATACGGGTTACGATGTAGGCATATTTCATGTTGTCGGCTTTGGCCAATTTGATGAGCTGAGCTTCGAGCTCTTCACGTGTCTGGCCTCCATTTACATCGACGCGGAGGACTCCCGGTGCTACCGAAGTTGCGATAACATCCTCATCGATGGCAAAACGCTGGCTGCCGGTAGTGTTGGGGCTTTTGAGGGTGGGGATACGGCCGTTGAGCATGGTGCACATGATACCCGTATCGATTAATACGAGCTCTTCGGCAGGCACGACGCCTTCTGCATCTACTTCATAGTGACCCATCAGTTTCACTCCGTCGTATTCTTTGAGGAAAGGCGTGTGTTTTACGGTCAGTCGGCTGTCGAGGACACGTTGTCCGATACGATATTCCAGTGTTTTTTTGCTGCCGGCCATATCGCCCCAGAACAGGCCGATCATGGAGTTGATGTCTTCTGCTTTTCGTTGTGTGAGAAGTCCTTCGCTGGTCAACAGGTTTTTGGTGAACATAGGCATGACCGTTTCGTCGAGGAAGAGCACCGGGCCGGAGTAGAATTCGTCGATAACGGGCGCTTCAGCGAAAGCGGTCAGGTTTTTAGCGAATTCGTCCACCTTTTTCTTCAATTCGTCCATCGAAGGGAATGCGAGATCGGTGGGTACATAGAGACGGAATTGATCCGTATATTCCGTACCTTCTTCCGTGCGTACGGAGGCGGATGCTCCGATAAAGGCCACATTCATCGGTTGTTTGACTACGGTTCCTTCGGAAGTGACGAGGTAGTAATTGAAATCGTTGATGTCGAGTTCTACTTTTGAATCGTAGAGTTTCGGATAGTTTTGGAAGATGGCGGACAATTCGTTGACTTTTTTCTCCCATTCCGTGCGATTCATGTCGAATTCATACCCTTCGACACTTTTGACGATCGGTTCAATGGTTACGAAATCGGGCAATGCAGCCTCTTCCGGCGACATGATTCGCTGTTTGCGCAGCGATGTTTTCCCGGCCAGGTCTGTCGATTTGTTTTTGTAGAGGAGGTCGGTTGTGAACCAGAGTTCGCGGCGAATCTGACCGTAGTCGGTTTCGACGGCCGATTTGTTGCTCAGATAGCGGCCATTGTAGTCGCAATCGCTGGTGCAGCTGTAGTCGCCGATCAGCAGTTGAACGCCATGGTTGCGAAGGGGCCGTTCGTCGATTTGAATGGTGGCTCCGAGCGACGATTGGATATTGAGGGTTCTCCCGTCGAATAACGCATAGGATACAAAAGAGGGTTTTTGAACATTCTCGACCTGCAATTCGTTGAGGCTTCTCATGGCCTCGTCCTGCATCGCCTTGAAGATGATTTCGTCGTTGCTTTGGGCATAGAGGTTGGCACCGAGGAGCAGCGTCAGTAGGGATAAAAGGTATTTTTTCATTTTTAGTTTCGTTTGCATTGTTAGGTTTTATGAATCGTGGCACGTTACGGTCTGGGCAGAGCGGGAGGAGTTTGCATCGATTTGCTCTTGCGCTGCATTTCCACTTTCTTGACCACGATGTCGGGCGAGCTGGCTGTTACGGGAACCCATCCCGATTCGGCGCCGCAAATGCCTGTGAATACGCTTGTTTTGTCACTGCCTTCGATGATGCTTGAGAACATTGAGAGGGGCGTACCGATAAGGTCCACGCCGCGGACCAGTTCATCGGGACGACCGTCCACGTAGATGCGGTAGACTTCCAGCGGAGTGACATTGAATGCATTGGGCGATGTACGTCCTGTTTGGGTGTAACCTCCGTTCACGTTGACGAAGTAGTAGGCATATTCTTTTTTCTGCGCTTTGGCTTCCTTGATCAGGATTTTGCGCAATTGTTCCATGGTTTTGGGTTTGTCCGTGGTGATGAGCAGATTCGACTGACGCGAAGCCGGATCATACGCTGCCGAAGCGCGGGCGTGTCCGTTCGATTGGTTGAATTCGTCTGTCGGGACGCGTGTGGTGAGGAATCCTTTAAGCGTACCGTTGTCGACGATTTCTACTCTCTGTCCACGGACACCCTGATCGTCGAATACGTAATATCCATTCATATCCTGTCCTTCGAAGTTCTTCAGAGTGGGATCGTCATAAGCCGAGAAGTGTTTGGGAAGCACCTGCTGTCCGATCATTTTTTTGAATGTCTGGCCGTCGGAGTCGTTTTTCATGCGTTGAGCCTCGGTGCGGTGTCCGAAGATTTCGTGGAAGAAGACACCACTGGCTTCACCGGCAAGCATGGCCGGACCGGTGTATGGTTCGACGATGGGTGCTGTCCGCATTTTGTCGAGGGTAGCGATCAGATGTTCTACATCAGCTATAATTTTCTCATCGGAAGGCATGTCGTCGGGATCGAAAGCGAAATAGGAGAGGTTGAGGGGAAGTTCCATACCATCATCCGTTTTCATCATGCCGGTGATGAAGATACGAGCCGAACGGTTGTTTTCGGCGATCTCCGCACCTTCGGAAGAGACGAAATATTTACGTGTGCAGACATAACTCATCGAGGCTTCTCCCGTAATGATATGGGGATTTTTCAGGAAGAGAGCCGAATATTTTTTGAGTTTTTCTTCGAATTTCTGCCGATCGAAAGCGAGTTCTTCCTGGGTGAAAGGCTGGTCGAAATATTTTTCCACTTTGGCGTCGGAAAAATCGGGAGCCTTGTCATCCGTTTTCGTGTAGACTTTTTCGGCGGCTTTGAGTCGTTCGTATTGTTCGATGGCGAATTTGTAACGGTTGTTTACTTCGCTCCACATGGCCTGACGGAGCGCTTTTTCGTTATTTCCCATTGGGATATAGACGGTTGAAGGGCCCGAGAACCAGGAAGTCGGTACACCGTTGACCATGCCGTGGAAGTTGTCGAAGTCGTAGCTGCCCAACCGGATTTGCGGAATGAATGATCGAGCCTCCTTAAAGGTTGATTCCTGAAGGGTCCCAAATGTAGCTCTAACTACATTCTGCGACGTTTCAATCACCCGGAAGTTCATGTAATAGGGTGGGTTTTCCGTTTTCGAGAGTTGTTCCATGTCGTATTTCAGCTCGTCACGCAACAGGTCCAACATGGGGTCCTGAGCGGAAGCTGGCGCGAATGGGAGCAGGGAGCCGAGCAGTACGGCCAAGCATAAAAATTTAGTTCTCATTTTTTTGTTATTGAGGTTAATGTATTTTGTTCACTTTCGGATATTCGCAACATGTGACGAAACAAAACCGCCCGTCTGATATACAGACGGGCGGCGGTGCGGAAATCATTACAATATCTCCGTTTTCCTGCTAAATTTATTCGAATATCAAATCCGAACTCGGTTTATAGGTTCCCATGTTGAAGTTGTTTGTCAACTCGACATTCGACATGGTGTATTGTTTCGAAGTGCCCTCTTCGATGACATCAGCTGTGACAGTGAACGATGCGTCTACGGCGCTTTTCATCATCACGAAATGGATGGTTTTGTCGGCTGTACCGAAGAATCCGAGTTCGCATTCCGTGCCGTTTTCGCCGAATGTCAGTTCGATCGATTGCGATGCGGCCGAGAGGTTACCGTTGGTCAGATCGAGCGTTGCATCGGCCGGAACAGCCAGATTCACATTCGAAGAGATCGTGACTTTCATCAGGGTGCATGCTTTCGGGAAGCTGATGGGCCAGCTGTTATTGGCGAATACGGAGGGTACGGTTATCTGATAATTCTCCGTGGAGACGAAATCATCTTCTTCGATGGTCAGCGGACCGCCATAGAGGTAGGAGTATGCCAGATTTCCCGTACGAGATTCTTCGTCCTGTACTTGAACGTCCGATTGCGGAACGGGAACAGCGGTTGCCGAGGTCACCTCTTCGTTGTAGGGATAATAAATGTATATTTTGTTTTCTCCGGTTCCCATGGTCAGGGCTTCCGATTTGCTTTTCAACAGGCAGCTGTCGGTTGCTTCGGTCGGTTCACAAGAGATATTGCGGAAATGGTTGGTTGTGCCGGAGACGATCACTACGCCGAGCGAATCGCTGAGTTCCCAGTTTGACTTGATATAGCCCGTTCCGGTGGCGTCATAAACGGCAACCAGATTGATGGAGTCGTTTGTTACGACGGGAGGAGTCGGTGGGGGAGTATTGCTACCATCATCATCCTTGTTGCAGCCATTGAACCCGATCAGGGCTCCAATAGCCAAAATTAAGTAGAGTTTTTTCATAATTTTGGATTTTGGTTAAATAAGTATAATTGGTTGGTTGATTTGGCGTTATATTGCAAAAATAAGTCTTTTGGAAGTGTAAAACAAATTTCTGACTGGAAACATTTTCATTTTATCTTTCTTTTTTCTTTTCAAGATCGATTAATATTCACCGCTGAATCCTCGGGTAGCCCAGATCATTCCTTTGATCTCTCCGAAACCGTCGAAGGTTGCCAGATGGAGATCGGGTTTCAGGCCGAGGAACAGTTGTTGGGAGTTGGCCTTTGAAACATCGATCACCTCCACCGTATTATCTTCCAATACGAGTGCGAGTCGCCAATTGGGATAATCGGGGTTGCCGCCGTAGTTTTTGAAAGTACTTACAACCGGAGAGGCGTAAATATCTTTAATGGGTTGATCGGTTTCGTATGCGAGGGTATAGGCGTTGTTGCGAATATCGTGGATATAGAGCGAGCCGTTTCCGTCGGTGAAGTAGGAGTAGGGATTATCTTCGAAATTGGGTGATAATCGGATGATACTTTTCTCCGTTAAGATGCTGCTCCCGGAGAAGAGGAGTTGGTGGGTATCGGTGATCAGGTGGTTGCTTTCTTTGTAATTTTTGAGGGTCCAGTCGTGTATGTAGTACTCTCCGGTTCCACCTTTGTCGATCAGGGAGTAGATTGTCGAGTAGGGGGTTACACCCGGGATGTCACCCCAACTGTAATCCAGATCCATGCCTTCCCAGGTGGTAATTCCGAGTACGCGGGTTCCTTGACCCATTTCGTTAACTTTCAATACATCGCCCGGGACGACGAGTTCCTGATCATAATTGTGGAAGTAGGTGATTGCCGGAGATGTGAGTGTTGAGGTCGGTTCGAACAGGCCGATGAAGCGGGCGTTTTTATCGTCGTACAAGATGGTAAAATCGATACACGATCGAAGGTTTTTGTTGAAGAAGTCGAAATTCTGCAGACAGGCTATGTGCGTGCCTTGTCCGTCGAAATCTTCAGGTAAAGCGGTGTATTTGCCGTAATAGGGTATTTTGGAGTTTTCACGGTCTACTCGACGCAGATAGATCTCTCCGAGTGAATCGAGGATGCCGTAATAGAGCTCTTTGAAAAAGAATTTATCAATTTTCAGGTTTTCGGGTTCTTTCCCTCCGGTAAATTCATCGCGGAGCCACATGTCGGGAAGGAGTCTTGAAGCGTCGAGGGTCAGGTTTCCGCTGCGTTGGTTGATCAGGATTTTGGCATCGCCGCCGACGTAGAATCCTTCGATGGATTCGTAGACGTAGTAATAAAAGATTCCCAGAGGGCCCGAACCTAAGATTTGGTTGTCGTTGGATGGTTCATAAATGCGATGCGAGCAGCGCAGATCGGGGTCTATGATCGAGAGGCTGGAGGTGTCTCCGCGATCAGAGAGGATCAGCCAGCCCCATTCGAAGTTGCTGATTACTTGCAGGTCGTATGCGGAGCTCAAATAGGTCTCCTGGGTCTCTTTATTGATTACTTTGAGATAGAGTTTGAATTGTCCCGGCTGTTCGAAAGTGTAATGAAGTACGGGCCCGGTGAAGATGCGTTCTGAGCCGAGATACCAGCCGATGTCGAAGGTCGCAGCCGTATCTTGTAACGATTCTGTCAATTGGATGGGGGCAGCGAGTACGCCCTCCTGACCGGTAATGAAGGAGTATCCGCTTTGCGGGGGATCATTGAAGCTCACTTTGTTTGTTGTCCGGTAGTCGTAGTTTCCCAAATCTTTTTTGCATCCGGGCAGCAGGGCAAGGAGCAGTAACAGCGATAACTGGAACGCTGAGCTTTTGGGTGGAAAATAGTTTGTTTTCATAGTTGTGCTCTCCCCGATTTAATCCAGAATCGTTTCATAGAGGGGGGTTGTCCCGTCTTCGGCGTAGTAATGGTACAGGCCTGCATTCCATTGTTCGATCCACCATGCTTTGAAGTCGGCTATTTTTTGCTGGAATTCGATGCCTGTGAATTCGTCGAGGTTGGGGAGGATTTTTCCCTCCATGAAAATGATGAACAGGCGGTATTTGATGTCGGAGTAATCTCCGAGTTTGGCTGCGGTACTCTGTTTCCACCAGGAGGGCATCTCTACTTCGTCTGTCACATTGATGCGGGCATAGGCGTATTCCCGGGGACCTATGGTGCAATTTGTGGCGCTTTCGAGTTTGACCGTCAGGAAGAAGTCGGTTTTCAATAGCTCTTCATCACGGTATACGGTGATATACAGTGTGTCTACTACGTTCTTGTGGGAGAATACGCTGCCTGCGATTACTTTAAAGTCATCTCCGGGCGTGGCATTCGTACGGCTTGTATCGTTCGGGAAGGAGATTCTGTATTGCATGTCCTCTTTGAGAAGATTTCCCCAGAGAGTCAACCCTACCGGGACGGATGCCTGCCGGGTAAGGGGAGCCTGGAGGGCGAAATTGAAATCGACCGTTTGAGGGTCTCTGTTCTGCATGTAGGTAAAGTGCAGGTAATTGCCTCCGCTGTAAGTGGGTATTTTCTCCTCTTTGCAACCGGAAAGGAGTGCGAGACAAAGAAGGACGGGGATATGTATGTTTTTCATAAATTTCATAGGCTAAATTGCGGATTCGCTATCGGGGATGGGGAGTACATAATTGCCGGACATGTTTACGGATCCCGTTTCGTCCTGGCTCTCTATTTGTTGAATGTTCAGTCTTTTGAAGAGGAAAAATGTTTGCCCTTCGCCGAGGAATTCTTTGCGGGCGTCGAGTATGATCTCATTCATCAGTTCATCGGAGGAGGTGACGGTCAGATTGAGGGGTCTGGTTGCTCCGCGTGCGCTGCGCACCTCTTCCAGATATTCGATGCCTTTTGTTAAGTCTCCTTCGCGACAGGCAATCTCCGCCAGGATATGGCAAACTTCGCTGAAGCGGATGATGGGGACGTAGGAGTCTTGATAGCCTGCAATGTCGTCATCGATGGAGGCCTCGTATTTCAGCGAGTAGTACGAAGGCGTGGCTTCGTTTGTGGTGGCGAGGATGTATTCGAGCCGCCAGTCCGTGTAGATGTTGGTATTGTCGGAGGCGAAAAGCGACGGGATATTGGCAAATGGGATGGTGGTTACGTTCTCTCCGGAGAGGACCGCCGATACGTCGGAGTACTGTTCGGTCAGATTACTTTTGTAGACCGAGAAAAGCACGTCGTCGAGCAGTTTGGAGTACCGTTTGTTCTTGGTCACGGCCACTTTGCTCTCTTGAGAGAATCCGATCCAGCGCAGATTCTTGTAGTAGGTGTCGAAAAGTTCCAGGGCGAACTCTTTGGCTTTGGGATCGTTCCCGGCATAGAGGTTTATGCGGGCTCCGATTCCGAGCAGAGCAAGATAGTTCAGGCGCGAGCCTCTCCACCAGAAGAATCGACCCCAATTGTCTTGTTGGACACTGCGATCGCTTTGGTAACGGTAATAGGCATTCCAGAAAGGAACTTCT
Source organism: uncultured Rikenellaceae bacterium (assembly GCA_944321925.1). GTDB lineage: Bacteria > Bacteroidota > Bacteroidia > Bacteroidales > Rikenellaceae > UBA940. Next base: position 50,468 of record CALUND010000008.1, on the reverse strand, counting down.
TCTTGGTTGGAGGTATTGGAAGCGTTGAGGGCGAAGGGGTGCACTTCGATATCGAAATGATAAAGCAGCTTGCGGGCGGAATCGATGTCGGCACAGGTCTGTGTCAGGAACTCATCGAGCGTTAATTTTTCGGCGACATGGGGCGAATAGTCCTTGCGGTAAGGGATATAGCGATCGCCGTTGTTCGGAGCATTGGGCGCCGGAGCGAACAGTCGGAGCAGGTCGAAGTGGATCATGGCACGAAGAGCCAGGGCTTCGCCCCGGATCAGATCGAGTTCGTCGGCGCCGTAATCAAATATGCCGGGATCTGCCTGATTGGCAAAATCGAGCAGTTTGTTGATGTTTGCGATCGCCGTATAGCTTTTTTCCCAAATATTTTTGATGATCGGTTCGGTTTCATCGGTTTTGTAGAGGAAGCGAGCCGCGTCGGGATAGTGTTTGGAGACGTTCCCTTCGGTGGTTTGGTTGTATTGTTGCGAAATGGCGCTGAGGAAGCCCCATGTGAGTTCTTGCCCGTAGAGGCTGTAGTCGGCCAGATTGATGTAGATACCGTTCAGTGCATTTCGGAACCCTTCGCCTGTAGAGAAAAGTTCTGCGTCGGGGGTCGAATTTTCCGGTCGTATGTCGAGCCACTTGTTACAGGAGACGATGGCCAGGCAAAGAATCAGGGCGAATATGAGTTTTATCTTCTTTTTCATGTCTTTGCGCTTTGTTCGGTTAGAAGGAGAGGTTGACCGTGAGGTTGAACATACGGGAGAAAGGATAGTCGAGTCCCCGTTCTCGACGGATCGACGAGATGTAGAAGATGTTGTTCATCGTAGCCGTAAAGCGACACATTCCGATACCGGCTTTTCGCAGATGTTTGGGATTGATGTCGTAACTGATGCTCAGGGAGTTGAACTCGAGCGTGTTGTCCTTCTGGACGAACCGGGAGGTAGCGCCTGTCGTGTTCGAACGCTCTTTGATATCTTTGAGGGAGGAGATGTCTCCCGGTTTCTGCCATCGATCCTGCAACACGCGTTTGTCGACGTTGTCGTACTGGATGTTTGCGTTTTCGACGTTGTTAACGAGGGTATAATTGTATTTGTCGCCTCCGAATTGATAGAGGAACGAGGCGAATAGCGACAGTTGTTTGTAAGAGAGGTTGAATCCGAAGGAGCCTTGTCCTTTGGGGGCTGTGTCGCCGATTACGCTCCATTCGTCTGCAGACCAGAGATCGGTCACGTCGCCGTTGCGACGGATGTAGATCTCCTTGCCGTTGGTGGGGCTGATTCCGAGAGAGTGCATTCCGTAGATGGAGGTCATGGAGGCTCCTTCGTAATATTTTACATAGGAGGTACTGTAGTCGACACCTTCCGTCGGACGGGTTTGATCGGGATCCTCCGGATGGAATTTGTCGAAGAGGTCTTCCACTTTCTTGTTGTAGTCGCGCATGGCATCGGATATTTCGACGATGCGGTTTTCGTTATGGGAGAAGTTGCCGTAGACGGAGAAATTCCAGTTCTGGTTTCTCACCAGGTTGAGCCGCAACTCCAGTTCGACGCCTTCGTTTTTGACCGATCCCATGTTTTCCTTGTAGGAGGTGAATCCCGTGGAGCTTTGGATCGTATAGTCGGTGATCAGGTCGACGGTTTTTTCGTTGTAATAGGTGGCTTTCAGGCGCACGAAGTCTTTCCATAACCCGAGTTCGATACCGCAGTCGAGGGCGTACTTCCGTTCCCATTTGAGATTGGCATTTCCCATTTGGGCGAGGTAGAGTCCGTATCCGGTTGCATACCAGCTTTCGGTTTGGAGTTCGTACATGTTGCGAGCGGCGCTGAGCGGGAAGTTGGTTTTGCCGGTCAAACCGTAACTGCCTCGCAATTTCAGGTAGGAGATGGTTTTGTTTTCGCGCAGGAAGGAGTAGTTATGGAAATTGATTCCGGCACCTGTGGACCAGAACCCGGACCAACGACGGTTGGCTCCGAATTCCGAGGATCCGTCCACACGGCCTTGTATGTCGACCAGATAGATGTTGTTCCAGGTGTAGTTTCCGGAGAGGATGACACCGACCAGACGACTTTTCGAGTCGGAGTAGACCGGTTTGTCTCTCATCTGTGCGGCGTAGTTGGGCGAGGATAGCGAGCCGTTCGGAAATCCCTGATATTGAGCCGTGCTGGTCTGTGCCGAAACCTGACGTGCATTCCACGAGAGGTTGAGGTTCAGGTTGTGCTTGTCGAAAGATTGGTTGTAAAGCAGTTGGACCATTCCTTCCAGGGTGATGTTGGACGCTTCAGCCAATGTGAGATCCCCGTTTAAGGCAGCATCGGAACCGTAGCTTTTGTAGTCGGCCGATGCCGGGTCTTTGAAAAGGGTTCCGTGGGAGTTTTTGATTCGGGCCGTGAAAGTTCCTTTCAATTTGAGGTGTTTGATGATCTCCCAGTTGAGCAGGAGGTTGTCCGTAATGTCGTAATAGGAACTTTCGTCTTTGCTTTGGAGCGTATTGACTTCGTAGAGTGGATTGACGCTGGTGTTACTGAATGTCTCGAGTCTTTTTACATAGTTCCCGTTTTCGTCGTAAAGTCGGAGGTAGGGGAGCAGGTGAGAGTAATCGCTGAAGGAGTTGAACGGGACGTCTTTGCTGAGCGTTTGGCTGTATGATACTTTGTTTCGGACCTGGAGACGACCGATTCGGTAATCGATGTAGAATTCTCCGCCGTAACTTTCCCGTGAAGAGTGCTTCATGATACCGTTGTGGTCGTCGTAATTGAAGTTCAGTCCCCATCGGAGATCGTTTTCGCCGGCATCGATATAGAGAGAATGTTTGTGACTGACACTTGTTCGTAAGCCTTGGGAAAGCCAATAGGTATCCACTCCGTTGAGGACATTGTTCAACCGTTCGTAATAAGAGTTTGTATAGGGGTCTACCCCGGTCGAATTATCGAACAGGCCGGCTAATCGTTCGGTTTCCAACTTTTCGGCCGCGTTCATCAGGTTGTAGGATGTCAGGTCGGGAGCCTCCACAGAGAGCGCGCCGGAGTATTGGATGCGGAGTTTGCCGGCTTCCGGGGCGCGCGATTCGATGACGATCACTCCGTTGGCGGCACGCGATCCGTACATGGCCGTAGCCGCGGCATCTTTGAGAATGGTGACGCTGTGGATTCGACTCATGTCGAGGTCGTATATCTTTTCCACATCGACTTCGAATCCGTCGAGGATGAAGATCGGTTGGTTGGGGTTACCGGTCAGGTTTTGCCGGGATAAGGCGGTGCTGGTTGCTCCGGATTGGTCGAGCTGGGTGATCCCGATGCCGGTTTGTCCGCGGAGGGTGAAATCGGGCATAACATTGGGGTTGGCTCCGGCTGCCAGGTTCTCCTGGATGCGGAACGAAGGGTCGAAGACCTGAATGGCGCTGATGACATTGTTGGGATTCACCTGAAGGAGTTCTTCTTGTTCCACGCGCGTGGTATTGCCGGTAAAGCTCTCTTTGTTGAAATTGGCGATACCCGTTACGACGATCTGGTCGATACTTTCCATCTTTTCCACCATCGTGACGTCGAGCGTACGTTGGCTCGTGACAGGGATTTTGCGGGTTTCCATGCCAAGGAAGGAGAATTCCAGCGTGCCTCCGCCCTCGGGCCGTTTGATGGAGTAATATCCATCGCTGTTGGTGATGGCACCTTGTGTCGTTCCCTCGAAAATTACGACCACTCCTTGTATGGGTTCTTTGGTCAGCCGATGGGTCACGATTCCGGTGATCATGTCACCCATGGGTTTTACCTGAGGTTGGGCATTGCTTTTCGGTTGGGGGTCTTGTCCGGCCGGTTGTTGAGGCCGGTCCAATTTCCCGTTCGGACCGCCGATGGGGGAGCCTGCCATGGGCTTGATCACGATTGTATTGTCGTTCATGACCCATTCGAGATCAGATCCTTTCAGACATTGGTCGAGAATGACGGCAACGGGTGTATTTTCTACATGGATGTTCAGACCGGATACTTCTTCGGCTAAACGGGAGTTGTATAAAACGTACGTATCCGTTTTTTGTTGGATTTGTCGGATGACAGCATCGAGCGTAGCGTTCTCCAGATGGATGCTGATGCGTTTTTGGTCGTCGGGGGTCGATGCGGAGGCATGTCCGGCGAGCAAAAGGAAGCACAGTCCCCAACAGAGCGCAGTGGCGATGGGTAGAAAAGAAGTGTTTTTTTGGGATGGTCGAGGCGGGTCGAGTTGTTGCATAAAAGGCTCCTTCAGTTGGTGAAACGTACGGTTAAGGTAATTCCCCGGGGATCAGTCGGATGGCATCCTTTCCTACCAGGCATTTGATCTCTCCTGTTAATTCAAGGACTTCGATCATGGAGAGAATCGATTCATAACGGTGAATCGTGCCGGTAAAATGGATATTCAGATTGTCGTCCGGGATAAAGTCTACATTGTACCAACGGGAGAGTTTACGCGCGATGGATTGAATAGGTTCATCGCAAAATACGAAGGTTCCGTCTTTCCAGGCGGTATAGTTGCGTGGATCGACGGTTGTCGCCTCTGAATTTCCTGTTTGTGAGTTGATGGAGAGTCGGTCGCCAGGGGTTAATAAGAATTGTTCTCCGTTGCTTGCAGTGGCTTTTACGGAGCCCTCTTCCAGTGTGACGCTGGTTTGACCATCGTCGGCATAAGAACTGACATTGAAACGGGTCCCCAATACGGTGATATCCATATCGCGGGTGGCGACAACGAATGGAACATCGCTTTTGGCCACAACGAAATAACCTTCACCATCGAGGTGTACCGTGCGGGAATGGTGATTGAATTTGGCCGGATAAGTAAGCTCGGAACCTGCGTTGAGCCAAACTTCGGTTCCATCGGCTAAACAAACTTTGTATTCGCCTCCGCGGGGGATGAATATTTTATTGATGACGGCGGTCTGTTGGGCGGTGCTCTGTTCGAGCTTTATATCCTGGAGATCGTAAGCTATAAAATCGCTGTTTTTACGGATGGTAACTTCGTCGAGATTGGCTATCACTCCATCTTGTTCATCTTCCAGGGCGAGTGTTTTTCCTGAGGGGAGTTCCAATACGGCTTTCGGAGATCCCGATTCGATTTTCGAGAGGTCTATTTCAGCCTCCTTTTTTTGGAGTTGATGGAGATGGAGTGTGATTCCGACGGTTAGAAATGCGGCTAAAAGAATGGCGGCATAGCGTACTGTTCGCTGCACAAGGCGGAATCTGCGCCGACGGATTGCTCTTCGAATCTCCTCTTTGCATCGTGAGGGATCGTAGCTGTAGAAAAGTTTCAGGTCTTTTTTTTCGTCGGTCGTAAGGATCGTTTTATAAGGGGACGTCCGGCGGGTTTGCCTGTCATTGTGGATTTCACTTTTCATTTTTGCTTTGCTCATCATGGTTGGATCCCTTATATTCAATCAATTTACATAAAAACCCATAGAATAGACGTGTGAATATTGAAAAATCATTACAACTTAGGAAAAAAGTAGATATTCTCGGGTAGTTGAAGCCATGCATGCAGCGGAAATTAAGATAATATTAAGATAAATATAAGATAATATTCGGAGATAGGAGTAGGTCCTATGCGCTGTTTGTGAGGATTATTTTTAGGTATTTTATGAGAATGCTTTCCTTGTGTTTGAGTATGTTGTTTTTGTGCAATCTGTAACGTAAAGAGCGAGTTAGCTTATTTCTTTTGGGTTTTGGAAAGAATTATTGTCGAGGTGTGTGGCTGAATTATTTGACGGATATGCCAAATTTATTGCCTATCTTTGCTTACAGATATGGCAAATAAGGTCCGAATCGATTTCGATAAATGATTCCATCATCCCAGATTGAGACACTATTCCAAGAACATTTTCGAAGTGGGGTTTTCTATGCTCACCGCATGGTGGGGGTGAAAGAGGTCGCGGAAGATATCGTACAATCGGTTTTTCTCCGAATGATGGGCGATGATGTGTCGGTCAGTGGATCGCTTACAAACTATTTTTATTCCGCAGTTCGACATCGTTGCATCGACTATTTGCGAGGGCGTCGCGAGATCTTCTCCGAAGATGAAGTTTATGATATGCCTTCACATTTTTCGGAAGAAACGGACGCGGAGATCGATCATCACAACTCTTTGCTCCGAGCCTTTCGCATCAAGCGTCTTTATGAAGCTATCGAGCAGCTACCACCTCAATGTCGTCGTGTTTTTCTGTTGGTGGAGTTGGAGCAAAACAGTTATGCGGAAACAGCCCGAATACTTGGAATATCGCTTAATACGGTCCGTACTCAGATGTATCGTGCGTTTAGATTTTTAAAGACGACACTTCGTGTTTTTATTCTTTTCAGTCTGCTTCAATGCTGAGGTTATTTGTTACAGTGGCGTGAAATTTTGTCGGATTGACCTGTTTTAAGCGAAAATAGTTTTTAATTTTGTGCCGCGTCGAATAGTTTGAAATAATTTTGGCAATACTATAAATCTGATTTACAGTGGAAATGTCAATGCATTTTAAACGGCTTGCTGTCTTGGCGTTTGCTGGTTTAGTAGCCGTATCTTGTGTGGATAGTGACTACAACCTGGATGAGACCAACCTGGATGTCACCTTGGGCGGGAACGGATTGGTCGTTCCGCTCTCTTCTACGGAGCGGGTGACGATGGATTCGCTGCTCGGATCATCGCTCGATGAGTTGGTTGTAGATGGAAACGGGGTTTATGCTTTCCGTTACGGCGATACGCTCGATTACACGATCGATGCGATTACGATCGAGGATATTAAAAATCTTTCGCCTTCTTTGGACCCGGTCGAGGTTTCCTTGTCCGGAGGTGAAGTGGATTTGCCTGAGACGATTGAGGCACAGGGGATTTCCACCTCGTTTGGTTTCGATATTCCGGATTATGATTTTTCCGATCGGATTTCACTGCCCGAGATAGACGAATATCAAACGGTGCCGATTCCTTCCGATTTCCCGCAGTATAGTGTACCATCGGGAATCGAGCTTCCGCTTCAGATGGATAACTCGGTTCCGCTTAACGTGACGATACAGTATCCCGAAGAGGTTCGTTCTGCATCCGTCATAGAATTTGGTCCCGATGCGGAGGGCGCACCGATTGACCTGTTGTTCGATCTGGGAAAATTGGCCTCGGTGAATGCGGGAGGACGTCTGGTGTCGGCATGTATAATCTTCCCGATCGGTTTTGAACTGGGGCTGATCGACGATCTGAATGGCGCAGCCTCGTTAAGTCAGGGCGAAGGTAGCCCTACGCGTAATGTGTTTACAGTGAGCAATTATGAGGCAGGAGCCACGGGATCGATTCGCGTGAAATGCTATTTGAAGTCGGTGGACATGACCTGTTATCCGGAGCCGCAGGATGGGAAAGTGGGTATTTCGTCGTCGATCAGCTACGAGTTATCCTATTTGATGACTACGAAGAGCGGGACGCTCTCATCGGATGAGATGCCTTATGTCGATATGACGGTTGCTCCGACTTTTCAGGATGCGGTTATCGAGACCAATCCCATCGACGTGGAGATCGATGAGATTAACTACGATTTGAATTATGATTTCGACGGTATTCCTACCGATATTTCGGAAGTACAGACCATCGCTTTTCTTCCCGAGGCCAACCATTTGACGATTCGGATCTCCGATCTCGGACTTCCGTTCGATCTGAGCGCCTTCGATGTAGAGATGCAGCTTCCGGCCGATTTCCATTTCGAGTCGAATCCATATCTTGGGCCCGGCAATTTGTTGACGGCTCCGCTGTCTGTACTGACAGAGGGATTGCAACTCGGTCTCGACAAGATCGATTTTCCCGAAGGCAGCGGCGTGGTTTCCGACGAGGGGGTGCTCTCTTTGCGAGAGAAGTTGATGGTGAATTTCGCCCATACGCTTCCTTCGGCGGTTTATCGTTTCTCGGAGATCAAGGGTGCTATCGGTCATCATCAAAGCGAGGTGCAGGTTGATCCGCTTTCGTTGGGTGTGGATGCTTCCCGTTGTGTTTTCACCGTAGAGGGGGTCTCCTCGATGTTTGAGACGAGCGACAATATTTTCCAACAGATTGAAATCCCGGAGGAGGTTAAACGGATCGATACGCTGCTGATTGAGGCTCTTGACGGGGCGCAGGTATGGGCTTCGCTCAAGGTTCGTATCGAGAATTCGCCGGTCGATTCGATCTATATCGACAATTTCCGGTTGCAGTTGCCGAGATTCCTGATCATCGACGATCCGGATGTGAATGAAGACAACGAGCTCTATTTCGAACGGAAGAGAGTATATGCACAGAGTCCCGATCCGGTAGAGATCAAGGAGGTTCGTATTGCTGGCATCAGTAGTGGCGATATTATCGACGGTATCCTGACGCTCGACGAGGTATTCCGTCTTTCCGGTACGGTGCGTGTTCCCGATGGGACGCAGATCGATGGCCTTGACGGGAATGTGAAGATCTATCCGGTCTTCTCCATTTCCGATATCCGCATTACCGGGTTGGAGGGACTTATCGACAAAGATTTGGACCCATATATCGATATCCCGAGCATCGATTTGTCGAATGTGATCGAGGAGTTCAATACGGACCAGGATCTGCTTGTCAATCTGAGCAGTCCCACGATCCTGTTATCCTTCGAGAATCCTACGGGTATCGGTCTGAAGGGCAGTTTGCTGTTGCAACCCTACAACATGGCGGGCGAGATGCTCGATCCGGTGGAGATCGCCGGATTGGAGCTCAAGGCGGCGAAAGATGGCGTTTCGGGAGAGACCCATCTCTATATTACGGACCAGCCCAATCGTGCTCCGGCCGATTACAAAGAGTGCTATGTGCCGGAATTGTCGAACCTGATGCGAACGATTCCCTCGAAGATCGATGTCAAGTTGCATGTGGACATGAATCCTGAGCTGGAGCATTTTATCGAATTCGGTCGCACGTATGATTTCAATTTGAAGTACGACATGCACATGCCGTGTGTTTTCGGGGAAGATATGGATATCCGTTACAGTGATACGGTCAAAAATCTCTCCGGAACATTTGCGGATCTGGCCGATATGTCGTTGCGCGTAGAGACTTTGGCGTTGCTTGCCGATGTGGAGACGACGTTGCCGTTCAATATGGAGTTCTCCGCACGATTTGTCGATCGGGAGGGCAACGAGGTTGAAAATGTGGTGGCTACGACGGAGAATCAGATTGCAGGCTATGATCCCGCGGTCGATGCTGCGGACAGCAAGACGTCGGAGGTGCGGATTGCAATCGATATTCTCGATGGGGATTTGCGCTATCTGGAGCAGGTGGAGGGTGTCGTATTCGAAATCCGGGCGACAGGAGCCTGCGATCAGAATGCCATTCGTCCGGACCAGTACCTGCGTGTGAATATGCGATTGACGGCCGAGAAGGGCATCTCCGGTAATTTAAAAGATATGTTCGATTGAGGCAGATGATAAACGGAAAACCGATGAAACAGCTTACCAAACTTTTTTTGCTCCTTGTTCTGTGTTTTGTCACCGCTTCGGCTTCGGCACAGATGAAAACGGCCTATTTCATGGAAGGGTCGGTCATGCGGTTGGATCTCAATCCGGCGCTTGCGCCTCAGCGAGGGTATGTGAATTTCCCGGCTTTTGGTGCGATTGGGATTAACCTGAATTCCAACTTTCTTTCGGTCAAGAATTTTCTTTATCCTACGGATGCGGGGTTGGTGACTTTTCTCCATGAGTCGGTTCCGTCGGATAAGTTTCTGCGGGGACTTTCGCGGAACAATTACGTCAATCTGGATGTTTCGGAACAGTTGATCGGTTTCGGCAACTATGCGAAGCGTTATTTCTGGTCGGTAGGGCTGAACCTGCGAGCCATTGCGGATGTGAATATTCCGAAGGAATTTTTTCAGGTGTTGAAAGAGCTTCAGAGTGGTTCGTACGATCTTTCCGATATGAGTATCGGAGTCAATTCCTATGCGGAGCTGGCCCTCGGATTCTCCTTCCCGGTCTGGAAAAACATCACGGTCGGTTTCCGTGTAAAGGGTCTTGCGGGATTGGCGCAGGCGAACCTCGAGTTCGATAAGATGCAGTTGCAGATCAACGACAATCAGGTGCGGGCCGATCTCCAGGGACGTATCCGGGGCAATGTGACCGGTATGTCTTTCAGCCATTTCAATGGAACGATGTCTTTTTCGGATCTGCTTTCGTTCGATGGTTTTTCGGCCAGCAACATCAAAAGTTTCGGTGGAGCGATCGATTTGGGGGCAGAGGTGAAATTGCTCAACGAGCGGTTGAAAGTATCGCTTGCCCTTAACGATTTGGGTTTCATCAGCTGGAGTGCGGCATCGGGTTTCGCCGGAACAACGGATGATGTCTGGTTCGAGTTTACCGGGATCGATCTCGATACGGGAAACGCCAACAGCAACAGTAACGGCAGTTTTTCCGACATTCATCTTTCGACGCCGGAGAAATACACCAAACGGTTGGCAACGACGCTCAATATCGGTGCGGAGTACAACATACTCGATCATGCGATCGGTTTCGGACTTTTGTCCCATACGAAATTCGCCGATGGTTATACCTATTCCGAGCTGACGGCGTCGGTCAATTTCCGGCCGGCCGGCTGGTTTACCGCATCGCTCAGTCATACGTTGATTCGCAACCGGTTGGGGGTTATCGGATTTGCGCTGAATGCCCATCCGAAGTGGATTAACTTCTTCCTCGGGGTGGACTATCTGGCCTTCCGTTACGGTTCGGCGACACTCAATAGCTCGAAGATCACCTTCCCCGTGGGGCAGAAATCGTATAATGTCTATTTCGGACTCGCCATTCCGCTCAGCAAGGCAAAGTATTTCAAATAGCATTGTTTCCCTGGCAGGAGAACCGGAGCAGCCTTCCCTGATTCAGGGAAGGCTGCTCCGGTTCTGTTGATTCCGGGCAAGAGGCGGAAAGGACTGACGTGCAGATGTGTTTCGGTCGATCGATTGGGATGGCTCGTAAGGCCTATTCTCCCCGGATCGCCTTTGGGTCGGTTTTGTTGGATGCTGCACCGCAGGTGCCGGTTGTTTTGGAAGGTATCTTCGGCAACGGTTTTGTGCAGGGGAGAGTTTATGGCCGGATTGCCGAAGCGTTTGCATCTCCGCCGTTCTGCTTTTGGGACGCAGACCGGTTCTCCGGCATAGTTCCCGCAGGGGTTGACGGCTGGCTGGGAGTGTTGTCGCATTGTTCGACCGTTTGTTGCAGATCGAAACCGGAAGGCCGTTGGAAGATCCGCAGGTCGAACTCGGGGACAATGGCCATCACATGGTCGAAAACGTCGGCCTGAATGGCTTCGTAGGTTGCCCACTCTTTGATGGAGGAGAAGAAATAGAGCTGCATCGGTATGCCTTCCGGGGTGGGTTGCAGGTGGCGTATCATGCAGTCGAGATCGGTATTCACCACTTTCAGTTGGTGGATGTAGAGATCGAGATAGGCTCTGAATATGCCGATGTTGGTCAGCCGGTGCAGGTTGATGACTACGGGGTTGTCGATTTCCAGATTCGAATCGGGCTGGGCCAGTTCAGCCTCTTTTTTTTCGAGATACTCTTTCAGGAGGGGGATCTGTTTGTAACGGTCGATCATTTCGGGGGTGCAGAACCGGATGCTGTTCATGTCGATATTGATCGAACGCATGACGCGTCGTCCGCCCGATTCGGCCATTCCTTGCCAGTTTTGGAAGGATTGACTGACGAGGGTGTAGGGCGGGATCATCAGAATGGTGTTGTCGAAATTTCTGACTTTGACCGTGTTGAGAGTCACCTCCATGACGGTTCCGTCTACGCCGCTACCCGGGACGGTGATCCAGTCGCCCGGTTTGAGCATGTGGTTTGCGGAGAGTTGTACGCCACCGACGAATCCGAGAATGCTGTCTTTGAAGACCAGCATCAGCACGGCGGCCGAGGCTCCGAGTCCGGTGAGGAGGTGGAGGGGCGATCGTTCGAACAAGACGCTGAACATCAGGATCAGCCCTATGCAGACAAGTGCTACCTGGATGATTTGGAGCGCGCCTTTCAGGGGACGATCGCGGAAGGGTTCCTTTTGGTTGAGGATTCGGAAGGTCAGTTTGAAGAAGGCGTTGAAGAAGAGCAGAATGACGATGATGATGTAGATGACGCAGCATTTCTGGATAAGAGCCGGCATTTTGCTGCCCGGGGGGTAGGCGAACGGGATCAGGATGAAGACGATGATAACCGGAAGCATGTAGGCGATTCGGGTGAGAAGATGCGGGTCGAAAACCAGGGCGCCCCATTTGAAATGGACTTTGCTGAATGCGCGGCGCAGGACGGTGACCAGCAGAAACCGACAGATGAGTGCAGTGAGCAGGGCCAGAATCAGGATGATGGCGATGATGACGATCTGATCGAGCCAGTCGGCTACGTGCGGTTTGATGCCGAGATCGACCAACAGCTTGTTCATTATCAGGGTTATCTTGCTTTTCATGGGGCAATCGATTTTTTCGTGAAGTGTGCTGCAGAAAAGAGAGGTCTCCGAGGGAAACTATTCGCTAAAACCATGCCGATCGATCTGCAACAGGGAGACGGGGTTGTTCGTCCGTGGTGGTTATTTTCACGGGATCGTATGAAAAAAGGCGCGTATTGTTTACGCGCCTTTTTTATATGTTTGATGGAGAAAACGGGATCAGAAGTCCACGTCCACGACGAGCGGACGGTGATCCGATGCGACGGTCTCTTCAATTACGCGGAAATCGGACGTTTTGTATTTTGCACTTTGGGCATCCGGTTTATACATGATGTAGTCGATCGTGATGCGGGGCCGGTTTGCCGGGAAGGTATTTTGGGTCGGATCGCTCAACAGCAATACCCCATTCTCCTGGAAGACTGCGATGGCCGGATCGTCGGGCTGGGCGTTGAAGTCTCCTGTCAGGAATACCGGTTTGTCGAGCTGGGCCAGTTTGTCGACGATGATTTCGGCCGATTCCGGACGGTCTTTCGGTTGGAGCGACATGTGGAGATTGCAGAAATAGTAGTTGGCAAATTCCACGAGTAGCATGACGCGTGGTTCGCTGGAGCTGATGAGCGGGACGATCTCCCAGTCGATGGGTTCCTCTTTCGAGAGGATTCCGTGACCGTATTTTCCTCCGCGGTAGTCGATTGTAGGAGCATATACCGCATACATGCCGGTTCGCTCGGCCAGTTCCGAGAGAGCGACTTTGCCGGGATAGCGCAGGGTCATGCTGTCGAGCTCCTGGATTCCGACGATATCGGGGTTGGCAGCGAGGATGACATCGGCAACGCGTTGGTAATCGAGGACGGAGTCCATCCCGAGGCAGTTGCGCACGTTGTAGCTCATGATGCGCAGGTGGTTGGGTTGCATGCAGCTGCTCATGGAAAGGGCAAGAAGCATCACACAGAGCATTCCGAAAAGGTTTCTTGTTTTCATGCGATGATATTGTTTAGAGTTTGAATTTTGCTCAAAGGTAATGAATCCAGTTGAAAAAAAGAATGACCGGCGGTCGGTAGTGGACGTTTCCCAGTTTTTTTACAAAGGATTTTTGGGTGTCCTAAAATTTTACATCCACTACGAGCGGGCGGTGATCCGATGCGACCGGTTCTTCGATCACGCGGGCACCGGAAGTTTCGTATTCGGGATTGCGTGCCGTATAAAAGAAGATGTAGTCGATCGTCGCACGGGGGTTGTTGGCGGGCGACGTTTTCATGGCGGGATCGCTCAAAGGGGTGAAATATTTCTGCAACAGGACGATGGTCGATTCAGTGGGGCGGGCGTTGAAATCGCCTGTCAGGAATACCGGCTTGTCGAGCCGGGAGACTCTGTCTATGATGATCCGGGCCGATTCGGGCCGGTCTTTTGCATGGATCGAGAGGTGGAGGTTGCAGAGGAAATAGTCGGGGAACTCGACAATGAGCATGACGCGCGGTTCTTTCGAACTGATGAGCGGCACGATCTCCCTGCCGATGGGTTTCTCTTTCGAGAGGATTCCGTGGCCGTATTTCCCGCCGCGGTAGTCCATCGTGGGGGCGTATACGGCATACATGCCGGTTCGTTCGGCCAGTTCGGAGAGGGCGACCTTGCCGGGATAGCGTTGGGTCATGCTGTCGAGCTCCTGCAGGCCGACAAGATCGGGATCGGCCGTGCGGATAACATCGGCTACGCGTTGGTAATCGAGAACGGAATCCATGCCGAGGCAGTTTCGTACGTTGTAGCTCATGATGCGCAGGTGGGAGGACTGGGCCGAAGATTCGATGCTTCCCCAAAAAGATGCGAGACAGAGGAGCAGAAAAAAGATTTTTGTTTTCATACGAAGAGAAGAAATAGACCGATTCCAAAATTAGCGATTCTATTCGGAAACGTGACGCTTGAATTTGGAAGAAATGGTGTTTTATGCTATTTTTCTTCGTGTCGGAAGAAAAAAAGGTCGCTCTGTCAGCGATTTCCCAAAATATTTTTTTAACTTTAGAACCACGTTAACCTAATACCACGACCGTTTATGAAAACATACACGACCAACGAACTGAAAAACATTGTTCTGATCGGTGCGCCTGGATCTGGGAAAACTACCCTTGCTGAAGCGATGGCTTTCGAGGGTAAGGTGATCGATCGCAGGGGTAGTATCGAAGGGGAAAATACCCTTTCAGACAATACGGATCTGGAGCATGAATACAAACGCTCCATCTATTCGACCCTCCTTTTTACCGAGTTTATGGGTCGCAAGCTCAACATCATTGACACCCCGGGATCGGACGATTTCTGCGGGAGTCTTTTTTCGGCCTTCAAGGTGGCCGATGTCGGCGTGATGGTGTTCAATGCGCAGAACGGATTTGAAGCAGGCAGCGAGATACAGGCCCGGTATGCCCGGACATTGGGCAAGCCGATCATCGGTGTGGTCAATCAGCTCGATTCCGACAAGGCCTCCTGGGAGTCGACGATGGAGAGCATCCGTACGGCTTCGCGGGTTACGCCGGTGATCGTGCAGTATCCCGTACAGGTAGGACCGACGTTCGACAGTTTCATCGACGTGCTGATGATGAAGATGTACCGTTTCAAGGACGATAACGGTACGCGAGAGGAGTTGGAGATTCCCGACGATCAGATCGAGACGGCCCGGGAGTTGAATCAGATTCTGGTGGAGGCAGCTGCGGAGAACGACGAACAGCTCATGGAGTTCTATTTCGAGAAGGGGACGCTCACGCAGGATGAGATGCGTCACGGACTCAAGTTGGGGTTGGCCAAACGTGACCTGATGCCGATCTTCTGCGCATCGGGCAAAAAGGATATAGGGACCAAACGACTCATGGAGTTTATCATCAACGTGGCTCCCGGTCCGGCTACCGCTCCGAAGTTCGTGTCGACGGATGGCAATGAGATCGCGGCCGATCCGGAAGGTCCGGTGGCGCTGTTCGTCTTCAAGAGCCAGATGGAGCCCCATTTGGGCGAGATCAGCTATTTCCGTCTGTTGCGCGGTAAATTGACCGAGGGCATGGAGCTGCTCAATTCACGCACGGGAAACCGAGAGAAAATTTCCCAGATTTTTGTTGTGGCAGGCAAGAACCGGGTGAAGGTGACGGAGATGCTGGCGGGCGATATCGGCTGTACGGTGAAACTGAAAGGTACGCGTACGAACGATACGTTGTCGGCTCCTTCGGCCCCGGTGGCGATCGATCCGATCGTTTTCCCGGAGCCGCGTTATCGTGTTGCCGTGAAGGCGGTCAAGACGGGCGAGGACGAGAAGTTGGGCGAGCTGCTCAATAAGGCGAAATACGAAGATCCGACCATCCTGGTAGAGTATTCCAAGGAGCTCAAACAGACCATTCTTCAGGGACAGGGCGAGCATCATCTCAATATTTTGAAATACAGGCTCTCGACCGAGAACAAGATGGATGTGGAGTTCATGGCGCCCCGTATCCCCTATCGCGAGACCATCACGAAGGTCGCTCAGGCGGATTATCGGCACAAGAAACAGTCCGGAGGCGCCGGGCAGTTCGGAGAGGTTCATCTGGTGATTGAGCCTTACTACGACGGTATGCCCGAGCCGACCAAGTATAAGGTGAACGGACGTGAAATTCCGGTCAACATCAAAGGAAAAGAGGAGTACGATCTGGAGTGGGGCGGAAAGTTGCAATTCTACAGTTCGATTGTCGGTGGTGCGATCGATGCGCGCTTCCTGCCTGCGATTTTGAAGGGAATCATGGAGAAGATGACAGAGGGACCGCTTACCGGCTCTTATGCACGG
This sequence comes from uncultured Rikenellaceae bacterium, assembly GCA_944321925.1. Taxonomy (GTDB): domain Bacteria; phylum Bacteroidota; class Bacteroidia; order Bacteroidales; family Rikenellaceae; genus UBA940. The sequence continues at coordinate 34,298 of CALUND010000008.1, read as the reverse complement.
GATATCCGCGTCGTGGTTTACGACGGTAAGATGCACCCGGTAGATTCGAACGAGATCTCCTTCAAGTTGGCCGGCCGCAACGCCTTCAAGGAGGCTTTCCGCAATGCCGGACCGAAGATCATGGAACCGATCTATACGGTCGAGGTGCTTGTCCCGAGCGATCGTATGGGCGATGTGATGAGCGATTTGCAGAATCGTCGGGCCATGATCGAGGGTATGAGTTCCGATAAGGGATTCGATCGTCTCACGGCGCGCGTTCCGTTGGCCGAGCTCTATCGCTATTCGACGACGCTCTCGTCGCTTACCAACGGTCGGGCAACCTATACGATGAAATTCTCCTCCTATGAGCAGGTTCCTGCTGATGTACAGGAGAAGTTGCTCAAGGCTTATACCGATTCGGACAAGGACGAATAATCGTTTCGACGAAGCTCGTTTGCTTCATGGAAAAAGCCCCTTTCAATGCGAAGGGGCTTTTTTGTGGAGTCTGCGGAAATTTGTGGAGTCTGCGGAAATATTCATGCGTTATGGAGAGGAGCGTTCCTCGGTACATGCGATGATGTGCCGATTCGATATTTTTGTGGAGGAATTGTTGCGGCCAGGCGGTCGCGGCAGGACGAAGGCAGGCAAGATCGATTCCGTGTTGTTTTTTTTGTGTGGGCGAGTTTTTGCGGCCTCTTGATTCTGCGTGCGGCTTGCATTATCTTTGCCTGAGGGAAAGAGAAAAGCAAGCGCATGGCGAGTTCCTGTGTCGACATACACACCCACAAACGGAAGGGTGGGGCGATCGAGATGCTCTCGTTGATGGCAGACTCGGAACCGTTGTGCGAGGAGGCTCCCTGTTCGCTCGGCATACATCCCTGGCATGCGGGGAATAGGGATGTCGAAGCGGCGTTGGAGCGGATCGCAACGGATCCCGTACAGGCGATAGGCGAGATCGGTTTGGATTCTTGTTGTCCTGTCGATCGGTCGCTGCAGGAGACGCTTTTCCGGCAACAGTTGGTGATCGCCGAACGGCGCCGACTTCCGGTGGTGTTGCACACGGTGCGTGCGTTCGATCGTACGATGCATATCCTTGCGGACTATGTGTTGCCCGGCGTGATTTTCCATGGATTCATCGGTTCTGCGCAGCAGATCGGGCAGGGTGTCCGTGCAGGTTACTTTTTTTCCTTCGGTTTTCGCAGCTTGCAGTCGCCCCGTACGGTCGAAGCGTTGCGGGCTTTGCCTGCGGACCGGCTTTTTCTTGAAACGGACGACGCTCCCGAGCCTGTGGACCGGCTCTACCGGAAGGTGTCCGAGTTGTTGCTCTGTCCGGAAGAGCAGCTTCGGGAGACGATCTATGAAAACTATTTGCGACTATTCGGAATATGATGACGGAGGCATGGATGGAACGGACCCGGTTGTTGGTCGGTGATGAGAAGATGGCGCGTCTTCGGGAGGCTCACGTGTTGGTGGTCGGCTTGGGAGGCGTTGGAGCCTATGCTGCCGAGATGATCTGTCGCGCTGGAGTGGGACGGCTTACGATTGCCGATTCGGATTGCGTTTCCGAGAGCAATATCAATCGGCAGCTGGTGGCGCTCCATTCGACCGTAGGCCGACCCAAGGCGGAGGTACTTGCTGAGCGGTTGCGCGATATCGATCCGGGTCTGGAACTTACGGTTGTCGGGGAGTATATTCGCGATGAGTGGACCGATCGCTTGTTGGATTCGGCCCGTTTCGATTACGTGGTGGATGCGATCGATACGCTTTCTCCCAAAGTGGCATTGATCAGAGGGTGTCTTGACCGGGGTTATCCGTTGGTGAGTTCGATGGGAGCGGGGGCGAAGACCGACCCGACCCGATTGGAGATTCGCGACATCGGTGACACCCACCACTGTCCGTTAGCCCACATGTTACGGAAGCGGCTCCACAAGTTGGGCATTCATCGGGGTTTCTGGGCTGTTTTTTCGGCCGAGCCACTTCGCGAGGGGTCGATGATTCTTTGTGAGGAGACCAATAAAAAGTCCAACGTGGGTACGATCTCCTACATGCCGGCGGTGTTCGGATGCGGATGTGCTTCGGTTGTGCTTCGGGGGTTGATGGGCGAGATGTCCGGGAAGGAGCGGGCATGATAGAGGCTTTCATCACCTATCTGTTGGCGGAGCGGCGCTATTCGGAATTGACGGTACGTAATTATCGTCGCGATGTGGAGGCGTTTCTCGACTATCTCGGGGTGGAAGAGGATGCTTTTCGGCCGGAGCTGGTGACGCGTGAGGATATCCGGAGCTGGATTGTCTCTCTTTCGGAGTCGGGACGACTTTCTCCTGCTTCGATCAACCGGGAAGTTTCGTCCGTCCGTTCGTTTTTTCGTTTCTTCCGCCGATCGGGGCTCCTGAAAGGGGATCCTTTTTTGGGCATAGGGCAGCTCCGTACGCCGCGTCGGTTGCCGGTTTATATTCCGGAAAACCGGATGGATTTTATTCAGGAATGGCTCTCGGACGAATTTCGTGACGGAGATTCGCAGACTCGACGCAATGTGTTGATATTGTTGCTTTTCTATGCATCCGGCATCCGTTTGGCGGAGCTGGTGGCGATCGATTGGGAGGATTTCTCTGCGGACTACTCCTCTCTGCGTGTTCATGGCAAAGGAGACAAGGAGCGTATGGTCCCGATCGTGGAGAGCATGCGTGGGATGATTCGTGCATTTTCGCGGGAAAAAGAGGGCCCGAAAATTTGCAAATCCGGAGAAAATCCGCTATTTTTAACCAAGAATGGGGAACGTATCTCCCGGGGCGAGGTCTATCGGATCGTTCATGCCGAGCTGAGCCGATTGGGAGTTCAAGGGAAATGCAGTCCCCACGTTCTCAGACATACGTTTGCTACGCATTTGCTCGATCACGGGGCCGACATGCGGGAGATTCAGGAGTTGTTGGGTCATACGTCGTTGGCGGCCACGCAGGTCTACACCCACAACAGCGTAGCGCGTTTGAAACAGGTTTATGCACATGCTCATCCGCGGGAGCGGGGGAGCGGGGCAGCCAAAGGCAAGGAAATGTCGGAGGCGACTCCGAAACAAATAAAAGAGAAGGAGGATTAAGTTATGAACGTGAAGATTCAATCCGTGAAGTTCGATGCCGATCAGAAGCTGATCGATTTTGTGGAGCACAAGATGGCCAAGCTCGATCGTTTTGCAGAGCGTACCGTTTCGGCAGAGGTGATCATGAAGCTCGACAAGGACAACGAGAAGGGGAACAAAGTCGTGACGATTTCCCTCGTTTTACCCGGAGACGAACTGGTGGCGGAGAACCGCAGCAAGACGTTCGAAGAGTCGGTCGATCTCTGTATCGATGCATTGAAAAAGCAGCTGGAACGTTATAAGGAGCGTTACGCCAAATAAAATTTTTGATAGAAAGAAAAACGAACCCCCGGAACGGTGAAAGTTCCGGGGGTTTTGTCTGTGTAGGTTTTGTCTGTACGGGTTTTATCTCGCGTGGATTTTGTTTTCTGTCTCTTGTTTTCTGTCTCCTGTCTCCTGCCTCTTGTCTCTTGTCTTCTGTCTGCAGAGCTTGTATGGATATTTTTCTTTCGCGGGGAGTCAGCTTGGGTAAGCTGCCTGGAGACTCCGATTTCGAGGGGCGCTCCCGATCGGTTCCTTGGGAGAAGACGGTTTTGAAAGAGTGATTTCGCGACCCGGAGAAGTCCTGAACCCGTAGGTTCCGAGCACTTGGGGGGGGAGAAGATCCACCGCCTGTGTTAGCGCTCCGGGGCAGAATGGGCCTTGCCGATGTCGACAAACTGTCCGGTATATTTGCATCTGCCGGCCGCTTGTATTATCTTTGGCGACGTCGCGTGCGTTTCTTGTATGGCCGGCGACTCTGTTTTTTATGGAAAATTTACTCGAGTTCGGTTATCTGGGCCTTTTTATCGGAGCTTTTCTTGCCGCTACGCTCATTCCGTTCAGTTCGGATGTACTGCTTGTGGGCTTGTTGGCTGCCGGCGGCGATCCGGTCATTTCGATCGTTGTGGCAACCTTGGGCAATTGGCTTGGCGGGATGACCTCCTATTGGCTCGGTTGGCTCGGTAAGTGGGAGTGGCTTGAGCGGTGGTTCGGGATCAATCGTCAGAAACTGGAGTCGCAGAAACAGCGGGTCGACCGTTACGGGAGTCTGCTCGCCTTCTTCACATGGGTCCCGCTGGTGGGCGATGTGATGGCCGTGGCGCTCGGATTCTATCGGACCGATTTCAAGAAGACCGCCCTTTTCATGTTTTTTGGCAAAGGGGCCCGTTTTGTCATGTGGGCCGCTCTTTTCTACTGGATTCGTCCGCTTTTTTGAGCCGTTCTCCTTGCCGTGAGGAGATGTTCAGTCGGGATCTATCGCTTCTCTTTGGTAGATAATCCTGTTCCGATTCTTACTGTACGCGGATTGTCGAGCGGGAAAAAGTTATACTGGGCTGGTCTGAGAAGGGAGGCAGTGTTTGGGCGGAGGATGCCAATGTCCACAGGATGAAAGGAAGCAGAATCAAGCGTTTCTTGGGACATTGAGTTTTATATATTTTGGACCGGTGTGTTATTTCAACAGGGTGTTTTTCTCTCGGAATTGCGCTCGGATCACTTCGCTCCATACTTTGTACAACGGTTCGTGAAGGACCTCCTCGTAACGCCACCGGTTATTGAATGACGCCGTTGTTTTTTTCAGGAGTCGATTTAGCGGGTTGCCCGTGAGAGCTTGTCCGACCACGTCGTTGAAGATCGCCTCTTTCATCTTCTCTTTCAGCGTCGCGTCGCAAGGCGGCGGGGCAACAGGGAGGTCGAGCAGTTCCGAACAGAGTGCGGTCATCAGGTCGGCAAAGGTATCGAGACGGTATCTGCGCAACGTTTCATCGAGCAGTTGCCGATCGATTTGTCCGGCACTCTTTTCGAGAAAACAGACCCAGTCGCAGAGGTGTCGGAGAGCGATTCCCTCTTTGGCAAAGTGGAGTGCGGCATGAAAGACGAGGTAGAGCGCATTGAAGTCGGCCGGAGGAATCCGGACTTCGCCTTTGCCGAAAGGGATGCACTCATCGGGGTGTTGCCCGATGATTTTTTCGAGGCGGTCGTTGATCTCCCGTTCGCGTCGGTTTCGCCGGACGTTGAGGAAGGTACGGTGGTTTTCAATATGCACTTTGCCGAGCGTAAATTCGGCATGTTTGGGGACTTCGCGTTCGATTTCAACTCCTTTCTCCCGGAGCAGCCGATTGCCCTGTTCGAAGGCTCCGTAGAGCCAGATGTCGATGTCGCCGCATTCGCGATGGGAGGGGTTCGGATAGTAGATGCTCAGTCCGAGACCTTTGAGAACCAGTGTGCGTATGCCGTTTCGGGCGTAGTAGGAGGCGAGGGCCCCGAGAACTTCAGCCTGACGGGAGTATCGTTTTTCCACGGCATCCGCATTGGCTACCCACCGCAGGAGCATCGGTTTCGGAGGCAGCAATTCGACGGGCAGTTGTTCGATGCCGTCGAGCGCGAGCGCCGTTACGCCCTGGACCGAAGCCAAACGGAAGAGCTCGCTCCACTCCTCCGCAGTGGTTGTGCGGAAGGGTTCCGGATCGGGACTTCGGCCATGCAGAGCCGCCGCGACGAGCAGGCAGAGATCATCGGGAAGTCGACCCATGCTACCGGATGCTTTGAAGATACCAATCGTAGAGTCGTTGTACGCCTTCTTCGATCCCGATGCGGTGACGCCACCCGAGGGCGTTCAGTTTCGACGGGTCGGTCAATTTCCGCATGGTACCGTCGGGTTTCGAGGCGTCGAAACGGAGTTCTCCCCGGTAGCCCACGGTCCGGACGATCAGACGGGCCAGATCGCCGATGGAGATCTCCTCTCCGGTACCGATGTTGATATGGCAATTGCGCACCTCGGGGGAATCTCCCTTCAGGTCGTTGAAGTCGATCCGTTCCATGATGAATACGCAGGCATCGGCCATCTCTTCGCTCCAGAGGAATTCCCGGAGCGGCTTTCCTGTTCCCCAGAGGGTGACAGCTTCGGGAGCGATGCCATATCGGTTCAGTATCCGGCGGATTTCGTCTTCCGGGGCGTTGCCGTCGACTCCCTCTACGGGCCGCAAAGAGAGGTCGCGACGTATGGCTTCCCAATTCTCTTGCCGCAGGCAGTGGGAGAGAAAGACTTTGCGGATCATGGCGGGTAGGACGTGCGAATTCTCCAGGTGGAAGTTGTCGTTCGGTCCGTAGAGATTGGTGGGCATTACGGCGATGTAGTTGGTTCCGTACTGGAGGTTGAAACTTTCGCACATCTTCAGCCCTGCGATTTTGGCGATGGCGTAGGGCTCGTTCGTGTATTCGAGCGGCGATGTGAGCAGGGCATCTTCCCGCATGGGTTGAGGCGCTTCGCGGGGATAGATGCAGGTGCTGCCGAGAAAGAGCAACTTCTTGACCCCTTGGCGGAAGCTCTCTCCGATCACGTTTTGTTGGATCTGCAGGTTGTTGTAGATGAAGTCGGCCCGGTAGCGGCTGTTGGCCAGAATACCTCCTACGTGTGCTGCGGCGAGGAAAACATATTCGGGCCGTTCTTTTTCGAAAAAGGCGTGTACGGCAGCCGGATCCATGAGGTCGAGTTCAGCATGAGTGCGTCCGACGAGGTTCCCATACCCTTTTTTCTGCAGGTTGTTCCAGATTGCGGAACCGACCAGTCCGCGGTGTCCTGCCACGTAGATTTTACTCTGTTTTTCCATCATCTATCGAACGTAAATAGAGCTTTTTGACAAAACGCATGTCGTGCTGTACCATACGGCGGACCAGTTCTTCGAAAGAGGTGGCACGAGGGTTCCAGCCGAGCATTTGGCGGGCTTTCGAGGGGTCTCCGAGGAGCTGGTCGACCTCTGCCGGGCGGAAATATTTCGGGTCGACCTCGACCAGAATTCGTCCGGAGCTTCGGTCGATGCCTTTTTCATCGATACCTTCTCCTTGCCAGTCGAGTTCGATGCCGACTTCGCGGAAGGCGAGTTCGGTGAATTCGCGGACGGAGTGGTCTTCGCCCGTGGCGATGACGAAATCTTCCGGCACGGGGTGCTGGAGCATGAGCCACATACACTCCACGTAGTCTTTTGCATAGCCCCAGTCGCGGCGGGCGTTGAGGTTGCCGAGGTAGAGTTTGTCCTGGAATCCTTGAGCGATGCGGCTGGCAGCGAGGGTAATTTTACGGGTGACGAAATTTTCACCCCTTCGTTCGCTTTCGTGGTTGAACAGGATGCCGTTTACGGCGAACATTCCATACGATTCACGGTAGTTTTTCGTGATCCAGAATCCGTACTGTTTCGCTACGCCGTAAGGGCTTCGGGGGTAGAAGGGGGTCGTTTCGCGTTGCGGGATCTCCTGGACCTTTCCGAAGAGTTCCGAGGTGGAAGCCTGGTAGATTCTGCATTTCTTTTCGAGACCGAGAATGCGTACGGCCTCCAGCAGGCGCAGGGTCCCTACGGCATCGGCATCGGCGGTGTACTCCGGCACGTCGAACGAGACCTTGACGTGGCTTTGGGCGGCCAGGTTGTAGATTTCGTCGGGCTGCACCTGTTGGATGATGCGGATGAGCGAACTGGAGTCGGTCATGTCCCCCCAGTGGAGGTTGATGAGTCGTTGTTTACGCATGTCCCGCACCCATTCGTCGAGATAGAGGTGTTCGATGCGGCCGGTGTTGAACGAGGAGGAGCGGCGGAGGATTCCGTGCACCTCGTAATTTTTACCGAGAAGGAATTCGGCCAGGAAAGAGCCGTCCTGTCCCGTGATACCTGTAATGAGAGCTGTTTTTTTCTCCATTTCCGAATATGGTTATTTTTTCTCTTTCTTTGTCTCTTGTCGCTTGCATCTCCACTCGTCCCAAAGCATGCGGGGCATGGTCGTGAGGATCCCTTTGCAACGTTTCAGCTGTTTGCGTGGTTCGCTGAAGATGCGCCAGAGGAATTCCATGTGGCATTTCACGATCCACTCCGGGGCCCGTCGGATCGTACCTCCGCTGTAGAAGTTGAAGGCGGCACCGACGGCGATCATCACGCCTCGTCGGATATGGGGCAGGAGGTAGTTCATGAATTTTTCCTGTTTGGGAGCCCCGAGAGCGACCCAGACGATATCCGGAGCATACTCGTCGATCATGCGGCCGATGTTTACGTAGTCGAATGTTTCGGCGGAGCAGAACGGGAGCTCGACAAACGGCATGTCGGCCACTCGAGGATCGATGTGCGAGAGGTTTTCTTTCAGCGGATCGAGAACTTTGCGGCTGGTCCCGAGGAACATCATGCGGTAGCGTCCGAGGCTGATGAGCTCCTCGAAGATTTGGCTTCCGCAGTACTGTTTGCGTTGGCGGCCGTAGATCCATCGGATGTAGAGAGGGACCCAGCTGCTGTCGCAGATCGAGAACAGAGCTTCGTCGATCACTTTTCGGTATGCGAGGTCGTGCTGTACGAGCGAAAGGATCACGCCGTCCGCCACGCAGATATATCCTTTTTTCTCTGCGGCCAGCGTTTCGTCGATTTTTCGCCGTACGGCTTCCCGCGAGAATTCGTAGCGTATGTGAAAGTAACGTTCCACGATATCGGTTCAGGCTTTTTTATGTGGAAAATCACGCTGCCGATGCGAGGCTCAAGCTGTCGTAGGGCGATCGCGATGCGAATTGGAGGTCAATCCGCCGGAGCGTGCTAAAATCTTGCCGTTGGGAAACAGTTCATTTTCTGTCATTCCGCCTGGAGTCGTTGTGCTTTCCGAATCTCCTTGAAATGGAATTCTGGCTGTAAAAGCCGGTATGTCAGTCCGATGAATCATGCGCCTCCGCTTTTTTATAAGCAATATACGGATTTTATGGAAAAAGAGAAAATCCGTTTTGGCGAGGGGCCCGATTCTTTGGACCGTGTATGTCGTTCGTTTTCTTGTTTATGCTTCGGAGATGAAACGCTCCATGCAGTCGATGAATCGTTTTTCGAACGCTTCGAGCGTGAATTCTTTCTCGAACTTTTCTCGTCCGGCCTCGCCCATGCGTTGTCGCAGCGCGGGATCGTTGAGCAGCATATCGATCGCTTCGGTGAGAGGTCCGGTCTGTTTCGGCGGTACGAGCAGGCCGGTTACGCCGTTTTCGACAATATCGGGGATGCCGCCGGTGAAGGTCGAGATGATCGGGAGCCCCTGTTGCATCGCTTCCAGATGTACGAGTGGAAAACAGTCGTCGTAGGTAGGGGCGACCAGCAATGCGGCTCGATGGAAGAGCGCTGTTTTTTCAGCGCCGTAGACGCGACCGAGGTAGACTACCGTCCCTGTTAATTCGCGTTGTGCAATCTCGTTTTTCAACCTCTGTTCGCTCATCTCTTCGCTCTCGCCGCCAGCCAGTTCGCAGACGAAATGGCGGCCTCTTTTTCCCAATTCCGCACAGGCGTCGAGCAGTTGCAGGATTCCTTTGCTCAGGGCGAGGTTGGCCAATGAAAAGAGATGGGGTGTTTCGTTTTCGTGCGGGGAGCGTGTCGTATAGGGTGGTTGTTCGGGGATGCCGTTGGGGCAGATCGCGACGTTTTTTCGGTCGACGTAAGGCTCGATGTCGGGGTAGAGTTGCCACGAAAGCAGGATGACGCGCGCCTTGCGGTAGAGCATTCGGTATGCGATGTCGTAGATTTTGCGTGTGCGGGTCTCGGCGACGCCTTTGTTGTGCTGGTGGAGGACGACGCGGCGTCCGAATAGGCGACAGAGCAGAACGAACGGCAAATCTTTGAATAGGCCGGGACGGCCGACGGTGACAGCTATGCAACAGAGCGCGTAACGTCGACGCAGAAGCAACCCCAGCAAACGGAACCACGACTGGCAAAAACGGAACAGTTTCCGAAGGTCGTTTCGTCCGATCTCCGTTGTGGAGCGGGAGGTGGATAGGTTGACGAAGTCGCAGTCGAAACGTTCGGCAAGCGGTTCGCTGTCGCGCAGCGACTGACTGACTGTCGCTGCACCGTGCACGGGCGGGGGCAGGGGGACGACGAGCAGGAGGCGCGGTTTACGATCGTTTTTCGGCATGGATCAGTCGATGGCTTTCAGATAGCTTTCCATCACCTTTTCGGGCGAGAAGATGGTCCGATCGCGGAAGGCGGCGTCGGCAACTTCACGGATTCGTTGTCGGTCGCTACCTAATTGTACGAGCAGTTCGGCGAGTTGTTGTTCGGAGTCGTAGAGGAATCCGTTCTTTCCGTTGCGGATGATGTCGGGGGCGATGCCCACTTTCCGGGAGATGAGACAACGTCCGAGAGCGAACGGTTCGGCAATGCAGCGTCCGTAGGTTTCCGAGTTGGATGCGACCAGTGCGATGTTGTTCGCCTCGTAGAGGGCTATGATTTGTTTGTGGGGAAGTTGTCCGGGCATGTCCACCTGGGAGGAGACACCCAGGCGTTCCGCTTCGGCACGTACATCCTCCCACAGGGGGCCACTGCCGGGGAGGATGAGTCGGCAGGTGCGGTCGCCCGTCTGTTCGACGTAGCGTGCGAGGGCGCGGACGAGCATCTTTTGGTTCTTCCCGTGGCGGAATTGGGCCGGGAAGAGCATCGAAAGGCGGGAGGTGTCGATCGGATTCTCTTTTCGGGCGAATTCCGGATCGGTCATCATGTAGTAGACCACGGAGGTTTTGTAACGCAGGAAGCGGAATTTCCGGGAGACGTAACCCGACATGCTGATGACCCGGTCGGCGAAAAGGAGCAGTGCCCCGCCGATGATCGCCACGGCGAAGAACGCCTTGACAGGGTGGTTGTGCCGGAATCCGTGGATGGTGTAGATCAGCCGGAACCGGGAGTGAGTCAGCCGTGCGGTGCGTATCCAAGCCAGCAGAGCGAGTTGCCAATTGTTGTGGACGTTCACGTGGGTGATTCCTCGGCGGTCGATCTCGTCTGCGATTTGCCGGGCTTTGTGCCGGAAGTCGCTGTGTTGGTCGAGTCCGGGAACGATACACCTCTCCACGCCTGCTGCTTGCAGTCGTTCGTGCAGTCCTGGCTCCATCTCCTGCTCGCTCGACACGACGAAGAGTTCGATTTCGGGTTGTTTGTTCAGTACGAGAATCTGCTCGGTGAGCGCAGTCGTGAGTCCAACTCGATAGTCGGAACCGAAGAACAGTAACTTTTTCCTCTTGTTTTCCATGTTTTTGGTTTTGTTGCGGTTCCGGTATTTCGGACCGCACAGGATGCAAAGATTGTTCAGCTTGTTGGTTTGTCCGCTGAGAAGCGAGGCAGGTCGGGCTGTCAGCTTCGTTTCATGGCGATTATTTTGTGCTGCAGGGTGGTGGGCAGCGCCAGCATGGCGAGATAGATGTAAGACGTCGGGTTTGTCGGCCAGAACCGAATCGCCTTGCACGTTTCGCGGAAACAGGGGCCGCGGAGTCCCAATCGCAGGTAGTTCGAACTGCGCATTTTGTGCCACAGTCCGTTGTAATGTCTCAGTCCGGGGGTGTGGGGGAATTCGCGAAGCAATTTTCGCAACTCTCGTCCCACGATGTCGTTGTCGGCGGGTTTTCGTTTGGCCTGTCCGGAGGCTTGCCTATCGTCCAGCATGAAGCGGGCCAGCGGTTTGTTGAGGTAGGCGATGCGAAAACGGCATGCAATTCGGGCCCAGGTCAACAGATCCTCTCCGGAGGCGACTCCTTCGGGAAATCCGCCGACGGCCTCCAACGCCTGACGGGTTGCTATGACGGCCGAACTCCATACGGGCGGATTCGAACGGCAGGCCACCGAGAAGTAGTTTTCGAAGAGGAAATCCGAAGCTGTCGGATCGACACCTTCGAGTCGGATCGGTCGGATGGACCCATCCGGCCAGACCATCTCATAGCGTACGGCCGTCAGCCCGCAGTGGGGGTAGCGTGCTGCGAGGGTTTGTTGTTCTTCGAGGTAGGTGGGCATCCATCGGTCGTCGGCATCGAGGAAGGCGATTCGTTCATATTTTGCCTCGGCAATGCCCCGGTTGCGTGCAGCGGAGACGCCCCGGTTGCATTGTCGTACGATCCGTATCCGTTCTCCGAATGCGGGATACTCCGCGCCGTAGCGTTCGATTCGGGCGAGGCCGTCGTCGTTGCTGCCGTCGTCCACTACGATCACTTCATAGTCGGAATAGGATTGTTCGCGGACCGACTGGAGCGTGGAGACGATGCTCTCCGCTTTGTTGTAGAGCGGTATGACGATGGAGATCATTGCGCGAAAGAGTGTTTGAATCGTTCGACGAGCAGTTCCGTGCTGCGCTGTTGACCTTCGGGGTTGAGGTGGATCGGGTCGAAAAAGAGCGTATGGTCGTGTTCCATCTGCGAGTTGATGTCCCAGAGGTCGATGAGCGGGGAACGTTCCGCAAGTTGTTCCAGCCATTCGGAGATCTGTTTGTAGGCATCCGGCTGGTAGTCGTTCAGCAGATCGATTACGGGGGTTCGGATGAGAATCACACGGATCCCTTTGGCGGTGAACAGGTCGATGGTCGAGAGAAAGTCGGCCATGAGCAGCGAATCGAAAGCGATTTGTCGCATGTTCCCTTCAGCGATGTTGAGTTGCAACTCTTCGATATCTTCCGTTCCGTATTTGAGGTTGGACCAGTTGCCCAGCCATCCGCGAATGGAGGCGTTGAGAAGCAGGTCCGAATAGCGCGTGGTGCGGATCAGTTTGTGGGCCCAGTAGTCCGATCGGGAGGAGCACTCGGTGCGGATGTAACGATCGATGATGCGATTATCCAGAAAGGGATAGAACAGTTTATAGGCTTTGGCGCTGAGCCCTTTGGGGTTGAACATGAATTGGTCGACACCGTAGAGGACATAGCGGAGAGAGTCTGAGGAGGGGAAACTCAGATAGTGTTGGGCCATCACTTTGCGGGTGGTCATGTCTACTCCTTCTTGGGTGTATTTCGATATTTTCAGGCCCAATTCGTTTTCCATTCGCTCTTTGTCTGCGGCCAGCATCAGTTGAGAATGGCCAAGAAGCAACATCTCGGATGGCTCGTTGAGTCCGTAATAATGGTGTATTCCGTGCAGAAGCAGCCGGTCGATCGCCAGGTCGAGACCGAATACGATGAGGAGGAGCAGACTGAGACGGAGAATGGTTTTCACGCAGGAATCAGAATTGGAAATAGACGAACCCGTTGCCCGATACGCCGAGCAGGGAGATCAGGAGAAAAGTTGTTGCCATCCACCAGATGTTGGGCAGGGAGAGCGTTTGTTTGGGGTTGTTTTCGAAAGAGAGCGCATTGTGACGGAGAGCGAGTTCTCCGGCAAAGAACAACAGGAGAGCGACGCACGTAAGAACGAAGGAGAACGAGGAGGTCCCGAACGAAACCCCGGTTCCTGCCCAGGTGAAGATTCGTTTGACGATGTCGAAAGCATCGTGGATGTTTTCGATCCGGAAAAAGATCCATGCGAGGGTAACCAGTGCGAAAACGAGGATTCCGGAGCCGAATTGTCGGAGTCGGGAGTGTACGACAGCCTCTTTGTTGGGATGGATCAGATGTTCGGCCAGGTAATAGAGAGCGTGGAGAGCCCCCCAAACGAGGAAACTCCAGGCTGCTCCGTGCCACAGGGCGCTGGTCAGGAATACGAGGAAGATGTTGCCTACCCAGCGCACCTTTCCGACTCGGTTTCCTCCAGCGGGGATGTAGATATATTCGGTAAACCAGGAGGTGAGGGAGATGTGCCACTTTTTCCAGAACTCCCGGATGGAGGTGACGAAATAGGGTTGGTCGAAGTTTTTGTCGAGGGAGAATCCGATGCTGCGTGCTACGCCGATGGCCATGTCGGAGTATCCGCTGAAGTCGCAGTAGATCTGTATGCTGTAGAAAATCGCCGCGATGCAGAGTGTTGCTCCGGAGTGGGCGGAGGGATCGAAGTAGATCTGGTCGACGTAGTGAGCGAGCCGGTCGGCAACGACCATCTTTTTGAACAGGCCCCAGGAGAAGAGCATGGCTCCGCTGAAAAGGGTATTGAAGTCTGTTCGGTAGGTGTTTTTCAGTTGAGGCAGCAGTTTGCGGGCTCGTTCGATGGGTCCGGAGAGCAGTGTCGGAAAGAAGGCAACGAAGAGAAAGACGTCGATGATGTTGCGATCGGCTGCGATTTTCCCGCGATGGATGTCGATGGTGTAGGTGAGCGCCTGAAACGTGAAAAAAGAGATTCCCACAGGCAGAAGCAGCCCGGCAAACGGATTTGCTTCCGGTGTCAGACCGAGAGCACCGGTAACGGATCCGTAGAGGAATCCTGCATATTTCCAGTAGAGCAGCGGCAGTAGCGACAGCGTTATGATCAGGGCGAGTGCACCTTTTCGGTGGGGATTTTCGCGGGAGCGAAGCCGGTCGAGCCACAGGCCTCCCAGGTAGGTGACGAGGGAGACGTAGAGCAACAGCGCGAGAAATTCGATCCGGAAACTGCCGTAGAAATAGTAGCTGAGGGTGAGCAACCACAGATTACGCGGCAGAGGATTCTCCGTGATCCGTCCCAATACCCAGACGCCTGCGAAGACGATCAGAAAGAAGCCCAGGAAGTCGAAGCTGTTAAAAACCATTGGTTTGTTTTGTGGAATGACGCTCTGTCCAATACATTCCAACCATCATGCCGTAAAAGCCGAAAGCCGAGGAATAGGTAGCAACCGAATAGTTGATCGAATTGTCTGTCAGGGAGGTTAAGAATATGCCTGCGAGAGTCGATGCCGCGACAATGGCCGCCATGCGGGTGGTGTTCGAGCGGCTTCGATTGTAGACATTCCAGCAATGTAACAGGGCCGAGATCAGAATGCCGATGAACAGGATGCAGCCGATCAATCCGTTGTCGCATAAAATCTGCACGTAATCGTTATGCACGATTCGGATTCCGTTGAAGTCGACTTTGCCTGAATAAAAGACCTCCTGCAGAGTCCCGGTTCCGCTACCCCAGATTTTATTCGGTTCGTAATAATTTTCGAGCGACCATTCCCACATGGCAAAACGACCGTTGCTGTCGATATCTTCTTTGGACAGGTTGTTTCTGAGGTCGGAGAGGGTCACTTCGTCGCTGTTTCTGAACATTTTGTTTTTTACTTCCGGCACAAAGAAGATGACCGATATGAAGATCGCCATGGCTGCTACGATCCAGGGAATGGCCTTTATGCGGTAACGGAACAGGGCGTAGACGATCGCAGCCAGTGTAAATCCCATCATGCTGGTTCGTAACACCCAGACCAGGCAGGGCAGTATGAATAACACGGCCAATAACAGGTCGCGTCGTTTGTGGGTACAGAATTGCCAGAAGGCGAGAGAGAATATGCACATCGAGATGAAGTGGATCGATCGGGCGGTCGGATACCAGATGAGTCCGGGCAGAAAGGTTTGGAACAGGTATGGGACAAATCCGAGAATGACGATAATGGCACCCACGTTTCGGGCGGTAACGCCGTATTTGAGAAACACCTCTCCATAGCGTACTACGGTGGCGGCGAACAGTGCGATGAGGAGCGGATAGAGGTATTTGAGAATCACTCGGAGTCCGAACGAAGGGTATGGCGCATAGGTGAGGCCGAAACAGAGCCATGCCATGTAGAGGAGATAGATGAAAAGCGGGATGCTCCAGCGCATACGGTTGTCCGAGACGGCAATTCCCCAAAAGCAGAATCCTTCGAGAAAGAGCAGCCGGATGGCCGAGAGGTCGACCGATCCCGTGGCCGAGGAGAGAGCGACGAGTCCGGTCGAGAAGATGAACAGCAAGAGCGATTCGGGTCCGTTGAAAAGCAGTCTGCGTCTGGGGTTGAGCACATCGTGGACCTGTAGCGACCCTTTGTAGAGAAAGAAGATGCCGAACAGAACGAAAAGAAGAAAAAAGATATAGTTCAGAGCAGTCATTTGCCGAGTTCTAAATGTTGCGACTTTGGTGTTGCGATTTCTCCGAAGAGTTTTATCCAGTTTTGCATGATCTTCTCGATGCGGAAATTCTCCGAGGCTGCTTTGGCGGCCAATCCCATGTGTTTACGCTCTTCGGGATCGGCCATCAGTTTTTTCATCGCCCGGGCGAATGTTTCCGTATCGCCTGGTGTGACCAAATATCCGGTTAAGCCCTCTTGAATGATCTCCGAAGGGCCGCATTCGCAGTCGAAGGCGACGGAGGGAAGTCCGCATTGCATCGCTTCGAGCAGTACCAGACCGAATCCTTCGTAGCGTGACGGGAACGCAAAGAGCGATCCGCGAAGCATTTCGTCGGTAATTTGGTGCGAAGGGTATTCGAGGTGAACCCGTTCCGTCAGATTTTTCGTGTCGATCATTTTTTGCAGGCGGTTCCGCTCGGCACCATCGCCGAAAATGGAGAGTTCCCAGTCGGGGAACTCCTCGACGGTGCGGGAAAAGGCCTCAATCAGCAGGTCGAATCCCTTTTGGGGAGTATAACGGCCTACGGCGATGATTTTTCGCACGGACGTGTCGGCACACCGTTCGGTATGGAAGGTGAGGGGGTTGGGTATCCAGCACATGTTTTTCCCGGCCCCCCACAGTTCGTAATCCCTGTGTGTGAGAAGTACGGCCTGGTCGTATCGGCCGATGTAGAAACGATCCTGTATGCGTCGCAGATAGGCCTTGAGCAGGTGGAGCCGGCGGAATTTCATCTTGGCGATCCCCTGCACCAGATGGATCAGGTAGTTGCGGCTGTAGTGGAATTCGATGATTTTCCGGCTGCCGTCCTTGATCCGGTAGAGGAAGGAACGCTCGTCGCCGAAGAGGCTGATGGTGATGTCCGGCCGAATCTCGAAAAGTTTTTTTTCGAGGGCCCTGCGGTAATCGTGTTTATTTGTTGTATGCAGTTCGTGCAGCGAGATTTTTTCCGAGAGCGGGAAAAAGGGTTGGTCTGCACCTTCTCGGGTGACGATATGTAGTTCGTAATCCGGGAGCGATGCGAGGTAATTCGCCTTGGCCGTGAGGACGGACTCCATGCCACCGGGATTGTGGAGCGATGCGATGCAGTAGACGATTTTCATGCGGTGACTCCTTGGACTGTTTTCTTCGTTTTTCGACGGTTCCAGCGATGTTTCGAATCGATGAGCAGGCGGGTTCCTCTGCGGCCTACGACAAGAGAGAGACCGAGCAGGAACCGTTGCCGAAGCGTAAAACGGCAGTAGTCCGAAAATTCTTTACGATGTGCCTGTGCGGTGTCGCGATCGGTCTTTGCGGTCGCAAAGGCGCGACACTGGATGACCTCCCGGAAGACATGTTTTTGTGCCTCCCGACGGAGGTATTCGTAGACGAAGGGTTCTTTGGGCAACCGGTCGGTTGTGGTCCACTGCCGGAGTTGGAAGAGATAGTCGCGGGCGAGTCTGCTTTCGAGTTGGGTGTTGGTCAGGTGTCCGGTTTCCGAACCGACGTGGTGCCGGTAGGCAGCCAGAGGTTTCAGGATGCCTGCAACGGGGGTGAAACGACCTACCCGGAAAAAGAAATCGTCGTCGGCGATGTGCCCCGCTTCCGGGTTGTAGCGACAGCGTTGCAGGATGTCGCGATGCGTGACGACTCCCGGACAGCGATGGATGTGCGGATGTCCGATCTGCTGGTAGGCTTTGACATAGGCGGTCCAGTCGTAAAGCACCGTCTCGCCGTTGCAGTAGTCGGGTTTCTGGAGGATGTTTCCCGTTTCGTCGATGTAGTCGCATGCGGCGAAGAGATGTTTTACTTCAGGATATTTTTTCAGTACGGCCTCTGCCTCCTCCAGAAAGGTCGGATAGAGCAGATCGTCCTGATGGAGGAGCACGACGAAATCCGAGGAGGCCAGATCGATGGCGTGATTCCAGCCGTTTACGAATCCGGAAGGCCCGTTCGGATTGCGGACGATACGGACTTTGTCGGCATAACGTTCGGCGATCTCCAGCGTCCTGTCGTTCGAATTGTCGTCCGAAAGGACGATCTCGTCGGGCCGGCGTGTTTGGTCGAGTGCGGAGCGCAGCGCTTGATCGATGAAAGCGGAGCCGTTGTAGCTCGGTATGACAATGGAAAAAGTCACGATCGGTTCGGTGTTGAATGCATTCGGATCAGTTTGTCTTCTCGAGGAGGAGATGTTTCATGAAACGCAGAATCTGGCGCAGGTGTCGGGAGTAGGGTCTGCCGAAACGGAGCATAAGAAGCAGGGCTTTCCGTTTTTCTCGGTGCGAACGGCGCGTATAGGCCCAGGTCTCTATTTGATCCCACCAAGAATCGTCGCACATGTGTTTGAGCCAGAGGTTCAGTTCGAAAGGAGGCAGGTAGTTCCGGGCGAACTTTTCGATTTCGAGGAACACACGGAGCCCGTCGCCGAATTTCCGATCGACTTCGACGAAGGTGGTATTGTCTGTGTGTTTGCGCCAGACGTAGGGAACGGAGTCGTGGAGCACCACATCGCCGAACAGTGTGAGACGCAGCACCGATTGGAAGTCGCTGGCCTGAAACGGGGAGGTGTAGAATCCGATTTCGCAGGCTTTGTCGCGACGGTAGAGGCATCCGCCGTGGGAGAATCCCCGCAGTTCGGCGTAGTTGAGGAAATAGGTTCGTCCCGGCATGACGACCGTTCGGTCGTCTAATTTTTTTGCGCCGAATCGTTTTTCCATGGTCCGGATGCGCTGATAGTTGCTCAGGCAGATGACGGGATTGTAGCCCTGTTCGCAGAGTCGCAGCATGTAGTCGATGCTTCGGGAGACGAAACGGGGATCGGTATAGTAGTCGTCTCCGTCGAGGTTCACCACCCACTCTCCCGAGGCGTGTTCGTAAAGGGTGTTGTGATAGTTCCCGACACGGCCCAGGTTGTGCGGATTGCGGATGTATTTTAGCCGGGGGTCGTCGTAAGAGGCGGCGATTTCACCGGTGCGGTCTGTCGATCCATCGTCGGCAACGATCACCTCCAATGCCGGATAGTCCTGCATCAGGGCGCTTTCGATCGCCTGGGCGATGAAGCGTTCCTGATTGTAGGTGGGGATCATGATCGAAACTTTCGGGAGAGCCTTTTCCATCATTTTGGGCCTTGCGTTGATGTCCGTTTTTTTTCGATGGTGTATCGGAAGATTTTTCGTAGCAGGCGCGGAGAAAGGAGAATAAGACGGAGGCTGAGCCGTCTTACTTTCGCTTCTTGCCGGAATCGCCCCTTTTTCAGCTCTTCGCGGGCGAATCGGCGGGCTGTTGCATAGTCACCGCACAGCAGGGCGCATGTAAGTATATGGTGGTGATCCGAGCGTTGTCGGCCGATGATCAGATCCGATTGCAGTTCGGTGAACGGGACGTTTTGTTCGAGCGCTTGCCATCCCTCCAGTTGCGAGAGATAGAACTGCAGTCTCTTTTTGTCGCTCCATGTCGTATTGCCGGAGAAGACGCCGTGATCATGGACACGGTAGGCCGCCATTTTTTTCGGGATCCGATGGGCATATCCGTGTGTCGCGTTGGTGATGTGGAGAAAATAGTCCAGGGTCACGCCTCGGAGAAATCCGTAGTCGCCGTTTTTGCGGAAGACCACTGTGGGCGTATGCATCCGGTTGTTGTCGCGTAGCAGGTCTTCGCAGGAAAAGTCGGTCTCGTCTTCGCTTTTGTATCGGATCCGGTGCCTTTCGGCTTGGGGCGAGGGAGCCGAATCGGGACCTACGATCTCCACGTCGTGAAAACAGATTGCACAGTCCGGATGAGCTTCCAGATAGTCGACCTGCTGCTGGAGTTTGTCGGGGTCGGTCCAGTAGTCGTCGCCTTCGCACAGGGCGATGTAGCGACCGGTACAGGCGGCGAGACAGCCGGTGAAATTACCTCTGACCCCCTGGTTTT
Organism: uncultured Rikenellaceae bacterium; assembly: GCA_944321925.1. GTDB lineage: Bacteria > Bacteroidota > Bacteroidia > Bacteroidales > Rikenellaceae > UBA940. The sequence goes on along the minus strand of CALUND010000008.1, from coordinate 14,587 downwards.
TCTCCGGGGCGATCAGCCTGATTTTTTCGGGATATTCTTCCGCATAGCGTCTGCAAATCTCGCGAGTACCGTCGGTCGAACAGTCGTCGGAGATGACCAATTCCACGGGGAAAGAGGTTCGCTGATTCAGCACGCCCTCGATTGTGCGGTGGATGTATGGTGCCTGGTTGTATGTGATGGTGCAGACGCTCACCAGGGGTTGTTCAGTCATCTTCGCGGATTAAAGCGAGCATGTCGCGTTTGCGCGTGCCGATTCTTCTGGCCGGACTGCCACCCCAGATGGTGAAGGGCTCGCACGAGGATTTGACGAGTGACAACGCTCCGATCGCAACGCCTTTGCCCAGGGTCACGCCCGGCAGAATCACGGAACTGCAGCCGACGATCACGTGCGGTTCCAGCGTCACATCTTCCGAGACGACGTTTTTCAGCGATCGGTCGACCATCGGATTGGTGAGCGACGCCCCGGAATAGTCGTCGTTGCTGGAATAGATGCTGACCCTGCCCGACAGGTTGCAGTAGTCCGAGACGACGATACGTCCCTCTCCGATCAGGGAGGTGTAGCAGGCGATGTGGACATAATTCCCGATCACGATTTCCGATCCGGCCGAGAGGATGCAAAAGTCGTCGATCCGCACGTGGCTTCCGATTGCGATGCGTTCGATGCCGTAGAAACTTGCCTTGCGACTGATAAAGACCTCTTCTCCGACACTTCGGAATCCGAGTTCGCGCAACTCTTCAGGGCTGTAAAATGAGTTTTTCATACTGTTTTGTCTCTTATTTCATCTTTGGGAGATGGATGACGCCCCGGCACTCTTTCATCTTTTGGGGTGTCGGACGATGCGGAGCACGCGTTCCACATCCTCTTCCGAGAGGTCGTGGTGCAGGGGCAGACAGATCACGCTGTCGGCCATGCGTGTAGCGACGGGCAGGTTGTCGGTGCCGGCCGAGGGTAGTCCCCGGTAGGTGGAGAAGCTGCTGATGAGCGGGTAGAAATAGCGGCGTCCCCAAACGCCGTGCGCCTTCATGCGTTCGTAGAGTGCATCGCGTGTTTCGCCGTAGCGTGTCGCATCGACGAAGATGGGAAAATAGGAGTAGTTGTAACGTACGCCGGGGATCTCTTTCAGCAGGGTGATTCCTTCTACGTCGGAGAGCGCCTCCCGATAACGTTCCGCAACAGCATGTCGTTGGTCGATAGCACGATCCACGTAGCGTAGTTCCAGCAATCCGTAGGCTGCGCGCACTTCATCCATTTTCGAGTTGATGCCCGGGGCCACCACTTCGGTCTCTCCGGCGAAGCCGAAGTTTTTCAGATAATCGATTCGTTTTTTCGTCTCGGCGTCGTGGCAGATGAGGGCGCCGCCCTCGACGGTGTTATAGGTTTTTGTGGCATGGAAGCTGAGCGTGCTCATGTCGCCGGCCTGCAGGATGGAGACGCCGTTTTGTTGTACGCCGAATGCGTGGGCGGCATCGTAGATCACTTTCAGACCGTATTTGTCGGCAATAGCCTGAATTCGTTCCGTATCGCAGGGGGTGCCGTACACATGTACCGGCATGATGGCTGTGGTACGTGGCGTGATGGCTGCTTCGATCCGATCGGGGTCGAGGTTGCCTGTCTCCGGGTCGACATCGGCGAAGACCGGGCGGATATCGTTCCACCAGATCGCGTGGGTGGTGGCGACGAAGCTGTAGGGCGTTGTGATCACTTCGCCTGTAATGCGCAGGGCCTGCAAGGCGGTGATGAGGGGCAGAGTGCCGTTGGTGAACAGGCTGATATACTTCACGCCGAGGTAGTCGCAAAGAGCCTTTTCCAGCTCCTGATGGTAATGCCCGTTGTTGGTGATCCATTTGCGTTGCCAGATATCCTCGAGGTAGGGGATGAACTCCTCCAGCGGAGGCAGCAGCGGCGAGGTTACGGTGATGATTTTGTCGCTCATGGGGTTATGTTATCTGTTTTTGATCAATCCGAGAAGTTCTTTCAGTTCTGGGGAGCGGAACAGCAGAGAGAGGCCGAGGTAGCAGATGACGCCGGCTGCGATACCTCCGATGAGTTGGGTCAGAAGGGTGGGTAAAAGTTGCACTGCGAGCCAGGCCGCCGCACCCGAAAGGAGTGAGCTGCAGAGTACGGGAAAGAGGTCGCCCATCTGTCGCCAGAACCCTACGCCGATCTGTTTTCCGGTGTAATGGGTATTGATGAGCAGTGAGAGGACCGAATGTACGACCAGACCTGCCACCATGGCCGTCAGACCCATCGGGATCGTGATGCAAAGGATGACGATTCCGACCGCTTTTTTGATGATTTCGAGCCGCAGAAAGAGGTCGGAACGGCCGGTTACCTGCAGCAGGTTGAGGTTTATGGCGTGGATCGGATACCACATGAGTGCGAAACAGAGAATCTGCAGCAACAGGATGGAGGATTCCCATTTTTGGCCGATCAGGATCAGAATGGTTGGTCGGGCCACTGCGGCGAGACCGATCATGAGCGGGAAGATCACGTAGCCGGAGAGTCGCAACAGTTTGCGGTAGGCAGTGGCGAGCCGTTCGGGATCGTTCTGGATGTTGCACAGGACCGGATAGGTAACCCGTTGCAGGACGTTTGTGAGGTTGGTCGAAGGAAATTGGGCGAAGTTGTTCGCTCGGGTGTAGAATCCGAGGTCGGCTGCCGAGAATTTTCGTCCGATCACCAGGGTGTAGACGTTGTTGTAGATGGTATCGATGAGTCCCGACAGGAGCAGTTTCGATCCGAAGGAGAACATGCTGCGGAGCGACTCGAAGGAGAAGACGCTTCGCGGATGCCAGCGTGAGAGAATCCAGAGGAGCAGGGAGTTGACCGCTCCGAGGATCAGGGTTTGGGCGACCAGGGCCCAGACACCGTATCCTTTGTAGGCCAGCCAGATGCCCGTGGCACCCGAGAGCACGACGGCAGCTATCGAGGCGATGGTTTGTGAGCGGAAATCGACCCGTGCCGTGAATAGGGCTCGTTGCACGATGGTGAACGCGTTGATAATGAGGCTTAATGAAATTACGCGCGTAACGGGGACCAGCAATGGCGTACTGTAAAAACGGGCAATCAGCGGAGCCGAGAAGAAGAGCAGCAGGTAGAAGAGGGCGGCGATGGCGAGATTGAAATAAAACACGGTCGAACAGTCGGTTTCCGTACGGTCGATTTTGCGGATCAGAGCTTGGGAAAATCCGCTGTTTACGAAAGAGTTCGATACAGCGATGAAGATTGCCAGCATACCGAGGATACCGTAGTCGGACGGATCGAGCAGATTGGCCATGACGATCATCACGACGAACTGAATGCCCTGCACGGAGAAGTTTTCCGCTCCGCTCCAGAGTACGCCGTGTACGGCCTTTTTTTTCAGACTTTCAGCCATCGTTCCCGCGTTTTCTCAAATTATCGTCCGGCGTACATGCGTTCGTAGTATTTTTCGTATTCGCCGCTGGTGACCTCATCGAGCCAAGCCTGGTTGTCGAGATACCATTTCACGGTCTTTTCGATCCCCTCTTCGAACTGGAGCGAGGGTTCCCATCCCAATTCGTTTTTCAGTTTGGAGGAGTCGATGGCGTAGCGCAGGTCGTGTCCGGCCCGGTCGGTGACGAAGGTGATGAGTGGTTCGTCGCTGCCTTCGGGTCGGCCGAGCAGGCGATCGACCGTCCGTACGAGGAGTCGTACGAGATCGATGTTGCGCCACTCGTTGAATCCGCCGATGTTGTAGGTTTCGGCCGTACGGCCCCGGTGGTAGATCAGGTCGATTGCCCGGGCATGGTCCTCCACGAAGAGCCAGTCGCGTACGTTTTCGCCTTTGCCGTAGACCGGGAGCGGCTTTTTATGACGGATGTTGTTGATGAAGAGCGGAATCAGTTTTTCGGGGAACTGATACGGTCCGTAGTTGTTCGAGCAGTTCGTGATGACGACCGGCAGTCCGTAGGTGTCGTGGTAGGCCCGGACGAAGTGGTCGCTCGAGGCCTTGCTGGCCGAATAGGGCGAGTGGGGATCGTAGCGTGTATGTTCGGTGAAGAGTGTCCCGTCGAACGGCAGTGCGCCGTACACTTCATCCGTGGAGATGTGGTAGAAGCGTTTGCCTTCCCAGTTTCCGTTCCATTGCTCTTTGGCGGCCTGAAGCAGCGAGAGTGTTCCCAGCACGTTGGTGCGGGCGAAAGTGAACGGATCTCGAATGCTGCGGTCTACGTGACTCTCTGCGGCCAGGTGGATGACGCCGTCCACGTTGTAACGCTGGAAAAGTTGGCGCATGGCATCGAGGTCGCAGATGTCGCCCTTTTCGAAGATGTAATTGGGTTTCGACTCGATGTCTTTCAGGTTGGCAAGATTACCTGCGTAGGTCAGTTTGTCGAGGTTGACGATCCGGTAGTCCGGATATTTGTTGACGAAAAGTCGGACGACGTGCGAGCCGATGAAGCCTGCACCGCCTGTGATAACGATCGTTTTATTCATAGAGATTCTCATTGTAGTCGAACAGATAAGGGGCTTCCCGGAGGGTCGGATGATGACGGTCCTTCTCCGAGAGGATCACTTCCGAAGGGTCGAGTCTCCAATCGATGGCCAGATCCGGGTCGTTCCAGGCGATGGATCCCTCTTCCGCAGGGGCGTAGAGGTTATCGCATTTGTATTGGAAAAGAGCTTCTTCGCTCAGTACGGCGAATCCGTGGGCGAATCCGCGCGGGATGAAGAGTTGCAGTTTGTTCTCTTCGCTCAGCTCTGCCGCGAACCATTTCCCGAACGTGGGAGAGCCGCGACGGATGTCGACAGCCACATCGAGAACGGTTCCCCGTACGACGCGGACGAGTTTCGATTGGGCGTATTTCCCCTTCTGGAAATGGAGGCCGCGCAGTACGCCGTAACGCGAACGCGATTCGTTGTCCTGAACGAAGGTTGTGCGGCAGACCTGTTCCTCGAAACGGGGTGCTGAGAAAGATTCGAAAAAGTAGCCCCGTTCGTCGCCGAACACTTTCGGTTCGATGAGTACGACACCTTCCAACGGGGTGGGAATGATTTTCATGATGATTCGGTTTTTTTATCTCGGTTTTGTTCTCCGGCATCGAATGGATCGAATCCGGGAACTTGGTATACAACGATTTATTGCGTGCGGTGGTCTCTGTCGTCGATTCCGGCGAAAGAGGGTCGGTGAGTCCGCCAGATACGGAGACCTTGTTCTCTCAGCCAGACCCAGCCTAAGGGCAACAATACTCCGGCCAATACATAGGGGATTGCCCAGAGAGCGATCCGTTCGGAGATGACCGGGAAATCGGCGAGTCGTTCGATGTCATAGCCGTAAACACCGATCTGGATAAGTGAGACGATCTTGAATGCCAGGAAGTGAAGAGCCATGATCTCCAGGGTATATTTCCCGATTGTGAACAGGAAATTTCTTTTGCCTATCCGTAGGGAGAGAAAGGAGAGCAGAAGAGTGCAATAACATCCCGTGAGCGAGACAAGATAGAGCAGGGGCAGTTGGGCGAGGGGTGTGTGGCGAATTCCTCCGATGAACAGCTTGATTCCGGCAAGCTGAGCGAAGACCAATACGCCGAATGTAACGAGGAGCCAGGCCCAATGGAGTGGAATATGTTCTCTCCACCGGCGGCAGAGACGTCCGGCATAGAGAATCGGCAGTATGGCGAAATCGCGTTCCACGATGTTGCCCAACAGGTTGCTTACAGCTGTGATTCGTCCGTATAGTACGCTGTGACTGAGTATGGTGAGCAAAACGATCAGCGAAGCGAAAACGATTTCGGAGTGTTTTGTCGAGATCTTTTGGGCGAGCCAGAGGCATCCCAGGAACAGCAGCGAGACGAAGAAAAGACTCTGTATGAACCAGAGAGCTCCGAGGAGATTGCCTGCGTAGGTGTTGAGCGTCAGCAAACTGCGGATGCCGAGGAGATAGTCCGGAGCGGTGTAGAGGTGGTCGTATTCCGGAGAGTAGATGTGGAGCCGGAAAAACAGATTGTGGAGTAGCAGGAATACGACTCCGTATCCGGCGAGAGGAAGCCAAAGCCGTTTGACTCTTTTCAGGAAGTAGTTCCATTTTTCGCCGGTGTATTTGTCTTTGAAAAAGTATCCGGCGATGAAGTAAAAAACCGCCAGATGGAACAGGTAGACGAAATCGTGAATTGACGGGATCATTGTGTGGCCGGCTACGACGAATAGGATGCCCCACGCCTTCATGAGGGTGAAAACGTCGCTTTCCGTCTCTTTGTCGAGCGCCAGAGTCACCCGTTTGGAACGGTTTTCTGCCATCTCTGCAGCCTCGCCCATCTCTTCCGGTTCTACGTGCAGTCTTGTATTGTTGTTATTCGTTTTCGTGCTACGGTCAGCCGATCAGCCGGAGCAGGTATTGGCCGTATTGGTTTTTCGCCATTGGGGCGGCCAGTTCCCGGAGCCGTTCGTCGGATATCCATCCTTTGCGCCAGGCGATCTCTTCGAGACAGGCGAGTTTCAGTCCCTGTCGTTTTTCGATCACCTCCACGAAGGTCGAGGCTTCGCTCAACGAGTCGTGTGTTCCGGTGTCGAGCCAGGCGAATCCGCGTCCGAGGAGTTGGAGCGAAAGAGCCTTCTCTTCGAGGAATAGTTGGTTGACGGAGGTGATTTCCAACTCTCCCCGTGCGGAGGGCTTGATCCGTTCGGCAGCCTGCACAACCCGGTTGGGATAGAAGTAGAGCCCGACGACAGCGTAGTTGGAGCGGGGTTTGGCCGGTTTCTCTTCGATGCTCAACACATTGCCGTGTTCGTCGAATTCGGCCACGCCGTAACGTTCCGGATCATTAACCCAGTAGCCGAAAAGTGTGGCTTTCGACTCTTTTTCGGCACGTTCCACGGCTGTAGTCAACATGCGGGTGAAACCTTGTCCGTAGAAGATGTTGTCACCCAATACCAGACAAACGGCATCCTTGCCGATGAACTCTTTGCCGATCAGGAACGCCTGAGCCAGCCCATCCGGCGACGGTTGTTCCGCATAGGAGAACCGTACTCCGTAATCGCTTCCGTCGCCCAGCAGACGTCGGAATCCGGGGAGGTCTTGCGGGGTGGAGATGATGAGTATGTCGCGGATCCCGGCGAGCATCAGCACCGATACCGGATAGTAGACCATCGGTTTGTCGTAGATGGGGAGCATCTGTTTCGACACCCCCTTGGTGATGGGATAGAGACGTGTGCCGGACCCTCCGGCCAAAACGATTCCTTTCATGCGATCTTAACTTTTTAACGTCCGATACAAATGTAGGTCAATCCCTCTTGACGGAGCTCTTCGCTGTCGTAGATGTTGCGGCCGTCCACCACCGTATTGCCCCGCATTACGCGAGCAACAGCCTTCCAGCTCGGCATGCGGAACTGTTTCCATTCGGTCAGCAGAGCCACGGCGTCGGCATCGACGGCTGCTTCGTAAATATCTTTGCAGTAGGTGATTCGGTCTTGCAATCTGCGTTTGGCCTCCTCCATGGCGACAGGGTCGAATGCGCGGACTTGTGCTCCGGCGGCAAGCAGTTTCTCGATCACCACCAGAGAGGGGGCTTCGCGCATGTCGTCGGTTTCGGGTTTGAAAGAGAGGCCCCAGATGGCGACTGTTTTTCCCCGGAGATCGCCGAGAGCACGCTGGATTTTGTCGAAGACGATCCCTTTCTGTCGTTCGTTGACCTCCTCCACCGCTTCGATGACCCGCATCGGATAGCCGTTTTGTCGTCCGGTATGGGCCAATGCTTTCACATCTTTCGGGAAGCAGGAACCTCCGTATCCGCAACCGGCATAGAGGAATTTGTTGCCGATGCGGGAATCGGTTCCGATTCCTTTGCGGACCATGGCGACGTCGGCTCCGACGATTTCGCAGAGGTTGGCGATGTCGTTCATGAAGGAGATGCGGGTGGCCAGCATGGCGTTGGCTGCATATTTGGTCATCTCGGCCGAGGCCACATCCATGAAATAGACCCGGAAATTGTTGAGGAGGAACGGCTTGTAGAGTTTCTCGAGGATTTTGCGCGAACGGTCGCTTTCGACGCCTACCACGACGCGGTCCGGACTCATGAAATCTTTGATGGCGGCGCCCTCTTTGAGGAATTCGGGATTGGAAGCCACCTCGAATTCCAGGTCGAGGCCCCGTTTGTCGAGCTCCTCCTGGATGACGGCTCTCACTTTTTGGGCAGTGCCTACGGGGACGGTGCTTTTCGTCACGAGAATCGTGAATCGGTTGATACGTTGGCCGAACGTACGGGCCACTTCGAGTACGTAGCGCAGATCGGCGCTTCCATCCTCGTCCGGTGGTGTTCCCACGGCACTGAAGACCAGTTCGACTTCATCGAGACAGCTGCTGAGATCTGTTGTGAAGTGGAGTCGGCCTTCCGCTGCGTTTTTGTGGACCAAATCTTCGAGTCCCGGTTCGTAAATGGGAATGACGCCGTTGCGGAGCATGTCAATTTTTTTCGAGTCTACGTCCACGCAGGTGACATTCGCCCCCATTTCGGCGAAGCAGGTCCCTGAGACGAGACCGACGTACCCTGTACCTACAATTGCGATGTTCATGTCGAAATTATTTTATAGGGTCTGCTACCGGTCGAGCAGACGTTGTATGTGTATGAAGATACCTTGCCGGCGTAGCCGATTTTCTGAAATCACTTTGCAAATTTTCGCATAGGTGGCCGGACGCTTGTGCTGGATGAATTTGACAGAACTGTAAATGCCTGTCGTTACGGTCACCGCCATCACAATCACGATGGCCAGCTGGATTTCTTCCGACACGTTGCTCCATCCGGTTATCGCCCACATGAGAAGAACCGAGAGATTGAGTGTAAGCACGATGAGGGTGGTTTCGGCATGGCTGAATCCGAGTCCGATGAAGAGGTGATGCAGGTGTGTTTTATCGGGCGAGAAGGGCGATTTCTTTTTTACGACCCGGATGGTCATAACCCGAAGGGTGTCGAAAACCGGAACGGCAAAAATGGCGATCAGGTAGGCTATGATGCCGGGATAGAAACGTTCGATACCGGGCGATTGGAGAATGCGCATGATAAATACCACGAAAGCGGTTCCCAATACGAGCGTGCCACCGTCCCCGATGAACATTTTGTATTTGCGGCCGAAGACATTGTGGATGAAAAAGGGGATGAGTGCTCCCACGAAAGCGAAGGCGAGAATGGCGAATGTCATGTCGCGGGTGCTCAGGAAGCAGATGCCGCAGAGGGTCGATGCGATGATTCCGTAGCCCGAAGACAATCCGTCCACGCCGTCGATCAGGTTGATGGCGTTGATAATACCGACCCCGGCGAAGAGTGTGAGCGGGATCGAGATGTAGTCCGGAAGTTGGTAGATGCCGAATAGACCGTGAAAATTGTCGAGTCGAAGTCCTCCGAGCGACATGAGGATGATCATGGCCAGAATCTGCACGCAGAATTTTGCGAAAGGACGGATGTCCATGATGTCGTCCGTGACGCCGGTGTAGAGCATCATGAGCAGGACCGAAAAGACGATGAACAGTTCCGAACAATTTTCTATGCTGCTCAGAATCATCGCAGAGACGAAGATACCGAAGAATACAGCCACACCGCCAAGAACCGGTACAGGCTCTTTGTTGAGCCTGCGGGCGGAGGGGTTGTCCACGATGTTGAGCCTTCGAGCGATTCTTACGCATTTCGGCAGTACGAACGCTGTAACCACTAAAGCGATGGAGAGGGCTATGGCGATCAGCAAATAGGGATTCATGACAAAGTAAAGTTGGGGTTTTGGTTTCTTCCTACCTGTGGTCCCGGTATGATCCGGAGCAGTAGATTAGAAATATTAGAACAGTCTACCCTTTAAAGTTTAATGTCGTATATTTGAACAACACCCACCAGTTTGGCCCGATCGTCTGTCACCAACAGAGAGGTGATTTTGTTTTCGGTCATTTTTCGTTCGGCTGCGAGCAGTTTTTCGTGGCAGGAGATGGTTTTGGGATTCCGGGTAGCGATGTCGATGGCCCGCAGGGAGAAGAACTCTTGTTGCCGGCTCTCCATGGCCCGTCGGACGTCGCCATCGGTAACGATTCCTTCGATACGATCTCCGTCGCAGACGATCACCAGACCGAGTCTTCCGGCGCTCATGGCGTGAATCATCTCTTTGGTGTCGCACTCCATTGCCACGATGGGCAGGTTGTCGCTTCGCATGACATTTTCCACCTGCAGGAGCAGTCTGCGACCGAGGCTTCCTCCGGGATGGAACCGGGCGAAGTCATCGGCTTTGAAGTTGCGCAGTTTCATCAGCGTGACAGCGATGGCGTCGCCCATGGCTACTTGGGCCGTTGTGGAGGTTGTCGGGGCGAGATGCAGGATACAGGCCTCTTCCCGGACGGCGACGCAGAGATGGTGGTCGGAATAGCGGGCCAGGGTAGAGGTCGGATGCCCTGTCATGGAGATCAGCGTGCTTGCGCGCTCTTTGATGAAGGGGACGATCTTCAGAATTTCATCGGTTTCGCCGGAGTAGGAGAGAGCCAGAATGGCATCTTCTGCCGAGATCATTCCCAGATCGCCGTGGAATGCCTCTCCCGGGTGGAGGAAGAAGCTGGGGGTTCCGGTGCTGGCCAGGGTAGCGGCGATTTTGCGGCCGATCAGCCCCGATTTTCCCATTCCCGTGACGATCACTTTGCCTTTACACTGGAAGATAGCTTCCACTGCCTGTGTGAATTCATCGGAAAGTGTTTTCTCCAGGTCGAGCAAGGCTTCTGCCTCCGTACGCAACGTATGGCGGGCTAAATCCAGGGTTGTATTTTTCTCTTTTTCGGTCATGATTTGGGTTGTTGGGACGAAAATTTTATCAAAGTTTTTCGAGCAGAGAGCGATTGATGGTTGTTGTAGCCAGTGTGGCGATGCCTTCCAGCCGAACCACTACGCGATGGGTGCCGTTTATGCGCAGGAGTTCGCCTTCGATTCCGGCGAATGGTCCTGCTACGATGCGGACACGATCTCCTTTTTCCAGTTCGGGACCGAATATTTCGGCATTGCCTTCCGAGAGGTTGAACAGGAACATGAAGTCGTGCATCTGTTTCTCGGGCACGACCAGTGGTTCTTTGCATGCCTTGTCTTGCATGAAGCGCATGCGGAAACCGTATTCATTGACCAGAGAGAGACCGGTTTGACGATCCGTATGGAGAAACACTAGGTTGGGGATGGCTGGGACCGTTACTTTCTTGCGGCGATATTTCCATTGCCGCACCTCAGTTCGCAGCGGAACGAAGTTTTCTACCGAGAGTCTGTCGAGTCGTTCTTTGATCGATTTCTCCTGTTTGGCCCGTGTGACGGCTGCAAACCAATGTCTCTCGTTATCAATCATTTATATGTTGTCTGTTTGTCGTACAGGACATAGCTTCGCTGTTGATAGTGACAAAGCACGATCACACAAATATGAAACAAACCCGCATCTCTTTTTTGTTCGAATGAATTGGGTCTGTTTCTGAATAAATTGATCTCAAAGGTAAGGCTTATTTCCGAAAAAAACAAGCTGTTCGGGTTCCGTGACTCAACGACTTAAGGTGGACAGGACGTAAGTGGTCATTTGCTTCATGAAAAAGTTGGAAAATTGCCTGTCGGGAGTCTGAATCTTCCATTTGGAAGATGCGTTTGGCATAAAATGGATCGGCCTTCGAAAGGTATAAATAGGACTGATTATGACCCGGTGCGTCTGCCTGATGGAGTGGTCGGAGGATAAGCGTTTTGCAGCCATTGCAGCGCAAGACGAGGAACACAGTTGGAAGGGAGCGCCCCGACGCCATTATTGTCCGTGTGCTCGGTTGTCATGCGGCGTCTTGTCGCATCGATTTCGGAAAGAGCCTTTGGGGTTTACGGGATCTTTGTTGCGCCTTGTTTTGTCTCTGATATTGATCGGCAGACGGAGATGGCGTTACGCTTTTTTGCGATAGATGAGCAGGGTCCATTCGCCTTCGTTTTTCCGACCGGCCGGTGTGAGACCCAACTCTTCGGCCCGTTCCGAAAGTTGCGGGATGTCCTGTTCGAGAAATCCGCTGAGGAAAAGGAGCCCTTCGGTTTGTAGGGCGTGGACGTAGCGAGGCATGTCTGCGAGCAGGATGTTGCGGTTGATGTTGGCCAGGATGGCGTGGTATTTTTTGTCGGGGATGGCGTTCGCGTCGCCGAGCAGCGAGTGGATGCGGTCTGCGACACCATTGGCCTCGATGTTTTCCGAACAGTTGTGCCAGGCCCACTCGTCGATGTCGATTGCGTCGACCGAGGCGGCCCCCATCTTCACGGCAGCGATGGCCAATACGCCGGTTCCGCTACCCATGTCGAGCAGATGGCGTCTCTGCAGGTCGGTTTCGGCGAGTGCTGCACACATGAGGCGGGTGGTTGCGTGGTGCCCTGTTCCGAACGCCATTTTGGGCATGATCACCACTTCGATCGGGAAGCGCGGGTCTGCTTCGTGGAAAGGGGCCCGGATTCGGATCGTGCCTTCCACCTCTACCGGATCGAACTGCTTCTCCCATAAGGTGTTCCAATCCTGCGACTCGATTGTGATGTAGTGGGGTTGGGCGATGCCTCGTTCCGCGAGCAGCGCGTCGACATCCGGTTTGCAATCAGCCAATTTTTCGGCCGGGATGTAGGCTTTGAGGGTCGTTCCTTCGGAGGCAAAGCTTTCGAACGGAAAGTCGGAAAGGAGAGCCGTGATGATTTCGGCCTCGTCGTTGTTCGGGACCGTTATGTTCAGTTCGATGTAGTCCATTTGGGCGCTGTGAGGTGATTTTGCGGCAAAGGTAGCGTACTCTTCGGGTTATTTCAATTTTTTCCCGGCAATTTTGTCGATGATGAGTGCCACGGCCCCGTCGCCTGTGACATTTGTGGCGGTTCCGAAGCTATCCATGGCGATGTAGAGGGCGATCATCAAGCCGGAGGTCGTCTCGTCGAATCCGAGCATCGACTGCAGCAGGCCGAGTGCGGCCATGATCGCTCCTCCGGGTACGCCGGGTGCTGCGATCATCGTGATGCCGAGCATCAGGATGAATCCGATAAAAAGGAGCGGATCCACCGGGATACCCTCCAACAGCATGATGGCCAGTGCACAGGCCACGATTTTCATGGTGCTTCCCGACAGGTGGATGGTGGCGCAGAGCGGAACGACAAATCCGGCGACCTCGGGCCGTACGCCGTTTCGGATGGTTTGTTCGAGTGTTACGGGGATCGTGGCGGCTGATGATTGTGTGCCGAGGGCCGTCACATAGGCCGTCATCATGTTTTTCAGGAGGCGGAAGGGGTTTTTCTTTGCGACGGCTCCGGCGACAGTGAATTGGAAGATCAGCAGAATGACCGTCAACACGAAGATCAGAAGGATCAGTTTCAGGAAGACGTGCAGCACGCTGGCGACCTGTCCGGAGACGGTCATGGAGAGGAAGATGCCGAAAATGTAGAGCGGCAGCAGCGGGATGATTACCCGCAGGATGGTCAGTTCGATCACGCCTTTGAAGTCGTCCATGACTCCCTTCAGTTTGTCGCTTCCGATGGCGGCCATTCCGAGACCCAGTACGAAGGCCAATACGAGTGCGCTCATGACGTCCATGATCGGCGGAATGGCGATCGTGAAGTAGGAGGTAAGCGCCGTTGCCTTTTCATCCAGCCCCTGGAGGGTGTCTCCCTGTAGAAGCCAGGGGTAGGAGAGTAGTCCGGCTCCATAGGTGAACAGGCCGGAAAAAATGGTGAATCCGTAGGCCAGTAGGGCCGTGATGGCCAACAGGCGTCCGGCTCCCTTGCCGAGATCGGCGATGCCGGGTGCGACCAGACCCACGATCAGCAGCGGAATGACGAATCCGAGCAGGTTGCTGAAAATGTCGTTGAAGGTCAGAAAGATTCTCGATAGCCAGACCGGGAAGAAAAAACCGCATCCGATACCGAGTGCAATGGCCAATAGGACTTTCGGAAGAAGACCGATTCTGATTCGTTTCATTCGTTGTTTCGTTTAGAACATGAAGCTTGCAGCGACCGTCCGAAGCATTTTTTTTTGATCTGGCACAGCCTTGGTGCGACGCTGTACAAAGATACATAAATCGGGCAATTATCATCCATCCCGTTTCGGATTCATCCTCTTTTTCGATGCCCGATTTTCGGATTTTATACATATAATATTCCAAACGCGGGAGCGGTCCGGGGTGAAAAAATAAAAATGCAAAAAAAAGATTGAATAATGTTTGCAGAAATAAAAAAAGTCTCTACATTTGCACCCGCAAAACGAAAAACGGAGGGCTCTGAAAGCCGAGGTTTTGAGTGAGAAAAAATTTGCAAGGTTCTTTTGAAAAAGATTTGGAGATTTCGAAATCTGTTCGTAACTTTGCAGTCCTTTTCGGTCCCAAATTCGGGGGTCGGAATTTTGGAAAGGTTCTTTGAATTACTGGTAAAATTGAGAGAAAAAGAAATGTAGTATTTTCGTTCAATTCCTTTAAAGAGGATTTCCAAATAGTCAGGCTCTAACGATTTATTTTAATTCTATTTATCATGGAGAGTTTGATCCTGGCTCAGGATGAACGCTAGCGGCAGGCCTAACACATGCAAGTCGAGGGGCATCGGGTGAAGTAGCTTGCTACTTCTGCCGGCGACCGGCGCACGGGTGCGTAAC
>CALUND010000007.1 GCA_944321925.1 uncultured Rikenellaceae bacterium | reverse complement strand
CAATTCGGTACTATGCGGTTGAATTCCTTTTGTGAGATCCGTCCTATACGCTGCTGGTACGGCAGGTTTTGCGCCACGTAATCGTTGAACCCGTTGGGATTCGCGACAACGACATCAATCATCCGTTCCAGATAGTCGAAAAGACGGGTAAGAATATCCCTGCACCACGCATCATCGGGGGCCCCATCAGCACAAGCAGGACAGTTCGTGATGATGAACATGGTACGCTTCCGGTCCGTAACACGAAGCGACCGGGAATCCCCGTATCGACTTGAAGCGACATGAAACCATCTAGTCTCCACTGGGTTGAATACAAGCCAATCGGCTAAGAATGCCTCCCGACTGTCATATTCCCCCCGAAGCGACCAATTCCTCGGCCCCCCACTCTTCCGGCGCAGGCCGCGGCACCTCGATATAGAATCCCCGGTACTCATCGTCGCCCATCACGGCCAGTCGCTCGAATTGGCGCTGAATACCAACCATCCGTTCCAGCATATCGCCGCCAACAACAATCTCCCAATGTTGCCTTTCGCCCAACACATCCAAGTGAGAGGTATTTAGGCCAACCTCCTTCGCCAAATCGGCAAGGAACTTTCTATCTATGCTCATTCTTTCGTTCATCTCTTTATGCTCATTAAATCTCAATTAGCTTTTCAGAATCAAACCCATTCGCAAGGGGTTCGTTCTCGAAGACACATATCACACCTTATTCAGGTACAGATCGCTCATGTATTGTATTTTCATCCTATTGCTCTCCTTTCTTCGATTGCTCAATCTGCTTCTCGATGATTGCCTTCACCTGTACAAACGAGACCGGAGTGAAATCGTTATTGTCTACTCCGACATCATATTGTGTCGGAAGAAGCATACTCAGTCGCGGTGCATCCTTTCCGGTATTGATCCTTCGGGTATGTACGTGTCCGAAAAGCTGCCAGGTGTCATCGTATGAGCCGCCATAGCAGAGGAACGGACAGTGATTCAGATAAATCTTCTGTTTATCCACCTCAATATACATCTGCATCGTTATCTGCTCGAAGTATTTCGTGTAATTCTGCCTCAGGTTCTTGATGTCGTGGTTGCCGGAAATAAGGTATATTTTCCCGTTCAGCCTGTTCAGTACGTTTACCCATTCGGCAGAACCGCCCAGACAGAAATCGCCCAGGTGGAATACGATATCCTCCGGACCAACCACGCGGTTCCAGTTGGAAATAAGCGTTTCATTCATGTGCGACACATCCTTGAATGGCCTGTTGCAGAACCTGATTATATTGGTGTGGTTGAAGTGGGTGTCGGATGTAAAGAACACCCTGCTTCCGTCAAATTTATAATTCATAATCTTTCCATTCATGCGCATCACTGCGCGGTTAATAATACATTACAATTCAGCCCGTGGACGGAATTGACGGAGAAAAGCACATCGTGCGAACGTCACCAGCAGGCATCAAATAAACTGCAAGCCGAATGCAGATCCGGGCATTGACCGGAATATGCTGAGGCGCAGCGTTTATTGTAGATCAAAGATCTAAAACAAAAACCGTCGAAAAGTTTGGTAAGGACTCTCCGACGGTTTTCATTTATCGTTTTAGTGGGATACCAGCATCATCGTATCCCCGATGGTCTATCAGACGTTCGTCGGAAAATGTCTCCAAAAGTATAGAATGCTCCAATGCCCGAAGTATGGACACACGACAATCTCTCAAGGCATTTTATACCTTGATCCGATACGGTGTTCCAGTTGTTCATTCTTCTTTGTTGCATTGTAAGCTTTATGTTTTATTCTATTACAATAGCAAAATTACGGATTTTCTTGATGGCCAGCAAATTTCTTTAGAGAAAAGCCGATATTGTAGCAAACTACGCAGCCCATAGTGCAAAAGTGCAAGTGCAAAGACATTAGTTATATCTCTAACTCTGATCGAAATTTATTCATGAACAGCCTCATTAATATTATAACTTCCTTAACTTAATTTTTTAACAACTCTATAAAGATCGATTGAAAAATGCAACATTGGAAGAAAATAGACTTGCACGTATAGTTGGTGGAGATCAAATTGCTATGCCTTAGCAGGCAATAAAAAAATATAGGATATCATTTCGGATCATTTAGTTTCCATATATTAGTGATAACCATAAGATTACTTTCGAACTGTATGAAAGGAGGATACTCTTGTTTACGAACTAATGTCATATCTACTATACAAAGAGCATGGAACTCTTTTTATAAATTAAATAAGACGTCGACTAATATTCTTCGATCTGCAGGACAGAACTTTAGAACTCAAGTCGCACCGAATAAGTCGATACTGAATTATATTATCCAAAATTTAGATCCACAGCCAGTTCCTACTACAAGATGTATTTCAACTTGCAGAAAACTATTTTTGAAACTTATTGTAAAATATTGAAAAATAGCAACATCGCTGATTATCAGAATCAATTTATTTTCTAAATCTGGAGAACAACTACCACCGCTAAGATAAAATAATGAAATGTCGTTTTTTACGATCCTTGCAGCAAGGAATTTTACGTAAACCTATATCATTGGGAAAGGCAACACATAGGACGTTTTTCGTAATTATTCAAGGACATGCAAATAAGTACAATTCTATAGAGTATAGCATGAAACTATGCATCGACTTTATAACCTACCTGTTTACAAAATTCATCACAAACACATATGTATTATAGTAAGTTTCACTATATTTGTAAATAATTATCTCCATAAATATGGAAGCTAAGACTATCATAAAACATTTAAATAGGTTGTTACTGGATCCTAACAACTATCGATTCATTGATCGTCCAGAATACAAGCCTGTATCAGATGAGCATATTGCTGAGCCTCGAATACAGCAGCGCACAATAGAATTTCTCAAAGGGAAGAACAACGAGAACATATCGGATCTGATCGACAGTTTCAAGACGAACGGCGTACTGCGGCAGGACCCTATCCAGGTGCGCCCTTTAGGAGATAATTACGTTGTCATTGAAGGCAATCGCCGCACCGCAACGTTAAAATACCTATACGAACAATTCCAGCAGGGAATGGATGTCGGAGTATTGACAGAAAGTGACTTCAAGAGCGTAGAACTAATTGAGTTGCAGGGGCAAGATCGTCGCCATGAGTTGATCGCCATGGGGCTCAACCACATCAGTGGGAAAAAGCGTTGGAGCCCGGTGAACCAGACTCGGCTGATCCGAGACCTACTCGAAGAATGCAATATGACCGAAGACGAGATATGTAGTGCGTTAGGCATTACCAAACATTACCTGCGACGCAGTATGCGAACGCTGTCCTTGATTGAAAGATATAAAAACAGCGATTACGGAGACCAGTTTCAGACGGATAGGTATTCCATCTTCGAAGAGATCATCAAGAATACAGCCTTAAAAAACTGGCTGGGTTGGAACGACGACCTGCGTGCCCCTTCGCGCCTCGACCGCGAAGAACGACTGTTTTCATGGATATCGGTCACAGAACATGTGCAAAGAGACGAAGAGACGGGGTACGAGCAGATATCCAAATTAGAGCCAATCGTCACCAAGAGTCATGAAATCAGAGAATTGGCAAAGTTCATCGAAGACGAAAAGGCCTTAACCCAGATGGAGGAGAGTCGTAGCGTCACAATCGGATTCGCCTCCAGTGAGGCCGTAGGCGAAATGCGACTGCACAATGCAATCGACAATATCGATTCAGAGGTAAATGCTGTACTACGCTTCAATGACTACCTCTCAAACGACGACTACACACGCATCGGTCGACTGAAAACCAAACTGGAACGGCTACTACCTTCATCGAAAGAAATACGCATCAGCTCCCTGAATAGCAGTGTGGTACCGCGTTTCCTACAGGTATCAAAGCACTACTCCAGCTTAAATATACGTAGGTACCGCAAGGTTTCTGAACTGAATATTGGAAAGCTACGCCAGCTCAATCTTTTCGTCGGGGAGAACAACTCAGGTAAAACTACTCTACTGGAAGCGGTCTACCTACTAGCGCAACTCAACGACTTGAATGCCTTTCTCAACCTGGAGCGTTTTCGCGGCAAGTTCTTCCGGGATTTCAACGCCCTGTGGGTAGATAGAAATTTCATCTCTGACATTGATATTGCAGGCCATTTCAATGGTTTAGAAACACAAGTCCGCATATCGAAGGAAGAAACGCAAGAGAATATCGATCGGACTGCATATATCTCTACAATACGGGTTGACGCGAACGCTGGAAACGACGAGTTATCAAGCTACGTACACCTGTATCTGAATCGGGAGCCGGAACTCTACTACCAAAAGGCCCAAAAGTTGTGCCGATCGGCGTTTTCCAGCCCGTACCGCTACAACGATTCAATACTACGAGAGGCACATGCATGCGCTGTAAAGAACAAACGTATTGACGAGATTACAGATTTCATCCGTGATCATATCGACTCGACCATCGAAAAAATCGAGTTACTCGACATACATGGGGAGAATCGTTTCTTCGTTACATCGAAAACACACGACAGTAGTATCGACCTAACCAAGTACGGTGAGGGGCTGCAACGTATCTTCGAAATAGCCCTACTGCTTTCCTACTGTTCTGACGGTATCTTGTGCATCGATGAAGTAGACAGCGCGATCCACAAAGGATTGCTAGTCCACTTTGCCGAATTTGTACAAAAACTAGCCTCTAAATACAATGTCCAACTGTTCCTTTCCACGCATAGTAAAGAATGCGTTGATGCATTCTCTAGAACGCAACATGGGGATATGATGGCTTTCGCCCTACAAACCACACAGGATGACGCTGTAGATTTCCGATATATGGAAGGCGAGAAGCTCAATGAACTTATAAACATTATCGATCTCGACATCCGATAATCGCTTATGGAGAAGATCTTATTTGCATTATGCGAGGGACCACATGACGTGGCCTTCCTATATAGAATATTGCGGGTGAACGGACTCAAAAAATATTCGAAAACAATCGGTGCATTCCCTCCTCCATTAGACATATATTTTACCAAAGAAGCGGCAGGAGAAAACCTCGAACGGTTGAAACTAGAGGAAATACGGAATAGACGTCTGCCATCAGAAGTTCTCTCATACGGTGACAATGTACTTGTATTACTATACGCTATCGGGGGTGACTCCAAAGTTGAGTCCAGAAAAAGACTGCTGCAAGACATCGGATCCATGTACGGACGCATTCCCATGGAGAAAGAAATCAGAACAGGAGCAACTGCCGAGTGTTCAGTACTTTATTTTTTCGATGCGGATCAAAAGGGAATTGATGCACGGCTACAAGAAGTTTGCAAAGAACTATCAGAAATATTGAAGCAAGAAGTCTCCCTATCGGGAGATCCACAGCAATATCGGCACGCCAACGGTATCACCTATGCCGCCCATATTTTCGCTGAGGCGGAGAAGCAAACCGGTAAACTAGAAGACATCCTCCTTCCACTAATGCAAAAGAATAACGAGGTGATTTTCAAGAAGGCCGAAGAGTATGTAACACTACATGATCCCCAAAGGCTTCCACGACTAAAAGTAAAGTGGAGTAATGAAGGATTGATGGAAGTGCGTGACAATAGTGACAAAGGAGAATATCACCGAGACAAATCAGTTATCGGCGTAGCAGCCCAATTGCAAAACTCAGGGGCAACAAATGCCGTCTGCATTAAGCATAGTGACTATCTGAACCGAGCCAAAATCGTTTCGAATCCCTCCTGCATAGAAATTTGGCATGCATTCAAAGCATTAATCGCTCCTTAAATTCACTGACTGATTTCTAAAGTTGGATTTTTTTCTCCTTCAAACACTTTTCCATCAAAATTGAGGCTTGAGAACTACACTTTTCCATGAAATCAGCAACTTTACTTTATCCTCGTATTCATATATACGTTCATTAAAGTAAAGTCAAAATAAGGGAAGAAAAGAGATGGCTGCGCCATTTCAAATGGGCTCAGCCATTTTTCTCTTTTGGCTGCAAATCTTATAAGCAATCCGGATGTGAAGGACCGTCCCCAACTGCCACTCCGATCAAGCACAAAATACCTTACTCGGAACCCGAAAATATCCGTGAATCCACCCTCGATTTTACATCCCATTTTGGCGAAATAAACCCCGACATGCCCTATCTTTGCAGACGGGGTCAGTCGGGGCCTGAAAAGGCCGTTTTTGCCTTTTTCCCCTCTGTTCGGAGGGAGTCGATGAAAAAAATCGTTAAATCGACGATTTTTTGCGAAAAAACAAGTAAATTTTTGAGCTTCCTATCTTTTAAGTCGTAAACTATTGATAATCAATAGGCATTTGATAATGCATCGGCAAGTAACAGCCGAAACACGAAATACATTTCAGATACAAATCGAATACAAGCCAAGTGAAATAACCTATACAAATACAGGTGTTTCGCTCGGTTTATTTTTATACAGTTATTTATCGCGAATTGTATCTGACTCTCCATTTATTTGATGTAATTTTGTTGCTATCAATGTGCGAGCAACAAAATCACAACAAAACGAGTGATCCAAAAGAACCAATCAAATTACGGCAGCGTAAGACGCCTTCGGGAAATATTACCTATACCTTGGTAGCTACATAAATGGCACACGGTCATATGAATACTTGATACAAAGGAAAAATAGGAAAATTATCACAAAGAGTTCAAAATAATATCTTTGAAGTAACATTAATCCAGATAATAAAAATTATCATTGGGGAACCAACCGTTAAATAACAGCTAATGGACTTCAAAGATTCATACGTAAATGACATTGTAAACTACCCCTATGTGTGAAGTATAACCAACGATAAATACCTAAAAATATGGACATTTTGAATTTGATTCTCTGTATTGTTGGAACCATTGTTTCCATCATTACCATTGTCAAGTTTTTTCAGATGGCTTCCGATATTCGGGCCATGAAACGTTATTTTGTAAAAGAACAGTCCGGAGTTTCCATCCGTCCCGATGAGCGAATCACCGGAATTATCCGAAATAATGGTATAACCTATGTAGTCGTAAATGGCAGTACAAAGTTTTCGGATGGAAAAGTCGGATATATTAAATACTTGTCCGATGGCAAATGCTCCGTCTCAATCGACGGGAAAGATATGATTTTCGCCGATGTTTATTATGCGGCAGAAGCATTATACAAAACATTTGAAACAGAGAAGTGATTGGGCCATGCAGCCGGTCCTGAAAAAATAAGGAGCTTATTATCGGCTAAATTCTTCGCAAATTTAAGTCCCCAAGTTCCGGATCATGAACCAACGGCAACCAGCCATTCGTTTTTACGGATTTGTTGCTGTCTTGTTGCAAACAACAACATATCACTCGTATTTACATCTGATTTACGAGCATTTACATCTCATAATCGGAGTTTTGCTTCGGGCAAGAGCAGGTACAAATGAAATTCATCTCTTCATAAAAGACCTTCCGGACGAAGAAAAATTTCGAAAAGAAAATCCGGGAATGTAACTTTGTCGTATCGAACAAAAAAAATCAACCATGAAGAAAGATTTCGGACCCAAAAGCTGGCTCTATCCGATGCCGGTATTGATCGTTGCCGCATACGACGAGCAAGGTCGACCCAATGCCATGAATGCCGCATGGGGAGGTATATTCTCCGATGAGATGATCGGAATCTGCCTCTCCGAAGGACACAAAACGACAAAAAATATCCTTACCTCCCGAGCATTTACCGTCAGCATGGCGACTGCCGAACAGGTCGTTGCCTGCGACTATGTAGGTATCGTCTCCGGCAACAAGGAGGCCGACAAGTTCACCAAAGCCGGATTCCATGCTTCACCCTCGAAGCATGTCAATGCCCCGATGATCGACGAATTGCCCATGACGCTCGAATGCGAATTCGTCTCCTACGACACAGAGAGCAACCACCTGGTCGGACGGATTGTGAACGCCTCTGCCGACGAACGTATTCTTACAGAGGGCAAGATCGATCTGCACAAATTGCGGCCAATTACTTACGACCCGATCAACCTCGAGTATGTCGAACTCGGAGCCGTGGTCGAGAAGGCTTTTGCCTGTGGCAAAAAGCGGAAATAAAATCCGCCATCAATTAGTTCGTGGCGATCGATACGAAAATCGGATTGATCGGTGCGCCAAACATATCCGAGTAGGAAACAGAGTTTCCGATGGCAACGGCATAGAACATCCCTTGGGGCTTGGACTGACACGATGCAAAAAGAGGTTTATCCTGAGGCGACGCCGGTTGGAAAAGGATGAAAATATCGTCCGATGACGATACGTGATCATCGGTCAGGTCTATGGTATAGGATCCCTGCTGTTTCGGAGCGCACAAAATGGCTTTGTCCAGAAGCGACCGGACTTTTTCACCCTTATAAATGCGATTCGGTTCGCTTTTCTGGACCGATTTTATGTCGAGAAAGAACGGTGCGGGATTCTCTACCCAGATCGTTATGCTTTTCAATGCAATCGGAGTATCGCCTTTGAGAACAACTCCGTTCATATTACCGTCCGATGGTAACGAAACAAAATGACTCGTATCGCAAACGGCCGTTTGATAGTTTGCAACCCGCCCCTTGTTTCCTCCGCAAGAAATCAATACCGCAGCTATCGCTACGATAAAGGCAAAATGAATCGATACGCTTTTCATAAGGAAAATATTAATAGTATATTGGATTCCCGAAATTCCGACAAACAGAATTGCGTTTTATTTGTCCGAGAGCAAATGTATAAAAAAATTAATACTATGCAATACATTGTTTTATTTAATAAATACAATCCAATTATTACGACAGCGATTTAAAGACTGTCGAATCGGATAACACACAGGCCATAAACTATTTAAAAATAAGGCAAAGCCGGGAAACAATGTAGAATTTTCGATTCATACAACCCGAAACATATCCCTATTTGACCAGAACGACCGCATCAGAGGCCGACCGCACAGTAGTCGGATTGGCCCGATTATCGGGGCCTATCGCGCCTTTATGTCCTCCCGACACCGTTCCACGAAAAATTTCCCATTGCGGAAAAGTATGCTTCATGCAGTCAAGCCGAATGCCGCAGGCAAAGGAAACAGCGTACTCCATTCAGGTTATGGAGAAGCAGTCCGCTGTAAACCGACCTGCGGAACGGCTCGTCAAACCATGAACGAACCGAAACTCGGAGCTTCGAACCCGGGAAAAAAGTCTGCAAAGGCTCGATACGCTCGCGCGCAAAATGATTCGGGAACGACGACAAGTCTTCTTTAGCCCCGACCAATCTCTCGGTTCAGCCTCAACACATTCGATTGAAAAAACAGAAGAATCGCCCCAGATATCATCGAAAAAAATCCGAGAAATTGAACGATAAGATCCGCCTGCTCCTTTTATTTTAAGGAATCCTTCGCTATATTTGGGAAATATTTAGGATGAGGGTTGGCGAGACCACATTCGAAAACTTTGGTTTTCATTTGTCCCTGCTCTCCCTTTTCGCATTTTTGTATCAATTTAACTTTTGAGAAGATGGGTTCTCGATAAGATCGGACAAAAATCGCAAGACCTGCAGCAGGAAAATGTAGCGTAAAATCGGTTGGTCACAACTACTCCAGGAGATCTCGGTTGGACAACTCATCATCGGGAAAGAAGCGACCTCATCCGCAAGACGATCCCTGCCCCCGATTCCTTCGAGACAAGACAAACTCGGAACAAATTACAAACAGAACGACACCAAATTTCCTATCTATGACCCTTCGAAAAGTCGTTTCCCTGGCAATAGCCTCTTTTGCAATGCTTGCGATAGGCCTGCCAACACAAGCTGCGCGCCACGGGAACAGTTCCATCTACCCCACGCATCTTACCTGCGAATATGGTTCCGATCCATTGATCGATATCGAACAACCGCGGCTGGCATGGATCAATAGCCTTGAAACCGATCGGTGCGGTGCGGCCCAGAGTGCCTACCGCATACGGGTCGCCCTCGCTCCGGATCTTCTCGAAACGGATCCGATATGGGATTCAAAGCGGGTGGAGTCTTCCGAATCGGCTTTCATCCCCTATGGTGGAGCGCCTTTGCGTTCCCGCACGTCGTATTGGTGGCAGGTGATGGTATGGGATGAGAAAGGTCGCCCTTCGGAGTGGAGCGAGCCGGCGCATTGGCATATGGGAGTGCTCTCGGACGATGAATGGATCGGGGAGTGGATCGGAGCGCCGTGGCAGGGAGAAGAGTCGTACGATGCGACGGGAAGCCGCGACGTAGTGCCGGCACCGTTGCTGCGACGCACGTTTTCGGTGTCGAAACCGGTTCGTTCGGCCCGTTTCTACGGTACGGGACTTGGCTATTTCGAGCTCTATCTCAACGGCAAGCGCGTAGGCAACGACTATCTCTCACCCAATCAGACCAACTACGGTCTACGTCCGCAACTCGATACGCGTCCGATCGTGGTGACCGACCCTTTTCACGAATATACCGTAATGTATGTGAGTTACGATCTGACCTCGTTGTTGCAGGAGGGAGAAAATGCCGTGGGAACCATTCTCGGGAACGGTTTTTACGATGTAGTAAAGTATTGGCCGGCCATGGGTTACGGTACGCCCCGCTTCATGGGCCAGATCGAGATCGAGTATGAGGACGGGACATGCGACGTGGTGGCATCCGACACTTCGTGGCGTGTTGAACGGAGCGCCATTGTGAGCGACCAGGTATATCTGGGCGAACATTACGACGCACGGTTGGAGCATGACGGCTGGGCCGAAGCCGGATACAACGATTCGTCATGGGTCCCGGCCGTCATCAAACAGGCACCCTGCGGCAAACTCATCGCCCAGAACGGTCCCGCCGACCGCATTACACAACGTTACGATCCGCTCGGCATCGAACGTACCGAACAGGGAACGTTTCGTGTCCGATTCCCCGAGGAGGTGTCGGGATGGGTGGCATTGAAGCACATCGAGGCCAATGCGGGCGACCGCATCGAAATCAAATACATCTGCGAATCTTTTATGGGAACCAACTCCTATACGGCTCGCGGTACGGGCGATGAGTCATACCACGCCCGTTTTACGTGGTTCGTATTCTCGGAGGTGGAAATTTCGGGTCTCGAAGAATTACGTCCCGACCAGATCGAGGCACATGCCGTGAATTCCGATGTTGCGAAATCGGGGCATTTCGTCACTTCGAACGACCTGTTGAATCGCATCAATACGATCTGGCAACGTAGTCAGCTCGACAATATGCACGGAGCAGTGGCCAGTGACTGTCCTCATCGTGAACGGGCGCCCTACACCGGCGACGGACAGGTGGCATGCGTTACGGTCATGCACAACTTCGAGGCACAAACTTTTTATAACAAATGGCTGCGCGACATTCGCGGCGCCCAGAAAAGCGACGGATATGTGCCCAATGCGGCGCCGTGGCAACCCGGATGCGGCGGCGGAGTCGGTTGGGGAGCAGCCATGGAGATCATCCCATGGGAATTCTACCGCCATTACGGCGACCTGCGCGTGCTGGAAGAGAACTTCGATGCGATGTGCAGCCACGTACGCTGGATGACCACCTGGGTCGATCCTGCTACGGGACTGATGCACTCGAAAGACCCACAGCCATTTAAGAATCTGGGGGATTGGCTTCCTCCGCGCAGACTGCCTCGCACTGACCTGATACATACCTTTTTCCTGTGGCATTGTGCCGACATAACCGCTTCGGTCGCCACCCTGTTGGGACACACCGCGGAGCAGGCCGAATTTTCCGCGCTGCGCGACCGTACGGCCGAAGCCTTCCATCGGGCGTTCTACGACTCCGAAACCGGATCCTACGGCAAACACGGCAGTAATGTACTGGCTTTGCGCATCGGGGTCCCGGCCGATCGCCACGAACGTGTGGTGAAAGCGCTGCGCGACAACATCGCCGAGTGCGACGATCACCTCGACACCGGAATCGTCGGCACACGTTACCTTTTCGAGGTGCTGTGCGACAACGGTCTGGTCGACCTGGCCTACAAAATCATGAATCAGCGCACCTTCCCGAGTTACGGCTGGTGGATCGAACAAGGAGCGACCGTCACATGGGAAAACTGGAACGGGCAAGATTCCCGCAACCATCCCATGTTCGGAGGGGGTCTGGGGTGGTTCTACCGCGATTTGGCCGGACTACGTGCCACGGAGCCGGGATTTCGCCGTTTCGACCTGCGGCCGCAGGTTCCGGAGGGGCTGGAGTGGGTCGACTATTCCCACAGGACCACCTACGGAGAGATCGCCATCCGCTGGCAACATGACGGGGACGTTTTTACACTCGAATGCTCCGTCCCCGTAGGGACGACGGCTACGGTATGGCTACCATTTTCGGAAGGTCGGCCCAAAGCGAAGCCCGCGAACAAAGTACGTTGTCTGGGAGAACGCGACGGACACATGCTCTACGAACTGAGCTCGGGGAACTACCGGTTCCGATCGGATCTTTGATCTTTCCAATCCCTGCTCTCTCCGGTCGCATTATTCACATATACAGCCCCGGTTGTCGTCGAGAGCGGTATGGTATCCGATGCGGTTTCGCCCCCCGGTCGAGCTCATCGGCCCGACGGGAATCGGCCCCGAAAGCGACTTTTAACAGGAGATCCGATCTTGCCGTTCCGGGAGCAAACAACCTTCTACCACTTCTCCTTGCTCTTGTACTTATTCTCCCGGTTTTTAAAGATATGGCCGCAGGAGAGGCACTCGTAATAGACATTGAATGTTTCGGTAATATCGATTCGGACCCCGTACTTCCGACGATACCAATCGATAATCTCGTCGGATCGCACCTCGGTACGATCGAACGTATCTTTATGGAGTCGGGTCGTCCGCACCTCCCGTTTCACCAACTTTTCGGACAATTTCTTGTGGTGGCCATAAGCGCCGCACATCCGGCAGCAGCTGCGCCCCAGATGCAGGGAGAGAAAGTACCAGAACAGGATCCCGGCGAATGCCCATCCGACCATCTCCCGAATCGAACTCCAGCCCCAGATCTGATAGAAAATCAACGACAGCACAACGAATACCCCCACGGAGCAAAGGACGAAGAGGCGAAGGACTTTCACAAAAGAGAGTGGATAGACCTGCGAATAAAGTCTGGGGTAGGCCACCAGAAATCCGGGCAATACGACCCAGAAAGGATAGAAGCCGTCGAAATTGACCATCGTAAAGCAGAACAAGGCGATTAACAGGGGAACGATCTGCTGCGACTTGCGGGCTTTGGGGAACATCCAGATGAAAAAGAGGAGAAATATCGCGGCAACAACCCCTATCACCACACGGAATCCGGTCGATTTATACAGCTGGTCGCGAGCCCGAAGATTGCCTTTCCACGTTCCGTCGCCCAGGTATTTCCGCCAATCGGCTTTCTCGCTTTGCCCGACTGAATCGGCCGCTATTCCATTTGCTGCATTTTTCGCCGCAGCAACGGTCGACTGACCCTTCTTCTCAACACGCTGATCCGATGAAAGCTCTTCGGCAGAAGTCGGTCGCAAATGTGCTTTCAGACGAAATTGAGAGGCAGAAATCCCCACATAAGCATCCAATTCGGCAGGGGTGGAACGATAGGCCGGCGTGAAGCGAAATTCGTGGTTCCATTTGTCGTAAACCAGTTTGGCCTGACGGAAAAAAGAAGCACCCTCTCCCGGAGCTCCCGGAATCAGGAACGCGATCTGTTTCTCATCCTCTCCCTGCGCGGAGAGCTCCTTGACAGAGAAATCGACCAGAGAACGAAGGGTATCTCGTTCATCGAACACCTTCATGTGGCCTATGATTTTCTCTTCGGGGCGGTGCCCGTAAAGATCGAGCCGATAGATCAACGTAAGGCTATCGGTTTTACGGACCATCTCTGCGGTTGCGTTAAAAGGATAGGGGTCCGACGACGCTGCCGCCGAAGGGAGCCAGAAAAAAACCGCCGACATCAGCATGAATGCCGCCCGAAGAAGGTGTACAAATCTTTTCATCATCGAAGTCGTATGGGAAAACCGCAACAAAGATAACTATTTTCGACCTTCGGCAGAAAACCGGTTCTCTGTATCCGGGAAGCAAACACTATTCTCTCTCTATTCACTCCGTTCTCTGTCGATTCTCTCTCCATTCGGAGCGTCTTCTACCGTCGCTTCATCCTCTCCCCAAGGAGTCTTTCTGTGGGGCGGAATGATCGGTTATTCCGTCGGGTATACGAAGAGACGCGATCCATACACGCCTCGAACGATATCTCCGACATCGACCCGCAGCAAAGCTCCATCATTCGTCCGTTTCGTCCTCCGAGAATCCCAACAGGCCCGCAACAAGAGCTCCTTTCATTCCCAGATCCGCCCCTGTGGCTTGTGCCCTGACGAACCACTCCCGGGCTTGCTCCAAATTTTCAGGAACCGCATCCGTACCGAAATAGTTGAAAATCGCCATGCTGAGCATCGCATTCGGATCTCCGTATCGCACACCCATCAACACCCATCGCAACGCTTCGGCATCGTCGTTTTCAACCCCATGTCCGGAATGGTAACACATACCCAATGCATTGTATGCCTGTATGAAACCCATCTCTACAGCCCGTCTGTACCAATGGATGGCTTTCGTATAATCGGGCTCGGTCTCCCACCACTCGTTTTCGTAAACCATGCCCAACAGATACATCGCCGACGCATCGCCATTCTCGGCAGCCTTGGTAAGCCAGAATCGTGCGGCATCGTAGTTCGGAGATTCGTTCCATGTGCGATTATCATCGCTATAGAGGAATGCCAGATTGTATTGTCCGTTCGCATCACCGCTTATGGCAGAGGCCAACAGGTAACACAACGCTTGACGATAATGCTGTGGCGAAGGCTCGGTTTTCAAAGCGTAACCGGCATAATTTCCCATGGCCGACATGTTTCCTTCGTCGGCTGCTTCAGCACTCCACTTCAATGCATCCTCCAAACGTCCCATGTCGTCGTACAAAATGGCCAGATTCCCTTTGGCCTCCGGAATGCCCTGTGCTGCCGCTTTCAGGTAATAGGCCTCGGCTTTCGCATGGTCGACCTCGACTCCCGTACCGTAGTGATAGCAATAGCCCATCCGGAAGAGCGCTTCACCCTCGTTCACATCGGCTGCAGGAAGAATCCAGCGCAACATTTCGGGGTAATTTTCCTGCTCGAAATAGATATTCCCTATGTAGGTGAAAATGGGCGGATAGCCGGTGTTTCGAGCAAAACGTTTGCACCAGTACAGCCTCCCCTGCAGATCGGTGAATCCTTCGTAATTGTTGATATACATGTATGCGATCTGCTCTTCGGCCTTGGTCAGTCCGAGCTCGGCAGCTCGCTTGAAACAGTGATAGGCGACCGTGTAATCGCCCGAAGCGACATAATCCAAACCGCGATTAAAGTTATCGGCAATCTCTCGGGTGATCGTGATATCCTTATGTTGTACCGTAAAGGTTTTGAATTTTTGCATCTGTCGCTCCTGCAATTTTTCGATCTCTTCGAGACTACGCTCAACCCCTTTGCTGTCCTCCGCCTTTTCGTAAAAGGCTTTGGCGGCAAGACAGGCGCCTAAAGTACCGATACTGTAGTAACAATTTCCGAGTTGTCGCAAAATCTCTTTCGAATCGGGCGAATAGACCATCGCCAAGGCATAGTACTCGATCGCTTTCTGATAGTCCCGATCGGTTCCGCGACCGGTATAACAGCAAAGTCCCAAATTTTCGATAGCGGTTTTCGAACCCCCTTCCGCCGCCTTTTCGAACCATCGGAACGCCTGTCCATATTCAGGGCTTGGCGTGATCGTCCCATTATAGAGCAGTGCTCCGAGCGTATTTTGTGCGGATGTATTCCCCAACCAGGCAGCCCTGTTGTGCCAGTAGGCCGCCGAAGTGGCATCGGCAAATTCTTTGGCCCGCAAATAGCACAATTGGGCCCTGTTGAGACTGTCGGAATGGCTGATGCCTTCATACAAGGATCGCAGAATTGTCGCGAGCTGCTGGCGACACATCTCCAGCGAATCGGAGATCGCCTTGTGGAATTCGGCCTGGGAACCCATGATTTTGTTGCACTGTTTGTAGGTTACCTTGTCAGCCGATTTTTTCTTCACCGGCACGAGAACCTTCCCGTTCAGGGCGAGCGCTCCGTAACGGCCGTTTCGCGAAACGACAAAATAACCTCCGTACGAACTACTCCGACGATCGATTTTATCGTATTCGACGGGGATCAACGTGTCGAACATACAGTTGATCACACCGAATTTTCCGTCTTGTTCAACAATCGCAGTGTTCGATTGCCAGTTGCCCGGAGCCTCCAACCGAGGATCAATCATCCACTCTCCGGCGGCATTGACATAGCCCCATTTCCCCTCCTTTTTCACAGGGAAAAGCATTGTTTCGCGTTCGCCATTTTTACCGAAACACTCTGCCTCGCCCCCTTCCGGGCACTCGGTCACCAGAATCGGCTCGCCCGTATCCAACACATATTGAACGACCCCTTCGCGGTAGACAAGCAAGGGGCGACCTTCGATACGGGAGGTAATACCGAATCCGATCTTTTCGTAACAGGGAAGGATGACAAACCGACCACTCAGATCGATTGCACCCCATCCGCCGTTGTAGCAGACGGCGATCAACAGGTTGCCCCGACTGTAACGATAACTCGAGATGTCGGTCACCGGAACCTGATCGAATATGGCCGGGATGACGAAAGTTCCCTTGTCGTTGATGAATCCCCACTTCCCGTCCTTTTTGGCCGCAGCGATTCCCCCCTCATAAATGGCATAGGCACAATCCTCGAAAATGGGGGCAATTTTCCATCGGGTAGAGCCCGTTTTGTTCCGTTCGGAACTCTCCATGTAACCGTATTTACCGTTGGTTGCGGGGGTTCTGTACCAACCCAACACCGATTGCGGCAAAGCAATCGCGAGCAGCAAAAGCAATAGAATCGAGCGTTTCATCATATCGTGCGAATCCGTATTTCAACCGTTTTCCTCCACCATCGGAAGCGACGCGAAAGAGAAATCCGTCGCATTTTCGATTTACGGAGGAAGCAGTTACGTCGGTAAAGATAAGCAGAATCGGGCAAAATAGGACGCTTTTTGCGAAAAAACGGCCGATCGTCTCCGCCGGCAGAAATGCATTTGCCTCACGACACCGGACACGCCGTTTGGGGCCAACCCTTGCAACAGGCCGATTCGCCCTCTCTACGAAACACCCCGCATCCACGACTGCGTTTACCTCGACAGAATCAAAAAAGAGAGCAATGATTCGAGGTGTTTTTCTTTTTACTATGCCCCTGTTTTATATCTTTGTTCCGGCAGGCACCTCTCCGAACTCCATTCGGGGGCCCGCGCCCACACAAACGACCATCCATGGAAAAGATATCAGGACACATAGCCGACCTGACCAACGGCATCTTTTACGACGGCATATTGACGATCGAGGACGACCGGATCCGCGATATCCGGAGATCGGACGACCCGGATGAAGCCCCCGAACAGATCGACGACGTATATATTCTGCCCGGCTTCATCGACGCCCACCTGCATATCGAGAGCACCATGCTCACTCCCCGGGAGTTTGCGAAGGAAGCGGTACGGCACGGCAGTGTAGCCGCCCTGTGCGATCCTCACGAGATCGCCAATGTCTGCGGCGAACGCGGCATCGATTTCATGACGGAGTCGGCCGCCGGAACCCCTTTCCGTTTCTATTTCGGAGCTCCGTCGTGTGTTCCGGCGACCGGATTCGAAACCTCCGGCGCACGTTTTACCTCCGAGCATATCCGACGTCTTCTGGCACGAGACGACATCCATTTTCTGGCCGAGATGATGAACTTCCCGGGAGTCGTTCAGGGTGATCGGACGGTATTGGATATCCTTTCGGTGGCATCGGCCTCCGGAAAACCCATCGACGGTCATGCTCCCGGGCTGCTGGGCGAGGAGCTGGCGAAATATGCGGCCAAAGGCATCTCCACGGACCACGAATGCCGAACGCTCGAAGAGGCGTTGGCAAAGATAGCGGCCGGGATCAAAATACAGATCCGCGAAGGGAGTGCCGCGCGTGATTTCGAGAGTCTGGCTCCCCTGTTGCAGAGCCATCCCGACCGGGTCATGTTCTGCAGCGACGACAAACACCCCGACGATCTGCTGGAAGGGCATATCGATGCACTCGTACGGCGTGCCGTAGCCAAGGGATACCCTGTGATGAATGTCCTGCGTGCGGCCTCCCTCAATCCGGTCGAACACTACGGGCTCGACACCGGCCTGCTGCGGAAGGGCGATCCGGCCGATTTCATTCTGGTCGACAACCTCACCGATTTCACGATCCTGGCCACCTACATAGGCGGTCGTTGCGTATACCGGGACGGCGTTACGATCGCATCGGAATGGCACGACCGAAATCCCGCGCCATGCAACGACACTTTCATTCACAACCCCGTAACGATACACGACCTGCAAATCACATCGCCCGACGGAAACGTGGACGTCATGGTCGCCGCAGACAAACAACTCTATACCGGCTGGGACCAGGAGCTGACGGAAGCGGACGTGCCGCTGGTCTCCGACACGAAAATCGACCGGCTCAAAATCGTCGTCTGCAACCGTTACACCCAGGCCCCTCCGGCCATCGCCTTCATACGGGGATTCGGGTTGAAAAGAGGCGCGTTGGCGTCGTCGGTCGCCCACGACAGCCACAACATCATCGCCGTGGGGTGTTGCGATACGGACCTGGCAGCCAGTATCAACGCCGTGATCGCAGCCGGTGGTGGCATCGCCACAGCCGACTCGGGAGCGATTCAGATTCTGAAACTTCCTGTGGCCGGACTCATGAGCGATGCCCCGGCGGCCGATGTTGCACGTCGATATGCCGAGTTGAATGAACAGGCAATCTCCATGGGCTGCACGATGCAGGCCCCGTTCATGACGCTCTCGTTCATGGCTCTTCCGGTCATTCCCCGGCTCAAGCTCACGGACAAGGGACTGTTCGACGTCGAAAAATTCCGGTTCTGCAACGAGCAGAAGTAAGTCCCAGGCTACAGCCCCCCTTTCGGGCGATTCCTCCCTCTGAAGATTTACGCAAATCGATCCGAACCGATCATCGCGAACCGAACATCGGCCTCGTATCAAATTCGAGTCCCAACCAATTCGAACCCAAACAATAAAAAGGGGACGGCTTTCCATGCCGTCCCCCTTTTTCGCTGTTATCTTTCGATCAGTTCAATTTGACGCACCGCAACGTATTCCCGAAAGAAGAGATGTACGAGTCTTTCTTAAATGTTATTTCACGACTTCCTTCCCCGGCGTCCTCCGCACCGATCTGAATGATGGCTCTGGGGGCATTTTGCCCCGAGATCAGCGTCGAGGAGGCTATGTGGTAACGAATTTCTGCCGCAGAAGTTTCCCAAACGGGACTCGCATCGGGCGATCCTCCATAGTTACGGAAAGCGTATGCCGCGAAATAGTGACCATCGACGTAGACACCCTGTGCAGTGGTATAATCGAACTCCGCAACCACGGGCTCTGCAGACAGAGCATCCCACGCTTTCTCGGTCATTACCCGCCAACCGACCGGACACGGGTCGTAAATGGTTTTCGAGTTGAATGTGTCATCGTTCGCCCAAACGGAAGAGAAGATCGAGGCTGGCAGATAGTTCCACTCGTAGAGATTGCTGCTTCTCGAGGCCCAACGATGAGGCGCTTTCGCATCCAGGAATTGGAACAGTTCTTCACCCGTATAACTCGAGCTCAGGAAATCAAGGAAAAAGACACCCACCTCTTCCCGAGACCTTCCGAATATCTGATCGGGGATGTTCTTGCCGTTTACGTTTTCGTACTGCAACGCCGTGATCGGGGTATAGGTAGGCGTAAACCACAACGGATCGTAAATCGAAGATCGGTAGCCGTAAGCCATCACGGGCGGGAACGGGTCTTTGCGACCGAACTGATAGTAATTACCGATGGTCTCCACCAGCGTCACACTATTCACACTCCCGCCGGTAACAGCCTGCTCGGGT
This sequence comes from uncultured Rikenellaceae bacterium, assembly GCA_944321925.1. Classification (GTDB taxonomy): domain Bacteria; phylum Bacteroidota; class Bacteroidia; order Bacteroidales; family Rikenellaceae; genus UBA940. Next base: position 4,397 of record CALUND010000007.1, on the reverse strand, counting down.
TCGATCGTAGCACCGAGGTTTCGGCTCATAAACGTATAATCTCCTTTGGTGAACGCCGTCGCCTCAATGTCATAACCTTCGGAGGCGACGATATTCCAGCTCCACAGGACATTGGTGTTGCTGAAAGTATGGTAGGTCGAGTCGGCCTCTATTTCATCGTAGCCGAGCGGTTGATCGATCGCAATGATCGACACATTGCCATTGACGAATACAGACGGTGTCTGGAAATAGATGTAGCCGTCGGCATTCAGGTTCACGCTACCGATGATGATCGGCGACTCTTGCAGGATGGACGCAGTGCTTGTCGACGACTGCACGCAGTTATACCACAAGATCAATGCGGCTTTCGGTTCGATCTGCAGATCCTCTGCCGTATAGGTCAGCCCTTCGCTCGAATAGGCTTCACCGTTCCCTTTCACCGTAGCTTTGAACTTGTAGATTGTGGCCGGCTGACTTACATAGTAGGTGTTGGCCGTACCGTTTGCGCTGAGATCGACTACGGTAGAGGCATCATCGCCCTCCACTTCCAGGTCGGCCGATACGACAATCGTTTTCCCGGCCGTCAGACCATCAGCACCTACGGTACGCGTGGCGAACACCTGCTCTTTGCCATTGATCTCGGCAACGAACTCGAAGGTCTTGCCGGCATGGCCTGGGCTGATGAGCATGTAGTAATCGGTATAATCATTCATCTGGAGGGAACGGGTCCCGGTAACCGATATCGTATTCGATGTTACGGCCGACCTCAGGTCGATTTCCCCGGTCGTAAGATCGACCGTAGCACCCGACTCGAAAGAAACGGCTTCGGCTTCATCCGTACAACGAACTTTCATCGCATCGACAGAGACGAACTGCGAAGCACGAACCCGCACGTTGAGAACCGAAAAGAGATGTTTGAAAGCAAGAGGCATCTGATTTCCCTCGCCCACGGCCGTCTTGGTCTGGTTCAACGCTGCGGCATACATGAAATCTCCTTCGGAAAGGAATGCCAACGGATCGGTATCGTTATAGACCATCTCCGCAGGGACACTCACTGGAACAGCATACAAATCGGCCCCCTCTTGACTATACGGATAGTAGGCATAGAAGTTATGAGCCGATGTTTCGTCGCTCCACTCTACGACGTTCAAAGTATTCACATTCAAGAAATCGGTCGTCGCTCCAGCCGATTTGGCCTTGTAGTTGTAATTCGCATCGATTACGCTACCTCCCACCTGGGAGAAAATACCGATATTGTCGTTTTTGACCCAAGCAATCTTGATTGCTTCGTCCGTACGATCGTAAGAAGTTCGGGCGCCATCGACGGCATCTATGGATCCGACAAACTCAAGACCGTCGGCGGATCCGGAAGGGGCTAAAGAATCGCCCTCTTTCACACAGGACATCAACAACAGCGATGCCAGCAAAACCAGGAATGAACTATTTTTTATCTTCATAACCAACTTAATTCCAATATTCATTTTCAAAATCGCTGAGTTGTCCGTCACCGTTCACGGCGTTGGGATTATACAACAGTTCTTCGATGACCGGAAGCAACACGCTCTCCATCACATAGAACCCTTCGAGATTGGGATGAACGGCATCGACCTGATACTCTTTCTTCAGACCGTTCTCCTCGTCCTTGAGCACCGAATGGTAATCCACATAGGGGAAGCCTCGCTCCTCGGCATAGGCTTTCAGCATCACATTGAGGTCGATCACCCGTTGCGCCACATCGTTTGCCGCATTCCACTCCTCATCGAGCCACCAGATGTAGTTGGCCGGCGGGGTCGAGCCGATGATGACCTTGATTCCTTTTGCGGCGGCCATCTCTGCCATCTCCTTGATATTGTTGAAAATGCCTTCATTCGTACGGTTTGCACCGTCGTTATTGGCCATATCGTTGATTCCGCAGGCGATATGGACGCACACCGGATCATTCGCAATGACATCGGTACTGAAACGACTCTTGATCTGCTCCGAAGTCTGACCGTCGATACCCTTTGCCAGGAAATTGTTGTCCGTAAAGAAATCGGGATGGTAACTGTTCCACGTCCGGGTGATCGAGTTGCCGATCATCACGCAACGAGGACCACTTGCAGGACGGTCTATTCTATTCTCTTTGACGCAACGCAGGTTATAGCCGGCACCGATATAGGAGTTGTACGTCTGGACTCCGCTCTCATAACCTTTCTGCGGAGATGTTTCGCCCACACAGGCACTCGACAAGTACATCGTTCCGTTGGTCAAGGAGCGTATCTGACTGCCGCCAAATCCGGCCTGACGCTGACCCGTGAAGGGGAAATAAGCTCCGTTATTTGCATTGTAAAAACCCCAGGTCATTCGTTGCAGATTACTCAAAACTTTCGAGTAAGCCTCTGCAGGAGCCACCTTCCAACCCACAGGACATGGGTCATAGATGGTCTTCTGGTTGTCATTGTCGATGATCTCGTCTATCTCGGGAGCGCCCCACAGATAGCGCCACGAACCTTTGTCCTCAGCCGAAGTGACATTTCGGTAATCCACCATCCACATATATTCGTTCCAGTTGCAATCGCTTCCGGTATACGACATCCAGCGATACGGATAAGCGACCGCTTCCGGAACGCTTCGATCGGCAGAGAATCCTGTACCCAGAGACGTTTGCAACGGACGACAGTTGTCGGCAGCATTGCTTCCGAACATCATGTTCGATGCGCCCCACGGTTTGCTCGAATAGTCCTGTGCCAGCTCTGCGATCGGCGTATAGGTCGGAAGGCCCCAATACATGTCGCTGGTACCGTTCGTCCCTTCCAATCCCGTATCGTCGTATTCGGCCGGGGCAGGGAACGGGTCCTTACGGCCCCACTGATAATAGTTACCCACAGCCCATGCCGCTTCGCGAATATCGGAGCTATTCATAACCTCCGGACCGGCCATGGCGCCGAGGTTGCGATCCATCATATCGTAATCTCCGGCCATTACAACCGACTGTTCCGGATTATATCCCTCCGAAGCCCAGATGTTCCAGCTCCAGAGGATCGTTCCGCTCTCATCGTAGGCTGCGATCAGTACGTTACCCGAAACGAACGGAGTCGGAGTCAGGAACGAGATCGTTCCATTCTCGAGATTCAGACTGCTTTCGAGAATCGGACAAGCCTTCGACCAGCCGTCGGCCTGTTTCGGCGTGTTATACCAAACCAGAGCCACTTGAGCCGGATTGATTACGAGCTCCGCATCGGTATAACCCCGCTTGATCTCCGTTCCATCGGTCTCGTTCCAAGTAAACGAACGGGCGACCCCATTTCCTTTCACTTGAGCGTTAAATGTATAAAGCACACCCGGCTCATTGACAATGTAGGTGTTGGCCGTACCGTTGGCACTCAGGTCGACGAGTTTCGGTTCACCGTCGCGGACGGCATTCTCGCTGGCCAGGTTCAGGCCGATGCGGCGAACATACGAACGCTGTACATCGAGTGTCTGGTCGCTCCAGGTGTAGGTTGCACGGTCGGTCGTTACGACCAGCGTTCCCGTGTAGCTTCCGGGGATCATGACCGCATAGACCGAATTGTCGGGCGTAGCCTCTGCCGGAACCGATGCTGGGGTCGATAATGTCACGGTTACCGTCTGATCGGCTTCCGTCGGGGTACCTGCGGTCGGTTCTTCCGTATCGTCCGTACCGGTCAGGTCGTAGGTGAAGTTACCTGCCACATCATCCGTGGCGGTGAATTTCACCGAGACGATCTTCTCGTTGCGATAGCCCGCATCCGTCGAGTAGACACCCCACTCCACGATGGCGCCCAGCGAACGGAACAAAACGGTCTCTGCCACGTCGGTCGACGAGGCGTCGAGGGTCACGGGAACCGAAACGAGGGGGTTGTAGCTTCCCTCGAAGAGGCCCAGGGCCTCCTGGGTCTGGTTGGCCGGGATGTTCAGCGTCAGACTCGTATGGCTCGAGGAGGATTGTTCCGCGTCGTAGGGGTAGTAAGCCACCATCTGGTCGCCCGTCTGGTAGGACGATACCGTAGCGCTCACATAGGCTGTGCTCTCTGCATCGCGCGAGAGGGTTCCTTTGGCGTTCGTCGTGGACGACGTGCCATAGATGAAGACGCCCAGTTCATCGCTTTCATCCTCCCACTGCAGGGCGAAGTTCTCGCCGAAAGAGGTGCGAGGGGAGGATTCCTGCGATCTTGGAATATTGATATCGGCCACATCGAAACGAAGAGTCGTATTTCCTCCTTCACCGCCTGTAGGAGGCACGGATACGTCTGGATCCGTTTTACAGGATACGCATACGGCGATGCCGAATAGCAATGCTGAAATTTTTCTCATAAGTAGTTTTGTTTAGTGTTTTGATGATTGATTACCACTCTTCATAATCCAGATCGGAACCCACATTTTCGATGGATTCTGTCGGATCGTAGCTGGTTGCGAAACCG
>CALUND010000006.1 GCA_944321925.1 uncultured Rikenellaceae bacterium | reverse complement strand
AATGGAGACAGAGTTGATCATCGGCATGTTAAATATCGTCAGACATCGACAAAGTTATCATCATTGACTTACAGAACCTATATTTTTCATATCTCAAAAAAAATAAGTACCTTCGTTAAGCCAAAATGATGAAACTGCGTTCTTTACGGTCGGAACAGGAAGGATTTTCAAACAACTCCATGCAACCGGAATGGGCAACGGATAGGTAGCAATTTTTCTGCTTAACTATTCAAAAAACGGCTTCAAGGCACACTTTTACGAATGTGGAATAATGCTGCATATATCCCTGAAAACCCAATAGTTTACATTATTCTTCCTTAATCCATCCGAAATCGGGCGAGTTTTCGTATATTTGTAGAATATAGGATGCGGCTCGGCATAGTCGAATTCGAAAATCTCGATTTCATTCGCCTTTTGCGTTTATATTTGAATAAATCGTTGTTAAACTTTACCTGGAGCAGATGTATGCGATGCGAGAATGAAAAAATTACAGTGTTGTTCCACTGGAGCAAAGGGGTATGGGCTATTACCATTGCCTGTTTGCTGGGCTTGATCGTTGCTGCTTTTATCCTCGGGCAATCGTCTGCGCCATGGTGGCTCGAATGTCTGTTGGCCGTTATTTTGTTGTCGGTCGTTGTTATCGTGTTGGGCTATATGCCGATACGATTATGCGCCGATGGTGAGAATGTGACCCTGACAAGATTGTTCGGTCCGTTGGAAATCCCTTTGCGCTCGGTTGAGGAGATTAAGTCGATCCCATATAGTTATATAGACAATTCCATAAGGACTTTCGGAAGCGGAGGCCTGTTCGGGTATATAGGGCGATTTAAGAATTCGAGATTGGGCCACTACCGGATGTATGCTACGGAGCTGAAAAACCTGCTTCTCATTCGCACGGACGACAATAAGAGATATGTTTTTAGTTGTGTGCGTTCCGAGGAGTTTGTAGCCTATGTAAATTCGAAATTATCATAGCCTGGCCGCGCGCGTATGCCGGGAGGCGATCTTTTGCCGGGATGTGATCTTCTCCCTTTTCAAAAAGATTTTTCCTGTCAGTGGTTTTCCCGTCAGGGTCGGAGTTTCCTCGGATGGGTGGACGGCTTTCGGTCGTTGCCCCCTTCGAATAACCGTAGGCGGAGGTTTCAGGCATCGATGACACCGGAGCCGATCAGCTCTTCTCCGTCGTACCACACGGCGAATTGTCCCGCCGTAATACCTCGTTGCGGTTCGTCGAAAAGCAGATAACCGCCCTCGTCGTTTACGATAAGCCGTCCGTTTTGCAGCGGCTGGCGATAGCGGATGCGGAGACGGAAGCGTCGTTCTTCGCCGGGGTGTAGTTGCAGGTCGGGACGCACCCAGTGCATCTCATCGGGACGGATGTGGAGGGCCGGACGGTAGAGTCCCGGATGTTGTGCACCCTGACCGACGTAGATGATGTTTTCCGTTACATCCGTGGCGATGATGAATAACGGTTCGGGAGTTCCTCCGACGCAAAGTCCTTTGCGTTGGCCGATGGTGTAGTATTGTGCACCGTTGTGTTCGCCCACTTTTTTCCCCGCGTCGCGCCGATAACGGTAGGGAGCAGCGAGCTCGGCAAGGTTTTGTGACGTATGTTCGCGATAGCCGGGCCAGGAGGCGGAAATTTCGATGATGTCGCCGCGATGCGGTTCCAGTTTCTGCTGGAGGAAGGTCGGCAGGTCGACCTTGCCTACGAAGCAGATGCCCTGGGAGTCTTTCCTTTTGGCCGTGGCGAGTTTTTGTTCCGCAGCGATGCGACGCACCTCCGATTTGAGCAGATGCCCAATCGGGAAGAGAGCTCGCGACAGCTGTTTCTGGGAGAGTTGACACAGAAAATAGCTCTGGTCTTTCCCCGGATCGCAACCTGCCAGCAACCGATAGTAGGTCGACCCCTCTTGGGTGAAGGTTTCTTTGCGGCAGTAGTGTCCGGTAGCCACGTAATCGGCTCCCAACCGGAGGGCCTCCTCCAGGAAGGCATCGAACTTGATCTCGCGGTTGCAGAGCACGTCGGGGTTGGGTGTACGCCCTTTTTCGTATTCGGAGAACATGTAGTCGACGACCCGTTTGCGGTAGGGACCGCTCAGGTCGACAAAACGGAAAGGAATGTCGAGCCGTTTGGCAACCAGTTCGGCGAAAATCTGGTCGTCGTACCAAGGGCAGTCGCCCGACAGGGTTCCGGTCGTATCGTGCCAATTGCGCATGAAGAGCCCTATCACGTCGTATCCCTGCTCCTTCAGCAGATACGCCGCTACGGAGGAGTCGACACCTCCTGATAGTCCGATCACTACGCGTTTCATTTTTTTACAGCGAGAAAAAGGGTTGAATATCTAAACGTTTGGTTGGCTGCTTTCTGCCGATTCGTCCTTCTGTGCGTTCAATCCGAGCAATCCTTCCGGCAGCTCCATCCGGATGCAATGTGTTTCGGGGTCGATATCGCGGATAAAGTCATCCACTGCGGGAATCAGGTCGCGTACCCCATCTATTTCGATCTCGATGAGCGGATTGAGGTCGTTGTCGAAAAGATCCGTGATCACCCCTTTCCCGTCGCTTCCCAGGTCGACTTCGAACCCGATGAGGTCCTCCCAGAACAGTTCATCCGTCGAGCTGTTTTCGGTCGTGTTGTCCGGCAGGAAAAACTCTTTGCCCAACAGCTCTGCGATGCGGGATTCCGTGTCGAAATCGGCAAAACGTACCAACGCTCCGTTTTGACCTCGGCGTTGAAAATGGTCGAAAAAAAGAGGAACCGTGAGTGAATCGATCTTCACGAACACGGGTTCCTCTTCTGTTTGAAAGTTGTCGGAGAAAGAGTCGTAGAGCGTTACAATCACTTCACCTTTCTCTCCGAAAGGCTTGATTACTCTCCCTGCCGGCAACCAGTTATTCATGGCCGCACCGACTTTATTCGGCAGCGTTCTCTTCTGCGGGGGTCTCGGCAACGCCCTCTTCAGCTGCGGCAGCTTCTTCGTTTTCCGCAGCGGCAGCGGCAGCAGCGGCTTCAGCTTCGGCTTTCTTGGCTGCGATGGCTTTCGCGCGCTCCTCTTTCACCTTTGCTTCAGCGGCCAAGCGAGCTTTTTGAGCGGCTTTGGCATCGCCGGAGATCTTGTCTGTCTTGGCAGCGATGCGTCCTGCCTTTTCGTCCATCCACTTGTTGAACTTGGCTTCGGCATCGGATTCGGAGAATGCGCCTTTGGCTACGCCTCCCAACAGATGCTTTTTATATAAAACCCCCTTGTACGAGAGAATGGCTCTGCAGGTATCGGTGGGTTGTGCGCCTTTTTGTAACCAATCGAGGGCTTTCTCGAAGTCCAAATTGATTGTAGCAGGATTCGTGTTCGGATTGTACGTGCCAATCTTCTCGATAAATTTACCATCACGTGGCGCCCTGCTGTCTGCAACGACGATATGGTAGAAAGCGAAACCTTTCTTGCCATGCCGTGCTAATCTGATTTTTACAGGCATTGTGTAATCGTTTTGTTAATAAATGAATAAGTGTATGCTCAAAAGTACGCGATCATTTTGTCGCGAACGAGGGGCAAAGGTAGTTGTTTTGCTCGATTCGCGCAAAGATTTTCGCTATTTTTTGCTCTCTTTGGCCTTTTCTGCCACATAGGCGGCATTCAACCCTTCCAGAATCTGATCGGTGATGTTGAGCGCTGGATCGGCATGGAGGATGGGTGCGCTGCCCGATGTGCTGAATATGATCTTGAAACGCAGATCTTTGTTGTACTCAGCCACATACTGCTGGATGCTGTAGATGACCTGGTTGGTCATGACCTGCTGCTGTTCCTGCAAGTCGGCCATGGCCTGTTGGCGGTTCTCTTCGAATGCCTGGCTCTTTTTCTGAAGCTGCTCTTCGAGGTCGGCCGCCTGGGAACGGGTCACGAGTCCCTTGTTTATCTTCTCCTGGTAATCGACGATGTCGTTTTCGAGCCGACGTCCCTTGGCCGTGAGGTCGTTCTCCACCTTTTTGGCCTTGGCTTCGAGTTCGGCACTCAGGTCGATGTAACGGTCGTAATGGGTGATCAGCGAATCCATGTTGACGTATGCTACGTCGTAGACAGTTTCGATAGCCTTATCGGGAACCGACGAAGTTGCGGATTCCGTTTGAACCTTGTTTGCGGAGTTGTTGCATCCCGCCAGCACGAAAAGCGCCACACCTGCCGCCAGTAAATTTTTCATATCGGATGATTTTGAGAATTTAAACGGAGACAAAAGTACAAAAAGAATTCCGATAATTCAACACCTGGCTCGATTTCCCTCGGGATGCATGCACGGTTGGGGAATTTTTTGTACTTTTACGCGGCATGGAACGGGCCGGCGGGCGATGGATTTCCCCGGGTGCCGTTTCTGCTTGTCAGCCTCTCCGGAGGCTTCCGCATGTTGTTTGGATCGTAAATCAGTTAGCCCATGTATGAGTACATTTCCGGCCGTATCGCCTCTTTGACACCGACGTATGTGGTGATCGAAGCGGGCGGAGTGGGGTATTATATCCACATTTCGCTGCAGACCTTCTCTGAAATCGAGAAGTTGAAGGAGGCGCGTATTTTCATCCATTTCATTGTGCGGGAAGATGCGCAGATTCTCTACGGTTTTTCCACTCGTCAGGAACGCGAGGTGTTCCGGCGACTGATCAGCGTTTCGGGCGTCGGTGGAAATACGGCCCGCATGGTGCTTTCCACCTACTCGCCAGCCGAATTGTCTTCGATCATCTCTTCCGGAAATGCCCGGCTGCTGAAAAACGTGAAAGGTCTCGGCATGAAGACGGCCGAAAAGATCATCGTGGAGTTGAAGGACAAGATGCTCGGCATCGGATTGGATGGTGAAGAGATCTCTGTCATGCAGGGTGGCGATGCGGTGTTCGAAGAGGCGATCGCGGCGCTTACGCAACTCGGATTCCCGAAGGCGGCGTCGGAAAAGGTCGTGCGGGCCGTGATGAAAGAGCACGCGGGAGTGCCTGTGGAGGATATTATCCGTTTTTCGCTCAAACAGTTGTAAACTTTTTCGGCCGATTCCACAATGTTCCCGTATGCTTTTGGTCTGCGATCGCTGCATTCCTCGGCTATGTTAAGGAATGTTTAATTTTTCGTGAAAGATGTGTTAAAAAACACTCCTTCGGATTGGCGGCATTGCGAAAAAAGATCGGTTGGCCTAATTTTGCGGCAGCAATTTGAACCATGCACTTTCTGAAATTCATCTCGTAAGAATATATGGATATTTTCTACACCGTCGTTCTTATCATTCTCGGTATCCTTGCTGTTTCGGGCTTGTTCGTGGGCGTGACGAACGATGCCGTAAACTTTCTCAACTCTGCGATCGGTTCGAAGGCGGCGCCTTTGAAGGTTATTTTGGCCGTTGCGTCTGTCGGTATATTGGTCGGAGCACTGACTTCGAGCGGCATGATGGAGGTGGCCCGTTCGGGTATGTTCAATCCGGCAATGTTCACCTTTCGGGAGGTCATGATGCTCTATCTGGCCGTCATGTTGGCCAATATCATTCTGCTCGACGTCTACAATTCGCTCGGGTTGCCTACCTCGACCACCGTTTCGTTGATTTTCTGCTTGCTCGGTTCGGCCATTGCGGTGTCCACCTATAAAATAAGCGGAGATCCGAACTTGTCGATGAGCAATCTCGGACAGTTCATCAATACCACCCGCGCCATGGGAATCGTTTCGGCCATCCTGCTCTCGGTGGTCCTCGCATTCGTGTGCGGTACGGTGGTCATGTATCTTTCCCGATTGATCTTCACGTTCCATTACCATAAGATTTTCCGCCGTTGGGGCGCGATGTGGTGCGGTATCGCCTTTACCACAATCGTCTATTTCGCACTCTTCAAAGGCTTGCAGGTCCCGTTGAAAGGCACACAGCTCATCGAATTCATCAACCACCATTTCCTGCTGTCGCTTTTCCTGATCTGGGTGATCTGCAGCGCTTTGCTGTTCCTGTTGCAGCGGCTTAAGGTCAATATTCTGAAGATTACCATTCTGGCCGGATCATTTGCATTGGCGCTCGCTTTTGCAGGCAACGATTTGGTCAATTTCATCGGCGTGCCCGTAGCCGGCTTCGATTCCTATGAAATGGCTGTAGCTTCGGGGAATCCGGATATGACCATGGAGGGGTTGAAGGCCAATGTGCCGGCCAACTTTTTGGTGTTGATTGCGGCCGGTTTGCTGATGGTTCTCACGTTGTGGACCTCCAAAAAGGCGATGCACGTGACCGAGACGGAGATCAGCCTTTCGAGTCAGAATGATGCGGGCGAGGAGCGTTACGGATCGTCGCTTGTTTCGCGCTCGATCGTGCGTGCCGCCCTCAATGTGAACAATGTGTACAAGCGGGTCTTCTCGAAGAAGTTCCGTGACAAGATCCAACATCGGTTCGAGCCACTCGATGAATCGGAGTGCGGTGATGCATCCTACGATTTGATCCGTGCAACGGTCAATCTGACTACTGCTGCCTTGTTGATTTCGATGGCCACATCGATGAAATTGCCTCTGTCGACGACCTATGTAACCTTCATGGTGGCGATGGGTTCGTCGCTTGCCGATAAGGCTTGGGGTCGAGAAACTGCCGTATACCGGATTTCCGGTGTCATGACGGTGATCGTCGGCTGGTTCATCACGGGATTCGGAGCTTTCGTAATCGCTTATGCCGTGGGAATGGCCTTGATGTATGGAGGAACGATCGCTGTGGTGTTGATTTCGGCGCTCTGCGGATATATGATTGTACACAACAATTTCCGGAAACCGAAGAAAAAAGAGGAGGATTCGATCCGTTTGGTGGAGGCTCAGACCCCGAATGAGATCATGCACGATTGTGCCGTAGAGGTGGCCGGTGTGATGGATAAGGTGACCAAGATCTACAACCGGACCCTGTTGGCTGTCTTCAAGGAGAATCGTAAGGTGCTTCGCGACATGGTGCGTGAATCGAACGATCTGTTCTATGAGTCGCGGGAGCGGAAATATGCCATGATGCCGATTCTCCATAAGTTGCAGGACAGCGATATCAATACGAGCCACTATTTCGTGCAGGTGGTCGATTATCTCTCGGAGGTGACCAAGGCACTTGTGCATATTACGCGTCCCTGTTTCGATCACATCGACAACAACCACGAAGGCTTCACCAAGGAGCAGGTACAGGATCTGATGAAGGTGAACGACGATGTGAAGACGATTTACGACAAGATCATTGTCATGATCCAAAGCAACAATTTTTCCGATCTCGATCTGGTGTTGCAGATGCGCGACGAACTTTTCGAGGTGATCGCCGATGCGATAAAGAATCAGTTGCGCCGGATCAAGGCCAATGCCACCAGCACCAAAACCAGCGTGCTCTACCTTACGATCCTGAACGAAACGAAGACAATGGTGCTTCAGTCGCGAAACCTGTTGAAAAGCCAGCGCTATTTTATCGAGAACAAGTCGTCCGAGAAGTAATTGCTCCCTCTTTTTAAGGAAATCTCGAAAAAAAGCCTTAAATTTGTAGGATCGTTCATCGTGGTATGGGCAACCTTATGAGAGAGAGATTCTGGATTGCATGTGTCGTCGTGTTGTTTGTTGCAGGTTGCAGCAAAATGGAGGACTATGTGGTTTCGGAACGTACGGCCATCGAACGCTATCTTTCCGGACAGAAGATCTACGATCGGGCCGAAGCCGATGACAACCCCACGGGAGAGGTGCGACGTTATTACGATTACCAGAACGGAGTTTATAAATTCACCGCGAACGAGTCGCGTCTGGATCGGCCCGAAGAGATTGCCGAGGTAGGTGACAGCGTGACGTTCTATTTCCTTGCATACACGTTCGGTTCTTCTCCCGGTTCGCTGTTTTGGACGAACCGGGCCTATGCGATCGAACAATACATGCCGAATCTGAATCCGGCCTATTGGTCGACCGATCCGTTAAGGGTCAAAGTGGGAGACGGTTCCATACTAAAAGGGATGGAGAACGCGTTACCCAATAGCAGGGAGGGCGATTCGATTGCCGTATTCATGACGGCCGATCTGGCCTATGGCAAGAAACAAAATGGGGTAGTTCCTGCCTACACAGCCCTGATGGTTGTATTGAGTATAGAGAAAATTACAAAAAATAGCAGCGAACGATGAAGAATCTGTTCCGATTTTTACCGATAGTCACCCTGATTCTTCTGGCATCATCCTGTGCCAAGGAGCCGAATGAAGATACGAGCTGGCAGGAGAGAGTCTCCTTCGATGCCTGGATGGCCAAAAATATCAACAACAACGGAATCCGTGCGGTAAAACAGGATAACGGCATGTATGTCGAGTACCTCTCTCCGGCAACCGATCCTTCGTTGGTGCCGGCCGACACGACCGTTTGGGTGAGGATCAACTACACGGGGCGCACGCTTCAGAACAATGTCTATTTGACCCGCTATCGCGAGATCGCCGAACAGCAGGGAACCTATACTCCGTATACCTATTATGCTCCCGATTACCTCTATTGCGGTCCGACCAACAGCAACATGATCCAAGGTCAGTACGCCGCGCTGAAGGAGGAGCTGAAGGATGCCGATGGCAATCCGGTGAAGTTGGCCCAGGGCAGTCGGGTGAGAATCTATATGCCTTCCGATCTCTCCTACGGCGCTTACGGGACGAGCAACGATCAGGGATACGGTGGACAGTATGCGTTGGTGGGAAACGTGCCTTCGATCGAGGAGATGGAGATTGTGGAGGTGGTGAAAGATCCGATCAAGCGGGAAGAGAAGCTGGTTACGGATTATGCCTGGGACAATTGGGGAATGGGCGAGGAGGATACTCTGAGGGCGTTCCTCTATCTGCATTCGCTGTCGTTGCCGGAAGATACGGTGGGAACATCGATCGGGGTCGATTCGACCATTAAATTTTATTATGTAGGCTATTTCCTCGATGGGTTCGTTTTCGATACCAACATCGATTCCGTGCAACAGCGGCTTTATGGCGAGGTGAAAACCTCTTCTGCAATCGAATATACACCTTCGGAAGACAAGGAGAGCTACGTATCGGCTCTTTACTATGCGTTGCCTGCCATGCGTAAGGGAGAATGGGCCGAGGCATTGTTTACTTCGGCTTATGGTTACGGTGTGACCGGACTCTCGGCGGCAACGGAAGCCCTTAACGAATATTATAGCAATTACCTGAGTGCCATCTTCAATAACGGCTATTTCAGCGATTACTCCTCCTATTACAACAATTATTACTATACGAGTTACTACTATAGCAATTACCTGAGTTCGACTTCTTCGGACGAGGATGAGGTGATTACCGAGGTGCAGTCCTATACGCCGTTGATTTTCCGTATTTATGTGATGCCGGACGAAGATTGATAGGGGGGGGAGAAAGTTATCCGTTCGAAAAAGCATGCGACAGGTCGGGTTCCGATCTGTCGCATGCTTTTTGTTCTGGCGTGTTTTTCTTGTTGGGTATTTTTTTTTCTGTCGTATTTTCCCGTTTTGCCGCGTTTGTTCAGCCGGAGGAGGGTAGTGTCGTTGACTCAAATTTCTTCATTTATTCGATTGTTATGAAGTCATAAGACCGGTTTGTGCGTGGTTTATCCGGATATTCTGTGAGAATTGCATCAGTTGAGACGCACTTTGAAGCCATCGGGATCACGGGGCATGAATCCCGGGGAATAAATTCACGAGGTCTCGACGCAAACAAAACCTGCTGCGAAAAATTTTTTCGCAGCAGGTTTTGCGTTTGAAGAGCGGACTTGCTCCGTTCGGCTTCTTGCTCTGTTCGGGTATTTTTAAGGGCCCCGACTCGTGCCGAAACCAACTTTTGAAGGGCCTCTCCCTCCGGCACCGTCCTTTCTCCGTTTGAAGAGCTGTGTGTCGATGCGTTGGGGAATTGGTCGCGACGGTTTTGCGCTATTCAACCGTGCAATTGGTGATTTCTATATCGAGCCCGGACTCGACAGAAGGAACGTGAATTTCTCCTTTAATCACGATTGGCGTTGTCCTGTCTCCGTCGTTGAATCCTTTAAGCAATTCAGAGAGGTCGTATTCTCCATATAACCAATGTGCTTCTTTATAAAGAGAAATATAGAGCGTGTTTGGAATATCCTCATGGAGTCCCAACAGACGAGTCATTCCTGTCAGCTTGTTGCCTTCACGGATCAGATCGAACGACATAACGGCTTGATTGCCGACTGGTGTATCCATTTCGCAGTTCCATCCGGAAGCAATACCCCAAAGATCTGCCCAATTTATTCGATCGATGTTCGTGGTATCGCCACTTGCGATGGTGAAGTCAAACTCCAACTGACGGGTGATTTGTTGCATCGGAACGATGATCGTGTAGTTGCGATCGGCCTCGATGTTTTCTGTGGCACTTCCCCAGAATTGGAAGCCGGGAAGATCGTAATAGTAAATGGGATCATACTCCGGATAATTCTCTGTGCGATTCGTGGCTGCAGGTGACGTACCGATTGGGTTGTAGGTCGTGTTGAGTGCTGCTATGGGTTCAGGGTCGCTCTGTACTAACATGGCGATCGGTCCGTACATGGCAACATTTTCCGCTGTATTATGAATGTGAAGCGTGTAGATCCCCGGATCGAAAAGGTTGGGGAATTCGACCGTGGTTTAGGTGAAGGTCATGGTTGTCGGAGGTTCCAGCAGATTGACCGTGTAACTTTGGGGAACGTTCACACCTTCGGAGCGGGCCGACCAATCGGTTATCAGGGTCACTCGGGCCTGTTCCGGATGATCGGTCCAATAGATGTCTACTTTGTAGCACCCGACGAGCATTGTCGCCGCAAGAGCCATGTATGCTATTTTTTTCATGTCTTATTGGATTTTCCAGATGAAACTTACGCCTGCCTGAATCGGCATCAGGGTGTTTTTCTTCAAGTCGGAAGAGATATAGACGTTCAGATCGTTTTGGCGACGATAGGTGTCATATTTAAACCAACCGTATCCCATGCCGAGCGAGAAGTCGACATCCCAGCAACTTGAGAGTCGTAGTCTGTAGCCTCCCATTACGCCGGCAGCCACAACAGAGCCTTGATATCCTTTGTCTTTCGGTTTCAGGTTGAACCCGCCGGCCAGAAACTGTGGTCCGACGAACCATACCTTTCGCTCACCGAGGTATACGCGTATCTCGGGAGCAACGAACCATCCACCCCAATTCTTTTTCCAGCCATTGTTGCCCCAAGGTGCGTAGCCTCCGTTGACTACAATACCCAACTGATGGATCGGTTTCCATTCTATGCCGAGGTTCGGCATGGCCCCCACCCAATAGAGCGCATTGGTACGTAACGAGAATATGCCCCGTTTTCGAGGGTACGGCACTATATCTACGATACCCCTGTCGGATGCTGTATTCTCGGCTTCAATTGTTTCCGTTTCGGGTACCTGCTCGTTTTCTTTGGCTGAGGTTGTCGGATCGGGTTGCTGTTCGGAAACATCATCTGCGACCGATTGAGGATCGGGTTGAGCTGGCTCAGTTTCGGTTTCGGGTGTTTCGATCATAACACGAACCGTGACGGCTGCTCGGCGAGCCTGCTCGTAATCATCGGTCGAGGAGTCTACGCCTGCTCCTCGGGAGGAGATCTGTCCTGCCGGGAATCCGTTCTGGATCAGATATTCGGCAACGTTCGTAGCGCGACGTGTCGATACAATATCGTTTGCCGTCAGGGTTCCTGTCGGGTCGGCCCAGCCTACGATCTCGACCGTAGCATCTGGGTGTGTCTTCAGAATCTCCAGCAAGGGTGTCAGTTCCTGTCGCTGCACATCGGTAATGGTCCACTTGTTCCATTTGAAATGGGCTGCATACTCTCCGATCACTTTCGGTTCTACAGACCGGTTTGTCGCCATGCTATAGAAGGTCGCAAAAACGGCAAAAAGCAAGAGGATTTTTTTATTCATACGTTATTTAATAAGAGGTTTGTGAGAAATTCGTCCCAAAACAAAATTAAATACAAAAATTCCTCTTGCCAATATCCTGGGAGGACAGGGTATTGGTTTTTGTGAATACAGCAAAAGTTTGTTGTTAGAGCAAAGACCGCCTTTGCTGTTCGTGTGTTTTTTTGTGGTTAAACTAATTTTTCGCCCTTCCAATCCGCAATTTCATGCTTTTGTTTTCGCCATCGGGCCGGAGAACAGTTCTCTTTTTCTGTGAAGATTTTCG
Source organism: uncultured Rikenellaceae bacterium (assembly GCA_944321925.1). Lineage (GTDB taxonomy): Bacteria > Bacteroidota > Bacteroidia > Bacteroidales > Rikenellaceae > UBA940. The sequence goes on along the minus strand of CALUND010000006.1, from coordinate 143,516 downwards.
TAAAATAACTCAGCGAAAGAAATCCCGAAGTTTCGGATATCTCGGCGACGGTTTTTTCTGGGTGCTCGGTCAGCAGTTGTTTGGCGTATTCTATGCGGAGACCAGCAACCCACTCTTGGAACGAGACATGATAGGTGGTTTTAATATAGTTGGCCAGGTAGGTGCGGTTGGTCCCGACTATTTCGGACAGCTCTTCGATGGTGAATCCGGGACGGGTAAAGCCATTCGAGCCGATCCATCCGGTCAGATTTTTCGCAATAGTTACATAGCATAATGGAAGAGTAGCTTCTTCTGTGGTTTTGTTCGGAGAGGGTGTGGGATTCATTTCGGTCTCTAAGATACGCTCTATCTGTTCGTAAAAGAGCAGGTAGTTCATGTAGGAGCAGAAAAGGTAGATGTAGAATGGGATGGAAGAGAGAGTCCACAGAAAAATATAGCGTTCGGGGAGAAAGGTCAACAGTCCGCAGCCCACACCATAGATGACAGCCCAATAGGTGAAAATAGAGAGCCAGCGGATGTAGGCGGCGATGTGGTCCGAATAAAAGTTATCGACTACGCGGACAGCTTGACGATAGGTCCGAATGAGCCTGTAGGCCAATCGAAACGAGTAGATGAAGAACCAAAACGCCATTGCCAATAGTCCGATCATTTGAGGTAAGCCTTTCGGTAATATCCAGAGAACGAGACCTGAGATAACCGTAAAGAACAACCATCCTTCAATGTGCAGCAGGGTGCGATGGCGGGTTAAGTAGTTCCGATCGAGTAGCGCGGTCAGAGCGGAACTGAATAGCCAGGCAGCGAGGTAGTAGGTTGACAGATTCAGGAAAATGGCTGAATCCGGGTGTGAAAACCGCAATTCGCATAGCATGTGTACGGTATAATTTGCCGCCAGTAGCAGCAAGGCGATACCCAATGATGCGTCGAGACCGGAGATAATTGTCGAAAATAGATTTCTGGGGGCTCCGTGCTGTAAGGAAATAGATGCCGAAAAAGAGCATCAGAGCCAATGCGGCACAGAGGGAGTAGTCGTATAGAGGATGGTTCATGGGTAATCAAATTCTTTGGTAAAGATATGAAAAATCTGTGAATGGAGATGGAAAAGACGGTGTGAATGGCTGATGAGTCGCATGTTCTCGCCTTTGACGGTATTCGCGGGAATTCGGAATATAGAGGCATTTCGGGATATCGCGGAAATAATATACACCTCACGACAGAACGGCAAGATTTTAGCCGAATGTGTGAATTCATACGTTTGTAACAGGACGTATGTGTCGGTCATCTATTTTTGTGGAAAATTCTGAAAGATGTACGTTGGGAGGCTATTGATTGCTGTTCGTTTCGTCCGGTTGGGGCTGGCTCGTGTTAATAAAGGGAGTTTGATATTCTCGGTTGCGTGTTGCTTTTTATCGCTGTGGTTCGGTGATGCGCAGGCGCAGCGGATCAAGGGGAGCGATACGTTGTTGCCGTTGACCCAGACGCTTTCGGAACACTATCTGTCGGAACATCCTGGGGCCGGTTTGGTCGTTACGGGTGGCGGGTCCGGGGTGGGATTGGCTGCGCTTCGCGAGAAGACCACCGACATTGCGATGACTTCGCGTCGGATTCGTTTCGGAGAGAAGATGAAATTCGCGGAGTCCGGACAGAAGATCGAGGAGGTGGCGGTTGCTCGGGATGCGTTGGCGGTGGTGGTCCATCCATCCAATCCGATCGATCGCCTCACGCGGAGTCAACTCGAAGCGATTTTCCGGGGCAAGATCACCAACTGGAAAGAGGTCGGAGGACCGGATCGGCCTATCGTGGTCTATTCGCGGGAGACTTCGTCCGGTACGTATGAATTTTTCCGCGAGAGCGTGCTCGAGGGAAAGAACTACATGAGCGGCATTCTTTCGATGCCGGCTACCGGCGCGGTCATTCAGTCGGTGTCGCAGACACCCGGGGCGATCGGTTATATCGGTCTGGCCTACCTGACGCCTCGGCTCAAACCGTTGGCTGTCTCTTACGACGGAGAGCATTACGTCTATCCCTCAGTGGAGAGTGCATCGGATGGCTCCTACCCGGTGGTTCGGCCGCTTTATTACTATTACGATGCGGCCCAGCGCGCATCGGTTGAGCCCTTTGTGGACTATGTGCTGTCCGATGAGGCGCAACGGATCGTGAAAGAGAAAGGTTTTATTCCCATTGTGAAAAAATAGAAGAGACCATGGAATCGGCGGCATTTATCGAGTGGTGTCTGGAGAATCTGAACTACTGGACCATCACGTTGTTGATGACGATCGAAAGTTCGTTCATCCCCTTTCCTTCGGAGATTGTGGTCCCTCCGGCGGCCTATATGGCAGCAGCAACCGGTGAACTGAACCTCTATCTGGTGGTGCTTTTCGCCACGTTGGGTGCCGACTTGGGGGCCCTGGTGAATTATTATCTGGCTCGTTGGCTGGGACGTCCGTTGGTGTATCGCTTTGCGGAGAGCCGGGTAGGGCGGATGTGTCTGCTCGATCGGGAGAAGGTCGACCATGCCGAAGCCTATTTCAATCGTTACGGTATCGTGTCGACTTTCGTAGGCCGGCTGGTCCCTGCGGTAAGGCAACTGATCTCGATTCCTGCCGGATTGGCGCGCATGCCTCTCTCTACCTTCCTGCTCTATACCACCCTGGGCGCCGGCATATGGAATGCGATTTTGGCCGCGATCGGTTATCACCTGGAGAAGGTCGTTCCGCAGGAGGAGTTGATGGACCACGTCATGCGCTACAGCAGCGAGATCGGCTGGGGGTTCATCGGACTGGCGCTGTTGGTCGTACTTTTTCTGGTCTATAAAGGTTTCAAGGGTCGAAAAACGAATCGTTGATAACGCATGAAAAAGTTGCTGGAGAAATTGGTCGCCTCGATCTTTACGGTGAGCGGATTGTTGACGAGCATCGTCATTCTGTTGATCGTCGGGTTTTTGTTCAGCGAGGGGGCGGGGTTGTTCCGGAATCGCATCATCGATCCGGGCTACGTTCTGGCGGTCAACAAATCGAATCCCGTGCGGGAGCTTTCGCCCGAACAGATCAAGGCAATTTTCGATAGCGATCTTGTCGATTGGGCGGAGGTCGGCGGAGATTCCGGACCGATCGTGCCGTTTCGATTGGAGGATGCCGACCGCTATTTTTCGGAGGCGCAGTTGGGCCCGAATTACGAACATGCGGGACGCCTGATCGCCGAATTGATCGAACGGACTCCGGGCATCGTGGCTTTCGTTCCCGGACAGATGCTTCCTCCCGATGCGGAGATCGCTTTCATCGAGGACCGGACGATCTCCTTCTCGGAGATCTTTGCCGGGAAAGAGTGGTTTCCAACCGCAACACCTTCGCCGCTGTTCGGCATCGTCCCGCTTGTCACGGGAACCCTTTGGGTGAGCTTTTTCGCCATCCTTTTCGCTTTCCCGTTCGGCATAGGGGTTTCGGTCTATCTTTCGGAGATCGCCTCGGAGCGAACGCGGCAACTGTTGCGTCCGGTTATCGAGTTGTTGAACGGCATTCCGTCGGTGGTTTACGGCTTCTTCGGCTTGGTCGTGATCGTGCCTCTGTTGCAACGGGTGTTCGGATTGCCTGTCGGAGAGAGCGGACTGGCCGGGAGTATCGTCCTGGCGATTATGGCTCTGCCGACGATTATCGCGGTCGCGGAAGATGCGATGCACAACTGTCCGAGAGCGATGCGGGAGGCGAGTCTCGCACTGGGGGCTACCCAGTGGCAAACCATCTACCGGGTGGTGATTCCCTATTCGATTTCGGGAATCGCTTCCGGAGTGGTGCTCGGTATCGGGCGGGCCGTAGGCGAGACGATGGCCGTGCTGATGGTCACGGGCAATGCGGCGGTTATCCCGACATCGATTCTTGAACCGCTTCGTACGATTCCCGCGACGATCGCTGCCGAACTGGGCGAAGCCCCGGCAGGCGGAGCACATTATGAGTCTCTGTTTCTGTTGGGTATTGTGCTGTTCTTCATAACATTGGCAATTAATCTCGGTGTGGAGGCAATCTCCTCGAAAAGCAGGTCGTAATCAGTCATGGAACATTTTATTCCCTATCCCGCACGACAAGGATTCCGCAAGCGATGGTCGCAGCGTGCGGCGTTTCTTCTGTTCCGGTTATTCAGTCTGGTCGTGGCAGCGACCTTGGTCATCATCCTCGGATTTATCGTATGGAAAGGGGCCGGGGCGATCAGTTGGGAATTCCTCACCGAAGCGCCAAGCAACGGGATGACTTCGGGCGGTATCTTTCCGGCACTCGTGGGGACGCTTTTGCTGATGCTCGGCAGTGCCCTGGTCGCGTTTCCTTTGGGGATCATGAGCGGTATCTACATGAACGAGTACGCTACGCGCGGATGGTTGGTGCGTTTCATCCGGATCATGACGAATAACCTGGCCGGTATTCCCTCCATCGTCTTCGGACTCTTCGGCATGGCGCTTTTCGTGCAGTATCTCGGATTCGGTGACAGCATTCTGGCCGGGTCGCTCACTTTGGGCCTGTTGTCGCTGCCGCTGGTCATCCGTACCACGGAGGAGGCACTCAAAGATATCCCCGATGCCTATCGCGAAGGGAGCCTCGCATTGGGGGCTTCCAAGCTGCAGACCATCCGGAAGGTGATTTTGCCGATGGGTATGCCGCGTATCGTCACCGGGCTCATCCTTTCGCTCGGAAGGGTCTCCGGGGAGACGGCACCGATCCTCTTTACCTGTGCCGCCTATTTTTTCCCGCAGCTGCCCTCCTCGATTTTCGATCCCTGCATGGCGCTCCCTTACCACCTCTATGTCATTTCGACAAGCGGTACCGATCTGGAGGCACAGCAGCCTCTCGCTTACGGTACGGCTCTGGTCCTCGTGGCGATCATTCTTTTGGTCAATTTGTTGGCGAATGCGCTGAGACGCTATTTTCAGCATAAAGTGAAAATGAAGTAATTCGGTATGGAGAAGATTCTGATACGCGATGTGAATTTTTGGTACGGGGATTTCCACGCCCTGAAGAATGTTTCGCTCGGCATCGAAGAGCGTGAGGTCGTCGCCTTCATCGGGCCTTCGGGGTGCGGAAAGTCGACCCTGTTGCGCCTCCTCAATCGGATGAACGACCTGATCCCGGCCACACGGCTTACGGGAGAGATCCTCCTCGACGGAAGGGATATTTATGATCGGCAGGAGGATGTCGACCGGCTTCGGAAAGAGGTGGGAATGGTCTTCCAACGACCCAATCCTTTCCCGAAGAGCATTTTCGACAACGTTGCCTACGGTCTCCGTGTGAACGGTATCCGCGACAAGGAGTTCATCGCCCATCGCGTGGAGGAGACTCTTCGGGGGGCGGCGCTTTGGGACGAGGTGAAAGATAAACTGAAGGCTTCCGCATTTGCGCTCTCCGGCGGACAGCAGCAGCGTCTTTGCATTGCCCGGGCGATGGCGGTAGCCCCCTCGGTACTGCTTATGGATGAACCGGCCTCGGCTCTCGATCCGATCTCTACGGCTAAAATCGAGGAGCTGATCCGCGAGCTGAGGCGGGAGGTTACCATCGTGATCGTCACCCACAACATGCAGCAGGCGGCTCGGGTGAGCGATCGGACCGCATTCTTCTACATGGGCGAGATGGTGGAATACGGCCTGACCAAGCTCATCTTCACTGACCCCTTGAAGGAGGCTACCCAGAACTACATTACGGGACGTTTCGGTTAGAAAACAACGAAAAAACAGAGTCAGATATGGTTAAATTCATCGAATCGGAACTCGATCTGTTGCGCCGGGAGGTGGAACGGATGTGGGGACTTGTCTACAGTCAGTTGGAACAGGCCCGGGAAGCGGTGTTGCGTTCCGATGCGGAGCGTGCCCGTCAGATCGTGGTACGGGAGAAACGGGTCAATGCTTTCGAACTCAAAATCGACAGCGATGTGGAGGATGTGATTGCACTTTACAGTCCGGTAGCTGTCGATCTGCGCTTTGCCTTGGCCATGCTCAAGATCAATTCGAATCTGGAGCGGATCGGCGACTACGCCGACGGAATAGCCCGTTTTGTATTGCGGAGCGGAGGTGTGTCGCTCGATGCGAAGCTGGCCGACGATTTGCGTCTGCCGGAGATGTTCGATACGGTACTGTTCATGCTCCGTGAGTTACAGGAGGCCCTCGGCGAGGAGAATGCCGAGAAGGCGGCCGGGGTCATGGCCAAAGACGACGAACTGGATCGTATTCATGCGGCCTCGGTCGCTATTTTGGCCGATTATACCCGTCGCAATCCCGATCGGTTGGAGTGGAGCCTCGAATTTCTCAGTGTTTTCCGAAAACTGGAACGGACGGGAGACCATTTGACCAACATCGCCGAAGAGATCGTTTTTTACATCGATGCAAAGGTGTTGAAACACAAGAACAACATTCCCGACGGGAAGGAGTAATCGTGTAAGCCTGGCAGTAAAAGAACGGATCGATATGGCCGTCGGGTTGGGGTGCGGTTGGGGCGCGGAAGAACAATAAACCGGTTGGCCTGAATGATCGACCGAATATTCCGGAGGACTCCTTGGGCGGACCCGCAAGAATGGTGCGATGGAAGACCTGTTGGTACGGCGGAAGGGATGATGCGTGAGCGGGTTTCACGCGGAGAGGGGTTCACTCCTCGGGCTGCAGCCGTTTGAGCGGAATGGAAAAGGTTTTGCCTTCACACGCAATAAACGTATTCGGGAACAGCGTGCGGGCCTCCGTTTCGAGAAGACTCTCGTCTTTGTAACGGGAAGAGAAGTGTCCGATCAGCAACTTGTCTGCTCCGGCCATCGAGGCGACTTTGGCTGCCTGGAGCGTAGTGCTGTGGCCGCGCTGACGGGCAAGAGCTTTTTCGGCCATGGCGTAAGTGGCTTCGTGATAGAGCAGGTCTACGCCCTGGACGATTCGGGCGACTTTGGCCGAATAGAGCGTATCGCTGCAATAGGCGTAACTGCGCGGAGCGTAAGGCCGGTAGGTAAGCGCTTCGTTCGGCAGAAGGCGTCCGTCGGGGAGCGTGATCGCCTCACCGCGCTTGGCCGCAACGATTTGGACCACGCCCAATCCGTAAGTTTCGATCGCCGTTTTCCTTACGTTGAGTTCCGGCTCTTTTTCCCGGAACAGGTACCCGGCGGCCGGTACTCGATGTCGCAGCGGGATTGTCCAGACCTCCATCGTTTTGTTTTCGAAGATCTTGCAATTCTTGCGCGTATCGACAGGCGTGTACTGTATTTCGTAGGACAGTTCGGTTTCGAGACGACGGAATACGTTGGCGAGCAGTTCGCCGAGCGGCTCCGGGGCGAAAAGCGGAAGCGGGGTTTTGCGTCCCAACAGATTCAATGTGGACAGGAGCGGGAACAGACCGTAGAGATGGTCCCCGTGGAGATGCGAGATGAAGATTGCCCGAATACGTGCGGGAGCTATGCCGTAACGCATCAGTTGGGCTTGCGTTCCTTCTCCGCAATCGATTAAAAAGAACTGCTCACGTACATTCAGTACGTGAGCAGCGTGGTGTTTGTTCGCCGTGGGTCGGGCCGAACTGTTGCCGAGTATGGTCACTTCGAAAGTCATGATCCGGCGTCGTATCGAATCCCTCTCCCACGGAGAGTGAGTTATTCTGCTTTTTCTTCGCTCTCTTCAGCGACTTCAGCCTCTTTTGCCTTGGCGGCTTTCTTGGCTTTGGGCTTTGCGGCTTCAGCCTCTTCGAGGTCGGCCTTGAGTTGGGCGAGACCTTCGATGTCACCGAGCGTCGTCTTCTCTACGGAAGCGTTGATCTTCTTTACGGTCGACTTGGTGTCGTCGGCCTCTGCACGACGTTCTGCCTTCTCGGCTTTCTCCTCAGCACGTTTGGCCTCTTCGAAGATGCGGGTGTGCGAGAGCAGAATCCGACGGGTGCTCTTCGAGAACTCCATCACTTTGAACGGAAGCGTCTCTCCGACTTTGGCCGTCGTGCCGTCCTCTTTCGTGAGCTGGCGGGCGGGGGCAAAGCCTTCGATGTTCTCGCCGAGCGAGACGACAGCACCTTTATCCGTCATTTCGGTAATGGTCCCTTCGTGTACCGAGTCTACGGTAAATTGCGACTCGAATGCCTCCCAGGGATTCTCCTCGAGTTGTTTGTGACCGAGGCTGAGACGACGGTTCTCTTTGTCGATTTCGAGAACGACTACATCGATATCGGCACCGATCTGCGTGAATTCTGCCGGATGTTTCACCTTCTTGGTCCAGCTGAGGTCCGAGATGTGGATCAGACCGTCGATGCCCTCTTCGATCTCGACGAATACGCCGAAGTTGGTGAAGTTGCGCACTTTTGCAGTGTGGCGGCTTCCGACGGGATATTTGGTCTCGATGTTTTCCCAAGGATCCGGGGTAAGCTGTTTTGTGCCGAGCGACATTTTGCGCTCGTCGTAGTCGAGGGTCAGGATGACGGCCTCCACTTCATCGCCCACCTTCATGAATTCCTGTGCGGAACGAAGGTGCTGGCTCCAGCTCATTTCCGAGACGTGGATCAGACCCTCGATACCGGGAGCGACCTCCACGAAAGCACCGTAGTCGGCCATAACGACCACTTTGCCTTTGATCTTGTCTCCGACCTTGAGGTTTTTGTCGAGAGCATCCCACGGGTGAGGCGTGAGCTGTTTGAGACCGAGGGCGATCCGTTTCTTCGCATCGTCGAAGTCGAGAATCACCACGTTGAGTTTCTGGTCGAGCTGCACGATCTCTTCGGGGTGGTTTACACGGCCCCAGCTCAGGTCGGTGATGTGGATCAGACCGTCCACACCGCCCAGGTCGATGAATACGCCGTAGGAGGTGATATTCTTGACGGTACCTTCGAGGATCTGGCCTTTTTCGAGCTTCGACATGATCTCTTTCTTCTGAGCTTCGAGCTCGGCTTCGATCAGGGCTTTGTGCGAAACGACAACGTTGCGGTACTCCTGATTGATCTTGACCACTTTGAATTCCATGGTCTTGTCGACATAGATATCGTAATCGCGGATCGGCTTCACGTCGATCTGAGAGCCGGGCAGGAACGCTTCGATGCCGAATACGTCCACGATCATACCGCCTTTCGTACGGCATTTGATGTAACCCTTGATGATCTCGTCGTTGTCCATCGCCTGGTTGACGCGATCCCAGCTCTTGAGCTGACGCGCTTTCTTGTGCGAGAGGATCAGTTGTCCCTTTTTGTTTTCGGCGCTCTCTACGAATACCTCAACCTTTTCGCCGATAGCCAGCTCGGGGTTGTAGCGGAATTCGCCGATCGGGATGATACCTTCCGACTTGTAGCCGATGTTGACTACGACTTCGCGTTTGCCGATGCCGATCACCGTACCTTCGACCACTTCGCCCACCTGCACTTTCGAGAGGGTTTGGTCGTAACGCTCTGCGATCTGGTCTTTGGCCTCGTCGTAGATGCCGAGTTCGTTTTCATAGGCATTCCAGTCGAAATTCTCGTTGGCGACAGCCTGTGCGTTTTTGTTTTCTTCCATGTTAAGTTGCGATACAATCGCTGATTAAAGAGTTAAACATTCTGTTCTTTGCCTCCGAAGTCCCGTATCGGGAGAGTCGGAAAAGCGTGCAAAGATAGGAAAAAGAAGCGGAAAATCAAATCTTTTGCTCGTTATTTCATTCGGAGTGGCGGAATTCGGGGCGAGGATTTGGTAATTTGCGGTTTGTTTCCCAATTTGCGATCTCTTTTTTTGACCGATTTTGTGGTATGAAACAGAAAAAACAAGATGATGAACGGACCGGAACGATCAATCGGGTGACGATCGTCGGCTTTGCTGCGAATCTGTTGCTTGCGGCGGGGAAACTTGCCGCAGGTATTTTTGGCCGAAGCGGTGCGATGGTGGCCGATGCCATCCATTCCGTATCGGATTTCGCTACCGATGTGGTGGTACTCGTTTTCGTGCGGCTCTCGTCGAAACCGCGCGATTGCGATCACGAGTATGGTCACGGAAAGTATGAAACGCTGGCGACCGTGTTGATAGCTCTGGCGCTGTTGGCGGTGGCCGTAGGCATTTTGGTGAGCAACGGTCGGGCGATCGTGCGGGTCATCCGGGGCGAGACGATTCCGGAACCGGGACTCATCGCATTTATCGCTGCTGCAGTCTCCATCGTGGTGAAGGAGGCGCTCTATTGGTATACGGTACGGGCCGGGAGGCGCGTGCAGAGTCCGATGGTGGTGGCCAATGCCTGGCACCACCGTTCCGATGCCTTCTCTTCGGTGGGAACGCTGATCGGTATCGGAGGAGCCCGTTTTCTCGGAGAGCAGTGGCGGATACTCGATCCGATAGCGGCCGTTATCGTTGCGTTGCTGATCGTGAAAGTGTCGTGGGATTTGATTCGGCCCGGAATCAACGAGTTGGTCGACAAATCGTTACCCGCCGAGATCGAAAAGCAGATTTTGGAGCTGATTACCGAAGATCCTGCCGTATGTGATCCGCACAATCTGAAGACCCGCCGGATCGGTCCGAGCATTGCGATCGAGATTCATATCCGTCTCGATGGGGACATGAACGTAAAACAGTCTCACCACATTACGGTAGGGATCGAGCAGCGTCTCAAACAGCAGTTCGGTGCCGGAACGCAGGTGATTGTCCACGTTGAGCCGTTGAAATAGAACGAATTGCACGCTGCGGGTTGCAGTTTTTCCCTCCCCTTGTTTCTTCGTTGACCGAACGTAAACTGCCCTTTTCCAGAAGCCGACCCCGAAGGATTCGCGCTTGCGGTCGTGTCGGCAGGTTGAGGTTGACGGAGATCGATCGGTACTTATCAAATAAGACCGTAAATCAAATAAGATTGCAAAATTTTCGTTTCGTTTGCCGTTCCGATGCGGCGGGGAGTGTTGCGCTTGCGTATCAGTCGGCCGAGGTTGTTTCGATCCGGATACGCTGTCCGGCATCCGGTCGGATGGGCGAGCTCTCCTCGATGTGTTCTTTCAGGATATCGGTCACCAATAATCCTTTGTTCTTTGCGTCGGTCGGTTTCGTGAAACGGTACGTGTTGTACATGTAGTCGGCCATAGCCACTCGATAGCGCTCCTTGCGGAGGACGGGATCGAATTCCACATCCACAGCCTCGCCCGTTGCATCCGTGAGGATGGTGTAGGAAACCCCCGAAGGATAGATGTCGGGCCGGTGCGACTCCTTGGGGTTGATGGAGTCGTTGAACTTGTTTATGATCAGTTCTTTTATCTCGGGTACGGAGAGGGTCATCGTGGTGATTTCGCTGCGGAACGGTTCGATGGAGAACAGATTGGCGATACTGATTTTGCCGGCGGGAATCGAGTCGACCCGAACGCCGCCGATGTGGTAGAAGGCGAGATCGCTTTCGGTCGCTTCCCGGATGCAGTCGGTCATCAGATTCGCAACGGCCGTCTTGTTGAAGAGCGAGTCGGCACGACCGATGCCTTCGATGAGGCGGGGGTTGTTGAGAATCTCGGTTACCTTCAAGGAGTAGGGGACGGAGGGCGTTACCGTGTCGAGGGCGATCAGTTGGTTATCCATGGCGAGGATCTTGCCTTTTTTGACCGTGAGGGTGGTAATGCCGGCGTATCGGAGGGATTTGCCGGTCTGTGTGACCATGGTTTTGCCGTAGATGCGGGGCCGATCGATGATCGTATGGGTGTGTCCCCCGACGATCAGGTCGAGTTCGGGCATGCGGGTGGCGAGGATGGAGTCGGCGTCATCCCCGATGTGGGTAACGGCTACGAGTACGTCAACGCTGTCCCGCAGCGTGCGGTAACGTTCCGCCGCTTCGTAGGGCGAAGAAAAGCTCAGGCCTTCGAATACTTCGTCTTCCCCGTCGGGATGGCCGTTGATGAAGTTGGTCACCAGGCCGATGAAACCGAGTTTCACACCGTTGACTTCCCGGATGACATAGGGTCGCGGTTGCCGGAGCGGGGTATCGCCCGTCTCCATGTTGGCCACGACCAGATCGAAATCCATTCCGTCGATTCGTTCTTCGAGCCGCTCCTGGCCCATGTCGAACTCGTGGTTGCCCACGGTTGCCACGTCGTAGTCCAGGTCGTTCATCAGGTCGATGATCGGTGCGCCCGGTTCGTTGGCCAGGTCGACGAACGGATTGCCTGTCCAGCGGTCGCCGGCATCGACCAGAATCACTTCGTCGGGGTTTGCCTGCCGGCAGCGTTCCACGACGGTGGCCAGTTGCGGAACCCGTTCGATGGCGGCATGAATGTCGTTTGTGGAGATAATGACCACTTTTCGCTCCTTCGCGCATGCGGAAACAAACAGAATAATTGCAACGAAAAGGGTAATTTTGAGACCGGATATTACGTTTCTGTACATGGAAGTTCGATTTTCGATTTCGTAGCTCAAAAATAGTGAAAAAACGTATCTTTACAAAAATTTTCAAACGCAGTCGGTTATGGAGCAGACGATCCGTGTGATTTGCGAGAACGATCGCAGTGAGTTGCGTGTGAATCCGGGGACGACCCTTGCAGAGATCGCCCGGATGCTTCCGCAGAGTGACAATCATCCCTTTCTTGCGGCTTATGTCAATAACCGCACCAAGGATCTTCGTTACGCCGTTTACAAGCCGGTTAACGTACGATTTATTGATATCACCCATTTCGAGGGCATGCGGGTCTATCATCGTACGCTCTTTTTCCTGCTCCAGAAGGCGGTGCACGACCTCTGGCCCGGGCAGACGTTTTATGTGCGTCATTCCGTCTCCCTGGGATTTTATTGCGAGGTGGAGGGGAAGACCGATTTCTCCGACCAGGAGCTGGAGGCGCTGAAAAAACGGATGCGTGAGTTGATCGAACAGGATATTCCGATAGTTCGCAGCAAGGTGCTCGCTTCCGAGGCGGAAGAGCTCTACCGGAAGATGGGCTTCAAGGATAAAATCGCCCTGTTGAAGACCCGTCCACGGCTCTATTGCGCCATCTACAGCATGGCCGATCTGGTCGGCTATTTTTACGGTGCGCTGGCCCCCAGTACGTCCTATGTCCACCTGTTCGACTTGAGGCGTTACTACAACGGGATCTATTTGGCGCTGCCGAAGCGGACCAATCCCTCCGAACTCGAGAAGATGGTGTCGCAGGACAAGATGTTCGATGTCTTTACCGAATATAAGGAGTGGGTGGACATCATGGGTGTGCCGACGGTCGGTTCGCTCAATGCCAAAGTCTTGAAGGGGGCGTCGAGCGAGTTGATCCGCATTGCCGAGGCTTTTCACGAAAAGAAGATCGCCCGGATTGCCGATGCGATTTTCGAAGCCAATAAAAGTCGCGGTGCCCGGATCGTACTGATTTCCGGCCCATCCTCGAGCGGAAAGACCACGTTTGCCAAACGACTCGGCATCGAGTTGCGTATCCTGGGACTTCACCCGGAGATGATCTCGCTCGACGACTATTTCGTGGAGCGGGAGAATACGCCGCTCGACGAGAATGGCGAATACGACTATGAATCGCTGGATGCAATCGATCTGCCTACATTCAACGATCATCTGGCCCGGCTCATGCGGGGCGAAAGCGTGGACATTCCGCGTTACGATTTCATCTCGGGGAAACGGCAGTCGCACGAAAAGCCGTTGCAGCTCGGCGAACGTTCCGTATTGGTGATCGAAGGAATTCATGGACTGAACCCGCGGCTCACCGAACGCATCGACGACCGGATCAAATACCGGATCTATGTGTCGTGCCTCACGTCCGTTTCCATGGACAATGTGTCGCGCATAGCCACTACCGACAATCGGTTGCTCCGGCGCATCACACGCGACTACGCCACCCGCGGCAACGATGCGCTCGCCACGCTTCGTCGGTGGGGCAGTGTCCGCCGCGGAGAGGACAAACACATTTTCCCCTATCAGGAGAATGCCGATGTCATGTTCAACAGTTCGCTATTCTATGAGATCTCCGTCTTGCGGAACCATGTGGAACCGATGTTGCGCGAGGTCCCCGATACCGAACCGGAGTACGGCGAGGCGAATCGGCTGCTGAAGTTCCTCGATAATTTCGTCCCTGTTCCCCCGGACGAGGTCCCTCTCACTTCGATCCTCCGGGAGTTCATCGGCGGCAGCAGTTTCAAGTATTGAAGGGACGTCCTGTCCCAAGGCGCGAGAGTCGTTCTTTGCGGGCGATTTTTGTTCCCGTCAGAGGGCTATCTGGAGGGCTCAGAGGAGGGAGCATTGGCCCGATTCGGAAAGAAAAAAGGATTCGGTAAGATATTCGGTGAAATATATTGTCTGAAAATTTTGTGTCTCCGACCCTTTCCTCTATCTTTGTGTGGCGATTCCGAAAAGATCGGGATCGCTGATAACTGCATCATATTAAACAACAGCACTATATGTTCGACAAATTTTCTTCGCGCCACATCGGCGTGAACAATGAAACGGATCTGAAGGCCATGCTCGACGTGATCGGCGTCGGCAGTGTCGAAGAGCTTATTTCGCAGGTCGTGCCTGCCTCCATCCGGTTGCGCAAACCGCTCGACCTGCCGGCCGAGGGGATGACCGAATACCAGTTCGCAGCCCATATTCGTGAGATCGCCGCGAAAAACAGGCAGCTTCGCTCGTTTATCGGCATGGGTTATTATCCGACCGATGTGCCGGCTGTCGTGGCACGTAATGTCTTCGAGAATCCGGCCTGGTATACCTCTTATACGCCCTATCAGGCGGAGATTTCGCAGGGGCGTTTGGAGGCGCTTCTCAATTTCCAGACGGCCGTTATTTCGCTTACCGGCATGGAGATCGGCAACTGTTCGCTGCTGGATGAAGCGACGGCTGCGGCGGAGGCGATGCTGATGATGTTCGCCCTCCGTTCGCGCGAGGCGGTCAAAGAGGGGCGCAACGTGCTGTTCGTCGATGAGAACATCTTCCCGCAGACGCTCGATGTGCTCATGACCCGAAGCGAACCCTTCGGCATCGAGATCGTCTCGGAAGATTATCGTTCGTATGAATTCTCGGGTCGCGAATTCGGTGCTGTGGTGCAGTATCCGGCAGCCAACGGCGAGATACGCGATTACGCCGCTTTTGCTGAAAAAACACATGCCGCCGGAGCCCTTCTGACGGCCGTGGCCGATCTTATGGCGCTCGTGCTGTTGAAAGCTCCGGGAGAGTGGGGCGCCGATATCGCAGTCGGCACGACGCAGCGTATGGGTACTCCGATGGAATTCGGCGGTCCGCATGCCGGTTACATGGCGACCAAAGAGGCGTTCAAACGCAATATGCCGGGTCGTATTATCGGGGTTTCGGTCGATCGTCTCGGCAACAAGGCGCTCCGCATGGCGCTCCAGATGCGCGAACAGCACATCAAGCGCGAGCGGGCCACTTCGAATATCTGTACCGCGACGGCACTCATGGCCTCGATGGTCGGTTTCTACATGGTTTACCACGGCGCAAAAGGGTTGCGTCGCATCGCTCAGCATATTCACTCTTCGGCGGTTGCAGTGGCCGACGCCCTGCAGGCTCTGGGGTATGAGCTGGCAACGAAAAATTTCTTCGATACCTTGGATGTGGAGGCCGAAGAGGCGGTCGTTCAGCAACTCTCTCTGGAACGGGGAATCAACTTTTTCTATCCGGCGAAGGGACGCGTTCGCATGAGTTTCGACGAGGTGACTACGGCGGAAGAGATCGCCACCGTGGTGGAGATTTTTGCGCTGGCCAAAGGCAAAAAGGCTCCCAAGAACGTGAAAATCAACGAAACGTGTGCGATCGAGCCCGCAGCCCTGCGGCGTGAGAGTCCGATCCTCACCGAGCCGATTTTCGGACGTTATACTTCCGAGTCGGACATGATGCGCTACATCAAAAAACTCGAACTGCGCGATATCTCGCTGGCCAACGGCATGATTTCGCTCGGTTCCTGCACCATGAAACTCAATTCGGCTTCGTCGATGATGCCTTTGAGTCTGGCCGGATTCACCAACATGCATCCCTTCGCTCCGGCCGATCAGGCCGAGGGCTATCTGGAGATGATCGGCGAGTTGGAACACGACCTGGCCGTGATTACCGGTTTTGCCGCCGCTTCGCTGCAACCGAACTCGGGCGCAGCCGGCGAATACAGCGGCCTGATGGTGATCCGGGCGTATCATCAGAGTCGCGGACAGGGCTACCGTAATGTGGTATTGATCCCGGCCTCGGCGCACGGAACGAATCCCGCTTCGGCCGCAATGGCAGGCATGAAGATCGTGGTGGTGGCCTGCGACGCCAACGGCAATATCGATGTGGAGGATCTCAAAAAGAAGGCTCAGGAGTACAGCAGCGAGCTGTGCGGCCTGATGGTTACCTATCCGTCGACCCACGGCGTGTTCGAAAGTCGCATTCGCGAGATCGTCGATGCCGTACACGATGCCGGCGGGCAGGTCTACATGGACGGTGCCAACATGAATGCGCAGGTCGGCCTGACCAATCCCGGTTACATCGGCGCGGATGTCTGCCACCTCAATCTGCACAAAACGTTCGGTATGCCGCACGGTGGCGGAGGTCCTGGTGTAGGTCCGATCTGTTGTGCCGAGCATCTGGCTCCCTTCCTGCCCACCCATCCGATCGTGCCGACCGGCGGATCGGACGGTATTACAGCCGTGGCGGCTGCGCCGTACGGCAGTGCTTCGCTGCTGCCCATCACCTACGCTTACATCAAAATGCTCGGTGAAAAGGGTCTGCGCAGGGCTACGGAGATGGCCATCGTGAATGCCAATTACATGTCGAGAGCCATTGCGAGTGAGTATCGTACCTATTATACCGGAGAAAACGGTCGCGTGGGTCATGAGATGATTCTCGATCTGCAGCACTTCAAGAAAGATTATGGTGTGGAAGTTGCGGATGTCGCACGCAGGTTGATGGATTATGGATTCCATGCCCCGACACTCTCGTTCCCCGTGCACGACACCTTCATGGTGGAGCCTACGGAGAGCGAGCCGAAAGCCGAAATGGACCGCTTCATCGAGGCGATGATCGCCATCAAACGCGAGTGCGAAGCGGCTGCCGGAGAGAGCGACAACGTGGTGGCCAACGCTCCTCATACGGCCTATGAGATTGCGGGAGAGTGGACGCATCCCTACACCCGGATGCAGGCGGCATTCCCGCTCGCCTGGGTGCGTGAGAACAAATTCTTCCCCTATGTCTCCAAAATAGACGGCGGATACGGAGACCGGAATCTCGTTTGCACCTGTCAGGAACTTTTTTAGAAATGCATACAATTCAAAACAGATCGTTATGAAAATAGAGAAAAACAGGTTTGTCTCGCTCAACTATAAACTGGAGGTAGACGGCCAAATCGCGGATCAGTCCCGTCCGGGTCAGCCGCTCGAATTCCCGTTTGGAGCGGGTTACCTGCTGCCGGCTTTCGAGGCGCATATCGAGGGCCTTTCGGCGGGCGACAAGTTCGAATTCACCCTGACTCCGGAGCAAGGTTACGGAGAGGTGATCCGCGAGGCGATCGTGGAACTGCCCAAGGAGACCTTCATGATCAATGGTCAGATCGAAGAGGGGCTGCTCACGCCGGGCAATCAGATCCCGATGAGCGACAGTCAGGGCAATCGCCTGCTCGGTACGGTCGTAGAGGTCGGCGAGGTGGTGAAGATGGACTTCAACCACCCGATGGCCGGTAAAACGCTCCATTTTACGGGCGAGATTGTGAACGTGCGGGAGACCCGGCCGGAGGACCTGCGTCCCGCAGGCGGGTGCAGTTGCGGCTGCGAAGGCGGCTGCGACGAGCATGACCACAAGGGCGGTTGCGATTGCGGCGGTTGTCACTAAACCCTTCGCAGGAGGAGAAACAGGAGGAATGCGAAGAGCTTCCTCCTTGTTTTTTTAACAAAAAGAGCTACATTTGTTGCACTTTTTACAAGCTCTTTTAATTCTCAACCGGTGCGGATATGGAAAAATTTATCGATAAAAACGATCTGAAATCGTGGAAATGGTGGTCTTCGTGGCTCATGATCATCGTGGGCTGCATCATTCTTTCGTTCGGTTTCGTGCTCTTCATGTATCCATACAAGATCACTCCGGGCGGAATCTGGGGTATGAGCGTCGTTTTGCATGAGATTTTTCCCTCGATCCAGCAGGGATGGTTCGGATATATGATGGACATACCGCTGTTGTTGATCGGTTTTGCCGTTTTCGGGCCGATCTTCGGGATCAAGACGGTTTTCGCATCGCTCTTCACGCCGCTCGTGATGCTGGCAATTCCCCACTGGGTCTATCCCGACGTGGCGGTGCAGACAGCCGAGACCCTGCTTTGGGGACGGCTCGATCTGAGTGACGACCTGATGCTGGCCAGCATCTTCGGCGCCGTAGCCATCGGACTCGGCGTGGGGTTGATCGTGCGGGCGCAGGCCACCTCCGGCGGAACCGATATCATCGCCATGTTGTTGCAGAAGTTCGCTCACATTCGCTTCTCCAACGGGTTGATCATCGCCGATTCGGCCGTCGTGATCTGCAGCATCATCGTGTTGGTCGGCTTTTTCGGGGAGAGCCCTACGCTGCCGCTCTATTCGCTCATCACGATCTTCATCTCCGCGCAGGTGGTCGATCTGGTCGTGGAGGGCCGCAACTACGATAAGTTGCTCTTCATTGTCAGTTCGCACCAGGAGGAGATCCGTGAGTTCATTCTGCACGACCTGCAGCGCGGGGGAACCTACATAAAGAGCTCCGGCATGTACACCGATGCCGAAAAAGAGATGATTTTTCTGGTGGTGAACCGGCGCGAGATCGTGGCGGTGAAAAAACGGCTGAAAGCGATCGATCCCACGATGTTCGTGGTGGTGGTCGATGCGAATGAGACGCTCGGCGAAGGATTCAAGGATTTTGCCGAGATCGATAAATTGCAATGAGAATCAAACAAACGAGATGAATCCATCGAATCTCAGGCCGCTCACCGGAGATGGCCGAAAAATACACATCGAGACATACGGGTGCCAGATGAACGTCGTCGATAGCGAGATCGTTCTCTCCATCATGCAAAAGGAGGGCTATGTTTATACCGACCAGCCGACGGAGGCCGACATCCTGTTGCTGAATACCTGTTCGATCCGTGAGAATGCAGAACAACGCATCTGGAACAGGTTGCGGGAGTTACGTGCTTTGAAGCAGACCCGGCGCGGACTTCTGGTGGGTGTGATCGGTTGCATGGCCGAACGGCTCAAGGAGCGGTTGGTGGCGGAAGAGAGCCTGGTCGATCTGGTGGTCGGTCCCGATGCCTATCGCGATCTGCCTTCCCTGGTGCGTGAGGCGGAGAGCGGCGGAAAGGGAATCAATACGCAGCTGAGCCGTGAGGAGACCTATGCAGAGATTTCGCCCGTACGGCTCGACCGCAACGGTGTGAGCGCCTTCGTCGCCATCATGCGGGGGTGCAACAACATGTGTTCCTATTGCGTGGTTCCCTACACGCGGGGGGCAGAACGGAGCCGCGATCCGGAGACCATTGTCCGCGAGGCGCGTCAACTCTTCGAGGAGGGCTATCGCGAGGTTACTCTGTTGGGTCAAAACGTGAATTCTTACCGTTGGGAAGGCTCTTCGGTTGTTGGATTTCCGGAATTGCTCCGTCGTGTGGCGGAGATCGATCCGGCTCTGCGGGTACGCTTCGCAACGTCGCATCCCAAGGATATGAGCGATTCGCTGCTCGATACGATGGCCTCCATGCCGAACATCTGCCGAAGCATCCATCTGCCGGCCCAGTCGGGAAGTTCGCGCATCCTGGAGCTGATGAATCGGAAATATACCCGCGAATGGTACCTGGGACGGATCGAGGCCATCCGCAAACGGATGCCCGATTGCGCCATCACCACCGATCTGATCGCCGGATTCTGCAGCGAAACCGAAGAGGACCATCAGCTGACGCTCTCCCTGATGCGTGAGGTGGGGTATGAATTCGCCTACATGTTCAAGTATTCCGAACGTCCGGGAACCAAGGCCGCTCGCCATATGCCCGACGATGTGCCGGAAGAGGTGAAAAACCGACGGCTGTCGGAGATCATCGATCTGCAGAACGAGCTGGCCCTTGCGAGCAATCGCCGCGACGTGGGAAAGACCTTCGAAATATTGGTCGAGGGGGTCAGCAAACGGAGCGACGAGAAGCTCTTCGGCCGAACCTCCCAGAATAAGGTGGTGGTGATTGACCGGCGTGCCCATCGGACCGGAGACTACGTAAAGGTGCGGATCGTCGATTGCACCTCCGCCACGCTTTTCGGAGAGGAGGAGTAATCCGCCCCATTCCGACTCCATGCACGACAGAGCCCGGAAGAGTTCCTGTCTCCCGGAATTGAGGCCCGTTCTTTCCTGGGCGGAAATCCATGTTTTTTGAGGCGCAAGAGGGTGTTTTTTATTTGTTTTTACATCCGGCTTGCCTTATCTTTGTGAGACGAAAACCGAAAAACTGACTTTTCGAGCATGGCTTTACAATGTGGTATCGTGGGGTTGCCCAATGTGGGAAAATCCACGCTTTTCAACTCGCTTTCGAATGCCAAGGCCCAGGCAGCCAACTTCCCGTTCTGCACCATCGAACCCAATGTGGGCGTGATTACGGTACCGGACGAACGGTTGGTTCAACTGGCCCGCATCGATAATCCGCGTCGGGTCGTGCCGACGACCATCGAGATCGTCGATATCGCCGGGCTGGTTAAGGGTGCCTCCAAGGGAGAGGGCCTCGGCAATAAATTTTTGGCCAATATCCGCAATACGGATGCGATCATCCATGTGTTGCGTTGCTTCGATAACGGCAACATCACCCATGTGGATGGTTCGATCGACCCGGTGCGCGACAAGGAGATCATCGATACCGAGTTGCAGCTCAAAGACCTTGAGACGGTGGAGAACCGCATCGGGAAGGTGCAGAAACAGGCCGTCAGCGGGGACAAACAGGCCAAGCGGCTGTTCGATATCCTTTTGCGTTACAAGGAGGTTCTGGAGCAGGGTAAAAGCGCCCGTACCGTGGAGCTCGATAAGGAGGACCGTAAAATGGTATCGGATTTGAGTCTGCTGACCGACAAACCCGTGCTTTATGTCTGCAATGTGGATGAGGCGAGCGCGGTGAAAGGGAATGCGTATGTCGATGCCGTGCGGCAGGCCATCGCTGAAGAGCAGGCTGAACTGCTCGTGGTGGCGGCCGCTACCGAAGCCGATATCGCCGAGTTGGAGGATTACGAGGAGCGGAAAATGTTCCTCGAGGAGATCGGTCTCGAGGAGTCGGGGGTCAACCGGTTGATCAAGGCGGCCTATAAACTGCTCGATCTGGAGACCTATTTCACCACGGGTCCCGATGAGTCGCGCGCATGGACCTATCCGCGCGGAATCAAGGCCCCGCAGGCTGCCGGGATCATCCATACCGATTTCGAACGCGGATTCATCCGTGCAGAGGTGATCAAATACGATGATTATGTGCGACTCGGTTCCGAAAAGGCGTGTCGCGAGGCCGGTCGGATCGGCGTAGAGGGGAAGGATTACGTGGTGCAGGATGGGGATATCATGCATTTCCTGTTCAATGTTTAATTATAAAACGGTTCGATTATGAAAAACATCAACGGAATCTGGATCGGCATTTGCCTGATCGTCTGTGCCGGCATACTGGCCGGGTCCTATACCTACAAATATCGGGTGCAGAACACCGTGGTGGTAACCGGTTTGGGTGAAACGGAGTTCACGTCCGATCTGATCGTGTGGCGGGGATGGATCGTCGCCGAAGACTACGATATGGTCAAGGGCTATGCGCAGATCGAAAGAAGTAAGAAAAAAGTGTTCGATTACATCACCGCGAAAGGAATCGACTCTTCGGCGGTCGTTTTCCAGTTCGTGAATGTAAATAAGCAGTACGAGAGTCTTTATGCCGAAGACGGCCGCTATGCCGGGCAGCGTTTCACAGGCTATCAGCTTCGCCAGGAGTTCTGCGTCGAGTCGAAAGATGTGGATGCCGTGGAGAATGTGTCGCGGGAGATCTCGTCTCTTATTGCTCAGGGGGTTCAGTTGGAGGTCATGCAGCCCGACTATTATTACACGAAACTGGATGATGTGAAGCTCTCTCTGATCGAAAAGGCCACGGCAGATGCCCGCAGTCGGGCGGAGAAGATCGCTTCGCAGTCGGGCGGGAAACTGGGCAAACTCACCAGTGCGAAAATGGGTGTGTTCCAGATCACGGGAGCCAATACGAACGAAGAGTATACGGCCGGCGGCAGTTTCAATACCTTCAGCCGCAACAAAAAGGCCCGTATCACCATGAAACTCGAATATCGGGTGAAATAGGGCCGAGGGGAGACCCGTTAAGCAATGGCTGTGGGGCAGCATTAAATAAGGATCTTAGGGGATCTGTCGGGTGTTGCTTCTGAGTGTTTTATCCGATTCTGTTTGGGATAACAGGGGAGGGGATGTCGAGGACATCTCCTCATTTTTTTTGAGTGTTCCCAAACGATCGGACCGGCAACGATGTGCGACGTCCGGTATGGAGTCGTTTTGTCGTACATTTTCGTCGACTTATGCATCGGAAAGGGTACGAAAATGGGCGGAATTTACTAATTTTGTGGAGCAGGAAAACGGAAAAGGTTTCGTGCGGCGGAATGGGGCATGGAAAATACCCGTTTCGATTCTCTTCGGAGCCTCAAACCGATTTTTCATGCCCGACAAAAGCCTGAATCTATGGTTTCTCTCGCAACGATCACATTGCCTCTGACCGACCCGATCCTCCAGTTTTTGTTGATTCTGGTCATCATTCTTGCGGCCCCTCTTTTGCTCAATCGGTTGCGGGTTCCGCCCTTGCTGGGACTGATCATTGCGGGAGCCATCATCGGACCGCACGGCCTCAACCTGATCCTGCGCGACAGCAGCATCATTCTCTCCGGTACAGCAGGTATGCTCTATATCATGTTCCTCGCCGGACTGGAGATGGACATGAACGACTTCAAGAAGAACCGGCTCAAAAGTCTCGTTTTCGGACTCTACACCTTTCTCATACCGATGGCATTGGGAACGGCTGCCGGTTTGTGGGTGCTGGATTTTTCGCTCCTTACTTCCGTGCTGTTGGCCAGCATGTTCGCCTCCCATACGTTGATTGCCTATCCGATTATCAGTAAGATGGGCGTCGCACGCGACAAGTCGGTGGTCATCACGGTCGGCGGTACGGTGATTACCGATACGCTCGCCCTGTTGGTCCTGACGGTCATCGTGGGAATGGTGGGCGGTCGGGTCGACGAGGTGTTCTGGTATCGTCTCGGATTCTCGGTCTTGGCTTTCGGACTTTTTGTCATGTTGGTCTTTCCGCTGATCGGGCGGCGGTTCTTCAAGCGGTGCGACGACAATGTGTCCCAGTATATTTTCGTGCTGGTCATGCTGTTCTTCGGCTCCTATCTGGCCCAGTTGGCCGGCCTCGAGGCGATTATCGGAGCCTTTCTTACGGGTATGGCTCTCAATCGGTTGATCCCGAAGACCTCCCCGTTGATGAATCGGGTGGAGTTCGTGGGAAATGCCATCTTCATCCCCTTTTTCCTGCTCGGGGTGGGTATGTTGATCGATTACCGCAGCTTTTTCGATGGCTGGGAGACAATCAAGGTCGGGGCGGTCATGATCGTTGTGGCCACGTTGGCCAAGTTCCTTGCCGCATGGTTCACGCAGAAGACTTTCCGACTCTCGAAAGATCAGCGAAGGATTATTTTCGGCTTGAGCAATGCCCAGGCCGCAGCCACCCTGGCAGCCGTGATGGTGGGTTATGGAACCGTGATCGGCCACACGCCCGACGGAGAGCCGATCCGCCTGTTGAACGAAAGTGTACTCAACGGTACGATTCTCATGATTCTCGTCACCTGCACCATGGCCTCTTTCTCGGCCCAACGGGGCGCGCACGATTTGGCCGTAAAGGACCTTTCGGAACGGCCTGCCGGTGGCGAGGGCGAAAAAGAGCGGGACAAGGAGCTGGATCGTGTCCTGATACCGATCCGTCACGGAGAGATGGTCACGGAGCTGGTTTGTCTCAGCACGGCGGCCAAATCGTTACGGCGTAAGACCCAGCTTTATGCGCTGAACGTGGTGGACAATCGCAAAAACGACGAACAGCAGCTCAAACATGCCCAAAGGGTGCTCGACCTGGCAGCCCGAACAGCCGCGGCTACGGACGATTACATGCACGAGTTGCTTCGCTACGATCACGACATTGTGAATGCCATCGTCAGTGTTATCCGGGAGCAGCGTATCTCCGATCTGGTGCTCGGATTGCATAAGGAGACGGGAATCTCCGACACCTTCCTCGGTCGGATCACAGAGGGGGTGCTGACGCAGAGTCCCGATGTCACGACGCTGGTCTACAAACCGGTCCAGCCGCTCTCCACCGTGAAACGTCATGTCGTGGTAATTCCGGCACAGGCGGAGCGTGAAACCGGCTTCCCGCTCTGGATCGAAAAGGTGTGGAACGTCGCCCATCATACCTCTTCGAAAGTGGTCTTCTACGGCTCGGCTGCAACCCTCGACGTATTGAAACGGATTGCCCGCAAACGTCCGATTGAGGCGGATTTCCGTGAGTTTGCCGACTGGAACGATTTCCTGATCCTTTTCCGGGAGCTCCAACGCGACGATGCGCTTTGGGTGGTGCTGAGCAGAAGAGAGAAACTCTCCTATCAGGTCGGTATGAGCCGTATTCCCTATTATCTCAATACCTATGCGCAGGATCGAAGTTTCATACTCGTCTATCCGATGCAGGTGGGCGAACCGCAGGCCCGCTATCTGGTGTAAGTCGACTTCCCTCATATTTCGGACTTTTCGGGTGTGTTTCTTCCCGATTTTTTCCTACTTTTGCGATAGTTATCGCACCTGCCCGGTGCTAAATCCGATAAAGCATGAATTCCAATAGACCCATACGTGTCCGTTTCGCACCCAGTCCGACCGGAGCACTCCATATCGGAGGGGTTCGCACGGCACTCTACAACTACCTTTTTGCCCGTCGGCATGGCGGAGCTTTCATCCTCCGGATCGAAGATACCGATTCGCAACGTTTCGTCCCGGGAGCCGAAGCCTATATTATGGAATCGCTCCGCTGGTGCGGCATCCACATCGACGAAGGTGTGGAGGAGGGTGGTCCTCACGCCCCCTACCGGCAGAGCGAACGAAAGGCAATTTATAAAGAATATGCTCTTCGTCTCGTGGCGTCGGGCGATGCCTACTATGCGTTCGATACTCCCGAAGAACTGAACGCCCTTCGTGCCGAAGCCGAGGGCAAAGGAGAGACCTTCTCGTACAACTATGCCGTGCGGGACCGTTTGGCTACCTCGTTGCGGCTCTCTCCCGACGAGGTGCAGCAAAGAATCGAGCGGGGCGATCAATATGTCATCCGTTTCCGCATGCCGGAAAATGAAGAGGTGCACATGCACGACCTGATTCGGGGCGATGTGAGGATGAATACCGCTACGCTCGACGACAAGGTGCTCTATAAATCGGCCGACGAACTGCCTACGTACCATCTCGCCAACATCGTGGACGACCACCTGATGGAGATCTCCCACGTGATTCGGGGCGAGGAGTGGCTGCCCTCGCTGCCGCTCCACTATCTGCTCTATCGGGCTTTCGGTTGGACCGATACGCAGCCCGAGTTCGCCCATCTGCCGCTGTTGCTCAAGCCGACGGGACAGGGTAAACTGAGCAAACGTGACGGGGATAAACTGGGCTTCCCGGTCTTCCCGCTGCAGTGGACGGCTCCGGACGGAGAGGTGTCGCGCGGCTACCGGGAAGACGGCTATTTCCCCGAAGCATTCATCAACATGTTGGCCCTGCTCGGATGGAACCCCGGAACGGAACAGGAGATCTTCTCGATGGAGGAGTTGATCGCTGCTTTTTCGCTCGATCGGGTCAGTAAGTCGGGCGCACGCTTCCAGCCGGAAAAGGCGCGGTGGTTCAATGCCCAGTATATGCATCGGAAGAGCGACGAGGAGGTCGGCCGACTCTACCGGAAAATCATGTCGGAGCACGGCATCGAAGTGGAAAAAGCACTCTCCGAACGGATCGGTTCCCTCATCAAGGAGCGGGCTACTTTCCCGTCCGATTTTTGGGAGCTTTCGTTCTACTTTTTCATGGCCCCGGAGAGCTACGACGAGAAGAATGTACGTAAATTCTGGAAGGGCGATACGCCCCGCCATATCGCCGAATTGCGCGACATGTTGGCGGCGCTACCCGTTTTCGATATGGAGACGGTCGACCGCGAGATCCACGCCTGGGTGGAGCGCATGGGCTATCCCATCGGTCCGATCATGAACGCGTTCCGTCTGGCGGTGGTAGGGGCCTGCAAGGGGCCCGGCATGTTCGATATCTGTGAGATCGTGGGGCAGCGGGAGTGCGTCGAGCGAATCGATCGGGCATTGGAACGGTTGGGAAATGGCGATGACAAAAAAGAGGATTGACACAGGAATGAAAGCGGCAATTATCGGATACGGAAAAATGGGTCACGAGATTGAGCGGGTGTTGCTCGATCGCGGACATGAGGTTGTACTCATCGTGGATGTGGAGAATCGGGCGGATCTTACCCCCGAACGTCTGCAGGGAGTGGATGTGGCGATCGAATTCTCTACGCCCGCCACTGCGGTGGAGAATATTTTTCGTTGCTTCGAGTGTGGCATTCCGGTCGTCTCCGGGACAACGGGTTGGACGGCTCGCATGGAAGAGGTGCAGCAAGTGTGCAAAGCGAAAAACGGAGGCCTGTTTTGGGCCTCGAATTACAGCATAGGTGTGAACCTGTTCTTTCGCGTGAACCGGATGCTGGCACGGATGATGAATCGTTTCCCGCAATACGATGTGACGGTCGAAGAGGTGCACCACATTCAGAAGAAGGATGCCCCGAGCGGTACGGCGATCACGATTGCGGAAGGAATCCTGCAGGGATTGGATCGGAAAACGAAGTGGGTGGGCAACACGACGACCGAACCCGAAGAGCTGGAGGTGCTCGCGGTACGTCGCGGCATGGTTCCCGGTATCCATACGGTGACCTGGGAGTCGGAAGCCGATTCGATCGAACTTCGACATCGGGCGGTCAGCCGAAGAGGTTTCGCCGAGGGAGCTGTTCTCGCGGCGGAATTCATGGTCGGCCGGCAGGGAATCTATTCGATGGATGACTTATTGGGTGCTGAATGATGGAACGATTGAAACAATTCATGCGGAACCGTTGGGTGAAATTTTCACTGACCACGATCATCTATCTGCTTTGGTTCGTGGTGTGGACCGGCAACCTGTGGTTTTTGCTGGGAGTTCCCGTGATCTACGACCTGTTCATCAGCAAATGGTTCGGACGTCATGTCTGGAGCCGTCACAAGGCTCTCAAAACCAGGAATCGAGCCTACAAAACCACCATGGAGTGGGTGGAGGCGATTCTGTTCGCTGCCGTGGTGGCTTCGATCATCCATATTTTCGTCTTCCAGATGTACGTGATCCCCAGCTCTTCCATGGAGAAGACGCTGCTCGTGGGTGATTACCTTTACGTGAGCAAAGTGACCTATGGACCGCAGATGCCCAATACACCGCTCTCCTTCCCGCTGGTTCACCATACGATGCCGTTGTCCCAGACCAAAAAGTCGTATTGTGAGGCGATCAAACTTCCGTACCATCGGCTGAAAGGGTTGCGAAAGATCCGTCGCGGCGATGTGGTGGTATTCAATTTCCCGGCCGGCGATACGGTGCTGCTCGAGAAACAGGACGTGACCTACTACGATGTGCTCCGTCAGTACCAGGCGCGTTATGGTCAGGCCGAGGGGCGTCGTCGGTTGGAACGCGATTTTACGGTGGTCTCACGGCCGGTCGACAAACGAGAGAATTATATCAAACGTTGCGTCGCCCTGCCGGGCGATACGGTACGGATCATGGCCTCGGAACTGTTTGTGAATGGAACTCCGTTTGAGGCGATTCCTGAACGGGAGTTTTTCTATTTCGTCACGACCTCTTCGCCGATCTCTTCGCAAGCCCTCGAGGAGATGGGTATTTCGCGCGATGAACTCCAGTACGACAACATGGGCCACTATTTCCTGCCGCTGACGGCCGCGAATCTCGAACGGGTCAACCGGATGCAGAATGTGGTTGCGGTGGAGAAGTTCGAGCAGACCGAGCCGAGCCCTGTCTATTTCCCGAACGATACATCGGCTTATCGTTGGACCGAAGACTGGTTCGGGCCCCTGTGGGTTCCGGCCAAGGGCGCGACCGTGGAGCTGACGCAGCAGAATCTGCCGCTCTATCGTCGGATCATCGAAACCTACGAAGGAAATAGCCTGGAGGTAAAGGATGACGGCACGATTCTGATCAACGGAGAGCCCGCCGATCGCTATACGTTCCGCATGGACTACTACTTCATGATGGGCGACAATCGTCACAATTCGGCCGACTCCCGTTTTTGGGGTTTCGTGCCGGAGGATCATATCGTGGGCAAGGCGTCGTTCGTCTGGCTGTCGCTCGACAAGAATAAGCCTTTCCCGTCGAACATTCGTTGGAACCGGATGTTCCGATCGATCAAATAGGGTGCGGTCATGGAGGCGGACGACAGTTATCGGACAGTCGCGGGAGCTTCCGAAGCCTCGATGCGGGAGCGGAGCAGTCGTTTTCTCGCTTTTCTTTGGCCGGTGAGTACGGAGGAGGAGATTCGGGAGCGGCTCGACGGGTTGCGAAAACGTTATTACGACGCCACGCATCACTGCTACGCCTGGCGACTCGGGCCGAAAGGCGAGCGTGAAAGGGCCAACGACGATGGCGAACCCTCCGGAACAGCCGGAAGACCCATTTTGGGGCAGTTGCTGTCGAATGGTCTTACGGAGTGCCTGTTGGTGGTGGTCCGCTATTTCGGCGGGACGAAACTGGGTGTGCCGGGACTGATCGCTGCCTACCGGGAAGCGGCGGCGTTGTCGATCGCAGAGGCGGAGATTGTGGAACGAACGGTTGATGCGAGGATGCAGGTGACGTTTTCCTATCTCGTTCTGAACGATGTGATGCGTATCGTCAAGGAGATGCAGCCCGAGGTGGAGGAGCAGTCGTTCGACAACCTTTGCCGCATGACACTTCGCATCCGTCGGAGTCGGGCGGAGGAGCTGGCCGGAAGACTCGACAAGGTGGAGTCGCTCATGCGCGAGACGGAATGACAAAGAAAATGATCAACAACACGAACAAAATATGGAGAAGCGTAGTTTAATATCCATTACGGACCTTACCAAAGAGGAGATCGTACGCATCGCCGAATTGGCAGCCGATTTCGAGCGCAATCCCTATCAGCCTCTTCTGGAGGGACGGGTCATTGCCTCGCTCTTTTTCGAACCCTCGACGCGCACCCGACTCAGTTTCGAGAGCGCGATCAATCGACTCGGCGCGCGCGTTATCGGGTTCTCCGATACGGCCAACACCAGCGTCTCGAAAGGGGAGACCTTCCATGACACCATTCAGGTAATCTCCAATTATTGCGACATGATCGTCATGCGGCATTCGCTCGAAGGGGCTCCCCGTTATGCCAGTGAGATCTCCAAAGTACCGGTGGTCAATGCGGGCGATGGGGCCAATCAGCACCCTTCGCAGACGCTGCTCGATATCTATTCCATCAAAAAGACCCAGGGAACGTTGGACGGAATCAACATCATGATGGTGGGCGATCTGAAATACGGCCGTACGGTGCATTCGCTGTTGCAGGCGCTTTCCCATTTCAATACCAAATTTACCTTTGTCGCACCGCCCGAACTGGAGATGCCCGAAGAGTATAAACTTTTCCTGCGTGAAAAGGGTTTGCCCTACGAGGAGAAGCGTGAAATCGACTCTTCGATCCGCGAGGCCGATATCGTCTACATGACACGGGTCCAGAAGGAGCGTTTTACCGACCCCATGGAGTACGAACGGATGAAAAACATCTATGTGTTGAAAAACAGCATGCTGGAGGGAACCAAAGAGAATATGCGGATTCTTCATCCGCTGCCGCGTGTGGGTGAGATCGCGACCGATGTCGATGCCAACCCGAAGGCCTACTATTTCAATCAGACCGAAAACGGGGTCTATACCCGTATGGCGATCATCAGCTATTTGCTGGGGGTCAAAAAGTGAACCGGACATACATATCACAAGCAAGAAGAGAATTATGGGACAAGATAAGATTATGGAGGTCAGGGCTATCGAGAATGGAACGGTGATCGATCACATTCCGTCGGATGCCCTTTTCAAAATCATTCGGATCATGGGGCTCGATCGTGATAACGAGTGCCGGATGACGTTCGGAATGAATCTGGAAAGCAAACGCATGGGTACGAAAGCGATCATCAAGATCAACGATCGCTATTGCCGTCCGGAGGAGATCAATCGGATTGCGCTGGTGGCTCCCGAGGCCATTGTCAACACGATCCGAGACTACCAGGTGATCGAAAAAAGAAGCGTTACCGTGCCGGAGCGGATCGAGGGTTTCGTGCGTTGCATCAATCCGAAATGCATCACCAACAACGAACCTGTGGAGACTGCTTTCGATGTGATCCGCGGAGAGAAGGGCATTGCCCTTCGGTGTCGCTACTGCGAAAAGATCACTTTCGGCGAGCAGATGGAACTGAAATAATAAAGCATCCGAAAGTTTCGTTTTCTGTCGATG
The DNA here is from genome assembly GCA_944321925.1 of uncultured Rikenellaceae bacterium. Lineage (GTDB taxonomy): Bacteria > Bacteroidota > Bacteroidia > Bacteroidales > Rikenellaceae > UBA940. The sequence continues at coordinate 113,025 of CALUND010000006.1, read as the reverse complement.
TCCGGCATCTTCCGAGTCGGGTGTGAACGCGCATGTCGCACCAACGGACCGGGTGGTGACGGGGTAAAACCGAACGGAGATAATCTTGGCTACATCTTCTATCCATATCAAGGGCGCTCGGGTTCACAACCTGAAGAACATCGAGGTCGACATCCCGCACAACAAACTGGTCGTCGTGACGGGGCTTTCCGGTTCCGGCAAGTCCACATTGGCTTTCGATACCATTTTTGCCGAGGGACAACGACGTTACGTGGAGAGTCTCTCGGCCTATGCCCGGCAATTTCTTGGCCGGATCGACAAACCAGATGTCGATTCCATTACCGGCATCGCTCCGGCGATCGCCATCGAACAGAAGGTCAATACGCGTAACCCTCGTTCGACCGTGGGAACCTCGACGGAGATTTACGACTACCTGAAACTCCTCTTCGCCCGGATCGGACATACGTTCTCTCCCGTATCCGGACAAGAGGTGAAGTGTTGGCAGACCGACGATGTGGTGGCCCGCATCCTGGAACTCGAACCGGGAAGTCGTGCAATGATCGCGGCTCCGGTACAGTTGGCTGACGGACAGGGGCTGATCGAACGTCTGACGCTCGATCAGAAGGAGGGATTGCTGCGTGTCTGGGCAGACGGTCGGTTGCTGTCGATCGACGAGCTGCTTCCACAACTCGCCCCGGACGCTTCACCGGAGGGGTTGGCAGTCATCATCGACCGGGTGAAGGTCTCGAACGATCCCGATACGATCGGCCGGTTGGGTGACAGCGTAGAACGCGCTTTTGCCTATGGCGGTGGCGTGTGTCGGGTGATTTCGCAAAAGAGATCGGGTGATCCGTGGACCGAGGAGGAGTTCTCCTCCCGTTTCGAGGCCGACGGCATCGAGTTCGAGCAACCGACGGAGCATCTGTTCAGTTTCAACAATCCGATCGGGGCCTGTCCGCGTTGCGAAGGCTACGGCAAGGTGGTGGGGATCGATGAGGATCTCGTGGTCCCGGACAAGACCAAGACGATTTTCGACGGAGCCGTCGTCTGTTGGCGGGGTGAGACGATGGGATGGTGGCGTCAGCAACTGGTGGATAACGCCTATAAGTGCGATTTTCCCATCCATACGCCCTTTTACCAGTTGACACCCCAACAACGCAGGACGCTTTGGCGCGGGAACGAATTCTTCCACGGTCTCGACGAATTTTTCCGGTTCCTCGAGTCGGAACGTTACAAAATTCAGTATCGGGTGCTTCTCGCACGTTATACCGGAAAGACCCTTTGTCCGGAGTGCGGAGGCGGACGGCTGCGTAAGGAGGCTACCTATGTGAAGGTGGGCGGAAAGACGATTGTCGATCTGGTCACCATGCCGGTCGATGAGCTGATCGGCTTTTTCTCGGCGTTGGAGCTCGATGAGCACGATGCCAAAACCGGTGCACGCATTCTGGTGGAGATCCGCAATCGTCTGCAGTGTCTGTCGGATGTCGGATTGGGCTATCTCACGCTCGACCGACTCTCTTCCACGCTTTCGGGCGGGGAGAGCCAGCGAATCAATCTTTCCGCTTCGCTGGGAAGCAACCTGGTGGGATCGCTCTACATACTCGACGAACCGAGCATCGGACTCCATCCGCGCGATACCCAACGACTGATCAAAGTGTTGAAGCAGCTGCGCGATATGGGCAATACGGTGATCGTGGTGGAGCACGATGAAGATACCATGCGTGCGGCCGATCAGATCATAGACATCGGACCGAGAGCGGGTTATCTCGGAGGCGAGGTAGTCTACAGCGGTCCGTTCGAAGGGCTTCTTTCGTGCCGGAATAGCCTGACGGCCGATTATCTCTCCGGACGCAGACGGATCGAGGCTCCTCCCGAAGTGCGCGGCTGGAGCAACTACATCGAATTGAAGGGAGTGCGGGCCAATAACCTGAAGGGAATCGATGTGAAAATTCCTCTCGGCGTGATGACATGCGTCACGGGAGTTAGCGGCAGCGGAAAGTCGTCGTTGGTTCGCGGGGTGCTCTATCCGGCTCTACGGCGGCAACTGGACGAGTCGGGCCTCAAACCGGGGAGTTTCGAGGCTCTGACGGGCGACGTGTCGCTTTTGAGGCAGGTGGAGATGGTCGATCAGAATCCGATCGGCAAATCGTCGCGCTCCAATCCGGTGACCTACATCAAGGCCTACGACGAGATCCGTAAACTGTTCGCCGACCAGCCTTATGCAAAACACAACGGCATGGCGGCCTCTTATTTTTCGTTCAATACGCCCGGTGGTCGTTGTGAGGAGTGTCAGGGCGAAGGGGTGATTCGCGTGGGCATGCAGTTCATGGCCGATGTCGAACTCAAATGCGAGTGTTGCGATGGCCGTCGTTTCAAAGACGAGGTCCTGGAGGTAAAATATCAGGGAAAATCGATTTACGATGTACTCGAGATGACGGTCGACGATGCCATCGATTTCTTCGGCCGGGAGAGCGCTGCAGTGAATCGTCGCATTGTCGAGCGGCTTCGCCCTTTGCAGGATGTGGGACTCGGCTACATCAAGCTCGGACAGTCCTCTTCCACGCTCTCCGGGGGTGAAAGCCAACGGGTGAAACTCGCATCGTTCCTGCTGCGCGACAATGCGGAAGGCAAGGTGATGTTTATCTTCGATGAACCGACTACCGGTCTCCATTTCCACGATATCAACAAGTTGCTCGCTTCGTTCGATGCGCTGATCCGCAGGGGTCATTCGGTCGTGGTCATCGAGCACAACATGGATGTGATACGGTGCGCCGACTGGGTGATCGACCTCGGTCCTGAAGGCGGTGAGGAGGGAGGAAATCTCGTTTTCCAGGGGACTCCGCGCGATCTTATGCAGTGCGAAGAGAGCTACACCGGCCGGTTTCTTGCCCGACACGAACAGATTAATAACCGAGACTGAGATGGAATTTACGACCTTTACACTTGCCAATGGGATTCGTTGTATTCATCGCAGGGTGCATTCCGGTGTGGTACATTGTGCGCTTGTGGTGAATGCGGGCAGCCGCGACGAACTCCCGACCGAACACGGTGTGGCCCATCTCGCAGAACATACCCTTTTCAAAGGCACGCTCCGACGCAAAGCCTACCAGATCAATTCCCGCCTGGAGAAGCTCGGCGGGGAGCTCAACGCCTTCACCACAAAAGAGGACACAACGATCCATGCGACGACGCTGCGGAGCGATTTTGCGAAAGCCGTCGATCTGATCGCCGACGTCGTCTTCCACTCAACCTTCCCCTCTCACGAGGTGGAACGGGAGAAAAAGGTGGTGATCGACGAAATCAATACCTATCGCGATCTCCCGGCCGAATCGATCTTCGATGAGTTCGAAGCGCTGTTATTTCCCGCATCGTCGCTCGGACGTCCCATTTTGGGAACTCGTCGGTCGGTCGGCTCGCTCGGCTCGGAACAGATAAGGAATTTCCTGGAGAGGACCTATACGACCGACCAGATGGTCTTCTCTTCCATCGGGCCGATGTCGGAGGAGACAGTGCGTCGCACGGCGGAACGCTTCCTCGGAACACTTCCCGTTTCGAAACGTTCGTTCGAACGTACGGCGCCGGAAGCGACGACGCCTTTTTTCAAACAGACTCATAAATTGGGGAATCATCAGGGGCATTGCATCGTCGGAGGTCGGGCTTTTGGGTTCGACGACAAGCGGAGATTGCCGCTCGCAATGCTCGTTAACCTGCTCGGCGGACCGTCGGCAAACGCGCGGCTCAATGTGCTTCTCCGGGAGCGGAACGGCCTCTCTTACAACATCGAGGCGGCCTACGTCCCGTTCACCGATACGGGGGAGGCTACGATCTATTTCTCCTCGGAGAAAGAACAGGTCGATCGGTGTCTGGAGCTGGTGCAGGAGGAGCTGCATCGGGCGATGGAGAAGCTGCTCTCTTCGCGGCAACTTGCCCAGGCAAAAAAACAGTTCCTCGGACAATTTGCCATCTCCATGGAGAGCAACGAAGGTTATATGCTCGGGGCAGGGAAGAGTTTTCTGGTTTACAACGAAGTAGATACGCTCAAGGAGGTTTGCCGCAAGGTGCATGAAGTCACGGCCGAGGAGCTGGCAGAGGTCGCCCGAACCGTTTTTGCGGAGCCCTCCGTATTGATCTATCGATGAATCATGGACCTGCTCGAACAATATATCGAATCGCATACTTCTCCCGAGGACGAATTGCTTGTTGAACTTGACCGGGAGACTCATCAACGTGTCATTCAGCCCCGCATGATCTCCGGACGGGTGCAGGGGCGTTTCCTGGAGCTGCTCGTCAGAATGCTCAGGCCCCGCACGGTGTTGGAGATCGGGACATTTACGGGCTATTCCGCCTTGTCGATGGCTGCCGGATTGGAGGAGGGAGCCGTGCTGCATACCGTAGAGATCGACGATGAGATGGAGCCGATCTTTCGTCCCTTTTTCGAGCGCAGCCCCCATGGCGATAAAATTTGCGTGCATATCGGTTCTGCACTCGATATCGTGCCGCAACTCGGCATGAAGTTCGACCTGGTTTTTGTCGATGGCGACAAACGGGAATATCCTGCCTACTACCGCATGCTCATGGGCGACGACAGTGGATGCCCGTCGGTGCACAGCGGCAGTGTCATTTTGGCCGACAATGTGTTGTGGTACGGGAAGGTGGTGGAGGAGTTGCCGCGTACGGATCGTTTCACGCAGGCAATCCTCGATTTCAACCGCATGGTAGCCGACGATCCGCGTGTCGAACAGGTCATTCTGACCATTCGCGACGGACTGAACCTGATTCGGGTGAAATAGTCCTGCCTGCGATTATCCGAAAATCAGAATAAGCATCTGGGCGGAGAGCACCCTTAAAAACATCGACAGCGGGTAGACCGTTGCATAGCCGACCGATGGCGCATCGCTGCCGGTCTGTTCGCTGGAGTAGGCAAGGGCTGGCGGATTGGTCGTCGCGCCGGAGAGGACGCCGATCAGCGTGAAGTAATTCAGTTTGAAGTAGAAACGCCCGATGAGTCCGGCCAGCAGCAGCGGGACGATCGTGATGAGCGCTCCGTAGGCGATCCAGATGTAGCCCCCTTTGTGTACGATCGTTTCGACGAAACCTTCACCGGCGCTCAACCCCACACAGGCCAGGAACAGCGCTATGCCTACTTCGCGCAGCATCAGGTTGGCACTCATCGTGGTGTAGGTGACCATTTTGTACTGGGGCCCGAAACGGCTGATGAGGATCGAGACGATCAGCGGACCTCCGGCCAATCCGAGTTTTACCGGTTGCGGGATGCCGGGGAAGGTGAAAGCGATGCTTCCGAGGATGACGCCGAGCGCGATGCCGAGGAAGATCGGAATCAGGTTGGGGTGGTTCAACCGTTTGAGCGAGTTGCCGAGCACCTTCTCCACCTGGGCAATGGCCCGTTCCGTGCCGACGATGGTCAACCGGTCGCCGATTTGCAGTCGCAGCGAAGGGGTTGCCACCAGATCGATGCCTGCACGGTTGACTCGGGTGATGTTGACTCCGTACCGCGACCGGAGTTTGAGGTGGGACAGTGTGCGTCCGTTGAGCTCCGGTTTGGTGATGAGGATGCGGCGGGAGATCAGCTTCTTGTCGAGAGCCTTCCAGTTGACTTCGATTTGCGGCCCGATGAAGGCCCTTACCGCCTCCATGTCTTTCGGAGCAACGATCACGAGAATCTCGTCGCCGGTGTGGATCACCGTATCGGAGTCGACCAATTCCAGCTCCCCGTTGCCCCGCCGAATGCGCGAGACTACGAAGTCGCGGTTGAGCAGCTGCTGCAGGTCGGCGATGCGTTTGCCGGAGATCACTTCGTTGCGGATCTCAAGGGTGATCGGGCTGGCGGTCTGTTCCTGCATCTCGTCGAGTTCTCTGGCCGCTTGTGCCTCTTCTCCGTCCATCTTGATGCGCAACAGGTAGCGCAATCCGAGCAGCGTCAGAATGGCTCCCACCACACCCAACGGATAGCTGACCGCATAGCCGAGTGCGATCTCCGGTGCGTCGATCCCGGTCATGTCGCTTACGGCCTGCTGGGCGGCACCGAGGCCCGGTGTGTTGGTTACCGCTCCCGACAGGATGCCGACCAGCGTGGTGATGGGCAGGTCCGTCGTATAATAGAGGGCGCAGGTGACTCCGATGCTGAGCAGAACGGTGATCAAGGCAAGAATATTGAGCTTCAGTCCTCCTTTGCGGAAAGCGGAGAAGAATCCCGGACCCACTTGCAGACCGATGGAGTAGACGAACAGGATCAGTCCGAACTCCTTCATGAAATGGAGCAGGTGTTCGTCGAGATTCATGTGGAAGTGGCTGAAGAAGATTCCGACGAAGAGAATCCAGGTCACGCCGAGCGAGATGCCGGCGATTTTGATCTTGCCCAGCAGGATGCCAATCGTGATGACTACGGCCAGAATAAGTACGGAATGGGCTACGCCTCCGCCCCAAAAGGCCGGGTTACCCAGGAAGAGATCTTTCAGAAGTTCCATGTCTGAATGCGGTTTTTTTAGCGTCCTTTTTTTCTGCCAGTCGGAATCTTTGTGCCGCAGCTCCGGAAATTCCCGCCGTAGGCATCGTTGTGTACAGCATGCGGACAGGAAATGGCAGTGTCGCTGTCGCCTCGTTCGAAACGACGGCGCAAAGGTAAGAAGTTTTTTCGAACCGATTCTCTTTGCCGGTAAAAAAGAGATTGCGAACCAAAAAGAGAGGCCCTTTCTCTGTGAAAGAGCCTCCTTTTTTAGTTGCGTGACAGAATCTATTCGTTGATCGTATTCTGCAATTCGGGCCAGTCCGCAATGTTGACTGTCGATTTCGCCTCTTCGGGAGCATCCGGGAAGAAGGTGAACTCTCCGCCGATCATCTCTTCGATCTCCTTGACGGAGTAGATGTATTCGGCAAGCGACGGTGTGACAGCCGGAGCTTCGGTGTCGAAGTTTTGCGGGAACCAGAAACCGATGGCCATCACCTCATCAGCCGTACATTCGGCGATCGGTTTGCCGAGGTTGCCCTTTTTGGTGCGGAGCATCAATTTGTAGCGGGCCGTAGGAATGACGCATAGTTTCGATTTGCTGGTTGTGGTCGTGTAATTGCCGGCGTCGTAAACCGTGTGGGTGTCGTCGCCATAGTAACAGCCTACGACGCAGAAGATCGTATCCGAACAGGTCCAGTTGTCCGGAAGGATGTATTCCACTTTCGACCAGTGATCGTAATAGAGCGCATTTTCCGGTGCCACGTTGGTCGGGTAGAACGTCTGGATGTTCAGCTCGCTGTTGGCTCCTCCGCGTTGTGCCGAAGGCAACAGGTGACCGCGGGAGAAATAGATGTTGTTGTAACGGGTCCAAAGTACATTCATGTCGGATGAACCTTCTCCGTCTACGTTGTAGCTCCACGGCCAGTCTTGCCAGTCGGTGGGGTAGATGATCGACTGTTCGGCTTCGGTCATTTCGGGATCGGGACGCCACGGATCGGGAGTCGTGCGCTGGAAGCCGCCCTCTTTGTAGCATTCGTGGTAGGGATAGGCGACCCACATGGGGTTGTGACGACGGGTGTCGTAGCAAGCCGTGTAATTGCGTACACGTTGGTTGGAGTGTACGGTGTAGGCGTAGTGGGTAATGTATTTATAGTCGGGATTATCCACGAAGACCGGGAGCTCTGCCGGTGCATAGGATTGACCGGTGGTCCCTTTGAGGATTTGTTCGGCCGGCTGGTCGCTGGTCGTCAGTTTCAGGTCGTCCACACGGATGTTGTAGTTGGAGGAGGTCATCTGGAACCGAATCTTCGAAACCGGTTGGCTGAAGGTGAACGATGCGGTACCGAGACTCCAGCCTCCGTTGGTCGTAGGCCGGGTGTAGGTAAGTGTTTTCATGCCTCCTCCGTCGGCGCTTACAGAGAGTTCGATGGTTTCGTTTACCACGAACGTCTCTCCGTAGTGCATGCAACCGAACGTCAATTGCAGGGAGGTGTAGCTTGCCGGGAGGGTGATCTCTCCGGTCGTCACGTAGGCATCGGTACGTCCGAAATAGAACGCGTTTTTACCCGAAGCGCCGGCATAACCCGAAGAGGCTTTGCTTTGACGGATGGAGACGCCGGACCCGGTGTAGCTGAATGAGGAGACTCCGGTTCCGGTGGCGTTGATGTAACCGTCCCATTTATCGAGGTATGGCGTTTCATCGGAAAAAGCCTTGTCGAGGTTGTCCGCATAGATGATTTCCGGTTCGAACGGGGCCGGTTTATTCGGATCTTCGTCGCGGGTGATGACGGCCATTCGGCTTTTCGGGGTATCGGTCTCGTTTCGCTTCACGGTGGTGATGATCAGCGTTTCGGATGCTCCGTAAGGGATGTCGGTGACAGTGATGACGGTCTCTCCGGCCTCTCCGTTCGTTTTGTCGATCTGCAGCTCGTCCGAACTGGTTTGGGCGGTCCAGGCAGCATTGCTGGAGACGGTGATCCGGTTGTTGGCGGGATCCGAATCGTCGAAAACAAGTGAGGTGGGAGAGAGTGTAAGGGTCACCGCAGGCAGCGAGGAGCCTCCGGAATTGTCGTTGTCATCTGTGGAGGATTTTTCACATCCCGACAATAAGAGAATGCAGGTAAACAACAGAGGCAGAGATTTTTTCATTTCTTCTATTGGCTTAAAATATGATAGTGATTTTGAATGTCATTCGTATGTCGTTCCCGTCACAAAAAGTTTAACAAATTTAAAGAGTATAGGGTCTTGAAAAAAATCAAACAAACAAAAAAAAGATGCAATCTGTAAAAAAAGTTTTGGAAAACACGTTTGTTGGGGGAATATCTTGGATTCAATCGACGGATGGTTATTTTTGCAACGATGATCGTAATCGAGCGGTCGGAATAAAACGAGAACGAAGATGTTGGAGATAGCGACGCATTACATGCACGGTATGGCACAGATGTTTTTTCTCTTTGCCACGCTGTTGCTTTATATGACTCCTCGTCGTACCAGAGTGCTCAATTTGCTCATGCTTTGCATGGGATACTGGGCGCTGTTGGAACTGAAGGATTTTATCGTTTGCTACCCCTCGCATAACGCCAATTATGTTTTGGATTGGCGGTTCGTGTTTTTCGATCTGCTCAGCATTCCCATCACTTCGTTCTATCTGCTCGAGCAGCTTTTCCCCGGGCGCATGAATGGGCGGAGGTGCCTGAAGCTGATTCTGCCGTTCGTCTGCATGGCTGTCGTGTATGTCGTCTTGCTGCTATTCTTCCCCAATCGCGACTATCTCTCCATCGGGGCTTTGTGGGAAGACCGCCTCTATCCACCCACGGCATTGCGGATACTCTACACGCTGTATGCCCTGATCTACGGAGGCGTCATGATGATCTATCTGGTGCGTAATACCTATGTCTACGGCCGTTTTATTCGGAGCAACTACTCTTATACGGACGAACTCGATTTGACGTGGCTCCGATTTTTCGTCCTTCTGCTTTTCGGCTGCATGGCCATTTACGGGGTTATTCTGTTTTTTGCTTCGGCCCTGTCGGATCTGATCTTCTATACCGTCTCTCTACTGGTTTGGCTCTTCATTTATCAGCATGCCATCCGACAGAAGATCCCCGAGATTGCCAGCGACTATTGGGTTGAAAAAGAGTCACAATCCCAGAAAGCCTCTTCGGAGTCGTCTTACGACAGGGGATTTGGAGAGTGTCTGCGGGAGATTTTCGAAGAGGAGAAGATCTATCTGAATCCGACCCTCTCGATTGTGGAACTGGCTTCCCGGTGCGGCACGAATCGCACCTATCTTTCCCAATATTTCAACAACGTGTTGCATGTGTCGTTCTATGACTATGTGAACCGTTATCGGGTGGAGCATGCTGCTGTCCCCCTGTTGCAGCAGATGAATGGCGGTAACATGGAGGAGATCGCGCTTAAATCGGGTTTCGGCAGTATCTCGACTTTCCGTCGGGCGTTTGTGAAGTTTACCGGCAAGACTCCGCAGGCCTATAAGAAACATTACGGAGAGGCCTCTCCGTCCTTTGGCGTGAAAAAAATCTGGCCCATGCAAGAGGAGGCATCTTCCTCGGAAGAATCCAACGGTTCGAACTCTGAAAAAGAGGGTTGAGTGCACTTCGAGGGGGCAATCGTACGACAGAGTGCAGGGCTGTCCAATTTTCGGGGTACTCCCGTCGGGAGACAATCTCTCTGGTTTAAGACAAAATGGGTCCCGCTCCTCAATCCGGTCTTAAAACACAAGGGTGTGATGTCCAATTGTTCGTTGTTCGATCGCGAGCAACGCTCTTTTTTTCTCGATTCCTCCGGCATATCCGGTCAATTTCCCGTCGCAACCTATGACGCGGTGACAGGGTACGATGATGAGAATCGGGTTGTGCCCTATGGCATTGCCGACTGCCCGGGCGGACATTCCGCTGACCTCTCTTCCCCGGGCCATCTTTTCTGCAACCTCTTTGTAAGTGACGGTTTTGCCGTAAGGAATATGCGTGAGAATCTCCCATACGGCCATTTGAAACGGAGTTCCCGATAACTGGAGCGGAGGTGTGAAATTGGGCGTTTCGCCTTTGAAATAACTTTCGAACCACGATTCGGCCGCGTCGAAAAGGGGTAGGCGTTTTTCCTCGTATTGTCGGAAGGAGAGGTGTCCGGCGGGAATTCTCCCCGAATCGAACCATGCTCCTGTGAGGTTGTCGCCATCGCTGGTAAGAACCATTTTGCCGAGCGGCGAGTCGTATGTTGTTTGATAGCACATCGCGTTTTGTGTTGGAGGGAAGCTTTGTGAAGATTCTAAGTGGTGAAACGGACTGTCTGTGACAGGCAATGGAATTCGACGCACCGAAATCGGTGAGAGGTGTCCTCCTCCGGATCGTTTGCCAACCAAGGTAGCTATTTTCTTCCGATTTTGCAATTGGGGGGAAGATGGTTATTCTTCTGCTCGATCGAATTGAGAGGGGATCATGCCATCGTAGTACTTTTCCGATCGCTCAGTACGGATGGGGCGAAAAATCCGGACAGTCAAATGGCGGGCAGCAAAAACAGAAAAAGAACCTGTGTCAAACAATGCGGAAAGTGCTGCTGCAAAAAGATTGTGCGAACTTGACTTTTTGTGTCATACTTTGTCTATATTTGTGATGTAATGTTGTGGTTATAGCATGTTTGGCCGGAAATATAAAATGTCCGGCCCGAACGGATGGGTAAAATAATATGAAAATCGAAAAACTGGCCGGAACAGATACACGCCTTTATGAACTTGTGGGGCCTCTGGTGATGCGTCGCAGTGTTCTTCGTCAGAATAATAACTATCCGTTTTGGACTTCGCGCGCTCATCTTTGGTTCGTGGCGACGGACAAAAACGTCGTATTGGGATTTATTCCCGTTGAAACGAACGATGCGGGTAGCGCAAAAATCGACAATTACTATATAGCAGGGGACGATGCTTGCCTGTTCGCTCTGTTGCTCCGAGAGATCGTCCGGGTTTGTCACGAAAAGTATAAGATATTTTCCATCACGCAGATCCGACATGCCGACTTGTTTCGCAATGAGGGATTTGTGCCGGTAAGGGAGTGGAAAAACTATGTCAAAATGGAGTACGAAAAAAACGACACCCATGAACGAAAACGTATATGAAGCGGCCCAAAGACGATTGAAGGCCGTTTTCGATACATTCGACAATATCTATGTCTCTTTTTCGGGAGGCAAGGATAGCGGTGTGTTGTTGAACCTGTGTGTCGATTTCATCCGGCGCAACGGACTGAAACGAAAAATAGGCGTTTTCCACATGGATTACGAGATACAGTATAGCGAGACGGTCCGTTATGTGGATTCGGTCCTGGCTTCGAATCCGGACATCCTGGAGCCGTATCGTGTTTGCGTTCCCTTCAAGGTGGCAACCAGCGCCTCCATGTTCGACCGTTACTGGCGACCGTGGGATGAATCCAAAAGGGAACAATGGGTCCGCAGGATGCCGGCGTCCTCTCTTACTCGCAGCCATTTCCCATTCTATACGAGAGAGATGTGGGATTACGAGTTTCAAAACCGCTTTGCCGAATGGCTCCATTTCCACAAGCGGGCAACCCGTACCTGCTGTCTGGTCGGCATTCGTACGCAGGAGAGTTTCAACCGGTGGCGATCCATACACAGTGAACGAAACCAGAATCATTATCTGGGATATCGTTGGATCCGGGAGTGGACAGGTGGCGGAATATACAATGCCTATCCGATTTATGATTGGCTGACCACCGACATCTGGACCGCGAACGGCAAGTTTGGCTGGGAATACAACAAACTGTACGATCTGTTTTACCGGGCCGGTGTACCTCTCGATAATCAGCGTGTGGCCAGCCCTTTTATCTCTCCCGCTCTTTCGAGCCTGCATCTCTACCGGGCGATCGATCCCGACATGTGGGGCCGAATGGTCGGTCGGGTGAACGGGGTGAATTTCGCTTCGCTCTACGGTCGGACATCCGCTATCGGATGGCAGTCGGTGCATTTGCCCGAAGGGTTTACCTGGGAACGCTACATGTATTTTCTGCTCTCCACTTTGCCGGAAAAGACAAGAAACAATTACCTCGACAAACTGGCCGTCAGTATCCGTTTTTGGAGAAAAAAAGGGGGTTGTTTGTCCGATCAGACCATCGAAAAACTGCGGAGCGCGGGAATTCCGATCTCCGTGGGAGAAAAAAGCGGTTATCGTACGAAGAAAAAGCCGGTCCGGATGAAATACATCGACGACATCGATATCCCGGAGTTCAATCAACTCCCCACGTTCAAACGGATATGCATCTGTATTCTTAAAAACGATCACGCCTGCAAGTACATGGGCTTTGCGCCGAACAAGACGGAGACCCTGCGACGTAGGAAAATCATGGATAAATATGAAACGCTCTTGTGTGACTCCCTCGGAAACGGAGTATCGGAGTCCGGTGTATGACATTCGAGCCGTCCCGGTCGAAAAGGTCGTAGCCAATAGTTATAACCCAAACATCGTTGCACCTCCCGAAATGAGACTTTTGGAGCTCTCCATCTGGGAAGACGGTTATACCATGCCGTGCGTTTGTTATTACGATGCCGAACACGATCTTTATGAATTGGTCGACGGTTATCATCGTTACATGGTGCTGAAGACCTCGCAACGTATTTACGAGCGGGAAAAGGGGCTGTTGCCCGTTGCTGTGATCGACAAGGAGCTTTCGAACCGTATGGCCTCGACGATTCGTCACAACCGGGCCCGCGGAACGCATAATGTGGAGCTGATGAGTAAATTGGTTTCCGAATTGGTTCAGTCGAACGTGTCCGATCGTTGGATTTTGCGCCATCTCGGGATGGATCGCGATGAGCTTTTGCGTCTGAAACAGATCGGTGGATTGGCCGATTTGTTTGCATCGGGCGAATTCAGTCGAGGTGTATCCAACGATGTTTGCGAGGCTGCCTTGGCGGACGCGTTTGAAAAGTATTAGAAGTCGGAGTCGTCTGTGCGGTCGATTCTGTCTGTGAAAAGGAAAGAAATCGATACATGATATTTCCCCGTAGTTTGTCTCGAAAACTTTCGATAATTGCGAATGGTTTCGTTTTGTGTCGTTATAGTCGTTTTTCTTTTCTTTTTGTGGGTTAAAAACAAATAAAATGAAATAAAAATAATTTCGTTTTGTTTGTTTTTAAGGGGCGAAATGTTATCTTTGCAAAAAAAATCAGAGATCGTCTTATGAATGCTGTGTATGATGTTATCATAGTCGGCGGAGGAGCGACCGGAGCAGGTGTTGCAAGGGATTGTGCGCTTCGGGGTATCAAAGTGCTTCTCCTGGAGCGTTCCGATATCTCGACCGGAGCAACAGGTCGCAATCATGGATTGCTCCATAGCGGCGCACGTTATGCCGTGACGGACCATGAGTCGGCCGTGGAGTGCATCAAGGAGAATAGGATCCTGCGAAAAATAGCGGCCCACTGCGTTGAGGAGACCGACGGTTTGTTTATCTCGCTTCCCGAGGACGGGTTGGAATATCAGACTGTCTTTGTCGAGGCGTGCCGCAAGGCGGGAATTCGGGCCGATGTTATCGATCCGCAAGAGGCAAAACGGTTGGAGCCGGCGGCCAATCCTTCCCTGATCGGAGCTGTGCGTGTACCGGACGGAGCTGTCGATCCCTTTCGGCTCACAGCGTCCAATATCCTGGATGCGAAGGCGCATGGGGCAGAGGTCCGTACCTATATGGAAGTGACCGAACTGATTCGCGAACAGGATCGTATTGTAGGGGTGAAAGCCTATGATTATCATGCCCGAACCGAAGAGACTTTTTATGCGCAGGTGGTTGTGAATGCGGGTGGAATCTGGGGGCACGGTATTGCGGCGAAGGCCGGTATCACGGTCAACATGCTTCCGGCAAAAGGGGCTTTGCTGATCTTCGGTCACCGCGTGAACAACCTGGTCCTCAACAGGTGCCGGAAACCGGCCGATGCCGATATCTTGGTGCCGGGCGATACGATCTCCCTGATAGGAACCACCTCGAGTAAAGTGCCGTTCGAAGAGGTCGATAACATGATCGTGACGCCCGCAGAGGTGGATTTGTTGTTGAGGGAGGGAGAGAAACTTTCTCCCATACTGGCACAAACCCGTATTCTCCGGGCCTATGCCGGAGTCCGTCCGTTGGTCGCTTCGGATGACGATCCGAGCGGAAGAACCGTGAGCCGGGGCATCGTATTGCTGGATCATGCCCAGCGCGACGGAATGCAGGGATTCATCACCATCACGGGCGGAAAGCTGATGACCTATCGGTTGATGGCCGAATGGACAACCGATCTGATCTGCAAAAAGATCGGAGTCAAGGAGGTTTGTCGTACGGCCGAGATTCCGCTGCCCGGCTCCGCCGAAAGCAAAGAAGAGGTGGAGAAAAAGATTCGTAACAGGCCGATTACGCAGAGACGGTCGTCGATATCGCGCCATGGGGCCATGGCTGTCGAGATCGATAGTGAGAATTCGCTCAAGAACAGTCTGGTATGCGAGTGCGAGGAGGTATCTGTAGGAGAGGTGGAATATGCGATGGAGCATCTGGGAGTGAACAATCTGATTGACTTGCGACGCAGAACGCGTGTCGGCATGGGTACGTGTCAGGGCGAACTGTGCGCTTGCCGTGCGGCCGGTTTGATGGGAAAGAAAGATCCGGTTTGCGCCCGAAAGGCAAAAGCCGATCTGGCCTCGTTCCTGAATGAGCGTTGGAAGGGAATGGCTCCCATCGCCTGGGGCGACACACTGCGGGAGAGCGAATATACGACATGGGTTTACCAGGGAGTGTGCGGATTGTCGGATGAAACGACGAAAATAGCTGTGAAATGAAATTCGATGTAGTAATCATAGGCGGCGGGTTGGCCGGGATGGTCTGTGGTATCCGGCTGGCCGAGGCGGGAAAAAAGTGTGCGATTGTTTCGCAGGGACAGAGTGCGATCCATTTCTCGTCGGGATCGTTCGATCTCCTCGGCAGAATGCCCGATGGAACGGAGGTGTCGGATCCCATCGCTGCCATGGCTGAATTGGGAAAAATCGCTCCGGAACACCCCTATGCCATTATGGGGGAGAAGTTTTGTGCGGAGCATCTGCAGCAGGCGCCGGAGATTTTGCGTTCGGCCGGAATCTCGGTTTCGGGCGATTGTCGCAAGAATCATTTCCGGATCACTCCCATGGGGAAGATGAAGCCGACCTGGCTTACGATCGATGGCTATCTTACGACAGCAAGTTCCGAGAGATTGCCTTTTGAAAAGGTCTGTATTATCAATGTGGAGGGATTCCTGGATTTCTACCCGGAATTCATCGCGGAAGAGTTCCGAAAACAGGGCGTTGTTTGCAACTTCGGGACGATCAACCTACCCGATCTGGAGCGGATTCGGAGGAATCCGAGCGAGATGCGTTCGGTCAATATCGCCCGCGTATTCGATCGGGAGGAGAATCTCGAGGTGCTGGCGGCAAAAATCCGGGAAATGGCTTCCGGATGCGAAGCTGTGATTCTGCCGGCGATTATCGGGATCGGTCGTGACGATGCTTTCGACGTGCTGAAATCGAAAGTGAACACGCCGCTTTATCTGCTTCCGACGCTGCCTCCTTCGATTCCCGGAATCAAGGCGCAACAGGCGCTTCAGCACAGGTTCCGTTCGTTGGGCGGCGAATATTTCCTGGGCGATACGGTGTTGTCAGCCGAATGGAAAGATGGTCGGGTGAAGGAGTTGTTTACAGCCAATCACGGCGATATTCCATTCCGTGCCGATCATTTCGTGTTGGCTACGGGGAGTTTTTTCAGCAAAGGACTGGTCGCTACTCCCGATCGGATTGTGGAACCGGTCTTCGGCGCGGATACGGTGTTTACCCCCGACCGTGCCGAGTGGTATACGCTGCGTTTCTTCGATCGGCAGAACTATCAGGCTTTCGGGGTGCGGACAGATCGCTCGCTGCGCGTTGTGAAAGAGGGTGTGCCGATCGAAAATTTGTATTGTGCAGGAGCCGGTTTGGCCGGATTCCATCCTGTTCAGGAGGGGTGCGGAGCAGGGGTCTCCCTGTTGTCGGCTCTGTTTGTTGCGGATAGGATTTTAAAAGGCGAATAATCATGAATATTCAGCAAAATACCGTAAGCGAAAACAATTTCGAACAATGCATAAAATGTACGATATGTACGGTGTATTGTCCGGTCGCGGCTGTGAATCCCGATTATCCGGGCCCGAAGCAGGCCGGTCCCGACGGGGAGCGTTTGCGACTCAAGCAGCCCGGTTTTTTCGATAGCGCCCTGAAATATTGTCTCAACTGCAAACGCTGCGAAGTGGCGTGTCCTTCGAATGTCCGTATCGGAGATATCATTCAGTCGGCCCGCATCAAATACGGACCCCGGAAGAATACGTCGTTGAGGAACTTTGTCCTGGCCAATACCGATCTGGTCGGTTCGCTCGCAACGCCTTTCGCTCCGGTTGTCAATAGTGTCGTGGCGCTTAAACCGGTCCGTTTCATGATGGACAAGGTGATGGCCATCGATCATCGCAGGGTATTTCCGAAATATGCCCACGGGACCTTCACCTCCTGGTACAACAAACACGCGGCTGCGGCTCAGGCCGCCTTCCCGAAACAGGTCTCCTATTTCCATGGTTGCTACGTCAATTACAACAATCCGCAACTCGGTAAAGACCTGATTCGAATTATGAATGCGTTGGGATATGGCGTACGTCTGCTCGATAGGGAGAAGTGTTGCGGCGTGGCGCTCATTTCGAACGGACTCTACAACCAGGCCCGCAGACAGGCGAAAATCAATCTGAAGTCGATTCGCGAGGCTGTGACCGATCGCGATTTGGATGTGATTACCACCTCGTCTACCTGTACGTTCACTCTTCGGGACGAGTATCCGCACCTGTTGGAGCTGCAGAACGACGATGTGCGGGATCGGATCGAACTCGCAACCCGTTATCTCTACCGGCTGATCCGGTCGGGGCAGGGCAATCTGAAGTTCAAGGAGGGGGCGCCGCTTCGGGTGGCCTATCATACCCCTTGTCACATGGAGAAGATGGGCTGGGCGAACTATTCGATCGAGTTGCTTCGTATGATTCCAGGGGTAGAGCTGGTCGTACTCGATTCACAGTGCTGCGGCATCGCCGGTACGTATGGATTCAAGAAGGAGAATTACCGTACCTCTCAGGCGGTCGGAGAGTCGCTTTTCCGCCAGATAGAGGAGTCGGGAGCCGATGTGGTGGCTACCGATTGCGAAACGTGCAAATGGCAGATCGAAATGTCGACGAGCAAGCCTTGCGAGCATCCGTTGACTATTCTTGCGTCGCGGTTGGCGTAGGGATCCAAACAGGTGAATCTGGCACATAACCGATAACGACCTCTTTGGTACCACCTGTTTGACTCCGATTCGCATTTAGGGGATGCTTTATAAACTGTCTAATTTATTCACAACCAAATACTAATCTTGATTATGAAACAGTATATTTTAGCTCTCGATCAGGGAACGAGCAGCTCGCGGGCCATTGTCTTCGACGAAAAAGGGGAGACTTGCGCCGTGGCGCAGAGGGAATTTCGTCAGATCTTCCCCAAATCCGGATGGGTAGAGCATGATCCTCATGAAATTTGGTCTTCGCAGGCTTCCGTGATTGCCGAAGCGATCGCCACGTTGGATATCAACGGACTGAACATCGCCGGAATCGGTATAACCAACCAACGCGAAACGACCATCGTGTGGGATTCCGAGACCGAAGAGCCTGTCTACAACGCCATCGTGTGGCAGGACCGGCGCACTTCCGACTATTGCGACGAACTGAAAAAACAGGGCGTGACCGATATGATTCGTCAGAAGACGGGTCTGATCATCGATGCCTATTTCAGCGCCACGAAAATCAAATGGATTCTCGACAACGTGCCCGGAGCCCGGGAACGTGCGGAGAAGGGCAAACTGCTCTTCGGAACGGTCGACACCTGGTTGATCTGGCGCCTCACGCGGGGCGAGGTGCATGTGACGGACGTAAGCAACGCCTCGCGAACCATGCTGTTCAACATCAATACGCTCGAGTGGGATCAGGAGCTGTTGGATCTGTTCCGTATTCCCCGTTCCATGATGCCCGAGGTTAAATCCTCCAGCGAGGTGTACGGTCATACCAAGACCACGATTTTCGCCCATAAGGTTCCTATTGCCGGTATCGCCGGAGACCAGCAGGCAGCCCTGTTCGGACAGATGTGCACGGAGCCCGGCATGGTCAAAAATACCTATGGAACGGGCTGTTTCCTCTTGATGAACAGCGGAGAAAAACCGATCTTGTCGAAGAACAACCTCATCACGACGGTTGCCTGGAAGATCGGAAATCGGGTGAATTATGCATTGGAGGGAAGTATTTTTGTCGGCGGTTCGGTCGTGCAGTGGTTGCGCGATGGATTGGGCGTGATCAACTCCTCTTCGGAGGTGGAGGAGCTCGCTTCCCGGGTTCCCGATACGAACGGAGTCTATTTCGTGCCGGCTTTGACCGGATTGGGCGCCCCGTGGTGGGACCAGTATGCACGCGGAACGATCGTCGGGATCAGCCGCGGAACTACCACGGCACACATCGCTCGGGCGGCTTTGGAGGGAATCGCTTTCCAGACGATGGACATCACCAATGCCATGTCGTTGGATGCAGGCGTTCCGCTGAAGGAGCTGAAAGTGGATGGCGGCGCGTCGCGGAACAACCTGTTGATGCAGTTCCAGGCCGATATTCTCGGGACACGCGTCATCCGTCCCCAGGTGGTCGAAACAACCGCTTTGGGTGCCGCCTATCTGGCCGGATTGGCCGTAGGTTACTGGTCCAGCATCGACGAAATCCGCAAACAGTGGCAGATCGACAGCGTATTCGAGCCCTCCTGGGATGCCGATAAGGTACAAAAGGCTCAGGCGGGCTGGCGAGATGCTGTCAGACGCACGTTGAGCAATTATGGAAAATAACCTGAAACCTGAACGCTATGAATGAGGTATTTGTGAAGTGCCTGTTCGAATTTATAGGCACTGCGATTTTGCTCCTTTTCGGTGACGGAGTCGTCGCTTCCACCGTGTTGAAAAAATCCAAAGGCGAAAACGGCGGATGGGTGGTCATCACCATCGCTTGGGGTTTGGCTGTTATGTTGGGCGTATTTATTGCCGGACCCTACTCCGGAGCCCATCTGAATCCGGCCGTGACCCTGGGTTTGGCTGCAGCCGGAACATTCAGTTGGGGGCTGGTGATCCCCTACATCGTAGCTCAGATGTTGGGCGGTTTCCTGGGGGCCGTGCTCGTCTATGCCTATTATAAGAACCATTACGATGCGACGGAGGATCCCGAAGCCAAACTGAGTACTTTCTGCACCATTCCTGCAATCCGGAGCTACGGTCGGAATCTTTTCTGTGAGATTGTAGGAACATTTGTACTCGTATTCGTCATCCTTGCGCTTGCCACCAAAGGTAATACGCCGGAGGTGGGTATGGGTTCTCTCGGGGCATTCCCTGTAGCCATGCTGATCGTGGCGCTGGGTATGTCGTTGGGCGGAACTACCGGTTACGCCATCAATCCGGCCCGGGACCTCTCGCCCCGTCTGGCTCATGCACTGCTTCCCATTCGGGGAAAAGGTTCCAGCGACTGGTCCTATTCGTGGGTGCCGGTAGTGGGCCCGATTGTAGGAGGCTTTCTGGCTGCAGGACTTTACTGCCTCGTTTTCTGTTGATCGATCTGCTGAGACTGGATTAAAATAGATGCGCAGGTCGCAAAGAGGGTGGGTTGTCTGTATTTCTGTCATTTTCAATTGTTTGAGTTTTTGTTATGACACTTCTGGAGAGACATAAGGCGATTCTGGAGTTGCTGAGGGAGGTCGGTAACGTGGATGTGGGCGATTTGAGCCAGCGATTGCAGGTCTCGGCCGTTACCATTCGCAAGGATCTGGATATGTTGGAGGAGAAGAACCTGCTCTACCGAATTCATGGCGGAGCGGTTCTTTCCGACCCCTATATTGCGACGAGAAAAGTCTCGGAAAAGGAGAAGCTCCATCCGGAGGTAAAACGCAGAATCGGTCAGGAGGCCGTGGAGTTGCTTGCGCCTCAGGATGCTCTGATCATCGCCTCCGGTACAACGGTGCAGGCCTTTGCCCGCTGCATACCGAACATGAAGATGACCGTTATCACCTCCGGGATGAACGTGGCCATGGAACTGCTCGATAAACCGGATATCGAGATCATTCAGTTAGGGGGCATCATCCGTCACTCTTCCGCCTCCGTGGTGAGTGAATACGCGATAAACATGTTGGGTAATTTCACCTGCAGCAAACTGTTCCTCGGGGTGGACGGAATCGATCCCGAATATGGTCTGAGTACGACTCATTTGCAGGAGGCCTGTCTGAACAGGGCGATGATCGGGGCTGCAACCAAAACCATCGTGTTGGCCGATTCGTCGAAATTCGGTCGTCGGGGTTTCAGCAAGATCTGTGATATGGGCGATATCGATCAGGTTATAACCGATTCGGGTGTCCCTCACAAAATGCTGAAGATCATGGAGGAGCAGGGTATCAAAGTGACTGTCGTCCCCTCTCCGGAAGAGTGACGGCGATACCGCTTACGCTCTTGTGTCGCGTATTGCTCCCTCGCATTATGAATGTTTGGACTGGAGACGATTCTGATGCGTAGTCCGTTCCGTTTAGGGGACTCCGTCGAAGCATTTTCGACGGATTTTGGGTAGCGCAGGATGTTCGTGTGATGGAAGAAAGGGGTAGGGATCGGTCGAATTAGCGCCGAGTTGCTGTTTTTGGGTTGTAAAATCTGTAATCGGGGTAGTTGGGATAAAGCGGATTCTGTTATTTTGCAGGGAAAGAGAACAACCCGAATGGGTCCTGAAAGAGAGGTGCAGTTGTCAAAATAGGATATTTGTTGGACATCTCGTTCCTGTGTCGGGATTCAATAAATTATGGATTATAGTTATATGTTGCGAAAAATCAGATTAACACTCGCCATCGTGTTTTTCGCCCTTGTGACGCTGCTCTTCCTCGATTTTACGGGAACCGTGCACGCGTGGCTGGGGTGGATGGCGCGCATTCAGTTCTTGCCCGCCGTATTGGCTGCCAACGTGGGTGTGGTGGTATTCCTCATCCTCCTGACTTTGGTTTTCGGACGGGTCTACTGTTCGGTGATCTGTCCGTTGGGCGTGATGCAGGATGTGATCGCCTGGTTCGGCAAGAAGCGCAAGAAAAACCGTTATGGCTACTCACCGGCCAAGAATTGGTTGCGCTACGGTGTGTTGGGCGTGTTCGTCGTGGCGATGATTGCGGGCATCGGCTCGCTGGTAGCCTTGTTGGCCCCCTACAGTGCGTATGGACGTATTGCGCAGAATCTTTTGGCTCCGTTGTGGGGCTGGGGCAACAACCTGTTGGCCTATCTGGCCGAGCGGGTCGGAAGCTACGCCTTTTACGAAACCGACGTATGGTTGAAAAGCGTGCCTACTTTCGTGGTTGCAGCGGTTACTTTCATTGTCATCGCCATTTTGGCCTGGCGTAACGGACGTACCTACTGCAATACGATCTGTCCGGTGGGTACGGTGCTCGGTTTGCTTTCGAAATATTCGCTTTTCCGGCCGGTGATCGATACCGAAAAATGCAACGGGTGTACGCTCTGTTCGCGCAGGTGCAAAGCGGCCTGCATCGACGCCCGGAATCATCGGGTCGATTACAGCCGATGCGTCGCCTGCATGGATTGCATCGAGGTGTGTCAGCAGGGGGCCATCAGCTATCGTCTGAGAGAGATGCGTAAGACGCCGAAAAAGAGCGAGGATCGTTCGTCCTCTTCGACCGGGGATCCGCAGAGGGGCGAAGCTCGACGTCGTTTCCTGACCGCTTTCGGTCTGGTGGTCGGCGGTGCGGCAGCCAAGGCTCAGGAGAAAAAGGTCGACGGAGGGTTGGCCATTATCCTCGATAAGAAGATCCCGGACCGGAAAACGGCGATCGTGCCGCCCGGAGCCCGGAGTTTGCGTAACATGGCGTTGCACTGTACGGGTTGCCAGTTGTGCGTGTCGGTTTGTCCCAATGGCGTTTTGCGTCCCTCGACGAAACTGTCGACCCTCATGCAGCCCGAAGCATCCTATGAGCGGGGCTATTGTCGGCCGGAGTGTACGAAATGTTCGGAGGTCTGTCCCACGGGGGCGATAGATCGGATTACGGCCGCAGACAAATCGGCCATTCAGATCGGTCACGCCGTTTGGGTAAAGGCGAACTGCATACCGTTGGTCGACGGGGTCGAGTGTGGCAACTGCGCGCGCCATTGTCCGACTGAAGCCATTACGATGGTGCCGTCCGATCCCGAACAGCCCGATTCGCCGAAGATACCGATCGTCAACGAGGAGCGATGCATCGGTTGCGGCGCTTGTGAAAATCTCTGTCCGGCGCGTCCGTTCAGCGCAATCTATGTGGAAGGCCACGAAAGACACCGTATGATATAAAAATTCCTGTGTCAGAATGAATACGAACGATCCTAAAAAACAGATATCCCGGCGTGATTTCCTGAAAATCGTCGGGATCAGTACGGCGACGACGACAGTGGCGTTGGCCGGATGCGATTCGCGGAAAAATTCCGTTGCGGGCGATCGTTCCGCCCTTGGCGAGGTGCCGACCGACCGGATGACCTATCGCACGAATCCAAAAAACGGAGAACAGGTCTCTCTGTTGGGATACGGCTGCATGCGCTGGCCGACCCTTCCGTCGCCCGATGGGGATGGAAACGTCATCGATCAGGAGGCGGTGAACGAATTGGTCGATTATGCCATCGCTCACGGCGTCACCTATTTCGATACGTCGCCCGTGTATGTACAGGGATGGTCCGAAAAGTCTACGGGAATTGCCCTGAAACGCCATCCGCGCAACAAAATTCAGATCGCGACCAAATTGTCGAACTTTTCCAATTTTACCCGGGAAAATTCACTGGCCATGTACCGGCAATCGTTCGAGGATCTGCAGGTCGATTACATCGACTATTACCTGCTCCACTCCATCGGGAACGGGGGCATCGAAACCTTCCGGGCCCGCTACATCGACAACGGCATGATCGATTTCCTGATGGCTGAACGGGAGGCCGGACGTATCCGGAACCTCGGTTTTTCGTTCCACGGAACGGTGTCCGTCTTCGATGAGGTGCTGGCCATGCACGATCGTGTCCATTGGGATTTCGTGCAGATTCAGCTCAACTATGTCGATTGGCGCCATGCATCGGGCCGGAACGTAGATGCGGAGTATCTCTATGCCGAACTGGAAAAACGGGCCATACCGGCCGTCATCATGGAGCCGTTGTTGGGCGGACGACTGTCGAATGTGCCGGAACATATCGTGACTCGCCTGAAACGGCGTGCCCCCGAGAGCAGTGTGGCCTCCTGGGCGTTCCGTTTTGCCGGAACACCCTCCGGCGTACTGACGGTATTGAGCGGAATGACCTACATGGAGCATCTTCAGGACAATTTGCGGACCTATTCGCCGCTCGTTCCCCTGACCGAAGAGGAGCAACAGTTCCTTTACGATACGGCCGACCTGATGATGCAATATCCGACCATCCCCTGCAACGATTGTCAATATTGCATGCCGTGTCCCTATGGAATCGACATCCCGGGCGTGTTGTTGCATTACAACAAGTGCGTCAACGAAGACAACCTGCCGACCTCTTCCCAGAGCGAGAACTATCGTCGGGCTCGCCGGGCGTTTCTGGTGGGGTATGATCGGAGCGTACCCCGGTTGCGACAGGCCAGCCACTGCATCGGTTGCGGACAGTGTATAGCGCATTGTCCGCAGAGTATCGATATTCCCGAAGAGTTGCATCGCATCGACCGGTTCGTTGAGCAACTGAAGCAGGAGACACTCTGAAATAGAGCCGATATGCGGCGAGAAGAGATCCGTCGGTCGGGTAGGCGGGTTTTCCTTTTGGAGCCGAGGAACATAAGACGCGAGGCACTCGAAATCTGTCGAGTGCCTCGCATGCTTTTTTTATTCTTATCCGCTTATTCCTCTCCGTAGATATACTCTACCGGCGACTTTTTAAAGCGGAGGATTCTCGTATCCCGGTTCCCAGCACCGTTTTTTTGCATGTAAAGGGCTGACATGTTACCTGCTATGTACCATCCGGATCCTTCGGGCGAGTGTACACCGAACAAGATGTTGTTGTAGTGACCGGAATGTTTGATTCCGTCGGCATTCCACTGTGCTCCGGGTCCATACCATGTTATGGGCTCGTGATTCGGAAAGTCCGGACTCCACATCCCCACATAGAGCAGATCGGTCGCCTGTACGGAGCCTACGGTTAGATCATTGCGTCGTCGCTGTTCCCGTTTGACCATGCTGTGATCCTCCCAGGGAGTGCGTAATTTGTGGCTCCCGCTCCACATCATCCAGATGTAGTCGGTCGCATCGAATACCCGGTTGAACTCCTCCATCGAGGGAAGCTCGTAGCCCTCCGGAGCCAGTGCATTGGCCGGGAGTTTGTTGATGTGCGACGATACGTTTGTCGAAAAACCATCCATGACGAGCGTCCCGTTCTCCTCGACTACACGCATCCCGATGCCGCTGTCGCCTTGGTAGGCCCATCCCCACAGGTCGTAGAACTCTTCTGCCGTGCAGTCTCTCAGGTAATCCAACACGCTCTTTTGCGCGGCAACTGCCGGATCGGAAGCGCTGAGAATCTGATCGTCGAACGAGCGTGAGTTGCCCCGTGCATTGTATTTGCACCACCAGACGCCATGGAACCAGGTGACAGGAAGCCCGTAGTTCCGCCGGGAGATACGATACTCCTCTCGGGTGGATTCATCGCCGGTTTGACGAAGGACCAGCGTCGCACTTTGAGTCCGGCCGTTGGCGGTCGGATCGTTCGGTCGCCATCCTCCCACCACTCGTACGACACCGTTTTGCCCGTCGAGCGGCATGAGTTTGATCCAGGGATCTTCGTCTGCAGCGAATTCTACCAGAAGTTCCGTGCCTGCAGGAAGGATGAAACGGCCCAGTTCGTTGTCGATGTAGCGGTTGAAATCGCAAACGTAGCTCTTCGTGTCGAACGACAGCAGACCCTCGATTTGCACCGGATTGGCCGAGAGATGTACCACGATCCGATCTTCCGGATAGGAATCGCTCAATCCTTTTCGACGGAACCGAAGTTCGATCTTGTCGGCGGGTGTGCCCGGAGCGAACAGCGGTTTTTGTACGCGAAACAGATTCAACTCTTCGGCTGCTGCTGTGGAAGAGAGCGGTTCGATGGTCAACAGATCGTCTGCGAGCGGAAAAATTTCCAACTCATCGTTGCAGTCCAGGGCCAGCAGAAAGTCGGCGTTGGTGTGTGGCAGCGTGATCTCTCTGCCGTTGTCGGCGATCGTTGTGCCGGAAGGAAGAACCGATTTGTCGATGTCCACGACGATCGGAGTGTCCCAATCGGGATAGAGGTCTGTATCCTCCTTTTCCCAGGGCTCGACACTCAGTTGTGCATCCTGATCGGCCTCTTCTTTGGCGATTGTGACTATGTAGATATGGTTCCGTTCAATGTTTTGGGGTAGTTTTGCTTCCAGTTCATAAGGTTTGCCATGTACGATGGCTTCGACGCGGAGGATCGATTCGAGGTTCTTTTGTTCATAGAGATAGGCTATGCCCGGCGTATCTTTCGTGTAGGGCGTTTCAGGGAACAACGTGATATTTCCCCGATCCGTCGAGGCGATTTCCCCATCGGGAAACAACCCCGTGTGCAGGGAGATCCCTTCCAGTGAGAGAGATTCGATCTCGGTCTCACCGACGGTCCGGATCCGCAGGTCGAAACGTGCAAAACCCCGCGAAAGCTGAACCGCATTCCCTGTCGTTCCCGACAATACGGTCTTCCCGGAATAGAACTTGATCGGAAGCCCCTCTTTCGTGCCTGCCGTCATCGACAACCACTCCTGTTCGGAAACCCCTCTGTTACAAAGGTCATTGAGGTCGGAGATGTCGGTCGCGTGGGTCAGGACATAGAGGGTTCCCGCATCGCGGTCGACCCGGAATCCATAACCGTCGGTTCCGGGGATCGGATTGTCGTAGACCTGTGTCATGCGTCCATCTTCAAACAGACAGGCGTGGAGTTCGTTCGGCGAATCTCCGTCCGAATGATCTTCGCCGGCGGTCGCATAGTCGAGCAGCTGGACCGAAACGAATGAGGTTACTGGGGTCGGTTCCGGATTGGGCTCCGGGCCGGGCTCCGGCTTTGAACAGGCGGTAAGACCCATTCCTGAAATGACAATTGCCGCTAAAAGGGCGCGAATCTCTATTTTCATTTTATTCACTCTGCTTCGCTTTTTAAGGATGCTGTTTTTAGTAGTAGATATATTCTACGGGACTCTTTATGCAGCGGATGACGCGTGTTTTGGTTGAGTTTTGATTCATGAATTTCAACCAGTTTTGATTGGGCCGATCATTTTGCGCATATCCCTCCATGACCCAACAGTTCGCACTGTTGCCATAGGTTGCCAGCAGGAGCATCATTCTCGAGATACTTCCCGGATTCGTATTCCACTGGTGTCCGAGACCGTAAAGCACCCAACGACTGTCGCCGTGTTGGAATTCGTAGAACGATACGATGCCGTAGTTCTGTCCGAGGAAAGTTGCATCGCGTTCGATGATGCGGATGGACAATTCTTCTCCTGCACTGTTCCGATAGCTCCGGGAACCGACTCCACCGAGGTTGTAGTTGTTGCTCCCGCTGAAGAATGCATAGTCGTCGTAGTCCGGAATCCGGTATCCGTCGGGGGCCATGGAGGCGGGATCCAACGTCCCGAAATTTTGGCCGGAGCTCTTCATGCCTTCGTGGTAGAAGGCCGCTCCGTCGTGTTGCAGAGGCAATCCTTGCAGGTTGCCGCCCTGATACTGGTCGCCCATGAGACGAAGAAGTTCGGTGTCGTCGCATCGGTTCAGGTAATCGGCCAGCTCATGGTCGGCTGCCGGATCGTCTGGGATGAGAATCTGGTCTGCAAAATTTTTTGCATTGCCGCGCAGATTGTATTTGCACCACCAGGTGTCACCGATCCTTACCACCGGAAGCCCCCAATTCCGCCTGCGGATGAGGTAGCTTTCCGAGTTCGATCCGTCGGTGTCGGAGATCACGATGCGTCCCTCCTGCAGGCGACCGTCGGCTTTCGGATCGTTGGGCTTCCATCCCGCCAATAGGCGTAATGTCTCCTCTTCTTCCGAAAGTTTCATCCAGGGGTCTTCGTCGGTCGCAAATGCTACTCGGGCTGTCTTTCCTTCCGGTAGTGTAATTCGCCCCAATTCGCCGTCGATGTAGCGGTCGAAATCGCATGTGCCGCTTTCGTCCAGGGCAATGCCTGTGAAACGGGTGGGGTTGGGCTCGAATACGAGCACGATCCGGCCGGAGAAGAGACTCTCTTTATGGACCTCCAGATAGAGATAAGCCCGTTTCTCGTTAGGCATTCGCCGGTCGCTGGTTACGGAGAGCGCTGCGACAGGGCGGAGGCTCTTTGCGTTTGCAACAGGCTGGAGGGTTGTCGTGACGCCGCGAATGTGGCCTTCCACATCGATCTCGGAGTCGGCCTCCGCACGAAGGACCAATTGGAACTCGCCACCCTGGTAGGAGACAAAAACCGAATCGCAGCCACTGCTTACGGAGACGTTTTCAGGAAGCGTGGAGGCTTCGATGTCGACCAGGCCCTTGAGATCGGGTTGTGCATCGGTCGAGTTGCCTGCTTCCCAGTCGCCCGAAAGAACCGAGAGGGAAAGAGTGGCCCCTTCGCCGTGAATCTGCAGGGAGTAGATTCGATTGCGATGAATCTGGGCGGGGAGCGAGGTGGTCAGCCGATGTCGGCCTCCGCCGAAACAGGCAATTACCTCGACCGTTAAAGGCGTCCCCGACTGTTCGCAAAGATACAGCAGTGTCTCGCTGTCATTCTCCAGAGGCGTATCCGTGTAGTCCTTTTGAAAATCCGTTTTTTTGGCCGAGGCGGGCGTGTGGGGCTCCGGTTGGGTATTTACGTAGCCGCGGTCTGCCACAGCGTCGATCGAAACGCTTTGTACGGTGACACCTCGATCCTGCGATACGATATCAATGCGCGCCACACTGCGTCGCATGCTGATCGCGGGAAGGGTCGACAGAGACTCTTCGAGATTCATCCAACCGGTCATGAGAAGCCGCTCGCCCACCATCGATTCGGCTGCGGCGTCGAGGGCTAAGAATTGACTGAGCCGGGTGATACCGGGTTGGAGATCGTTGAAAATTTGCGTGTCGTCGTTGGCGATGAAATAGATCTCTCCGGTTAATTCTTTGGTCGGGAAGGTGTAGACTCCATCCGTTCCGCGTCCGCTCCCCGGAATGATTTCTCGCAAGATCCCTTCGGTGAAACGATAGCCCGTTACACTCCCGATCGAGGTCTCGTCGACGGATGTTGTGCTTTTCGTGTCGGAAAGGCCGAAAGAGCTCAATCCGTCGGGTTTCAGTTGCACGGTGAGCGTCCTGTCTGTTCCGGTGGTGAAATCGTCGTCCGAAGGCTTGTCGCATCCCGCAGAGAGAAGTACTCCGGAAACTATCAGCATCGTATATTTGATGAGGTTCAATTTCATATTGTTCCTTGGTTTTAGTATTTGTTAGGATTTTGTGCGCTGTTCAGGTAGGTGGGGGAGTCGATGGGCATCTCATGGATGTGCTCGACATAGAATTTATTCATTAATTCTTGTGCCCACGGTCCGTAGGTAAACGAGCTGCTGTGGTTGTAGCCCATGACGTGTCCCAACTCGTGGAACATGATCTCGCAAGAGTAGGTGTTGAAATAGTGCTGGAACCACGCCTGCTGGTAGGCTCCGAATACGCTTCCTCCTCCGAGCCCGATCACTCCATTCCCCGGATAAACCAGTCCCACGTTGAGGGTCCGCGGTTGCCGCATCTGTTGGAGAACCACCTCGACGGTCACTTTGTCGTTTACGCCTCCGTTGCCGTATAACCGATCGACATTCGCGTGGAGAATCTCTTCATGTTCCGGCATGTCGATCATGTAGGTGAAGTTCAGGAAAAGAGCGACGACCTCCCGGCAATGTACGGGACGGATGCCCATCCAGTTGCCCACAGGACCTCCGTCCGGCAGTTCGGGGTTCCCGCCGTAGAGTGCGAACCCGATGTTCCATCCGTGTTTGATGGCCTGGAGTTTCCCCCAGAAGGGATCGTTCGAACGGATGCGGAATTCCGCTTCAGTCGCTCCCGACAGGTCGATAGGTGCAAGTTCTAAAATGCCGCCCGATTCGGTGCGACAGAAGGTCGCCCGGAGGGTCATCGGCAGCTCTCCGAAAAAGTCGGCGAAGGCGGGCAGACGATCGAAATAGGCCAGATCGAAAAACTCGTCGTGCAGCGATGGAATCCGCGCCTGAATGAGTACGTCGCTCAGGTCGCGGGGCGAATAGAACCGTACGTGGAGTCGACCCTCTTCGGTGATGGCGATCTGAATCGGTTTCGCGGTGTTGAAAGAGCGCAGCGCGGAGTTCGTATAGACACTGTGGGGTTCGTCGTCCTGCAGGATATAGCTCAAGCCGGTTTTTGCGAATGTCTGCTCCGTCACGAAGAGGGTGGCCGACTGGTCGTCGGGATGCGTAACGGGTGTGTTGATATGTTCGATGCGGTTGGGGCGAATTCCCTGCAGCGTGAAATCGTACGTACGACGGATCGTATTTCCTCGATAGTTGCGGGTAGTCAGTTCGATCTCGCCGCAGAACGGATCGCCGTCGACGGTCGGAAGAAACAGATAGGAGGTAGTGCTGTTCAGGTCGATGGTTTGGGAGGTGCCGTCGCTCTCTCCGGTGAATGTCCCGTTGCCGGTGAACCCGGTGCGGAAACGAGGTGACTCCAGCGTGACGCTTTTCGACAGAAGAGCTGTTTCAACGTAGAGATTATTGAAAATAAATGAGAAATCCGTCCGGCCGATGATCCGCTTTTGAACCGGTTCGTTTTCGAGAACGACCGAAAGTTCATTGCCTGTCGCACTGGATTGCTGAACGACCGAAAATGGGGTTTGCGAATAGAAGTACTCCGCTTCGAGAGGCTTTTGGAGATCGGAAGGGAATTTCAGCCATTCGTCGCCGATGTGTTCGATCGTTTCGATCGAGATGCCGTCGGCTTGATAATCGCCCTTGATCCCCAGAATCAGCAGGTTGTAGTCGCCTTTGCGAAGCCCTTCGATTTTGATTTCGGAGTTCGCCGGATTGTAGAGACCCTTGATTCCCTTGACACGATCGCCTTTCTCCCGATCGACTACGCAAAATTCTACCCGATCGTAATTCGGATCGAGTCGCAGATCGGATCGAGAGTCAACCCCTTCAAATCCGTCGTACCGCAATTTGAAAGCAAAACCTTCTGTCGCGACAGGGGAGTGAGTTGTCTCCTCCCAGGGGTCCGATTGGCAGGCTGTGAGAAAAACGAAAAAACTCAGTAAAACATACGCGAATCTGTTCATTTGCTTCTGTTTTTTATGATATATTTGTATTCGACTCCGTTTGTATTGGGAGACCATCCTGGTGTGGCCGCTCCGTTTTTTATCGGGCGCAAAAATAGAGAGCCGATGAGTTTCTTGGTGTAACATTTGTTACGCCTTTGTGCAATTGCTTATGTGTGAAGTGCTATGGAGTGTCAAATTTATGATACGCCTCTTTTCCGGGGGTGTGACCAGACGATAGTAAATCGCATTTTTGAAAGATCGTCGAGCCGTTTCCGAACCTATCGCAAAGGGGAGTTCATTGCCATGCAGAACAGCGTTTGTCGTTCCTTGTATGTTTTGTGCGAGGGGAGTGTCTATGCCCAGATGACCAGCGAGGAGGGAAGGGAGTTTACGCTCGATACCCTTTCCGCTCCCGATGTGCTGGCGTCGGCTTTTCTTTTTGGAACGGAAAATATTTTGCCTGTCACCATTATTGCAGAGTCGGATTGCGGGTTGTGGGTTATCAGCAGGGAGAGCATTCTCTCGTTGATTGAGAACGATAAGGCTATCCTGCGAAATTTTTTGACCGTATTGTCGGATCACAGCCTCTTCCTGAGTCGGAAACTGGAGCAGTTCGCTTTGCAGACGCTCTCTTCCCGATTGATGGGCTATCTCGAAAACAACAATTCGATCCAGAATCTCCAGCAGACGGCATTCATCCTGGGCGTGACACGACCTTCGTTGTCGCGAGCGATTTCGCAGCTGGTCCGTCAGGGTGTCCTTCGCAAAGCCGAAAGCGGATATGTACTCGCCTGATTGTGCGCCGCCTGGACAGTGATTTTCTCGCTCATAAAGCCATTTCGTCTGTTTTATCGAGATTGAACAATCGATGCAAGGGTTTTCCGTTCTTTTCAGGCTCTGATTAATGACTCAGACAGATTCCTTCGAACAACTTCTTTTGGCGCCATACAATTAATCTTAATGTGATTAAGTTATTGATTAGTAAAAGACAATGAGGCACGATCCTTGTCGGGAATACGGGAAAAGAGAGGTTGTATGAAGTTGATTCTTAGTGATAGACCCATACATGTGGCGTTGCCCGATGATGAGAATATCAGATATTTCAATCTGTCTGCATTGAAGATTTCCAATTGTGTGGGTTGTTTCGGATGCTGGACAAAAACTCCCGGACGATGTGTAATACGCGACGATGCGACAAAAGTGTATCCGGTTATTGCACAGAGCGACGAGGTGCTGTATGTCAGTCATGTAAAATACGGTGGGTATGACTCCGTAATGAAAACCATGCTGGAGCGCGCAATCCCGATTCAACAGGCTTTCATTCGTATTTTCAAAGGCGAAACTCACCATGTCCAGCGGGCCGTGGCTCTAAAACAGGCAACGATCGTCGCATATGGAGAACTTACGGAGGAAGAAAAAGATATTTTCACACGTTTAATCGCTCGCAATGCTTACAATATGAGTTTTGCAAGTTATAACGTATTGTTCGTCGAAGAATCCAAGATTGATGAAACGGTCGAAAAAATAGTAAGAACATGGCAAAAATCATGATATTGAACGGGAGCCCAAGAGCACCCAAATCAAACTCCAAACGTTATGCGGCATTGTTTGCAAAGTATTGCTCAATTGCTTGTACCTACTTCGAAATATCGAAAAGCAATCATGCCGCACTTCGTTCCGAGATGGAGAAATATTCCGATGTATTGTTTGTCTTTCCACTTTATGCCGATGCTTTGCCAGTTGGATTCTTGAATTTCCTGAAATTTTTGGAGAACAATCCTCCGACGAGGAAGCCCGTGGTGTCGATCTTGATTAATTGTGGCTTTTTTGAATATAACCAGAACGAGATTGCTGTTCGAATGATGCGCCTCTTTTGTCGGCAGAATCATTACGCCTTGGGTTCTGTCCTGATGCTTGGTAGCGGAGAGGCAATCTTGGATTCGCCCTTCCAATTTCTTGCTGCCGCAAAGATCAAACAATTGGCTGCATCGATAGTCTCCCGATCTTATCGTGTATTTCATGTCACGATGCCGTTGACCCGCAAGCTGTTTCAGCTTGCCTCCACTTATTATTGGGTGCAATATGGGAAAAAGTTCGGTGTGACGAAGAAGCAGATGCAGACCATGGAGATTGAATCGGCTGGGGAGGTGCGATCGGATCTGGGGCATTAATCAATGAGAACATGGAATTCGATAGCGTGGAGAGTATGTTCGAAATGCATCGGATGTGATGGGGATGCCACAGAAGAGGGGATCAATCAGGAAAGCATCTTTCGTAAATCCAGGTCGCTCGGGTTTGCCTTCTCTTGTTATTATACGCAAGACAGTTCCTATTTGGGATTCGTGTACCGGCCTATGTTTTTACAGTTTGCGGATAAAACTCGATTTCGGTTGGCGTATTCGATTGGCAGATTAAAACTTTTCGCATACGGATATTGTGCCTCCGCCCTGATCGAATGCCGATATGCAAAAAAATATCTGCAGCACGGATATCCGCGCTGCAGATAGAACAAACAGGATGTCTTACTGCAAACTATTTGGTGTCGACTTTGAGAGTCAGACTTTTGATCTTTGTGTATGCTTCGGCAGAACGATTCTTGAAAGCGAGTTTATCGTTGAATACCACTTTTGTTCCGGCCGGAATCACTACCTGATCGTTCGCCCAAGCAAGTTGCAAACTTCCTACTCGTTGCGAAACCACTTCCGCTCCTAGTTCGTCGAGTCCGACCAGAAGCACCCCATAAGTCAGCAGTTGATCCTGTCGAGAACTGTAGTATTTCAGCAAATCCGCACTGTAATTGGCATTGATCTCTTGTGCGGTCTCGATATCGCCGGCAAGAGTGAATTGAGGAGAGGTGCTGCTGAAGAAACTTTCGAAGGTAACAGTAATCGGGGTGATGACTTTCAGGTCCTCTCCGACAGCGACATCGAGCGTCGTTCCCGACCAGGCTTGAGCGGCTTTCTCAAGTTCGCCGTGGAGAGCATCTTTGAGGGCTTCCCCTTGTTCGTTGATGGCTTCAAGGTCTTTGATGTCATTGGATTG
The DNA here is from genome assembly GCA_944321925.1 of uncultured Rikenellaceae bacterium. Lineage (GTDB taxonomy): Bacteria > Bacteroidota > Bacteroidia > Bacteroidales > Rikenellaceae > UBA940. Next base: position 79,121 of record CALUND010000006.1, on the reverse strand, counting down.
CTCGGCTTTTTCGAGAAGTGCAGCCGTTTCGGTCTCGTAGTTAAGATATACACCGGGAATGGCTCCGAAAAGCATCGCATCGGACGATGACGAAGATCCTCCTCCGCAGGAAGTGAACATGAGAGTAACGATTGCAATGGCTGAGTAGAATTTAGGGTTCATAATCGTAGATATTAGTTAAACATAAAGGTCTCTATTCATAAAACCGATCTTTCTTGTTGGATTGTACCCGATTTATCAATATTTATCTCATATCGTCCACTTCTATTTTTCTCTTCTCTCTTGGATGTGCTTTTTTTAGTATTGTTCGAATTTTTGATGAAAATAAAATGCGTTTATAGATGTGTGCTTGCGCAATATAATAAAAAATGTCCTTTCAAAAAAGGCAATTTATAAAAAATAATAAATTTTCAAATCGTTTTATGTAAAATATGAAAAAAAGAATTGATAAGAGGAATAGCCGTTTTGAGATCCAATAGATTACTTGTTCAACTTAACCTCCCGGACAAAAAACACCCCTGCATATTCTGCCGCAAAACCATCATCCCATTTCCCGTTATACTCGACTTTCAAAACCGCTTGTAAAGGTTGCCCGTTTTTTTGACCGTTAGTCGCTCTGTCATAGAGATCATTTAATGTCCCCGTCTTATCTACAATCCAGTATTCCTCGTCGCAGCCATCCGGTTTGAAAGAGCGTACCTCATGTCCGATGACTACGGTCCCTTTCAGTGTGTAGAGTTCATCTTTAGACAATTCACCATTCTGCTGTAACTTTTCAGAGTCGGAGAATACAATGCTGTTCTCATCAAACAGAGGAGCTTCCTGTCCTATCTCAAGAAATAGGGCTTTATTGGGATAGTTTTCATCTATTTCAAAATATCTTTGGCCGCTGTTGCCTACACCCCATCCGTTGCAGGGGGCCGGTACAGGTTCCGATTTCATCTGCGTCTCAATTTCCGTAGCATACTGCCCGTCGGGGATCATCACAAATCTTTTGACACCTTCTCTGCCTGATTTTACCTCTTCGAATCTTCCCGGTTGTTTTTTATCCCAGTTCGTCGTCCTCTCCAACGTATTGATAACGTCATTTATGTCCTTGTTGGGCAGATCGAATATCCTGATAAGCATTCGGGGCTCAGCAGCGCCTTTTCTTACCATTACTATTCCCGGTAATGAAGAATCGGCGAGAAGCCGTATCTCATCGTTCTCCTGAACCCATAAGGTCAGGCCTGCACCCGACAATTTTTTCCAGACAAAACCTTCGTAAGCCTCTCTTGAAGGCCCTCCTTGTAGGGCATTGTCAGCTCCACTTGGATCCTTTACAAAAACGATTTCTCGGTTCCTCCTTTTGACAATGAGTGTATCGTTATGGCATCGGATGATGTTCATTGTATCGGTGAACTGGATGGTTTGTCCGTTACCGATGCTTTCTCCGGTCAATATTAATTTGTGGTCTGTTACTTTCCACTGATGATACAGCAATGTTTTCATACCTACCGACTCGGCAGAACCGTTTTCCTTCAAATCCATCCCCTGTACATAGGGCGAGTCTTGTGGTAACACTTCCATCCATCGTCCCGACAGATTGATATTTTCCTTCCCTGAACATGAACATAGGGCCAATGCCAGTATGGCAATAAACTGTTTCATATTTTCCTCCTAATTATTAATTGAGTTTTTATTCTCTCGGGTCTATCGTAAGGCAATTCCGGTTGTCAGCAGATCATAGGCTTCTCTATTTCGATTTCAGAAAGATAAATATTCCGGTTGAGAAAATGAAAGAAGAAATGACATTCGTATGTGTTACATGTTATTTTTTATGGGATTTATTGGATTTTACGCTTTCTGAGGTTGGCATTTCCCTCCAATTGAGGTATTCGCTCCGGATATTTTTCAGACCTTGGAGCGACTCCATGTGCATGTCGGCGTGAAGATTTCTTTGCGGAGAGAGCAAAGCGCATGGGATAAGGCCCTTGCGGGGGATCCGTGGATGTTGACTCCTTTTTGATGGGTTAAACTCCAGAATCGATAAAGGATCGGATACTTGTGCGTAGCGTATGGTTGTAGTGTCATTATATCAAATCATGCTTGGAATAGGCTCTTCCTGATGTTGTTTCCATCCGAGCAGTGCAAATAATTGTTGCAGTAACACATTTTTTTGCTATTTTTACGTTTGGACCAAAAAGAATAGCCACGAGAGATGACAAAAATTCAAAAGACTTTAATATACGTAGGGATATTTATCGTGTCTCTATCTATATTTTTTTTAGGAGTTTTAATTAGAACTTATAAATTGGAACTCTTCTCTTTGTATGGTCTTCCTTTGTCTCTCCTTGTTATGAGCATCCTTTATTTTATTTTGACAATATTTGTATTGCGGAAATACGAGGGACGTTTATCAAGAATCGGTGTCGCATTAGCAATCATATTGGCATTCATAGACATTCCTTTACGTCTAATGAATTTCAATGATACCTTAATCTCTTTTCCGGAATTTTTAGCCAGGTTGTTAGCCGTCGGTTTAGGGTATTTATTTGTGATCTTACCAAAGTTGTCGGCCAAAATTATTTTAATAGTTATTGCAGGCGGATTATACATTTGGTTTGCTTATGATGGATATATAAAATATGGGAACTATCTTAATTTCGGTACTTTTACTGGCAAGACCGAGCAGATCCTGAATAACCAGCTAATTTTTCAAGATGAACAAGGAGAAGATGTGCCGTTGAGCAGATTCAAAGGCCAATACGTTATTTTGGATTTTTGGTCAACCGGATGTGGAGCGTGTATACGAACATTTCCCAAAGTCCAGGAAGTGTACGACAGATATAAATCAGAATCGGGTATTGAAATATATTCGGTATTTTGTTGGAGTTGGGATGCCCAAAGAGAAGAAACCTATCGGACAGGTCAGGATATTTTAAATAAAAGAAATTATTCTTTCCCAATGCTTGCAATGGACTGGAACGATCCTGCCTTAAAAGAGATTGGAGTTGATGGCGTTCCTACTGTTATCATGTTCGATCCTGATGGGAAGTTAATCTTCCGAGGAACTATCGAATATGCTGAAAAATATCTGACGGAGCTCATTGATCGAGATTCAAAATAAACCTTGCATAACTGCATCGGTTTTATTATTCGGACAATAGCATTGGGCGTCGCTATTGTCCTTTTGTTTTTTTGTGACAATGTTTCTCTGCTGCTATAGGTTTAGTCGAACCGCAGATAATCCTTGAATGGTAGGCATTTATTGCAGAAATAGTTCTCTTGTGTGGAGTCGTGCTGATTTCGCCCAAAAAATCACGAATTTTTGTGTAAAACATTCTGTAAAACATTTTGGGTCGAAACAGCCTTTTTCGGGGGTTTTTCGGATTTTCAACGGGGTGGTTGAGTCTTCCGTTTTGTCGAAAGAGAGTTGCGGAAATTTATCAACCGATTGACATACAAAAGAAAAAGGCAGTCTAAAAAGACTGCCTTCGGAGCGGAAAACGAGACTCGAACTCGCGACCCCAACCTTGGCAAGGTTGTGCTCTACCAACTGAGCTATTTCCGCAAAATCGGAATGAACCTGTGTCGCAAATCAACATCCATTTATCCTGATTTGCGGTTGCAAAGGTAATACAGATTTCGGAATCTGCAAATTTTCAGATGCAAAAAATCGAAAAAAAGAACGGGAATTGCCGTTTCGTATGGCGGTCGTTTCTCCGAGGTTGTCGACAGATGGTTTTTCCTACTTTTTATCTACAGATTCTTTACAGAGCAACTCCCGAGACTCTCCGATGGGATGTCTTGTACCACCGGAGGATTAACCGGATGAGATTCTCCGAACAACAAACGGGCTTCCGCAAAAAGCGGAAACCCGTTCGTCGTTTGTCTCAAAAATACGGCTTGCTTGGGGTTAATATTTCGCAATCTGTTGCAAAAGATAGGCTCGGACCTCTTCCCAGGGATAATACGGGGCCGTATCACAGGCAATCGGGAGGGTGCGCTCGTGTTCGTTGTAGAGGAATTTCACGAGAATATCGTCGTTATTTTTGTTCTTTCGGTAAAAGATGATTTGCAGGTTGGCGGCCATGGGCGATACCAGGAAGGAACTCCACGAAAGATAGAGCTGATTCGGATCGCTCTCCTGCACATCGAGACCTTCGAGCCCGATGAGAGCACCCAGCGGCGTAATGTTTACGTCGTGTCCGAAACGCAACGTCGCAGCCGGTGTACCGTACACGATGGCGGAGTCGGCCGATGCCACGATGTTCTGCAACAGCGGTTTCATGTCGGCAAGCACTGCTTTCCCGAATTCCGGAGAGGGACCGTGTTGCAAATAGAAACGCAAGTTGTAGACCTGCCACAGGTCGAACAGTTCGTCTTCGGTGAAAATATCGTAGAGCGAGAGGTTGAGGTAGTCGACATCCTGTGTGATCGACGCGAGCATGTAGATGCCTTTCATGAACGAAACGGGATCTTTGCCGATCTGATCGGGGTACGACGGGTCTTTCAGAATCCGGGCGAGGAAGGGTTGCGGATGGATGGTGCGTTCCGTAAACCGATCGATGGCCTCTTCCGTGAGAGGGGTAATGCTGTCGGTACCTTCCATGGGGGTCAGGTAGAGTTCGTAACGGTGTGCCGATTCGCGGGAGATACGCAGCTCCGGATTGAGTTCTTTGAGTCGTTCGTTGAAGGCTGCCATGCTCAAAATGACGCGGGGATACAACGTGGAGCGACACTCGATATAGACGTCGCGTCCTCCCCGGGTGGAGAACACCTCCGGGAAGGAGTAATACATTCTTTCGGCGATGCCTCTGTGTTCGCGTACTCCGCGCGGGGAGAGTGCTCCGTAGCGATCTTTCGCATCGGCGGAAAGAATCCGGACTTTTTCCAATAACTCTTTACCTTTTTCTGTCAGCATGTCGTCCGCTTCGGCCTGTTCCAGCAGGGAGAGGCTTCTTTTGTAATAGCGGTCGGAGGTGTGCCAACGCGATCCATGGCGGCCGAAATGGCTGATGTAAAATGGTTTGTATCCTTTGGGCGTCGGGGTGGGGGATACCTCGGGGGCCCCTTCGTAGGAATGGTAGATGCCTCCCGTTCGGGTAACCGGTTCGAGGGCCTGTTGTTTGGTCGATTGTGCGATCGCTCCTTCGCATGCGAGGAGCATCGCTGCGCCCAGCAGGGCAAATGAGATGGTTCTGCTCTTCATGTTGTTCTGTTTTGTTTGGTTTACTGGCTTGTCGTTTGTTTCCTGTCCGCTCCCCCCCCCATGTTTGGTTAGGATCGTCTCCGATTATCCCCATTTTAGGGGATTGTGGAACGCGGACAGTCTCTCTATTTTTGCAAAAGAGATTTAGGAAAGTTTTGTAAGCCAAGCAACTCCTGTGCGAAAGTTCCTGCCGATGTCCCGTGGGCGGGAACTTTTGTTTTCTGTGGTTTCTTCGTCGAGAAGCATTAGAAGGGGAGATCATCCACCTCTTCCGAAGCGATCGGAGTTTCCGAGGCGGGGAAGGGTGCCGGATCGAACGGAGGCATGTTGTCGGGTTCCGGAGCCGGGGCACTCTTCTTGACAATTCTCCACGCTCTCACATCGGTGTACCAGCGTCCGTTGTACTCTCTCGACTCGACGTTTACCGATACCGATACGGGATCGCCCTCTTTGAGGGAGGCGGCATCAGCCGTTTTATCTCCGAAAAATGTCACGCAGATCTTGCGGCTGAATTCGTTGGGAAGTTCGAAAACCACCTCCTGTTTTTTCCATTCGCCGCGTGCGCTTGTCCCCGAAACGGGAGGCAAGACTTTGTAAACGATACCTTCGAATTCCATGATGTGTTATAGTTGTTCTCTTTGGGGGTTACTCCTCTACGATGCGGATACTTTCGATGCGATCTCCCTGGCGGATGGCGTCGAGCACATCGAAACCCTCCACGACTTTGCCGAATGCCGTGTGGACTCCGTCGAGATGTTTCGTGTTTTCCCGGTTGTGGCAGATGAAGAATTGCGAACCGCCTGTATTTTTCCCACGGTGGGCCATCGAAAGTACGCCCCGGTCGTGGTATTGGCGAGGTGCGTCGGTTTCGCACGGAATGGTGTATCCGGGGCCACCCGCTCCGGTTCCGAGAGGGCATCCGCCCTGGATGACGAAGTCGGGGATTACGCGATGGAACGTCAGTCCGTCATAGAATTTCGCATTGGCCAGTTTGCAGAAGTTCGCTACGGTTCCCGGAGTCTCTTTTTCGTATAATTCAGCCTTCATGACTCCTTTTTCCGTAGTAATGATCGCATATTTCATAATGATATGTTTTTTGGGTTTTGATACCGGCAAATTAGGGATGGGTTTGTGCAAAAACGAACGAAAACCGAAGTTTTCAAGATTCGATCATGCCGAGCCGCATCCTATAATTTACAAATATAAGGAAAAAAGCCGGCTGCTGGTTTCCGGTTGCGAATTTTTACGACAGTTTGTCACCCGAATCCAACAAAAAACTGCCGACATGAATGCCGGCAGTTTTTAGGAATTAAGATGGTCGTTGATCGACTACTTCTTCTCAGCAGGTTTTTCTCCGGGGAAGACATCGAGGACATCCACTTCGAATACCAGTGCTTCATTGGGGGTGATACGACCGTCGCGCGAGCCTTGCGGACCGTAAGCGAGGTTGGCCGGGATCCAGAGTTTGATCTTGCCGCCCTTGCCGACCAGTTTGATACCCTCTCTCCAACCCTGGATGACGCCGCGGAGCGGGAAACGAATGCTGTCGCCAGCGTCGAACTGTACGTCGTCCTTGTTGGTTCCTACGTAGTTAACCAACACTTCGTCGACATCATCCGTGGCCATCGTGTTGGGGTCACCTTCTGCGATCACTTCGTAGATCAGGCCGCTGTCGGTTTTCTTGGCATTCGGGTTGTTTTTGATTACGCCGTCGAGGAAATCTTCGGAGGCTTTGAGGTTCCGAGCCGGGATACGTACCATGAAATATTCCGACAGGAAATCCTGAGCTTGTCCGATGGTCATCTTTTGGGTGTTATTCATGACATCGCTGATGGCCTGTGCTATGATAGCCGTGTTCAGGGTGCTGTCAAAACTTTTGGCGTGGCGGCCGTAGTCGAGACCGAATGCATAGGCAACGGAGTCTTTTTCCGAGAAGGCCTTGGGATTTTTACCCGTGTTGCAAGCGCTGAATGCTGCAGTCAGAACGACTGCCAATACGAGAATTTTTTTCATTTTCTATTTTTTTGTTTTAATTGGTTGATCCGTTTCGGAATATCTTGGCAAACTTAATGATTTTTAGCGAAACTCCATTGCTGGGACTCAATTATTTTATCAGGAAATCATTTTACCGATTCATGATGGACGGGAGCAGCCGGTTTTTTACGCTTTTACAGGGGTAGGTCGTATTTTCCCTTTGTATTGAGAGAATAGGGTAATCAGCACGATCCCGACGATGCTTGCAGTGGTGGAGGCAAGCAATACTGCAATTTTGCCGCTGTCTAAAACGAAGGGATCATTCATGAAGGCGAGCGTATCGATAAAAATCGACATGGTGAATCCGATACCGCCGAGGCAGGCCACGGCCAGTAACATTTTCCAGTCGGCTCCCGAAGGCATGACGGCGACTTTCAGCCGAACGGCCAACCAGCTCGCCGTAAAAATGCCGAGCGGTTTACCGACGACCAGTCCGAAAAAGATACCCCAACCCATCGTCGTGGAGAATATGTCGAGCTCTTCTGGCGATTGGATCTCCACGCCGGCGTTAGCCAGTGCGAAGATGGGGATGATCAGGTATGAGATGTAGGGCGATAACATGTGCTCCAAGCGTTGCGACATGCTGATCGCGTCGTTGGCGGCATGACGGACCCGGCAGAGAGCATGGTATTGTTCGTGATTGGAGAGTACTTCGACCCCTTTCCGGTCGCGTAGTTTGAACTCCTCGACGCCATATTTCACCCGTCGCAAGAAGGTCCGTTTCGATATTTGGGGTTGAGACGGGATGATCATGGCCATGATGACGCCGGCCATGGTGGCATGGATCCCCGAATTGTAGAACAGATACCAAACCAGAATCGCCGGAATCATGTAGAATCTTACTTTGTAGATTCCTTCCCGCCGGAAGAGGTAGAGAATGCCGATGATGATGGCGATCAGCAGCAGGCAGGCCCAATTAATTTCGCCGCCGTAAAAGAGTGCGATGACCAGGATCGCGCCCAAGTCGTCCACGATGGCGAGTGCCGTCAGGAAGATTTTGAGCGAAAGGGGAACCATGCGTCCCATGACCGAGAGAATCGCCACGGCAAAGGCGATGTCGGTAGCTGTCGGGATGCCCCAGCCGCCCGCATAGTCCGAGCCGATGTTGAACAGGGTATAGATCAGCGCCGGGAAAAGCATGCCTCCGACGGCAGCTACGACAGGGAGAATGGCCTGGCGGAGTGAGGCGAGTTGTCCGGCGATCATTTCGCGTTTGATTTCCAGTCCCACTACGAAGAAAAAGACCACCATCAGGCCATCGTTGATGAAGCGTTCCACATCCAGACTGAAGGAGAAGAGCGTTCCGCCTTCTCCGACGGTGAAAGTCAGCGGCGTGGTGAGAATGGAGTGGTATATTGCTTTCGTGTGGGGCAGGTTGGCCAGCAACATGGCGGCGACTACACAGATTAAAAGGATCACTCCTCCGGCCCATGGATAGTTCAGGAAGCGGCGACTGTGACGTACCATGCGTCGTCCGATCGTCAATTTTCGAGGCTTGCTCATCGGCTCGTCGATTTTTTATACTGTTTTATTCATTGGAGCGGATCGTTTGTCCGCACAGTTTGAAAAGAACGCGTGCACCGACATTGGCGTCCCATTGGTTGTCTTTGCCCGGTGCGACTTCGCAGAGGTCGAAACCGACGATCTTTCGGCCCGAATCGACGACGCGGGCGATCAACCAGATAGCTTCGTTGAAGGAGAGTCCTCCCGGAACCGGCGTCCCCGTATGCGGGCAGTTTTCGGGCGAGAGGCCATCGATATCGAAACTGATGTAGACCTTCTCCGGAAGCTTTTCGACGATTCGGTCGACGCTTTTTCCCCAGCATTCGCCGCGGAATCGTGCGTCGCACAGCTTGTGGTCGGGGAAGAATACGATCCGTTCCTCCTGGCGGACACGCTCGATCTCTTTCGCCGCATAATCTCGTACACCGACTTGAACCAAACGGACAACTTCCGGTATGTCGCGCAGCACGTTGTACATGATCGAGGCGTGGGAGTTGGAGAACCCTTCGTACTTCTCCCGCAGGTCGCAATGGGCATCGATGTGGAGTATGCCGAACGCACCCTCTTTCTCTGCGATGGCCCGGATCAATCCGTACGGGGTGCTGTGGTCTCCTCCGACCAGGCCGATCAGTTTGCCTGCAGCCAACCAGGAGAGAGACTGGTCGTAGATCTCGGTATTGATTTCATCGGAGATCGTGTTGATGCGTTCCAATTTGCGGTAGAGTATCGATCCCTCCTCGATGGGCTTGCCAGATTCGAGATGCTCCATGATGCGTACGGCGTCTTCCCGAAGCGGGAGACTCCTCTCCTGGATGGAATAGTCGATGGGGGCGGTGGCGATTCCCTGTTTCCAACGACCCGGAGCCAAAGGGTCGTGGAAGTCGAGTTGTACCGAGGCTTCGATGATGGCATCGGGTGCGGACGAGGAGCCTCCTCCGTAGGAGGATGTCACGTCCCACGGTACGGAGATCAGGATCAGTCGGGCCTCCTCCGTTGAGAACGGAAATCCGAAATAGTTGCCGTTGCTGACACCTGTGTCGTCGGGGTCGAAACCGTTGAGTTCGTCTGCCATGATGTATTTTGTTTTGTATGGTTTGCGAGGAACTTTCGTTCGTCGGTTGTTGTCGGACAAAGATAATGTATGTCGGGAGGAAAGCAAGAAAATCGAGTTGGACGTTTACCGTTCGGATGACTCTTTTGAGGGGCCTAAAATGCTTTGTCGCATAGGTGAGAGACGTATGTTTACTTTGTTGTCTGTTGTTCGGGCGAGGTTTTTCGGATCGGAAAATCGGCCAAACGGATCGGATTTTCAGAGAGCCCGACGGATGAAAATGGATGTTTTTGTCGGCTCCGTAGTGTCGAGTATCGCATTGGCGGCTGCATAGCCCTGCATGAAGATGTCCTCTGCCTTGTCGAGTTCCGTGTTTCCGTATTCGTAGAGGTTGTGCGGTTCGATCAGCATGTCGCATTTCGAACGATCGTTGACGGTGTTTGCCTGCGCCATGAAATGGAATGCACGGAGGGTGACACTCAGGATGTTGCGTTTATACTCTTCCGGTCGCATGGGGCTGACGTTGACTCCGATTACCGTGCGGCAAAGGTCGCGGATGGCAGGGACCGGCAGATTCATGAATACGCCGCCGTCTACATAATTTATTCCGTCGATAACGACAGGGGTGAAAAGTGGGGGGATGCAACAGGAGGCGGCGACTCTTTCGGCAATGCTTCCTGTGCGGAAGTGAACGATGTGACCGTGATCGAAGTCGGTTGCAGAAACGATGAACGGAAGGGGTAGGGTTTCCAGTGTTTTGTGACGGAGATGACTTCGTAGGAAATCGATCAGTTCGTCGAGGCTAAGAAAACCAAGACGGGGAATGATCGGTTTGGTGAAGTCGAAAAACTTCAGTTTGGAGAAATAGTCGAGTGTTTGATGTGGTTCGTGTCCGTCGGCATAGAAAACTCCTGCCAAGGCACCGGCACTTACCCCTGCAAGGATGTCGGGATGGATGTCGTGTTCGAAAAGTGATTGAATAACACCCAAATGGGCGAATCCGCGGATGAATCCGCCGCTCAAGGCATATCCGGTCTGATAGGTGTAGCGCATTTTCCACATTGTTGCGATCGTATGGCAAATATATGATTTTATTTTTGTCTGGAATCGGAAACACGATTCGGGCCACGAAAAATTCGAATGCTGAAAACGAGCTATTTATAAGTATAATTTATAATTTTTTAAAAAATATAAACTTGCTTGCAATATAAATTTCGCAAATGCCGTTATTATGTCGAATCTTTAATGGAGTTGTGAAACTGTAATTATAAGGTTCTTTTCATAATCAATACATTAAAGTTGGGTCTCCCCGTCGCGTGTCGGCGGGGAGTTTTTTTTGATCTCTGCTGAAATTTGTCGGAAATGAGAAACAGGATGGGCGACTCCGGGGGGGGAGATAACTTCGGGATGTCGGGTGTTGCTGCTGTACTCTTCTTTGGGTATATTTGCGGGAATCAATTTCTTTGCAAAGTATGAAAATCGTTGCAGATTGCGATATCCCCTATTTGGCCGGTGTTTTCGAGCCTTATGCCTCCGTGTGCTATCTGAAGGGAGCCTCCATCGCTCCCGCTGATGTCGAAGAGGCCGATGCACTCATTGTTCGTACACGCACGCATTGCAATGAGGCCCTGCTCGGTGATTCGAAAGTTCGTTTTATCGCTTCGGCAACGATCGGGAGCGACCATATCGATCTCGAATTTTGTCGCCGTCGGGGAATCGGTGTGGCGACCTCCATAGGCTGCAATGCGCGTGGTGTGTTGCAGTGGATGGCGGCTTCGTTGGCGCTTTTCGAAGAGCGTTTCGGACTCTCGCCGGCTCGGACAACGCTCGGTGTCGTCGGTGTGGGCCATGTGGGGCGTCTGGTCAGGGTGTATGCCCTGTCGTGGGGATTCCGGGTGCTTTGCAGCGATCCGCCTCGCGAACGGGCCGAGGGTCTCGATGCCGGCGAGGGTTTCTTGCCGTTGACGGAGCTGGTTCCGCAGGTCGATATCCTTACGCTCCATACGCCGTTGACCCGAAGCGGTGACGATGCGACTTTTCATCTGGTCGATCGCGACCTGTTGGCATCCCTGAAGCCCGGAGCGGTATTGGTCGATGCGGCGCGCGGAGAGATTGTCGAGCCGGAGGCTCTTGCCGAGGCGGTCGTGTCGGGACGTTGCCGTGCGGCGATCGATACCTGGAACGACGAACCGTCGATCGACCGGCGGGTCCTGGCTCGGGCAGCGGTGGCGACCCCCCATATCGCCGGCTATTCGGCACAGGGCAAAGCCATGGGAACGGCCATGGCCGTGCAGGCTGTCGCGACCCGTTTCGGATTGCCGCTCGCCGATTGGTTCCCGTCCGATCCGACGCTTCGCTCCCATCCGGCGGCGATCTCCTGGGAGGAGATGAAGCGGACCATCCGAAGCCGGTTCGATATCGAAGCGGAGACCCGACTTTTGCAGCGTCATCCGGAGCGTTTCGAAGAGCGTCGCAACGCTTATCCCTATCGGCAGGAGTATTTCTGATCGGTAGTAATGAGTCGGGAGTCCAACGGCGATTTTTCCAACGAAGGTTGGAGGGTGGTTTGGTCTTTCCGTTTGTCTGTTCGGACGGACCTGCTTGCCAACATGGTCGTCCGGATCATAAAAGGGGACGGGCTTTTGCGATTCTCATCGGGTTGTATTACTTTTGTCTGAGGAAGGTTGAAAGGGGAAGATGCCGTCTCGGAACGGAGACGGCGGAAGATCGGTTCGACCTGTTTGTGTTGAAAATACGGAATCAATGAGAATCAAATCGGGATATAAGATCAGGGAGATTGCCGGCGAGAAGGTGATCGTGTTGCAAGGGAAATACGGGGTCGATATGACCCGGTTGATTTCGCTCAACGACTCGGCCGTCTGGTTGCTCGAGGAGCTGGCCGGACGGGAGTTCGAAGTTGAAGATGTCGCGGCGCTCCTGGAAGGTCGTTACGAGGTGGATGCCGGGACCGCTGCGCGGGATGCGGCCCGATGGACCGAATCGCTCGTTCAAAGCGGTCTGCTTGAGACTGGAACGGAATGAAGTGGAGCGCTCTGATACCGAAGTCCTTTCGACGTCGGGGCGTGTTGCTCCTCGCCGCCGTCATTGTACGCGGTGTGCTCAATTTCATCGGACTGGCCGCTCTGTTGCCGGTGCTCGTGTTGGTTGCCGATCCGGGACGCATGGCTTCGAATCCGTGGCTTGGAGCGCTCTATCGGGCCGGCGGGTTCTCTTCGGAGGCGGCTTTCGCATGGTGCGTATGTGGCACGGTGGTCGGGATCATTGTCTTGAAGGGCGTACTCAACATCGCTATTACCCGCTTCCAGACTCGTTACATGTTCTCCCTCTATCGCCACTATTCCGAAACGCTTTTTCGTAACTACTATCGGAGGGGATTGCTTTTTTTCAAATCCAAGAGTCCCTCCCGTCTCGCCTATGAGGTGAACGGGGTGTCGCTCGTCTTTGTGCAGCGGGTGCTGACCCCAGCCGCCATGCTTTTCAGCGATGCGGTTCTCGTTTTGCTGGTGAGCGTTGCTCTGTTGGCTTATCATGCGGTCGCTTCGTTGCTGCTGGCTGTTGTCTTCCTCCCGGTTGTTTGGGGATGGTTCCGCCTGCAGCAGGGAAAGTTGCAGGAGATGGGCAAGGAGGAGAACGACGTGCGACGTCGACAGAGCCGGTTGGTACTGGAGGCTTTCCGCGGTTATCCGGAGATCGAGATCGGCGATGCGTTTGCGCCGCTCGTTGCCCGGTTCGATGAAGGGGTCGGACAGATCGCGGAGTTTCGGCGTCGTACCGAGATGATGCAGCAGGCGCCGGCTTTCGTGGCGGAACTTTGCGTGGTGTTGGCGTTGGTCGTCCTGGTGGCTTTGCGGGCCGATGCGGTACTTTTCGGGGTCTTCGCCCTTGCTGCCTTGCGGCTGTTGCCCACCGTGCGGGGAATGATCTATCGGTGGATCACCCTTCGGAGCAGTCTCTATACGGTCGATGTGATACGCGATGCCTGCGAGATGGAATCGGCCCCGGAGGAGGATCCGACGGATCGTCTGCCTTTCGATCGGGAGATCGTGGCAGAAAAGCTCTCCTTTGCTTTTGAAGACGGTAAACCGGTGTTGAAAGATTTCGATCTGACGATCCGCAAAGGGGAGCGTGTCGGCATCAAGGGGAGTTCGGGTGCAGGGAAGTCGACCCTTTTCAACCTTTTGCTCGGATTTTATCCGCCGCAAAAAGGTTCGATTCGTATCGACGGAGTGCCTCTTACCATGGAGAATCGGCGGGCCTGGCAGCGCAATGTGGGCTATGTGCCGCAGGAGGTCTTTCTTACCGATGGCACGATCGCCGAAAATGTGGCGTTGGCCGGAGAACCGGATCGGGAACGGGTCGTGGAGGCATTGAAAGCGGCTTCATTGGCCGGGTTCGTTGCCTCTTTGCCGGCGGGAATCGATACCCGGGTGGGAGAGGGCGGTTGTCGGCTTTCCGGAGGGCAGCGGCAACGTATCGGCATTGCCCGGGCGCTCTACAAGGGAGCTGACGTGCTCTTTTTCGATGAAGCGACCTCTTCGCTCGACAGCAAGACCGAGTCGGAGATCAACGAGGCGCTGCAACTGCTCTCCGAACAGCGTGCCGATTTGACATTGGTGGTGATCTCCCATCGGGAGAGCACGTTGGCCTATTGCGATCGGATTGTCGAACTTACAACGGAAAACGGTTTATGAAGAGACGATACGGCATTGGCGGTGAGACCGTCGTGATAGAAGGGCGGGGAGCCGCGATGGAGGGAATGGGCGGATTTCCCCTGTTTCGCCTGGCGGACGATGAGGCGGGGATCCCGCTACTGCATCTGCAGACGGAGTGCCCGCTCTCCGATCCGCAAGACGATCCCGCTGCCAGACCGATACACACGTTTGCTTTCGAAGGCATCGACTGCTCTTTTTTTAGCCGGGAAGAGGGCTATGATTTTCGGATGCAACGAGGCGGAGAGCCGCCCGTGGTGTTGCGTACCAGGAACGGAGAGCCGATTCAACGTTCCAACATCGGACTCGATCGGGAGCCCGATCCGGTTATGCTTCGGTTTCTCGTTTGGATGGCGTATGGTGTTGCCCTGGCTCCGCTCGGGGGTACGGCGATCCATGCGGCAGCGATCGTATGGGAAGGAGGTGCCGTGCTGTTCCTCGGAGAGAGCGGAACCGGTAAAAGTACCCACGCCCGGTTGTGGCGCGAGACGATTCCCGGCGCCTGGTCGCTCAACGACGACAGTCCCGTGTTGCGTGTCGAGGCGGGGGAGCCCGTAGTTTATGGTTCTCCGTGGAGCGGCAAGACGCCTCGTTACCGCAGGGAACGGGTCCCGCTTGCGGCTGTCGTAAGGCTGCGACAGGCTCCCGAGAACCGGATCCGACGGCTCGGAAAACTGGAGGCTCTCGGGGCTCTGTTGCCCTCCTGCCCTCCGTCGTTTGCGGCCGACGAGCGGTTGACGGACCACCTTTGTCGCTTGCTCTCCGGTGTGATCGGTAGTGTGCCGGTCTTTTCGTTGGAGTGTCGGCCCGACGAAGCGGCAGCCAAACTCGCATGCGAAACGATTTTTGGCCGATGAATCATGAAAGCCATTCCGAACATACTGTTTTTCGAAGAGGTCGAGCGGTGTCTGACTGCCGGGGAACATGTGACGATTTGGGTGCGCGGAGAGAGCATGAGACCCTTTTTGCGCAGCGGTCGCGATCGGGTCGAGATTGCTCCTGCGACCGATGAGGAGTTGATGCCGGGTCGTGTCGTGTTGTTTCGTTACGGGCCGGTCTGGCTGCTGCATCGAATCGTGGCCCGGTGCGACGACCGACTCACGCTGCAGGGCGATGGAAATTACCGGACGACCTTCGAACGGGCGACGGTGGCGGATGTAGTCGGTGTGGTGACGCGTGTGATCCGGAGCAGCGGACGGACCATGGAGGCAGATTCCGCATCGTGGCGGCAGTATTGGTGCCTTTGGAGAATGGCTAATCCCTTGCGTCGTTGGCTGGTCGCGTTGGACCGGCGGTTGTTCCGTACGCGGTCAGCGGAGAAGTAGCGCCGTGATGGTGAAGACGGCATAGATTGCGCTGGCCACGCCGTTGAAAATTCCGAAGGCGATGCCGATGCAACGCTGCCGGCGCGGAGTGACGAGAATATGCTCTGTCAGAAGAAGTGCAATGAAGAGTCCTGCACCGATCCAGTACCAGTTTCCCAGGTCGTAATAAATGCCGAAAATAAGGATGGCGTAGATGCTTACCAGGTGGAGCAGAAGACTGATTGCGAGCGCCTTGCCGTTTGAAAAACGTGCAGGAATGCTGTGGAGTCCGTGTGCACGGTCGAATTCGGCATCTTGCAACGAATAGATGATATCGAATCCGGCGACCCACGTGATTACCACTCCGGCGAGGATGAGCGGAGCGATACCCAAGGAGGCGGTGACGGCGATGTAGGCCCCTGCCGGAGCCATGGCAAGGGAGACTCCCAGGACGATGTGAGTCCATGCTGAGGAGCGTTTCATGTAGCTGTAGCTGAGAATGATGAAGAGCGCTACGGGGGAGAGAAAAAAGGTCATCCGGTTGATGAGGGCTGCCGTGACGAGGAACCCCACGGCATTGACGGCGACGAACCAGGCGGCCTGTTTCGGGGTGATCGCTCCGGAAGGAATTTCACGGGAGGCGGTACGGGGATTTTCGGCATCGATGTCGCGGTCGACGAGCCGGTTGAAGCCCATCGCTGCGTTGCGGGCGAAGACCATGCAAAGAAGAATCTTCACCAAGGTCCATCCGTCGAACGCGATGTCGCACAGAACGAGTGCGGAGACATAGCCGATCAGCGCGAAGGGAAGGGCGAAAATCGTGTGGGCGAATCGTACCAGCGAGGCGTAGCGTGCAAGAATGTTCATGGTCGTCGAAATCTTTTTCCATCGAGCGGAGGGTAGCGGTTGCAGGAGGTGCAGCGATGGCGTGCAGACTCTTCGGACTTGTCACCCTCTCCCGGGTCTAAACGGCGGTAAAGGTAGTGGAAAGAGTCCAAAAAGCCAAAAGACGGTTTGCGCTTTCGGCAGGAAGAACTGCTCCTGTCTGGGCCGGGGTCAAGCGGCAGTTTCTGGCAGGATGGCGACCGGAGCCCTTCGTTTTCTGCCAAATTTGATTAACTTTGTCTGCTGAAAGTGACTATTCCAACCATGAAAAACATACGTAATTTTTGTATCATCGCACACATCGACCACGGCAAGAGTACGCTGGCGGATCGGTTGATCGAAAAAACCAATACGCTCAGCGAAAGGGAACTGCAGGCGCAGGTGCTGGATGATATGGACCTCGAACGCGAAAAAGGGATTACGATCAAGAGTCACGCGATCCAGATGGAGTATGAGCGTGGCGGCGAAAAATACATTCTCAATCTGATCGATACCCCGGGACATGTCGACTTCTCGTACGAAGTGTCGCGGGCGATCGCTTCGTGTGAGGGGGCTTTGTTGGTGGTAGATGCTACGCAAGGTATTCAGGCACAAACGATTTCGAATCTTTATCTTGCGTTGGGACACGACCTGGAGATTATTCCGGTGCTCAACAAGATCGACATGGAATCGGCCATGGTCGATGAGGTGCGGGATCAGGTGGTGGAGTTGCTCGGCTGTGATCCCGGAGAGGTACTCGCTGCCTCGGGGAAGACCGGCGAGGGGATCGATGCGGTGCTCGATGCTATCGTCGATCGCATCCCGGCCCCGAAGGGGGATGAGAACGCTCCCCTTCAGGCGCTGATTTTCGACTCGGTATTCAACTCTTTCCGGGGAATTATCGCCTATTTCCGCATCATGAACGGAACGATTCGCAAGGGCGATCGGGTGAAGTTCTTCAATACGGGCAGCCAGTACGATGCCGATGAGATAGGTGTATTGAAATTGAAAATGAGCCCGCGGGACGAGTTGTCGGCGGGGAATGTGGGTTACATCATCTCGGGGATTAAAAATTCCGCCGACGTGAAGGTGGGCGACACCATCACGCATGTGGACCGGCCGGCGACGGAGGCGATTGCCGGATTCGAAGATGTGAAACCGATGGTCTTTGCCGGCGTCTATCCGGTGGAGACGGATCAGTACGAAGACCTGCGGGCATCGCTCGAGAAGCTGCAGCTCAACGATGCATCGCTCACGTTTGAACCGGAGAGCTCCCTGGCTCTCGGATTCGGATTCCGATGCGGATTCCTCGGACTGCTCCATCTCGAGATCATTCAGGAACGGCTCTATCGCGAATTCGATATGGATGTGATCACGACGGTTCCCAACGTGTCGTATCGCGTGGTTACGACGAAAGGAGAGGTGCTCGACGTGCACAATCCTTCGGGGCTCCCTGAACCCACTCTCATCTCCCGCATCGAAGAGCCTTACATTCTCGCTCAGATCATCACCAAAACCGATTATCTGGGCAATGTCATCAAGCTCTGCATCGACAAACGAGGCGTCATGCGCGGCCAAAACTTCATTACGCAGGATCGGGTGGAGGTCAATTTCGACATGCCCTTGTCGGAGATCGTTTTCGACTTCTACGACAAGCTCAAAAGCATCTCACGCGGTTACGCTTCGTTCGATTACCATCGTACCGACTACCGGGAGAGCAAGTTGGCGAAACTCGATATCCTGCTCAACGGCGAACCGGTCGATGCGCTCTCTTCGCTCATCTACCAGGAGCATGCCTATGATTTCGGTCGCCGGATGTGCGAAAAACTCAAGGAGCTGATTCCCCGTCAGCAGTTCGATGTGGCGATTCAGGCGGCCATCGGGGCCAAGATCATCGCTCGCGAAACAGTCAAGGCTGTACGTAAGGATGTGACGGCCAAGTGTTACGGAGGCGATATTTCGCGTAAACGCAAGTTGCTCGAAAAACAGAAAAAAGGCAAGAAGCGGATGCGGCAGGTCGGCAATGTGGAGGTGCCACAGCAGGCTTTCCTTGCCGTGCTCAAGATGGATTGACCGGCTCGGCAAAAATTTGCCTGACGGTTGTTTGATCGGAGGGTGATCCGTGGCCTTCGGGGTGAGCCGATTGTCCGCAGTGGGGGTATACTGTCTTGGAAGAGCCTCCCTAACAGAAAACGCAACTACACCTAAAAAATAAACCTTATGAAAAAAAAGACGATCATCGACCTTTTCGAAGACTCCGTGAATCGCTTCGGCGACAAAACTTTTTTGCTCGAAAAAAAGACGGATGCCTTTTTGCCGACGACCTATGCCGAGACCCGACGGGAAGCGCTCGAAATTGGAGCGGGTCTCGTCGTAGCGGGAGTCCGTCCGGGCGATAAGGTCTCCATCCTTTCCGAGGGCCGCAACGACTGGATCGTCTCGGAATTGGGAATTTTTTATGCCGGAGGTATCAGCGTACCGCTTTCCATCAAGCTGGAGGAGAGCAATGACCTGCTTTTCCGATTGAAACATGCGGAGGTATCCGTGATTTTCGTCTCCGGAAATCAGTATCCGAAGATCCGCAAGATCCGCGATCTGTTGCCCGATCTGAGATTGGTGATCGTCTACGATGCGGTCGATGGGTTGGATCGGGGCGAGACTACGCTTGCGGCTGTGCGTCGGCAGGGAGCCGAATATTTGAAAGAGCACGAACCGGAGTTCCTCGAGATCGGGCGCGCCCTTCGGAATGAGGACTATGCCACGATTACCTACACCTCCGGAACCACCGCCGATCCGAAAGGCGTGATTCTCACCCATCGCAATTATACCGCCAACGTGGAGCAGGCTCTTACGCAGATCGATGTGCCGAGTTCCTATCGTACGCTGATCATCCTGCCGCTCGATCACTGCTTTGCGCATGTGGTGGGATTCTATATCATGATTGCCTGCGGAGCGACCGTGGCGACCGTTCAGGTGGGACGTACTCCGATGGAGACCCTGAAGAACATCCCGGGAAACATTCGGGAGGTGAAACCCCACTTTCTGCTCTCGGTCCCCGCATTGGCGAAGAATTTCCGGAAGTCGATCGAAGGTTCCGTGCGGGCCAAGGGTGCCGCAGCGGAGCGTCTGTTCAAACTTGCCCTGAAAACCTCTTATGCCTACAATCTCGACGGATATTCGAAGGGAAAAGGCTGGCGAAAGGTGTTGAAGCCGGTCGTGGCGTTGTTCGACAGGATCCTTTATTCCAAGGTACGGGAGGCATTCGGCGGTGAGTTGCGCTTTTTCGTTGGCGGAGGGGCTCTGCTCGATGCCGAACTGCAACGCTTTTTCTATGCCATCGGCATCCCGATGTATCAGGGTTACGGTCTTTCGGAGGCAACGCCTGTCATCTCCACCAATTCGCCGCGCTATCATCGTTTCGGTTCATCGGGTCATCTCGTGCAGCCGCTCGATCTGCGCATCGTCGATGAGGACGGGCACGATCTGCCGACGGGCGAGAAGGGCGAGATGGTCATCCGGGGAGAGAATGTCATGGCGGGATATTGGAAAAATCCGAAAGCGACCGCTGAAACCGTCCGCGAAGGGTGGCTCTATACGGGTGACATGGGATATATGGGACACGACGGATTTCTCTATGTGCTCGGTCGTTTCAAGAGCCTGCTCATAGCGAGCGACGGTGAGAAGTACAGCCCCGAGGGGATGGAGGAGGCCATCACCGACAAGTCGCCTTATATCGAACAGATCATGATCTACAATAACCAGAGTCCCTTTACGGGTGCGATTGTGGTGCCCAATCGGGAGAACGTATTCCGTCATCTGCATGAAAAAGGGGTTGCCAAGGCCGATTATCCGAAAGCGGCACTCGATCTGATCCAGTCGGAGATCGATCGCTATAAGTCGGGAGGCGATTTTGCCGGCGACTATCCGGAGCGATGGCTGCCTGCGGCCCTGGCGGTGATCGGAGAGCCCTTTTCCGAACAGAACGGATTGGTCAACAGCACGATGAAGGTGATGCGGGGCAAGGTGGAGGAGCGTTACCGCGACCGGTTGGATTATCTCTATACGCCGGAGGGTAAACAGCTCCACAATCCGAAGAATCGGGCTGCTTTCGAGTAAGGTCCTGCGATCGGGCTATCATATTAAAAGGCGAAGGCTTTTCCGGCAGGAAAGCCTTCGCCTTTTGTTTCGTCGGATGGGGATACGTTACCGGATTCTGCGTCGGGGAACTCCCTCTCGCGTAATCCGGATCGGGACGATACGTCCGTTGGCATCGAACTCCATTCGCTCGACACAGACCATCCGTTCGTGAGCTCCTCGTCCCGCATGCTCCCGGCGGTGGTAAAAGATATACCACTCGTCCCGCCCCGGGATCTGTACGATCGAGTGGTGTCCGGCTCCCGAACCGATCTCCTCATCGCGTAGGAATACCGTACCTTCTCGGCGGAAAGGCCCGAACGGCGAGTCGGAAATGGCATAGGCTACGTTGTAGGTGGAGTCGGTGAAATTTCCTTCCGACCACATGAAATAGTATTTCCCGGACCTCTTGAAAATAAACGGACCTTCCGTGTAGCTCGGTTTTGCTTCCGGAGTCACTTCGAGAAATCGGACCTGCTCCGGATCGAGGCTGCCGCCCGCATTGTAAACCGTGCCGTTCACCTCGAAGGCCTCGACGCCCGTGAAATCGGGCCGCAGTTTAACCACGTTGCAGTGTCCCCAACCGCCGTAGTAGAGATACCAGTTCCCGTCGTCGTGGAGCAGGCATTGATCGATGGGTTGCGCCCCGTTGGCGATTACTCCGATCAACGGTCGGCCGATCAGGTCGCGATAGGGGCCCTCCGGACGGTCGGCGACAGCCACTCCGATGCCTCCCTCTTTTGCACCATAGGGGATGTTGTTCGCTCCGAAAAACAGGTAGTAACGTCCGTTGTTCTCTACCGAGGCCGGTGCCCACAGTGCCGATCGGGCCCAGCGGATGTCCGCAGCACGAAGAATCTTTTCGTGGCGTTCCCAGTGGAGCAAGTCGCGCGAGGAGAAACAGTCGAATGAGGTCTGCTCGGCAAAAGGAAGGGAGGTGGTGGGGTAGATCCACCACCTTTTTTCGTAGATCATGGCGTGAGGGTCGGCATAATGACCTACCGATTCGGGAATAATCGGATTGCCTGAACGCTGTTTCTTGTCCGGAACGAAGGACGTTTCTGTCTTTTGTTGTGCTCCTCCCGAGAGGGTCACAAGGAGTGACGACAGCAGAAGGAGTCCTGTCAGCGGATGTTTCATGGATCGTCTCGTTTTCAAAGGCGACGGGCTCCGTCGCCGATCGTTACGTCAATGGTCCGGGGCGTCTCTCCGAATTTGGATCGGAAACGTTCCTGAACCTCCGTCAGAAGCGGTTCGTAGGCCTCCTTCCGTACCAGGGAGATCACGCAGCCGCCGAAGCCTCCGCCCATCATGCGGGCCCCCACCACGCCCGGAATACGGCGGGCTGTCTCTACGATCAGGTCGAGCTCCGGACAGCTCACCTCGTAGGCCTTCGACAGACCTTCGTGGCTGCCGAACATCTTTTGGCCGAACGTCTCGTAATCGCCGGCTTTGAGTGCGTCGCATCCGTCGAGCAGTCGCTGGTTCTCATCGATAACGTAACGGCAACGGCGATAGACCGTCGCATCCATCTCTGCGCGGTAGGTCTCGAGCATGTCGGCGGTGATGTCGCGCAGGCTTTCCACTCCGGAGACATGTCGTGCGACGGTTGCTACACCTGTCTCGCACTGCATGCGCCGCACGTTGTATTCCGAAGAGGCGAGCGAGTGTTTCACCATGGAGTCGATCAATACGATGCGACAGCCGGGGGCTTCGAACGGTTCCATCTCATAGTCGAGAGACCGGCAATCGAGTCGGATCACTTTCCCTTTTTCGCCGAACAGTGAGGCGAACTGGTCCATGATGCCGCAACGCACTCCGATGTAGTTGTGTTCGGTCATTTGTCCGATTTTGGCCAATTCTTCCCGTGAAAATCCGGCTTTGAAGAGGTCGTTCAGCGCGAATCCGAAAACACTCTCCAGTGCCGCCGAGGAGGAAAGACCTGCTCCGAGCGGTACGTCGCCGCCGAATACGGCATCGAAAGATTGCAATCGGGCTCCCCGTTTCTGCATCTCCTGCACTACGCCGTAAATGTAACGGGCCCACATTTTTTCGGGGAGCGTTCCGGTCGAGAGATCCCAGGTGAGGCTCTCGCCGTAATCGACCGAGTAGAGCCGGGAGAGTTTGCTTTCCGAGGGACGTATGGCCAGGTAGATGGCTTTGTCGATCGCTCCGGGAAGTACGAATCCCAGGTTGTAATCGGTGTGTTCGCCGATGAGGTTTACCCGTCCCGGCGAGGCATAAAGCGATGCATGGTTGCCAAAATGCTGCGTGAAAATTTCTTGAATCTGATTAATCATGGCAGGTAGTATGTCTTTTGTATGTTGTTTCCGAATAGGTTACATCCCAGAGGTAGAGTCCGTGGGCCGGAGCGGAGCCACTCGCCAGGGAGAGGTCGCGCCTACGAAGAATGTCGCGGAACTCTTCCGGCGTCATTTTACCGCGTCCTACGTCGATCAGGGTTCCGACGATCGCACGGACCATGTTGCGCAGAAATCGATCGGCCCGGATGGTGAAGACGTAGAGTTCTTTTCTCGGCGAGTTCCATTCTGCCTTCGAAACCTTGCAAAGATTGGTGCGGTTGCCGGAGTGGAGTTTGGCGAAGGTGGTGAAATCGCTCTCTTCCAACAGCGAGGCGGCAGCTTCGTTCATTCTCGCCAGATCGAGCGGCACGAAATATTGCCAGCAGAGGTCTCTCCCGAAAGGGGTTTTGGTTGCTGAGACGAAATAGCGATACTCGCGTTCGAGGGCATCGAAACGGGCGTGAGCCGTTGCGGCTACGGGAACGAGTGTATGGACGACGATGTCTGCAGGAAGTAGTGCATTCAGGTGGTAGAGAAAATCTGTCGGATCGGGAATCTCGGTGAATGTGTCGATATGTGCCACGTAATAGGCTGCATGGACTCCTGTATCGGTCCGACCGGCTCCGGTCACGAGGATATCGCTCCGTAACAGGGTGGAAAGAGCCTTTTCCAGGGTGCCTTGTACGGTCGATGTGCCGGGTTGGCGTTGCCAGCCGTTGTAGGAGGAGCCGTTGTAGGATAGTTCCAGAAAATAGCGCATTGGTTTGCTCGTATCACGGGTCGAGAAACAAATTTACGATTTTAATGGGACAAATGGATTTTTCTCTTCCGAAAAATTGCAAAATCTTCCTCCTGGAGGCCGACCGACAGGTAATCGACCGCCTGGTACTGGTCGTTGAGGTAGTGCCGTACGGTCGAGGAGTCGAATACGGGATTCACGAGCGAGAGATGCGAAGAGACATAGGGACTCTCGATGGAGGCCATGTCTGCCAATGTGTGGAAATAGGCGTGGGTCGTAGCCGGTGACGCCGTATGGGAGCGTGCGGAAGCCACTCGTTCGGGGTAGGCTGCGGAGTAACCGGCCGAAAACCACACCATGCAGGGAATGTGGAGTTGGTAATAGCTTGCCGAGGGAGAAGAGTGGAGGAATCGGTTGCGGTCGTCGTCGAAAATATCTTCACCGTGGTCCGGGCTGAAAAAGAGAGCCGTGCAGGTTTGACTCCGTTCGAGCATGCGGATGAGTTGGTCGAGCAGGTAATCGGTGTAGAGAATCGAATTGTCGTAGGCGTTGATCATCCTTTCCCGGCAGGTTGCATCCAGAGAGGTGATGCGGTCGGGGAAGAATTTGGCGAACGAAGCGGGATAGCGACCGTTGTAGTTGAAGTGCGAACCGTAGGTGTGGAGCACGATGAAAAGGTCGGCCGTGTCGCGGAGAATCGCTTTGCGCACGAAGGGCAACAGATTGGAGTCGTAGTTGTTGCGACGATGGTGGTCTTGGAGGAAAATCGCCGTGTCGGCCTGTTTGCCGAGATGGTCGATCATCGCTCGGTTGCGGGCCTGATTCGAAACGAACATCGTGTGGAATCCGGCTTCGCGGAACAAGGCAAGCAGCCCTTTGTAGCGGTAGATATAGTCGTGGGTATCGGCTCCGATGGGCGAAAGCATCAGCGGCACGCTTTTGTGCGTGGAGTTGCTTTGTGTCAGGATGTTCTGGAACCAGACGATTTGGTCGCCGCGATTGGTCAGATTCGGGGTGGTGGGGCGATCGTAACCGTAGGCGGGCCAGTTGCAGGCTCGGGACGACTCGCCGATGACGAAAAGGTAGATTTCGCGTTGCGGAGCATGGTCGTTTTTTGTGGCGTCAAAACAGAAATCGGCACAACTTTTTTCGTAGCGCTTGACCTTCATCCACTCCCGTTGACTCAAATAGCGGTTGCGGAACGCATTGATGGGAAAAATATCGTCCAGGGCGGTGAATCCGCGGGTTTCGGCCATCGCTCCGAACGAGGAGCCGATGCCGGCAGCCAGCAGAAATCCTCCGACAAACAACATGTTGCGTCGTGCAGCGGGACGGATCACCCGACGTCGGCGTACCGAATAGACTGCCAGCAGAATCAGTACGATATAGAGCGAGCAGGCCGAAAGAATGACCGGATAGATGTTGTGCAACAGTTCGAGCGATTCGGAGGAGTTGGTCGTGCCGAGGTTGGTGAACATGTCGACTGAGATGACCGTCTCCTGCAGCAGATAGAAAAGAACGACCTGGAATGCGGCGAAGAACATGAACGGTATGCCGAGCAGAATCATCACCCCGGAGCGGGGCAAGAGGGAACACCACACCGTATAGAATCCGGCCGGCAAAAGCAGCATGGTGAGCCGATGCCAAAGTGGATAGTCTTGGCTGAAGGTCAATACGATGTTGGGCAGCATCACGGCAACGACGAAAAAAATCGTCAGTGCGATGCCATCCATCGTATTTTTCCCCGGTCTCGCTTCAGAAAGCTTCATTGATGTTGAAAATTATGCCGTTTATACCTTTCCGGCCCATGCCGAAATCGAGCCGTATGTTGACGCGGTTCTTGAATTCGAATCGATAACCCACGCCGTAGTTGGGCAGCGTGTGCGAGAGTTGGAAGGAGTTCCACTGCTCGAATACGTTGCCAGCCCCTCCCCAGACGACAATACCGTGGCGGCGCCAGATACGTTGCCGGAGTTCCAACTGCACTTCGATGAGGTTGTTGTCGCGGAACCGACCTTCGTAGTATCCGCGCATGCGGCGGTTGCCGCCCATCAGGGCAAGCATGGTCCACGGGACCTCCGGACCCATGTTCGATTCGTTGTAGAGATCGAAGGCCAATATCGCTCCCTTCCACAGTTTCTGGTAGTAGTCGAAGGTCAGTTGCGTGCGGACGAAGCCGTTCGACGTGCCGAGAAACTTCGGATAATAGGTCCCTTCCAGCCGAAAGTAGATGCCTTTGTAGGGGTTGGGGATGAAGTCGCGTCCGTCGTATTGGAGGATCAATCCGACGCCCGTATTGGTGTAATTGGGCTTTTGTCCTTCGAGGTAGGCCGGGTGGGTGAATCGTCGGTTCCGTGACAGGTGGAAGTCGATGGCTGTTCCCAAATAGAATTTGTTCCATACCCGGTACATGTAACTCGCATCGACCCGAAAGAGATGTTGCAGGTAGCTGCTTTCTCCTTTGCTGTTCACTCCGTTCTCGTAGCCGATTCCCCAGAAGAGACTCGGCATGGAGTAGAAAAAGACGTCGTACGAGACTCTGTGCATGTCGCGGGGAAAGAGGTTGTTGCCGCTCACTCCGATCATCATGAATCCCGAAGTGGAGATGTTGCCGTAAAGCGATACGTCGGACGGCGGGGTGACAAGGTCGCTCCGGTCGATGCGGTAGAGTCCTGCGGCCAGAATGCCGAGACCGAGTTTCGTTGTCGAAGAGTAGTTCGGCCCGAGAACCAGGCTGAAATCGATCTTTTTCTGCGCGGTTCGATCGATGTTCGAACGGTTGAAATAGTCGTAGAGTTTGCGGAAAACCGAGCGTTTCCGGGCCGTGGAATCAGTTGTGTCGAGGGCTGTCGAGTCGTTGGAACGTGTGACCGATGGATCGATCGGCAAGGTGTCTTTCGCGAGCGGATTGGCCGGCAAAAAGAGCGTGTCGGGATAGAGCGGATCGGTAAACAACGCTGGGTTCGATCCGCGATGTTGTTTCTGATGCGGTCGTCTCCGGTGAGAATTTTCCCGCTCCCTGTGAAGAGTCGTGTCTTTTACGGTTTCTTGGATGTACGGCCACGCTCCATTCGGACGGACGGTTCCGGCCTTTCCTGTTTCGGTCGATGATAAGAGAATACCGGCCACTAAGCACCACTTCCAAAACTTCATACCTAATGAATTTTCTCAGATCGCGATGCTCTGCGGACGGGTTTTCCCGATTGTCCGTCGACGAAGAGTCGCTATTTCAATTATTTATATTTGTCGATCACTGCGTAAAATGCGTCCATATCCTCTCGGGAGAGTTCTCCCGCGTGGTAGTAAACCAACTCCCCCTCTTTGGTTACGAACATGACGACGAACTGGTTATCTACCTCTCCTAAATTCCATGCATCGCGCAGGGTGTGGTCCATGTCGACCAGGTTGACGGTCTCGGTTCCTTTCGTCGCTATACGGGCCAACATGCGTACCATGCCGCCCGGCAATTTCGTATCGGCCAGATTGAGAACCGTGTAACCGGCGATGTTGGGTGTGTAGGGCCGTTTTTCGTTTCTCATCTCTTCCTGAAACACTTTGTTTTGTCCGCGCGCGTCGGGATCGATATAGAACACCATCATGTGGCGTTTGCCGTAGTCGATCAGATTCGTCGGTTCGTTTTTCAGGGTCATTAGTTCGACGTCGGGAACGTGCGTCGGCGTTTTGACTTGCCATTTGCTCGCCATCAGGACGCCGGGCAGTAAAAGAGTTACCAGAAGAATGTTTATCAATCGCATATGTCTTTTTTCAGTTTGCATCATCTTTTTCGCAAGGGATAGACCAAATCTTCTCCGAAGAGATTTTTACAAAAATACGGAATAAATTTATTCGAAAATGTTTTGAATTACAGCATAAATGTTCTTTTTATACGCTCTTTTTCTTTCAATTTGATAATAACGATCGGGAGAAAGTTAATTATTTAGTTCCTCGAGAACTGAAGAAAAGTCGGTCGAGCGAATAGCCCCCGGGACCTGCGATGAACAGAAATAGGTAGATGCCCATATAGAGAAAGGAGAGTTCGCCCGCGGAAAAATTTTTATCGGGAAAGGTGAGAAACGTGGCTACGAACATGCCGAATATGAGCGGAAGTGTTGCCAGTCGGACGAGCAATCCCATGATGAGGCAGACGGAACAACCTACCTCCGTGAGGGTGATGAGTGTGAAGGAAAATGCTGGACCGATTCCGAGCGGATCGGGAAACGATTGTACGATAAAGTCGTAGTTCTGGATCTTTGAGATGCCGTGCAGAAGCATCATGGCACCCACGAAAATGCGAAGAAAAAGCAGCGCGCTGTCGTTCCAGCGTGTGCAGGTCAATAGTTCTGTCAGGCGATTCCTACTCTTTGTCATCTGTTTGCTTGTCTGTTGCGCTTCTCCTGAGCAAGTTCCGTACCAGTCGGGGCGGTGGCCGTTTTTTTCGAAAGAGACAGTGTGTGCATCGCGGATGATTGGAAATTGCGGATGATTGGGCATTGCGGATGATTGGAAATTGCGGCGATCAGTTGGTCGGAAGACGAAAAAGGCCGACAAACCTTTTCTGGTTTGTCGGCCTTTGGTAGAGTCGCAGAATCTCCCTATACCTTTAATGTATGGCCCTTCTGTTCGATACAGCGTGTACGCCTGTACAGTGGCGAATTACTTTTTCTGCTCGATACAGAGTGTGGCGTGGGGTACGATTCTCAGACGTTCTTTCGGGATCAGTTTGCCTGTCTCCCGGCAGATGCCGTAAGTTTTATTCTCGATGCGTACGAGAGCCGCCTCGAGATGCTGAATGAATTTCAACTGACGCTGTGCCAGTCGCCCCGATTCCTCTTTGGAAAGCGTGGCCGCACCCTCTTCGAGCACTTTGAAAGTGGGGGAGGTATCCTCGGTATCGTTATCTGCGGAGTGCGTGATAGTGGCTCGCAGCAGATCGTAATCGGCTTTCGCTTTCTCCAGCTTGTCCAGAATGATGGCCTTGAATTCGGCAAGTTCCTCATCCGAATAGCGTGTTTTTTCCATCTCTGCCATATCGATCGCTTTTTTTTGTGGTTTGTTAAAATTACAAAAAATAAACGGAAAAACCAAACATTTTCGTCTATTTCAGCCTATATCTTCGTAACACCTATATTCACAGTCTGTTCATCGATCTCCACGGCACTCACAAATGTGCCTTGGGCCTTTTCGTCGGTCGAAATGGTGCGCGCAAGGGTTTGGGCCGCGATGAAAGCGGCGTGATCGGCTACGGCACCCTCGATGAGCGGGCTCTTTTCGATCGAGACGCAGATCTTGTCCGTGACTTCGAACCCGCTCTCTTTGCGGAGATTCTGGATGCGGTTGATGAGTTCGCGGGCGATACCTTCCCGACGCAGCTCTTCCGTGACGGTGATGTCGAGTGCGACGGTGAGTTTGCCTTCCGTGGCTACCAGCCAGCCCGGCATGTCTTCCGAGGTGATCTCGAAATCGTTGCGGCTGAGAGTCAGTTGCTGGCCGTCGACCTCCAGTATCGTCTCTTCGCGGCTTTCGATCGCTGCGATCTCCTCTTGCGAAAAGCTTGCCACGATGGCCGATATCTGTTTCATGTATTTGCCGAAACGGGGTCCGAGCGTCTTGAAATTGGGCTTGATCCGTTTGGTGATGATGCCGGTCGTATCTTCGATCACTTCGATCTCTTTCACGTTCACTTCGCTCATGATCAGGCTGCGCACGGCTTCGATGCGGCGTCCTGTTTCCGGATCGAGCAGCGGTACGATGATCTTCGAGAGCGGCTGACGGACCTTGATATTCACCTTGCGGCGAAGGGCCAATACCAATGACGAGATGCGTTGGGCCAGCGACATGGTCTCTTCCAGCTCCCGGTCGATGAGCGACGGTTCCGATTTCGGGAACGACGCCAGATGGACCGACAACTCGTTGTGTCGTCCGCTTACCGCGTTCAGGTCGTTGAAGATGCGGTCGGTCAGGAACGGGGCGAAGGGCGATGCGAGCAGCGCGACGGTCTCCAGACAGGTGTATAGCGTCTGGTAGGCGGCCAGTTTGTTCTCGTCCATGCCGCCTCCCCAGAACCGTTTGCGGTTCAGACGAACGTACCAGTTGGAGAGGTTCTCGTTGACGAACTCCTGAATCATGCGGGCTGCCGGGGTGGGATCGTAATCCTCCAGCCGGGCCGTTACTCCTGCGATCAACGAATGGAGCAGCGAAATGATCCAGCGGTCGATCTCCGGTCGTCTCTCCATCGGAACTTCCGGCTCCTGGCCGGTGAAGCCGTCGACGTTGGCATAGAGCGCAAAGAAACTGTAGGTGTTGTAGAGCGTGCCGAAGAATTTGCGACGTACTTCATCCACACCGTCCATGTCGAATTTCAGATTGTCCCACGGTTGGGAGTTGGAGATCATGTACCAACGCACGGCATCCGTGCCGTATTTCTCCATCACTTCGAACGGATCGACCGCGTTGCCCAGACGTTTGCTCATCTTGTTCCCGTTTTTGTCGAGCACGAGACCGTTCGAGATGATATTCTTGAAGGCGACCGAATCGAACAGCATGGTAGCCAACGCATGGAGCGTGAAGAACCATCCGCGGGTCTGATCGACGCCTTCCGCGATGAAGTCGGCCGGGAAAACCTTATGGAACTCTTTCTCCCCGATTTCGAACGGATAGTGCGCCTGGGCGTAAGGCATTGCGCCGCTGTCGAACCAGACGTCGATCAGGTCGCTTTCACGGCGCATCGGCCGGCCGCTGTCGGAGACCAATACGATTCGGTCCACATTGGGCCGGTGCAGGTCGAAGCGGTCGTAGTTCTCTTTCGAGAAGTCGTTTTCGCGGAACGAGGCGAGCGGATTCTCTTTCATGAATCCGGCGGCGATCGATCGGTCTATTTCCGCCTTCAGTTCGGCAACCGATCCGATGCACTTCAGCTCGGCATGGTCCTCTGTAGCCCAGATCGGCAGCGGGGTTCCCCAGAAACGCGAACGGGAGAGGTTCCAGTCGACCAATCCTTCCAGCCATTTGCCGAAACGTCCCGAACCGGTCGATTCGGGTTGCCAGTTGATTGTGCGGTTCAGTGCGATCAGCTCCTCTTTCACTGCCGTGGTGCGGATGAACCACGAATCGAGCGGGTAATAGAGCACCGGTTTGTCGGTTCGCCAGCAGTGGGGGTAGGAGTGGACGTGTTTCTCTATCTTGAAGACTTTGTTTTCAGCCTTGAGCATTACTGCCAGATCGACGTCGAGGGTCTCAGCGTCGGCGGGCAACGATTCATCGTAGGCGTTTTTCACGTAACGTCCGGCATAAGTTCCGTAGAGTTTCGTGTCGACATTCTCTGCCACCCAGGTTGGGTCGAGTTCGTCGAGGGTAAAGAATTTGCCGTGACGATCCACCATCGGCTGATTTTTCCCGGTCCGGTCGACCATAAACAGCGAGCCGATGCCCGCTACGGCAGCCACACGCTGGTCGTCGGCACCGAAGGTGGGGGCGATATGAACGATGCCGGTTCCGTCCGTCGTGGTTACGTAATCGCCGAGAATCACCCGGAAGGCGTCTCCCGAGGGTTTCACCCAGGGAATCAATTGCTTGTAGTGGATGCCTTCCAGTTCGGAACCTTTCCATGTCTCTTCCGTGACGGTATAGGTCCCTTCCATCTTTTTTGTGAAATGGCTCGGGATCAGATCTTTGGCCAGTATGACAGTCTGTGGCTCTCCGCTATAGGGGTTGAGACAGTGGACCTTGGCGTACTCGATGGCGGGGCCTACGGCAAGGGCCGTATTCGAAGGCAGTGTCCACGGAGTCGTGGTCCATGCCAGGAAATAGAGCTTGCCCTCTACGCCCGTGAAGAGTTTCTCGCTCTGGGCATCCCGGATGATCTCGAATTGAGCCGTGCAGGTGGTGTCTTTCACGTCGCGGTAGCATCCCGGCTGGTTCAACTCGTGGTTGCTCAGGCCGGTTCCGGCTGCCGGAGAGTAGGGTTGGATGGTGTAGCCTTTGTAGAGCAGCCCTTTTTTGAAGAGCTCCTTGAGCATCCACCAGAGTGTTTCGATGTATTTGTTGTCGTAGGTGATATAGGGATCGTCCATATTCACCCAATAACCCATGCGACGGGTCATCTCTTTCCACTTGTCGGTGTACTCCATGACCGCTTTGCGGCAGGCCCGGTTGTACTCCTCGATGGAGATTTTCTGTCCGATATCGTCTTTGGTGATGCCGAGCTTTTTCTCTACGCCCAATTCGACGGGTAATCCGTGGGTATCCCATCCGGCTTTGCGACGGACCTGGAATCCTTGCAGGGTTTTGTAACGGCAGATGATGTCTTTGATCGTACGGGCCATCATGTGGTGAATGCCCGGCATGCCGTTGGCCGAGGGGGGACCCTCATAGAATACGAAAGTGGGGAATCCTTCACGTTCGTCGATGCTCCGGCGGAACGTATCGTCGGCATCCCACCGCTTCAACACTTCATCGGCAACCTTCGTCAGGTCTAATCCCTTATACTCTTTGAATTTGGCGCTTTTCATACTCGATAAAAACCCAATTTACTCCTTAATTAAAAAAATGAGGACACAAAGATATTTAAAAAATTAAAAAAAGGAAAACTTTCATACTTTTTAATTATCTTTGCACCCCAGTACAAACGATAAACAAAACGTATCTTTTCATTTTTTTAGCTTACGCAGAACAATGACGATCGATGATTTTGTTGTGTTGATTGCCTCCGAGGAGCATGTGAAGTATGCCAAGACAATCTGTGACGAGATGGCGGAATCGGCCAAAGCCCGTGGTACGGGTATCGCGAAACGAACCCCCGAATACGTTGCCTCCAAAATGCGGGACGGCAAGGCCGTGATCGCTTTCCATAAAGACGGAACGTGGGCCGGTTTCAGCTACATAGAGTGCTGGGGCCATGGTAACTATGTGGCCAATTCAGGTCTGATCATCAACCCGATGTATCGGAAAATGGGCCTTGCAAAAGCAATCAAGACCAAGACATTTTTCCTGTCGCTCAAGATGTTCAAGGGCGCCAAACTGTTCGGACTTACGACCGGCCAGGCTGTCATGAAGATCAATACGGAGCTGGGATACCGTCCGGTGACTTTCTCGGAACTGACGGATGACGATGAATTCTGGCACGGCTGCGAAAGTTGTGTCAACTACCCGATTCTGGTCAGCAAGGAGCGTAAGAATTGTCTCTGTACGGCCATGCTGTTCGATCCGGAAGTGGATCGGGTGCAGGCTCCGATCAAAGCCAGCAAGCTCTTCGAGATCATGGACGAGTTGCAAAATGTGAAACCCGTGGAACATTCCAAAGAATAAATCGATATGAAAAAGAAGGTAGTTTTAGCATTCAGCGGGGGCCTCGATACCTCCTACAGCGCCGTTTACCTTTCGAAGGAGATGGGGCTGGAAGTCCATGCCGCTCTTGCCAATACGGGCGGATTCACCCAGCAGGAGCTCGATCGCATCGAGCAGCGCGCCAAAGCGCTCGGTGTCGCCAGCTACAAAGTGCTCGACGTGACACAGGACTACTATAACCACCAGATCAAATACATGATTTTCGGCAATGTGCTGAAAAATGCCACCTATCCGATCTCCGTCAGCTCGGAGCGTATCTCCCAGGCTACGGCCGTGGCGAAATACGCCAAAGAGATCGGGGCCGATTATCTCTGCCACGGAAGTACCGGAGCCGGAAACGATCAGGTTCGTTTCGATATGATATTCAATATCATCGCTCCGGAGATCAAGATCATTGCCCTGATCCGTGAAAAACGGCTCAAACGGGAGGAAGAGATCGAGTATCTGCGTGAAAACGGCGTCGACTTCGATTTCAAGAAGGCCGAATATTCCATCAACCAGGGTATCTGGGGTACGTCTGTCGGTGGAAAAGAGACGCTGACCTCTTCCGAAACGCTGCCCGAAGAGGCCTATCCTTCGCAGTTGAAGGAGACCAAGCCGCGTCGCATTACCCTCACGTTCGAAAAGGGCGAATTCGTGGCTCTCGACGGAAAACGTTACGAGAATCGTATCCAGGCCATTCAGGCCCTGCACGATATCGCTGCTCCGTATGCCATCGGTCGCGACATGCATGTCGGCGATACGATCATCGGAATCAAGGGGCGTGTCGGTTTCGAGGCTGCGGCTCCGATGATCATCATCAAATCGCATCACATGCTCGAAAAACATACGTTGGCCAAATGGCAACTCTTCTGGAAAGACCAGATCTCCGCATTCTACGGCAACTGGCTCCATGAAGGACAGTATTACGATCCGGTGATGCGCGACATCGAAGCCTTCCTCACCTCTTCGCAGCGTACCGTAACGGGCGACGTCTATGTCGATCTTTATCCCTATCGTTTCGTGGTGGTGGGCATCCAGAGCGACCACGACCTGATGAGCAACAAGTTCGGCGCTTACGGCGAAGTGATGAGCGACTGGAGCAGCAGCGACGTCGAGGGCTTCGGCAAGATCTTCGGCCTCCAGAACGTCATTTGGCACAAGATCAACCAGGAGTAAGCAGACTTCCTGCATACGGATTCATCGCGTTGGGGCGGGCTCTTTCTTTTGGATGGGGAGTTCGCCCCTCGTTCGAAAAAACCGTTTGGAAAGACCGTCTGCCGGAAAGGCGAAAGAGGCCTCAATCGTCTGTCCAATAGCGGAAAGAGTAGAAAACAAGCAATAAGAGATCAGAGAATTATGGTTAAAGTTGGAATCATCGGGGGCGCCGGTTACACGGGCGGCGAAGCGATTCGCCTGCTGCTGAACCATCCGGAAGTGGAACTCCGGTTTGTTCACAGTACCTCCAATGCCGGAAATCGACTCGCCGACGTGCATACCGATTTGTTGGGCGAGACCGATATGAGGTTCACCGATACGGTCGACGAAAGCGTCGATGCCGTGTTGCTTTGTGTGGGACATGGCGATGCCCGCAAATACCTCGAAGCTCATCCGCTGCCCGACTCGGTTCGGGTTGTCGATTTGAGTCAGGATTTCCGGTTGGCAGCCACGTCGTCGATCGGGAACCGCCGTTTCGTTTACGGATTGCCCGAGCTGAATAAAAAGCGAATCGTCGAGGCGCACGACATTGCCAATCCGGGCTGTTTCGCCACCTGCCTGCAGCTCGGTCTGCTGCCGCTGGCTGCGGAAGGTGCTCTCACCGACGATGTCCACATCAGTGCAACGACAGGCTCGACCGGAGCCGGACAAAAACTGGCTCTTCCCTCGCACTTCAGCTGGCGGGCGAACAACCTCTCGATCTACAAGGCGTTCGAGCACCAGCATCTGCGCGAGATCGGAGAGAGCCTGTTGAGTCTCCAGCCCGGAATGAAGAGTACGATCAATTTCATCCCCTATCGCGGAGCCTTCACGCGCGGTATTTTTGCCTCGATCTATACCCGGAGCGACCTGACCGTGGAGCAGGCTACGGAGCTCTATAAGACCTATTATCGGGAGGCCGCATTCACCTTCGTGAGCGATGCTCCGATCCATCTCAAACAGGTCGTGAATACGAACAAGTGTTTCGTCCATGTGGAGAAACATGGCGACAACCTGCTTGTTACGAGCATAATCGACAACCTGCTCAAAGGGGCGAGCGGACAAGCCGTGCAGAATCTCAATCTGATGTTCGGATTGCCCGAGTCGGCCGGATTGAAATTGAAGGCTGCGGCATTCTGACGATGCCGGAGACCGAAACAAACCAGTCAAAACATAAAACGAAGAAGACCATGAAAATGTTTGATGTTTATACCGTGAACGATATCACCATCACCCGTGGCGAGGGTTCCTGGGTCTGGGATAAAGAGGGGACACGGTATCTCGATATGTATGGCGGTCACGCCGTGATCTCGATAGGACACACCCATCCGGCCTATGTGGATGCCGTGACGGAACAGCTCGGCGAATTGGGCTTTTATTCCAATTCGGTGGTGATCGAGCGGCAGGATGAGTTGGCCGACAAGATCGGTCGCCTCTCCGGAAAAGAGAATTATCAGCTCTTCCTTTGCAACTCCGGCGCAGAGGCGAATGAAAACGCGATGAAACTTGCCTCGTTTCATACCGGTCGTCCGAAAATCGTGGCTTTCCGGGGTGCCTTTCACGGAAGAACTTCGTTGGCAGTGGCTGCAACGGACAATCCCTCCATCGTGGCTCCGGTCAACGAAACCGACCATATCGTTTTTGTGCCGTTGAACGATGCCGAAGCACTGGAGAAAGTTTTTGCCGAACAGGGCGATCAGATCGCCGGGGTCATCCTCGAAGCGATTCAGGGGGTAGGCGGCATTCAGGTGGCGACTCCCGAATTCATCCGCACGATCCGTTCGCTGTGCGATCGTTACGGCGCCGTTTACATTGCCGACGAGGTGCAATGCGGTTGCGGCCGGACTGGAAAGTATTATGCAACGGATTGGGCCGGTGTGAATGCCGACATCTATACGATGGCAAAGGGCCTGGCCAATGGATTCCCGATCGGTGCGATTGCGATCGCTCCCCACATCGCCCCCAAGAAGGGGATGCTCGGAACGACTTTCGGCGGAAATCACCTCGCTTGTGTGGCGGCGATCGCCGTGGCCGATGTGATCCGTCGGGAAAACCTGATCGGGAATGCCGCCGAACAGGGTGCCTATCTGATCGAAGAGCTTCAGAAGATGCCGGTGATTTCGGAGGTGCGCGGACGGGGATTGATGATCGGCATAGAGCTTCCTTTCGAGAGTGCCGATCTGCGTCGCAAGTTGTTGTACGAGGAGAAAATTTTTGTGGGTTCGGCAGGTAAGACGGTGGTGCGGCTGTTGCCGGCACTCAGTTTGCGTCGGGAACATGCCGATCGGTTCCTCGAATCGTTCCGCAAGTTATTGACAGCTTATTGTTGATAACTTGTTTATTCGATGTCAACATTTTGATTGCTATAACTTTGCGCTATGTTGAAAGTTGTTAAGATCGGCGGAAACGTAGTCGATGCTCCCGAAAAGCTCTCCGCTTTTTTGCACGATTTCGCGGCGTTGCCCGGCGAAAAAATCCTGGTGCATGGCGGAGGTAAGGTCGCCACGACGATCTCTCGTTCGCTCGGCATCGAGACGCAGATGATCGGCGGACGTCGCGTAACCGATGAACGGACTCTCGAAGTGGTGACGATGGTCTATGCCGGAGGAATCAACAAACGGATCGTGGCAGCACTGCAGGCCGAAGGTTGCAACGCCATCGGACTGTGCGGAGCCGACGCCCGGTTCATTCTGTCCCACCGACGCTCTCCGGAGCCGGTGGATTATGGGTTCGTGGGCGATCCGGATGGCATCAATACGGAGCTCGTGGAATTGCTGACCGGTGCGGGCTATACGCTGGTCGTCGCTCCGATTACCTCCGACGGGAAAGGAACTCTGCTCAATACGAATGCCGATACGGTGGCGCAGACGGTCGCTACCGGACTGGCTGCGGCAGGCGTCGAGGTGGAGCTGGTCTATTGTTTTGAGAAGCAGGGAGTTCTTCGAGATATTCAGGACGAAGATTCGGTCGTTCCGGAGATCACCGAACGCGATTTCGAACGGTTGAAGGCGGATGGAGTGGTCGATGGAGGCATGCTGCCGAAACTGGAAAACGCCTTTCGCGCCATCGATGGCGGGGTGAAACGGGTCGTAATATGCAGCGCCGAGCGGATTGCTTCTCCGGGTTACGGCGGAACGACGCTGCGTAAAGCATAGCGAAAAATGATCAAAATCCTGATCGGAGAGCAGATTCGGAATGCCGACCGCATTACGATGGAACGTGAGCCGATCTCTTCGATCGATCTGATGGAGAGGGCTTCGCAAAACATCGCCCAATGGTTCATGAACCATGTCGATCGGGAAACTCCGCTTGTCTTCTGCATCGGAAAGGGAAACAATGGCGGCGATGGATTGGCGGTGGCCCGTCTGCTCCATGAAGCCGGATATGTCTGTTCCGTGTCGCTTGCCTTTCCGCCGGAGGAGATGAGCGTCGAGTGCCGGTACAATTACGATCGGCTGCCCCGTGAAGTGATCCGTTTCGCTTCCGGGGATATTCCGGAGTTCCCGGCCGACAGTGTGATTGTCGATGCGCTGCTCGGGACCGGGGTCAAAGGGGCTGTGCGCGAACCGTTGCGTTCCTTGATCGCCCGGATTCGTGCTTCGGGTTGTCGCGTGATCTCGATCGACCTGCCCTCGGGTTTGCCGACGGAGTGGGGCGGGGAAGAGACCTCGGCGGTCGAGGCGGAGACGACTCTCGCTTTGGAGTTCCCCAAATTGAGCCTTTTGCTCCCTGCCACCGGCGAGTTCGTCGGAAATCTGGAGCTCCTTCCTATCGGACTCGATAAACGCTATATGCAGGCGTGCGATTCCCCTTATTATCTTGTTACGAAAGAGGATATAGAGCGTCTTCGGGTTCCTCGGAGACGCTATGCCTATAAAAATCAGTACGGACATCTGCTGTTGGTTTGCGGATCGCGTCGTATGATGGGGGCTGCCGTATTGGCGGCGGGAGGTGCACTTCGGTCGGGATGCGGTCTGGTTACGGCACATGTTCCCGAACAGGAGCGGGTTGCCATACAACTCTCCTGTCCGTCGGCTCTGTCGAGTCTCGATCCGGGAGTCTGTTTCTCCACGTTGCCCGAAGAGTTGGAGAACTATTCGGCAATCGGTATCGGTTCGGGCTTGGGAAGGGCTCCCGAGACGGTCCGGGCGTTCGGGATGTTGCTCCAGGCTGCCTGCGAACAGGGGAAACCGATGGTGCTCGATGCCGATGCTCTCAATATGCTCGCTGCCGATGAGCGGTTGCGCGCCTGTGTGCCTGCGGGATCGTTGCTCACGCCGCATGTGGGAGAGTTGCGGCGTTGCGTAGGCGATTGGACGGACGATCGGGAAAAATTCGGGAAAACCCTCAAACTGGCTCGCGAACTTCGTTCCGTTGTCTTGATAAAGGGCGCCTATACGGCGATCTGTACGCCGGATGGACGGGTGATGTTCAATCCTACAGGGACACCCGGCATGGCGAAGGCCGGCAGCGGAGATGTCCTGACCGGTTTGGCGGCCGGTCTTCTGGCCCGGGGATACGATGCGGTTTCGGCGGCGCTTATCGCTGTCTGGAAACACGGTGAAGCGGGCGAAAAAGCGGCTGCATGTTATGGGGTGGAGTCGATGAACAGCAGCGATCTCGTCCGTTTCCTCAAGCTGTAACAAGTCTACACGTCTCTCTCGATTTTTTGTCCGGCCGAACGCCTTGGGTTCCGTTGCGAAGATTGCGTCTTCGCGATCGGCAACTGCTTGCGGATCACTGTCTGCCGGAAACAAAGGGCTAAAATAGAGCGCGAATGCGGAAATTATTTTGATTCCGTGCGCTTTTTTCGTATGTTTGTATCCAAACTAA
The DNA here is from genome assembly GCA_944321925.1 of uncultured Rikenellaceae bacterium. Lineage (GTDB taxonomy): Bacteria > Bacteroidota > Bacteroidia > Bacteroidales > Rikenellaceae > UBA940. The sequence continues at coordinate 39,914 of CALUND010000006.1, read as the reverse complement.
AATCAATACAATTTCAACGTCATGGCAAGTTTAAGAAATCTGAAGAAAGATATCGACTACCTCGTGGAAGAGGTGGTGACGGATTGCTATCTTTCAATCTATTTTCATTCGGAGAAAAAAGAGGCGATCGTGAAGGTTATGGAGAAGGCCGTCGATCTGCGCAACTCGCTTGTGGAGCGTGCCAATCGCCCGGCGGAGAAACACAATCCCTCTCTCGTGAAGAAACATTACGCTCAGTTGCGTCGTGATATGTTCGCTGGTATCGATCAGCTTTTCGTGGAGCTGAGCGAGCTGAACAAGTAAGCGTTTCTTCATTTTATCGAGATGCAAAACCGCTGACGGCATGCCGTTTGCGGTTTTTTTGTCTTTGGATGAGACGAACCCATATACAATAATGCCTTATGGATTGCCGAGTCAGCGAGATTGTCGAAAGACAACGAGCCTTTTTTGCCTCAGGGGCGACACGCCCTTTGGAGTTTCGTCGGGAGGCTCTTCGCAAGTTGCGCAGAGCTCTCATGGAGCGGGAGAATGAGATTGCCGAGGCGTTGCGGAAGGATCTTCACAAGTCGCCTTTCGAAAGCTATCTGACGGAGACCGGCCTTGTCTTGGCCGAGATCGATCTCCATTTGCGCTGTTTGAAAGGATGGATGAGACCTCGTCGTGTCGCTACACCCTTTTTCCTGCAACCTGCTACGAGCCGCACCCAGTATGAACCGCTCGGGGTCGCTCTTATCATCTCGCCGTGGAACTATCCGTTGCAACTGACCTTGAATCCGCTTTTAGGGGCAATATCGGCCGGATGTTGCGCGGTGTTGAAACCGTCGCCGTCTGCTCCGCACACTGCAGCGGTCATGCATGGGATGATTCGGGAGTTGTTCGATGAATCCTATATTGCCGTTGTGGAAGATGCTCCCGGAGTGATGGATCAGCTGCTCGATACCGCTTTCGACATTCTGTTCTATACGGGCGGGGGTGAGTTCGGCCGTACGGTCATGACTGCGGCAGCCCGGAATCTGACGCCGGTCGTGTTGGAGCTGGGCGGGAAAAGTCCCTGCATCGTCGGCGCGGAGGCGAATTTGGAGGTTGCTGCACGCCGCATCGTTTGGGGCAAACTGCTCAATGCCGGTCAGACGTGCGTCGCTCCGGACTATCTGTTGGTGCACGAATCGGTCGCAGAACCTCTTCTCGAAGAGATGAAGAGGGCGGTCGTGCGATTTTTCGGAGACGATCCTTCGAAGAGCGACGACTATCCGCGTATGATCTCGGTGCGGGCCGCCGAACGGATGGAACAGCTTCTGGGTACGGCAAGCCGAATTTTGTGGGGCGGCGAGGTGCGTTCGGCTGAAAAATATGTGGCACCCTCTTTCGTGGAGGCCCCGGAGGAGTCTCCGCTCTGGCAGGAGGAGATATTCGGTCCGTTGCTCCCGGTACGTACCTTCGTTCGTCTGGAGAGTGCCATCGCATTTGTCAACGATCGTCCCAAACCGTTGGCTCTGTACTATTTCGGTTCGCGACGGGAGAGCCGTAACGTGTTGGTGGCGACATCGTCCGGCGGTTTCTGTCTCAACGATACGATCATGCATCTGGCCAACAATCGGTTGCCGTTCGGTGGAGTGGGGTATAGCGGAATGGGCCGCTACCACGGTCGTGAGAGTTTCCTGGCATTCAGTAATTGTCGGGCCGTTCTGTGCAATTCGACGCGTTTCGATCTCCCGGTGCGTTACGCCCCTTACAAAGGGTTGAAGTGGGTGAAGAAGATCTTTTAGTCGTGTCGTTTCAAGACGGTGTGGGGAACCGTACCGTGTGACAGGATCTGGATCGGACAGTTGTAATTCTCCAGCTGTTCGGCCGTGATCAGGTTGGAGTCGTGGCGATGGACGGTGCGGTTGACACAGACGATGTTTTTCACTACGCTGGTGATGGTGCCGATGTCGTGCGAGACCATGACGATGGCCATTTGACGGTTCAGTTGTCGGAGAATTTCATAGAGCTCGCCTTCGAAACGGTTGTCAACGAAATTGGCAGGCTCATCGAGGATCAGAAGTTTCGGCTCGGAAATCAGGGCCCGGCAGAGCAGTGCCCGCTGAGCCTCTCCTCCCGATATCTCGCCGATCGGTTTGCGGGCGATGTCCGATATGCCGGTCATCTCTAACAGGCTGCGGGCTTTGTCATAGTCGTCCGGACGATAGCGATGGATCAATCGTTTTTGCGCCTGCAGTCCCGACACCACGACCTCGATTACGGAGATGGGAAATGTGCGGTCAAACGGGTTGATCTGGGGCAGATAACCGATTCGGCGATATCCCTCCGATTCGAGTTCGGATGCATATTCGATCCTGCCGGAATAGGGAATATCTCCCAGGATGGCTTTGACCAGTGTCGTTTTGCCTCCTCCGTTGGGTCCGATGACCCCTAAAAAGTCGTCGCTGCGGATCTCCAGACTGACATCAGTCAGTGCCGGATGTCCGTCGTAAACGACCGATACCCCTTGGAGTGTTACGAGATTCATGGCGTTGCGATTTGTTCGGTGAGGAAAAGAAGATTGTCCGTGATCTGTTCGCCGAGAATATCCACTTCGATGGGCCGTGCACCGATTTCACGGGCGACGACCTCTACGGTGGAGCGGGGGAATTCGCTTTGATACAATATTTTATCGATCTTTTCCCGGCGAGCCAGGTCGATTACCGCCTGCAACTGTTCGACCGAAGGCTCTTTGCCTTCGTTTTCCAGGGCGATTTGCGTCAGCCCGTAATCTCTTGCGTAGTAGCTGAATGCAGGGTGGAACACGAGAAAGTATTGCACACCCGATGCGGACAATATCGTTTGGATTGTCTGGTCGAGCGAGTCGAGTCGGGCAACCAGTTTTTCAAAATTCCACTGGTATTTGAGCGAGTCGGGATAGTGCAGCGCGATCTGTCCGTATGCGGTTTCGGCCATGGTCTTCAGGTTTCGGAGCGAGGTCCAGATGTGGGGATCGTTTCCCTGCAGGTGTTTGTGAGTGCCGTGGCTGTGGAACGATTGTATGGGGTCGATCCGTTCGCTCAGATCGACGATGGTGGGAGCGTGTTCTCCCTGGCCGATGCGTTCCACCATGCTTTGTTCGAATCCGATCAGGCCGGTGGTGAAAAGCAATCCGGAACGGCTTACTTCTATCAACTGCTGCGGCGACGGCTCGTAATTTTCTGGACTGCTGCCCGGAGGAAGCAGCACCGAGATCGGAAAGTCGTTGCCGGTGATCGCTTCCACGATGTATTTGAGGGGTTGAATGCTGACGGTTATGGTGGGGCTGCTCTCTTGGCGGCTCTCGCAGCCGGAGCCGATCGCTATCGCAAACAGAATGATCCCCCATGCAAAACTTTTTCTCATATAGCGCTGCTGTCGCTTTTTTATTCCATGCAAAGTTACAACAACCGGAACAAAATTGCATTCCGTCGCGGAAAAACTCTTCTTCGGGGATAAAACGGATTCTGGTCTGTTCGTGTGGGGGGGAGCAAAAGGGGATGTACGATGGCGCGTTGCGAGACTCTTTTCATTCCTTTCCTGCCGCGAGGGGCGCTCTTTTTTGGGGTCCATGCAGGTCGGATTTGGCGGTTCGGAGATTTTTTCCTATCTTTATCGCCGTAATGAATGAACGGTACTATACGACGATCGGTTGTGGATGCGCTGAAAATGGCGTTTCCTCCCGTTGTGTTTGTTCCGTTATCTCTTTGACTACCACCACTACCATTATTATTACCCCCGAGGGGGTTAGGTAGTTATTATTCCGTGGCATCTATTCTTGTGTGCGTATTTCCGGCTCAGACTGCCGGAGCGGAAAATCCAGTGTGAAAAATCCGACAATTCCGGAATCCGAATCGCCCGCATGGTATGCGGTCCGTTAAGGCCGAGGGGGTGAAATGCAATCGGAGCGGAACATCGACCGTCCGAAAAAGCGGATGAAGGAATCTTTGAACCGAGACCTGCGGTAGGATGTCGGTCCTGTTTTTTGAATAAGGTCGTGTAGTCAATTAACCAAAAGAAATTTTATAATGCAATATATCAAGGTTTTTGCGCCGGGGACTGTGGCGAATTTGGGGTGCGGTTTCGATGTGATGGGACTGACGCTCGATGGTGTGGGCGATCTCATGGAGATCGGCGTGGAGAAGGGAGCCGAGGGGTTCTCGATCCGTAACGAAAGCGGGGTTGTCCTGCCCGAAAAGATCGAAGAAAATGTAATTACACCTGCCGTAAGAATGATGTCGGAGGCTTATGGAGAGCCTGTGAGGATCGAGATTCGACTTCTCGAAAAAATTGTACCCGGCAGCGGAATCGGTTCGAGTGCTGCTTCGTCGGCTGCGGCTGTCTACGGAATCAACGAGCTGTTGGGTCGTCCCTTCTCGGGCCGGCAGTTGGTGGAGTTCGCCATGCAGGGAGAGGCTCTGTTGGGCGGCACGGCTCATGCCGACAATGTGGGGCCCGCACTGTTGGGTGGCGTGGTGTTGATCCGTGGTTACGAACCTCTGGACATTGTGCGCCTGCCCGTTCCCGACAATTTTTTCTACGCGGTGGTCCATCCGGATATCGTGGTCAGTACCAAGATGGCTCGGGAAGCTCTTCCTCGTGAGATTCCGCTCGCAAAGGCGGTGACGCAGTGGGGTAATGTCGGGGGCTTGGTGGCCGGATTCGCGTTGGGAGATGTCGAGCTGATCGGTCGTTCGATGTGCGATGTCGTGGTGGAGCCCTATCGCAAAGGCTTCATTCCCGATTACGACCTTCTGAAAAGCGGCGCGTTGGAGGAGGGTGCACTGGCATTGAATATCGCCGGGTCGGGACCTTCGGTCTTTGCCCTGACGGCAGACTACGATACGGCATGTCGGGTTGCCGATCGGATGAAAGCGCATTTTGACGCTCGGAATGTCGGCTGTCGGCCTTATGCTGGCCGGGTGTCGAATGTGGGAGCACGGATTGTCGAATAAAAAAACGGAAATGCAATGAACTATTACAGCACACGGGATACGGAACGTAAGAATGGCTCGACGCTTCGCGAAGCCGCGATGATGGGCCTTGCTCCCGATGGCGGACTGTTCGTGCCGGAACGGATTCCGCAAGTCGATCTGGCGGAGGCGGCTCGACGGGCCGAAATCTCTTACGCGGCATTGGCGGACTATCTGGCCGAACTTTTTTTCGGCGACGATCTCGATCCGCTGCTCATGCAGAGGGAACTTGAGAGTCTCTATAGGTTTCCGGTGCCTCTGAAAGCAGTCGGTCGGGGTCGTTATACACTCGAACTTTTCCATGGGCCGACTTGCGCTTTCAAGGATTTCGGAGCCGGATTCATGGGGCGTATGATCGGTTTGCTGAAAGAGCGGGAGGAACGACTGGTGATTCTTACGGCTACCTCGGGCGATACGGGCAGCGCCGTGGCGCACGGTTTTTACCGTGTCCCGGGAATCGATGTGGTTGTGCTCTATCCGGAGGGGAAGATCAGCCGTTTGCAGGAGTGTCAGATGACGACGCTCGGCGAAAATATCCATCCGCTGCGGGTGGCAGGAACTTTCGACGATTGCCAACGATTGGTGAAAGAGCTCTTTGCCGATAGAGATTTCCGGAACCGACGGTGTGTGACCTCCGCCAATTCGATCAACCTGTTGCGGTGGATTCCCCAGGCGTTCTACTATTTCTACGGCTATTTCCAGTGGCAGCGGGCGACCGGCGAGGACTCTCCGACGATTGTCGTCCCGAGCGGTAATTTCGGCAACTTGGCTGCCGGGATGCTGGCTCGGCGGATGGGGCTTCCGGTGAAAGGTTTTGTGGCAGCTTCGAATTGCAACGACGTGGTGCCCGAGTTTTTGCGCACGGGCGTTTACCGGCCGCGTCCGTCGGTGCAGACGCCTGCCAACGCGATGGATGTGGGTGCTCCGAGCAATTTCGAACGGATGTTGTGGCTGTGTGATGGCGATGCGGAACGACTGCGGAGCGAATTGATCGGTTTCCGTTGCGACGATGAGCGCATTTTGGAGACGATCGGAGAGCTTTACCGCACATACGGCTATTTCTCCGATCCGCACAGTGCGGTGGGGTATGCCGCCTCGATGGCGATCGCAAGGCCGGGATTCTATCTCTCGACGGCCCATCCTGCAAAATTCGGAGAGGTTATCGCTTCCGTTACGGGGGCGCATGTCCCATTGCCCGAGCGGTTGGAGCTCTCGATGAATCGTCCGCAACATTCCGAACGGTTGTCGGTCGATCTGTCGGCCCTCGAAGAGTTTGTGGCGAAGGTGTGACAAAAAAAGAGAGGAGGAAATGTGTCTGATTGTGTGAAGGTAGGGTCAAACTGTTCGATTTAGGTTAGGGTAAAGTGATGACTGTCAGACCGATTACCGAAAACAAAAAGATACGTTCCTCCTCTTCTTTTTTTGAGTTGATGAAGAGGTACCGATGGTCGATCGCCATGTTCCAAGTGGCGATCTGTTTGTGATCTCCGGAAGCGGACGTTGGCGTGGCTGTCTCCGTCGTGACGGATGGGGCGGAGGAGTCGGTGAATAGAGGAATCTGGCTCCGAGCGTTTGCTCCAACGGATGAACCTGCGGTCGGCAGACGATCGAATGTTTGTGCCGGCGCCATGAGGATTGTTCCATACGTTCCATACGATGGTTGTCGGTGCGGAGAATGTTCCGGGTCCCGTACTGTTTAAGATGTCTGCCCGAAAATGCCGATCGGGAAACGGGTGGGGGAGAGTGATCCGCATGCGGAGCAAGCCATTAAAAAACAGGAGCCTCGCATACGGAGGACTCCTGTTCTCTCTTTTTTAACGATTGCTACGAAAAAGAGATAACTGTCGGCCTATTTTATTTGCATCGATTTTAGCGTTACATCGACTATGCGTCGGTACTCCTCCCGTATGCGTTCCGAACCATCTTTCGGATATTGGTAGGAGACTTCCGTGAGATCGTTCCCCTTGAGAAAGCCCCAGCTCTCTATGATCCATCCGTCTTGAAAGTCTTTCTTGAGGCTGCCTCCCAACGGGTATTTGACAAAGAAACTTTCGTTATCTGGCGAAAAATTTAAAGTCGGATATTGCTTGTACATCTTCAAAATTATTTTTGCGGAGCCTTCGTAATGGCGAATCGAAATTCCGTACCATCCCTTGTATTTCGGGGAATTGCGTTGCCACAACCTCTCTTGCGGCAGTTGAAAGATCTCTCCATCGTCAATCACGTCCGGTTTCGTCCAGTTGGAGACCAGTTCGCAAGAGAACCACTGGTTGTCTATGGTCTCGTATTCCGGTTTTCCCGAACAGCCGTATATCAAAAAAATAATCGATACGGCGCACACAACTACGGCGGCAAGCAAAGTCGGATTTTTCATGTCAGGTTAAAGTTAATAAAATGAAGTGTCGGTTCGAGTGCAACAAATATATGTATAAAGATAATACTATGCAATACATGTGTCTGTTTTTGCAAAAATTATTTGAACCAGGAGCGAAGAAGAAGCGAAAAAATTGAATTTGATCGTTGTGGCTCAATATTCAGCCGGATGATCGATTATGCCCGAAATTTTTTAAGAATCAGATCGTTGGTATCGATAGAAATTCTATTATCTTTGCTAAGGATCATCGAACTGGATCGGTTGGGCAGATTGTCTCAAAGACGAAGATTGGTGTCGGAAAGGAATGGAAAGAGTGGGGGAGCTCAACAAATCCGACTGTTTAACTTACTAACTTTTAAATTATGAAAAAGAAAGCACTGTTTGTAATTCTTGCAGCCTTTTTGTCTGTTTGGGGCTCTTACGCACAACCATCGCCCGTAAAGGTAAAATATCAGGGAGAAGTCGATTTCGGTTATTCGATTGGAGTGGGGACTTTCGCCATGGGGCGGGCTAATCTCCATACGATTCAGGGCTTAAAAATAGGTTCCTATTTTTCGACGGGTATCGGTATCGGATTAGATTATTATCTTGTGAATGCCAATGAGTTGATGATGCCTGTTTATCTTAACTTGAAGGGATATATTCCTGTTACCGAGAAATTCAGTCCTTATTTCTCTTTGGACTTGGGTGTCGGCATCGGTGTGACAAATGGTTTGCAGGGCTCTTCCGGAGAGGTATTGACTCCTGCAATTGGTATCCGAGCGGGTAAATTCAAGGCTCAGTTGGGCTACAATATGCAAAGAATCTCCGAATCGGGCATTGGAATCGATATGAATTCCGTGCAGTTAAAAATCGGATTTATGTTTTAGGTGTTTCAATTACGGGATTTTGTAGTAAGAATTGCCGTGTCATCGTCGGGGTGTGATTTTTTCGATCATTTCGAGACAAAGGCTATTATTAAAGGCAGAAACTCCAAAAAGTTTCTGCCTTTATAATTAAAAGTATTATACCCAAAAACTGAAATCACCAAAGACCCAAAGGACTTACCTTTATAAATTAAGGTGAATAAAAACAGAAAGAATGGAAAGTCCTATAACAGCCACAACCATTCATTAAATAAATACTGCAACCTCTTTATATGTTGAGCGTTAGTGCCGAATATTTTGAAAAATAGTTTTTTAAAAAAGAAATATATATTTGTCGCATGTCTAAATTTGTTAAATATATTTGGTTGACTGTAGCTTCTTTGGCTGGACTTTTGGTTATTTCTATTTTTATTGCTTTTGTAGTTATTGTTCTTCGTAATTTTGGTTATATTTAAAATATGGCCGAAAATACATGAATCCGATAGAATCGCTTTTCTAAAAATTCACCATGGCCGAGAAATAGATACAGCAACCTTCTTGGGTATTATTTAACATAATACAAATATTATTCAGCCGCATGGATGCGGCCAATAAAAGATTTTCAGGTCGCATGTTGGGCTTCTCTATTTACTCTGCTTTTGGGCTGTGTAGTTATCTGGCTCTTTCCATTGCGAGAAATGCCACGACAGAGAAAGAGCCCCGTCAGAGAAATGCAGATCGTATGCAGATAAAGATATAGGTCATTTAAGAAGCCATCAATTAATTTTGTGTTATAATAACCGGAGACCTGAAACGGTTGCAATAAAAAATGTGAAAGGAGGTGTATTAAAATGGTTGGAAGAAATATTCATGTCGTTCGTAAAGGAGATAAATGGCAAGTAACGCAGGAAAAAGCTCAGCGTAGCTCAGGTAATTTCCAGACACAGCAAGAAGCCTTTGAACGTGCCCGTGAAATTGCCATAAAAAATGGTCAGGAGGTTGCTATACACGGAGTCGATGGCCGAATCCGTGAAAAACACAGTTATGGTCGTGATCCCTATCCACCGAAAGGCTAATGAAAGACATGTGCCCCGACAAGGTTGCAACCTTGTCGGGGCACACAACTATGTAAGAGATAATTCCGTTAGAGATCAGCGAGAATAGCTCCCGAATATTTTATCCTAAGAAAGATAGAATGCTTATAATGTAATGGTTTCCGAGTAACACGTTGAAGGATGGCGTCATAGACCTGTTGCCGTGTTCAGAATCATAAGGAGCCTCTCTTGACCATGCTCGGACAGCGGTTATTATAAAAGACGGTTTTAGAGAGATTATCTTGTTCGGGGCGGCTGGTATTCGGAAGCCCTTATCTTATCGGATTTAGAGATTCCTGCGTCATTTGGACGAATCGGAAGTCAGATTCTGGTTGGCGAATTGTGGAGGTGAAATGCAGCTGTTCTATTTCCCGCTATGGAATACTGCGTATTTATTCCGGTCGGTAGGAGGAAAAGGTGTGGTCGGAATAAAAAATGACGATCTTTTCGATCTGCGAATCGTTGCCTCGGTTTCGATCGCCTGTTTGTTGCGGGAATTCGTTTGTCGAACTTTGTTTGTCCGTATCGGCAGGAATAATATCTTTTTCCTCCTCCGGAGAGCTTGCTTGAGCGATTGAATCTTTCGTCGTGTCGAAAAGTTCGGCAGGAGCGATTGTGGGAATTGCTGGAGTTAAGGAAGGAGAATTTTTTTTCTTCACTTCGTCGCGATACATGGGGCCCTTATCCAGCAGCAGCCAGTCGGGATTGATTTGCGGAAAATGTTGCAGCAACTTGACCAAGAAATCGAAACTCGGCTTGTTTCGTCCGCTCATGATGTGAGAAATTCCCGAAGCCTGGATGCCCAATATTTCAGCGAGCTTCGTCGAATTGATTCCTTCGAACTTCATCAGCTTTCTCAGTTTTTCTTCCATTTTGCTCCGATTTTTTACAAATATAAATATTTAGATTTGTAAAACAAAATTTATTTCTGATTTTGTATAAAAAGAGCTGCATATTGTTCTTTACATTTGTAATTATGCAGAATTAGCCTTTCAATACCTTTTTATTTTTATTTGAATTTATATAGCAGATAATCCGTGTAAATTATTGATTATAAGAATGAAATATATGATAAATTTGCTGTATAGTGCTTTCTGTTGAACAATTAGATTATCCCCCTCCCTTATTAAATGTGTATTTATAGTTGAAATAATATGTATAAATAATTGATTATATATATGTTATGTTTTTAATTTCAATTTATTTATTTTCGATGTATATCGAAATTTTGGGATGACTTTACATGGATTACAGTTGTAATTGTGAGGATTTACAGCGAAAATTATATTTACAGTTGTAATATAAATAGATGAATTTACAACTGTCACTACCCTTCCTGTTTGTTACAATTGTAAATAATGACTCATTTTGACCCCAATACCTTACCTCTTATGGTTAAGGGAGGTAAATTTAATGGATTGTCCATATAATTATGTTAAATAGGGTATCCATAAAGACGGATACCCTATTGTTTTTCAGTTATTTGTGTCTGTTTCCGATGCAGAAACTTCCCTACTCCTGTAGCATAGCGGATATTTGGGCGAATCGTTCGGGAGAAAGCGTTAATTTGGGTTTGCGAAAATCGACATCACTTTCGCTATTGATCGGTATCAAATGGATGTGGGCATGCGGAACTTCGAGTCCCAATACCACGACGGCTACCCTTTTGCAAGCTATTTTTTCCTTCAGTTTTTGGGCTACCTTTTTGGCAAATATGATCATGCCCGATAGTGTTTCGTCATCCAGATCGAAAATATAATCGACCTCTTTTTTCGGAACGACCAGTGTGTGACCTTCTGCCAGTGGATTAATGTCGAGAAAAGCGTAATAGTTTTCGTCTTCTGCTACTTTGTAGCTGGGGATTTCGCCGCAAATAATACGACTGAAAATAGTTGCCATGGGAGTCGAATATTTAGTGATACATGTGAAATTAGCGACTTTTTTATCGTTCGGGACGCGGTAGTCCGAATGAGGGAGAGGTGTTTGAAAACTCCTTCTTCAGCACAGAGATCATTCGGGGAGTCCAAAGTTCTGCTGTTTGTGCACGGAGATCAGTAAGATTTGTATTTCGGTTGCAGGATCTCCGATTCGATGATGGCTCGTTCCAGATCGAATTCGGCCGCCCAGTCTTTCTCTGTCCGTTCTTCTGCCGATTCAGTGATTATTGCCTGTTTATGGCTTTTTTTCGGCTCTTTTACCTGCTTTGCTTGTGGGGGCAGGTAATCGATCGTGATGCTACGTTGGGGCTTTGGTTCGATCTTGAGAGCGGGTGTTACTTCAGAGAGAGGATCTTCGATGGGCAGGGGGAACTGCTTCTCTGGTGGAGTGACAACCGCTCTTTTGGGCGTTGTCCGAGGTTGTACAGGAGCGATTTTCCGCTCTTTTTTCGCTCGTTTCTTTTTGCGGTCGGAAAACAGGCTGAGCAGTATGAATCCTACTGCCAAAAGGATCGAAATAAGGTCATCCATACGTTTTTATCCCTCCTGCTGAATGCGTTTGACTTTTTCGACGCCGCGAATCTTTCCGATTTTATTCATGACGGTGTTCAGGTCCTGTACGTTGGTCACATAGATGCTTATGGTTCCTTCGAAAATCCCGTCGTGGCTCTGTATTTTGAGTTCGCGGATATTGATGCTCAGTTCGCCTGTAATGACTTGGGCCAGGTCGAGCAGAATGCCGATCCGATCGATACCCTGCAGCTCGATGATCGAGAGATAGGACATGGCCTTATGGCTCGACCACTTGATGTCGCTGACGATGTTGCTGCCGTATTGCGAGGCAAGTCGGGTCAGTTCGTTGCAGCTGGTTTTGTGGACGATGATTTTTCCAGTTGCAGGATCGCGATAGCCTGTCACATCGTCTCCCGGGATGGGAATACAACATTTGGCGATCTCGAAAGAGGGCCGATTTTCATCGATATCATCCCCTGCTCCAACCACATAGCTTTTGTCTCCTTTTTTGTCGGGTTCGGGATCGTCGATGTTCTCCTTCTCCTTGTTTCCGACGAATAGGGTCCAGAATTTCAGGATCTTGTTCGCTGAGTTTTGTCGGAGAATCTCCTGGATGTGATCCAGCCGGATGATTTCAGCTCCCAGTTTGCTGTAGAATTCGTCTTTGTTCGAGCATTCGTAGGCTGGCAACAACTTGCGGAAGACCCGTGCGCTCGGCGTGATGCCCAGCTCCTGCATTCGCTGCTCGAAAATGGCTATGCCACGCTCTATGTTGTTTTGCCTGTGTTTCTTCAGGTAGTTTTTGATGTATTGTTTGGCTTTGGGCGTGGTGACGTGTTCCAGCCACTCTGTCGTGGGGTGCGTATTGGCCGATGTGAGGATCTCCACCTGGTCGCCATTGCTGAGAGGCGTGTAGAGCGATTCGATTCGGTGGTTCACCTTGGCTCCGATGGCTTTGGCTCCGAGTTTGGAGTGGATGTCGTAGGCGAAATCGAGTACGGTGGCTCCTTTGGGTATGCGACGAGGTTCTCCCTTGGGGGTGAAAACCACAATTTCGGAGGTGTAGAGCGAGCGTTGGAAATTGTCCAGAAAATCCACCGCGTTTTCGGTGGGACTGCTGAGAGCGTCGCGTATTTGTTGGAGCCAGGCGTCGAATGCCGGGTCGGAGACCGCTTCGTCGTCCGAAACGTATTTGTGTTTCCAGTGGGCTGCTACGCCGTGTTCGGCGATGTCGTCCATGCGGCGGGAGCGAATCTGTACCTCCACCCAAACCCCGTCGGGGCCCATTACCGTGGTGTGGAGCGCTTCGTAGCCATTGGCTTTCGGATAGGTAATCCAGTCCCGCAATCGGTCGGGGCGACTCGGATAGATATCCGTAACGAGTTCGTAGATATGCCAACACTGACTCTTCTCGGGGATGAGCGGCGAAGGGTTGAAGACGATGCGTACGGCGAACAGGTCGTAGACCTCTTCGAACGGAATCTGTTTGTTTTGCATCTTCGACCAGATCGAATAGATGCTTTTGACGCGTCCCGAAATCTCGAAATCGACTCCGCTCTCCCGCAATTTGCGGATGATGGGCGCATCGAATTTTTCGATGAAGGCCGTTCGTTGTTCCTGAGTCTTATTGAGTTTTTGTTCGATTTCTCGGTATTGTTCCGGGAATCTGTACTTCAGGCTGAGGTCTTCCAGTTCCGATTTGATGGCATAGAGACCCAATCTGTAGGCCAGCGGGGCGAACAGATAGATCGTTTCGCTCGTGATTTTGATCTGTTTCTCACGGGGCATGGCGCCCAGTGTGCGCATGTTGTGGAGCCGGTCGGCTATTTTGATCAGAATGACCCGCACGTCGTCGAGCAACGTAAGCAGCATCTTTCGGAAGGTTTCGGCCTGTTGCGAAGTTTCGGCGTTGAATACGCCGGAGATTTTGGTCAGGCCGTCGACCATCGAGGCGATCTTCGGATTGAACATCGCCGAAATATCTTCCAGCGTGTATTCCGTATCCTCCACGACGTCGTGCAACAGCGATGCGACCACCGATTTGACGCCGAGACCGATCTCGTTCACACAGATCTTGGCAACCGCAATGGGATGTAGAATATAGGGTTCACCCGAACGTCTCCGCACACCTTTGTGCGCCTCCTTGGCCAGGGTGAAGGCGCGTTTGATGATCTCCCAGTCCTCCTCGCTTTTGCAGATCTTTTCGCAACTGACGAGCAGGTCGTCGAAACTTTCGGTGATCAGGATTTCGTCCTCGGCGGTATATTCCATAGCGGGAAAGAAGGCTCGCTTTAACTGTTTTTAGCCGCTTTCAGGGCCTCTCGTACCTCTGCCTCGATTTGCGATTGCAATTCGGTCTCTTTGGAGAGAAGCTCTTTCACTGCGTCGCGCCCTTGTCCGAGCTTTTGGTCTTTGTAGGAGAACCAGGAGCCGCTTTTCTTGATCACACCGTAATCCACTCCCAGGTCGATGATTTCGCCGATTTTGGAGATGCCTTCTCCGTACATGATGTCGAATTCGGCCCGACGGAAAGGGGGTGCAACCTTGTTTTTCACCACTTTTACTTTGGCACGGGCGCCGAGTTGTTCTTCGCCGTCTTTGATGCTCGATGCCTTGCGGATGTCGATGCGTACGCTGGCGTAGAATTTCAGGGCATTACCGCCGGTCGTGGTCTCCGGATTGCCGTAGACGATACCTATCTTGTCGCGCAACTGGTTGATGAAAATGCATACGGTTTTCGTTTTTGCAATGCTGGCGGTCAGTTTGCGGAGGGCCTGCGACATGAGTCGGGCCTGCAGACCCATCTTCGACTCGCCCATTTCGCCTTCGATCTCCGATTTCGGGGTCAGGGCTGCCACGGAGTCGATCACGATGATGTCGATGGCACTCGACCGGATGAGGCTGTCGGCGATTTCCAGGGCCTGTTCGCCGTTGTCGGGCTGGGAGATGAGGAGGTTGTCGACATCCACACCCAGTTTCTGGGCATAGAAGCTGTCGAAAGCGTGTTCCGCATCGATGAAAGCGGCAATGCCACCGGCTTTTTGAGCCTCGGCGATTGCATGGATGGCCAGGGTCGTCTTACCGGAGGATTCCGGGCCGAAGATCTCCACCACGCGGCCTTTCGGATAGCCGCCTACGCCCAATGCCATGTCGAGCGTGATGGAGCCCGAGGGAATAACCGCCACCTCTTCGATGGCGCTGCTGTTCATGCGCATGATGGAGCCTTTGCCGAAATCTTTTTCGATCTTCTCCATGACCGCATTCAATACTTTGAGCTTGTCTTGATTTACGGGAGTTGCCATAGATGTCGTCTGCTTGTGTTTGGATTATGCTTTGTAGGAGTCGACGATTTGTTGCCAATGGTTTTTGGTGTCGACTTTCGTGAAAACTTTTTCGATTTTCCCTTCCGGGTCGATCACGAAGGTAGTCCGGAAGATTCCCATGTAGGTGCGGCCGTAGAGTTTTTTCTCTCCCCACACGCCGTAGCTTTCAGCCACTTTTTTGTCGGTGTCGGCCAGCAGCGTGAAATTCAGACCGTGTTTGCAGATGAATCCCTGATGCGATTTTTCGCTGTCGGGACTCACGCCGATGATCTCGAATCCCATTTCGGCGAGGCGGGCCTTGCCGTCCCGCAGGTTTTGCGCCTCGAGCGTGCAGCCAGAGGTGTTGTCTTTCGGGTAGAAATAGAGAATCACGCGTCGTCCTTTCAGCGAGGAGAGCGTCACGATGCGGCCGTCCTGATCGGGAGCCGAGAAATCGGGGGCTTTGTCGCCCGGTTTGAGAGGAGTCATAATTCGTGTCGAAAAAACTTCTCGTAAAGATAGGAATTTCCCGTGAGACGGGAAAGAGTTGCAGCCGATTTTTTTCGTCGGTTGGAGGCAAAGGCTTCACCGAGAGAGGATAGCTGTTAAAACGGGGATTCCTGGTTTTCGTGTGTCATTAGGATGATAGGGCGTGTCTCTGTGGATTGTGCGCATGAGGGTTAGCTCGCTGGTCGGTTTTGTGTGGAATTTCATGCGGAGGTCGAATGAGCGGGAAGGTGGGGAAAAGACAGTAAAAAGGGCTCCTCGTTGCGTGAGGAGCCCTTTGAGGTTTTTCTCTGGATCTTGTTTCTACCCTTCTGTTCTGTTTCGAGGAGATATTGTCTTTTCCCTCTCCCCTTTTGCTTTAAAATTTAAGAGGTGTTGTCTCTAAGGGGTGTTGTTCCTATCTCTTTCTTTTCTCTGTCTCTGTCTCACTCCCTCATTTACACACACACTCTCTCTCTGCCCCCTTCTTCCTCTACTTCGAGAGGATGCTGCGTTCGATCTCTTCCATCTGGTTGCGGAACTTGCGGTCGGTCTCCATCAGGTTGGAGATCTGTTTGCACGAGTGCAGCACGGTTGCATGGTTCTTCCCTCCGATGGCCGCTCCGATGGCTGTGAGGGGCGATTTCGTATGTTTCTTGGCCAGGTACATGGCGATCTGTCGTGCCTGAGCGATTTCCCGTGTGCGACGGGTGGAGTTGAAACTTTCGGTGTCGATGCCCAAAGTTTCGCACACCACCTGTTTGATGAGGTCGATGGTGATCTCCTTCTGGTGGAACTGTACGTAGACCTTCAGGATCTCTTTGGCCAACGATACGGTGATTCGTTTGCCCAGGAACTGTGCATTGGCGACCAGCGAAGCGAGGGCTCCTTCGATCTCCCGGATGTTGGCCTGGATATTTTCGGCCAAATAGGCTACGACCTCTTCGGGAATCTCGACGTTGAGCCGTTCGATCTTGCTGCGTATGATCTTGACTTTCGTCTCGTAATCGGGTGTCTCGAGTTTTGCGGAGAGTCCCCATTTGAAACGGGTGAGCAGCCTCTGTTCGATGTCTTTCAACTCTACGGGCGGCTTGTCCGAGGTGAGGATCAGTTGTTTGCCGGCCAGCTGCAGGTGGTTGAATATGTTGAAGAAGGCGTTTTGCGTAGAGGGTTTCCCGGAGAGCTCCTGGATGTCGTCGATGATCAGCACGTCGATCATCTGGTAGAAGTGGATGAAATCGTTCACCTCTTTATTCAATACCGCTGTGGTGTATTGGGCTTGGAATTTGTTCATCGACACGTAGAGCACCTGCAGGTTGGGGAAACGCTGTTTCACCTCCATGCCGACGGCCTGTGCGACGTGGGTCTTTCCCAATCCCGATGCGCCGTAGATATAGAGGGGATTGAACGGGGTTTTCCCGGGGTTGAGCGCAACGGAGATCCCGGTAGAACGGACCAGACGGTTGCAGTCGCCCTCGATGAAGTTTTCGAATGTGTACGCCGGGTTGAGTTGCGGATCGATCACGATTCGTTTGATGCCGGGAATGATGAACGGATTCTTTATATTTGCGGTGTTGGTTTGTTCGGCGAACCGGGTGATGGTCGTCATGTCCAACGATTCGGTCGGAGCCGCAACGGGATCCGATTTGGGTACTGCATACCGCAACCGCGTCTTCATTCCGAAATATTTTTGGATGACGGGACGCAGGAAGGGGATGTAGTTTTTTTCGATGTGATAGACGTAACTTTCGTTCGGGACTCTCAGGCGAAGTGTGGTGCCGTCGAAGTCGAGCGGTACGATCGGCTTGAACCACTTGACGAACTCGTCTTCGGAGGTGTGCTCCTTGATAAGGGCCAAGCAGGTTTGCCACATATCGCTATATGTCTGAGAGTTAACCAACATTGTGATTGGGTGTTTTTTTGAGTAGAGCAAAGGTGCGGAGAAAAATGTTAAAAAAAAACAGCGGGTCGTGTTGCGATTTAATTTTATATTTATATAGAAAAACAACGCTTTTGGAAGGGGGTCGATTTAATCGTTTGATTTACTGATTTCATAAAAATTTTGTTATATTTGTATATAGAAATTTTCGTTGCGAAAGGAAGAAAATTATAAATTTAATTGATATCGATTATGAGTCAAGATTTGGAAAAACAGGTCCGTATGAAAGCCCAGAAATGGCTGGACGGAAACTACGACGAAGAGACGAAAAAGGAGGTCCGGAGCATGCTGGAGAACGATCCGAAGGAGCTGACGGAGGCTTTTTATAAGGACCTCGAATTCGGTACGGGCGGCCTGCGCGGAATCATGGGCGCGGGAACCAATCGCATGAACATCTACACGGTGGGTGCCGCAACGCAGGGGCTTGCCAACTACCTGAAAAAGAATTTTGCCGGCCAGGAGATCAAGGTGGCCGTCGGTCACGACAGCCGGAACAACAGCCGCAAATTCGCCGAGCGTGTGGCGGATATCTTTGCTTCGAACGGAATCAAGGTGTTCCTGTTCGATTCGCTCCGCCCCACCCCCGAGCTGAGTTTTGCCATCCGTGAGTTGGGTTGTCAGAGCGGCGTGGTGATTACCGCCTCGCACAACCCCAAGGAGTACAACGGCTACAAGGCCTATTGGACGGATGGTTCGCAGGTCACCGCACCGCACGACAAAAACATTATCGCCGAGGTGGAGAAGATCACCGAGGTGGATCAGGTACGCAGCGGCGAGCATCCCGAAAACATCGTGCTGCTCGACGAGTCGTTCGACGAGCGCTACCTGGAGAAGATTCACTCTTTGGCGCTCGCTCCGGAGGCGGTGAAACAGTTCCACGACATGAAGATCGTCTATACGCCGCTGCACGGTGCCGGGGTCCGTCTGGTTCCGGCCTCGCTTAAAAAGTTCGGGTTCACGAACGTCACGGTGGTGCCCGAGCAGAGCGTTCTCGACGGAAGTTTCCCGACGGTGGTCTCCCCCAACCCCGAGGAGCGCAGTGCCATGAAGATGGCGCTCGATCTGGCGAAACGAATCGATGCGGAGTTGGTACTCGCTACCGATCCCGATTCCGATCGGATCGCCATCGGCATACGCGACCACGACGGAAGTTACGTATTGC
The DNA here is from genome assembly GCA_944321925.1 of uncultured Rikenellaceae bacterium. Taxonomy (GTDB): domain Bacteria; phylum Bacteroidota; class Bacteroidia; order Bacteroidales; family Rikenellaceae; genus UBA940. The sequence goes on along the minus strand of CALUND010000006.1, from coordinate 21,289 downwards.
TGAATGGCAACCAGACCTGCGTATTGCTCTCCAGTTACATGCTCGCCGGTTGGAAAGAACGGGGAAAGATCACCGGCAAGGAGTTTATCGTCAAGACCATCGTAACATCGGAGATGATCCCGCTCATTGCCGAGAGTTACGGGGTGAAATGCTACGAATGCCTCACCGGATTCAAGTATATCGCCAAGGTGATTCGCGAAAAGGAGGGCAAAGAGGTCTATATCGGAGGCGGAGAGGAGAGCTTCGGTTTCCTCGCGGGCGATTTCGTGCGCGACAAGGATGGTGTGAGTGCCTGCTCGTTGGCTGCCGAGGCCGCCGCATGGGCCAAGAGCAAGGGGTTGACCCTCTACGATTGGCTCAAGCAACTCTATGTCGAGTATGGTTTTTACAAGGAGGGACTTGTTTCTGTCGTTCGGAAGGGCAAAGAGGGTCAGGAGGAGATTCAGCGCATGATGGCCGACTATCGTTCCAATCCGCCTCGGACCATTTTGGGCTCTCCGGTGGTGAAGATCAACGATTTTCAATCCCTGGAGACGATCGATCCGGCCAGCGGTCGACGTTCGCCGATCGTGCAGGATCGTTCCAACGTGCTGCAGTTCTATACGGAAGACGGAACGAAGGTATCGGTGCGTCCTTCCGGTACCGAGCCGAAGATCAAATACTATTTCGGTGTGAAGGCTCCGCTTGCCGACGTGGCCGATTTCGATCGCGTGGAGAAGCAGCTCGATGAAAAGATCGAGCGGATCAAACAGGAACTGAAGCTCGTTTAGTCCCTTTATATATAAGGTGGAGTACAGGCTCGTGGAAGCCTCGATCGAAAAGAGCGGCATCATGCAGAAGGGCATGATGCCGCTCTTTTCGGTTCTTCTTTTTTATCGACGAGGCGGTTATCGATCGGGCCCGTTTGTCGGGTGATCGCCTGCGGATGCGGCCGTAGCGCTTGGTAGCGGTTTTTTCTTGGAGAGAAGCAGGATAAGGAAGGGTAACAGCGAACAGAGCGAAATAAGGGCGACGATGAAGAAGTCGTCGGTTATTCCTTGGGTGAAAATCTGTCGCGGGGAGAGTCCTTTCGCGGAGGCGTACACGGTCGTTCGGGCCGTCATGATGGCGGTCAGAAGAGCGATTCCCAGGCTGCCGGAGAGCTGTTTGATGCTGTTCGAGATACCGGCGGCACCGGCCATCTCCTCTTGCTTGAGGTTGCGGAGGGAGAAGAGGTTGAGCGGGGCGAAGGTCAGTCCCATGCCCAATCCTCGCAGGTAGAGGACGAGCATGATTTGTTGGTGCGGGGTGTCGGTCGAGAAGTGGCTGGCCAGGTAGAAACTGAGCGACATGAACAGTATGCCGGCGAAGATCATCGGAAGTGTCTTCAGGTAACGGGTCAGGTATCCGGCCAGCGCGGCCAATGTTCCCTGAATGAGTCCCACGGGAAGGAAGACGCTGCCGGCCATGATGGCGGAGTAGTTCAAACTTTTCTGCATGTAGAGCGGAAGCAGGTAGGTTCCGCCGAGCATGCCGATGCCGAAGATCGCAAGAACGGCCATGGAGGTGCCGAAGTGGCGATCGCGCAAGAGACGGATGTCGAGCATCGGAAAGGGGTTGTGCAGTTCGAAAAAGAGAAATGCGGCGAATGCGACGGCCCCGGTGGCGAAACAGCCGATGACCTCCGGAGCGCTCCATCCGTCGGGGTTGTTGGGCGAGTTGCCGCGAGCGAGAGCGTAGATGGTGAGCGGCATGAAGAGTGCGGCACAGAGGAATCCTCGCCAGTCGAAAGGCTCTCTGGTCGGTTTTTTCCACTCTTTCTGAATGAAGATTGCAAGCAGAACGGCAGCGATGCCGATCGGTACGTTGACGTCGAAAATCAGGTGCCAGCTGTAGTCGTCGACCAGATAGCCGCCGATAAGCGGTCCGAATGAGATGGAGGCGGCTGCGGCGGTCGACCACAGGCCGAGGGCCACTCCCCGTTGTTCGACCGGAAATTCGCGCGTCACGATGGCCAGTCCGAGCGATTGGATGATTCCGCTGCCTACCCCCTGGAGTGCGCGTGAGGCGATGAGGAAAAGGTCATCGGTTGCCCGACCGCAGAGAAAGGAGCCGAGCGTAAAGAGAATCAATCCGATGATGTAGATCCGTTTGTTTCCGAATCGGTCGGCGATCCATCCGGCGGACGGAAGCATGATGGTCATGGTGATCATGTAGGCGGTGATGACCCATTCGGCCGATGAGATACCGATGTGGAAAGAGGACATGATGGTCGGCAATCCGACATTGACAACGGTCACATCGAGCACCGCCATAAACGTTCCGAGCATGATCAGGCTAAGGATGCACCATTTGTAGGCGCGGCTTTCGCGTATGCGTTCCCTGAAATCTCCCATTCGATTGATCCTGTTTTGCTGTCGTTCAGGCAAAACGAATGCCATCCGGAGGAACGAATTTTTGCTTTGTTTAGGCGTAGTTGCGTCATCGGAGCGAAAAGGATCTGTTACGGGCTCACTTGCGACAGGTAGGGTGCTGCAAACTATATTCCAGCGTCGGAATCGCTTTTCGTAAAAAGGGATTAGGTCCGGGATAAAGGGTTTGTCGGATTGTTTGGTGTTGAGGCCGTGTTGTGTGAGGTGTCGTCTTTTACCCCAGCCAGTATTTGCTTTTCGGGAGGAAAGAGAGCAGTTTGACCAATAGGTACACGGAAATGAACGTGCATAGCGCAATGACGGGCACCGATAGGAGTGCACTCGGAAATAGGGGGTGCAGCAGGTTGTAGAAGACATTCAGCACCATGATATGGGCCAGGTAGATGCCGTAACTTTGCAGGGAGATGTCTTGCACCAGTCGTCCGATTTTACCCGTTCCTTTGGCCGGGATGTGCATGATTATCGAGAAAATTCCGTAAGACATCATGGCTACGTTGATTGTACAGAAGCCCCAGCTGAGTTCCAGTTCGGGAACTGTGGGGACGGCATCTATGCGGAGAGAGAATGTCGTGGTGGTTATGGCATATCCGATTGCGGTCAGGAGCAGTGCCGGAAACACGGGAAGAGCTCCGTATTTTTTGATATAAAAGCCCAATAGAAGGTAGCCTACGAATCCGCTGAAATAGTAAAAAGCCGGAGTGGGATTCCAATAGCATTCGCCCCAGATCTGGGGATAGAGTGTGTGGATATAGGGCAACAGCGTTGTGAGACTCCACAGGATCAGGTAGCCCTGGAGTTCTCTTTTGGAACAACCTGCCAACCAGGGAGAGATCACCGGGATGATCAGATAGAGGCCGATCAACATGTAGATGTACCACAAATGGCCTATTTCCACACCGAAATTGACCGGAATGTGGAGAATGTTCGTCAGGGCTTCGCTCCAGCTGTCTCCGCGTGAGACCATGTAATAGAGGACATAGAGAATGCACCATACGAGGAATGGGTAGAGGATTCGGGTGAATCTTTTTTGGAAGAAGTCGTGGCTTGTGCCCTTCATCGGGAGGAGCAAAAAGCCTGAGATCATGACGAACAAAGGAACCGATATGCGTGCTATGCTGGTGATGATGCCGATCCAGAACGTATCCGTTCCGGAAATCACGGTGCTTTCGGGTCCGATGTAGAAGAATTCGCTGGCGTGTTGTTGAATCACTAAATAACAGGCCAAAACACGCAGAAGATCCAATCGAAAGTTTCTAACCATTTTTGATGTATGGGCGTTGACAAATAGGCGGCGGACGTTTCCGGTGCCGCTCTGCTGGTAAAGATAGAAAAAAAGATGCAAAATGGGTGTAGCAGCCTGCAGTCGTTGAAGAATTTTCCTGTATGGCTTTTGCCGTCAGGTAGGGAGTTCTCCCCTGCCCCTCTCTTTGTCGCGATGTCTTTTTGTGTTTTATTTATAAAGCGTTATTGATCAGGCAGGCGGGCTGTCGAGACCGCCTGCCGAATCCTGTGTATGTACTTATCGTCCGATGTTGACCTCCTTTTCAGGGCTGTGCACCTCGGCCAAATCTGTATGTTGACAGAGTGCCGAGTTGTCGATCGAGGTGGTTGCTTGGGAGAGGAAAGAGGAGCTGTACATTTTTTTTGCAATCTCGGCAGGAGAAAGCCCCGTGAAGGGATTTTCGCCCGCTTGGTACTCTTTTCTCAGAATGATGTGGTATTTGTGTCGGGTAACAGGCCATTTGAGAGACCGTCTTATGTGGTACATCCGGTCTATCTCCCATCCCAGATCCGACAACATGTTGAGCACCTCCGCGAGGTTTCTTCGGCCGAGTTGGACCGGCGTGTTGTTGTACATGAGGGTTGTTTTCAGGCGTTGGGCTCCGCCCCGTTGGTAGAGATCCAGATAAGCCGTTTTGTTTTGAGCAAAGGCACCCGAGACGATCAGCAGGGCCGCCAACACGAAAAGTAACTTTTTCATTGCTGTAATAAGTTTAGGTTGCCGCTCCGGCCCTCAGCGACGGTTTATTTTGATGGGTTCGAATAGAAAGAAAGCGTGGTGCCGGTACTTATTTTGTCAAACAGGTCGTAGGATACCCAAGGTGTAAATAAGCAACAGCCCCACGCCTATCCATAAAGAGGTATGGATACGACGCGGCAAGATGTCTGCCATTCTCCACCTTTTGCGAATTTCCTACGTTCGTTCGACGAGAATAAGCAACACTTTCCGTGTTTCCAAAATATGTCACTCAAAGATACGGAAACAAACGGAAAAGTAAAATTTTTTTGATATTGGGAGGCTCGGCCGAGACAGATGCAGCGTTGTCGTCAAAATTTGTCGCGAGTTGTTTCCTGTTGGGAATTGGGTGGCGTGTTGACAGGGAACCGGTACGGTTGGAGAGGATTATACAGGCAAAAATTCATGGCAGCAGAGGCGAGAAGAACGCGCTTCCGGTCAAGGTCGCCGATCGGAGAGATTCCCTGAGGGAGGATCCTGCGTATTGAGAAAAATTTGGTAAAAAAAGAGGCTGGTCGTATCCTCGAATCAGCATACGACCAGCCTCTTTTTCAATACGGACTCAATACGGAAACGTTGAAGCCTATTTGAAAAGCTTGGGACTCTTTTTGCGGATCAGATCGGCGACATTACGCATCATGTCGTCTATTTTTTCGGCGTCCGAGATTCTGGCAGAGGGATGCCAGCTGTTGATCAGCAACAATTCGGGTTCGCTCAGATAATAGCACCAGTTGTTTACTTTTTCCAGCCGATCCTCGAATTCCGGATAAATGTATTTTTGGACAATATCCAGAATCGAGCCTGAGCCTCCTCCGCAAACGACGATGTTGGGCTGCAAAATATCTCGTACCTGTTTCCGGAGAAATGCGGCGTCCCGTTCAGCATAATCATAGACCGTGTTGTTGTGCACGGAAGAGCTTCCCGATATTTTTTTCACATTGACTATGGCCAACGGATATTTCAAAACCACTTGGTTGGCAGGATCGAGGTATGAACGCTCCTCCAACAATGGCGTGTAGGTCGGAGTTATTTCGCTCAGGCCCTGCAGCCAGTTGAAAATCACTTTGAAAAATTTTGCCGTAATGGCTCGCCAGCCCCACCTCCTGTAATCTTCACCGGGGTTGCTGTTGGGATCTTTCATCAGGAATACGATCTTCCTTTTGGCATTTGCCCACAGCTCCTCCTCATTACCCGGCTCGGAATTCCAGTTGTCGTTGCATAACTCTCCATTGCAGCACAGTCCGTCCATGACAAAAAGATCACGGACTGTTGCGGGATAGCTGTCGCACCACGCATCCCATAGAATGTTTTCTTGTTCGTGGATGCTCATGGAAATCGCTATTTATGAATGAGTTGGTAATCGAAGTTGACGTTGTTGATCTGTTGCACGAACTTCTCCACGGAACATTTCAATCCGTATTTGTTGATGAAAGCCTCGGCGATTGCCTGGCGGTGAGCGAGTTGGGCCCAGGGTGTAGTGGCTCCTGCGGCCAATACGAAGTCGATTTCCATTCCGGGTTCAAAAGCGACTGCTCCGCTGTTGAATTTGCGCTTTGCTCTGATTTTCCAGAGTGCCATAATTGTAAAAGTTTATAAAAGTTAAAAATAAGATAATGTTATTTGTATTGTTTCATCATTTTTTCAATTCTGTGCACCATGCGTTCTCGGAACCAAAGCGGCGAAAGCACCTCGACATATTCTCCCAGGCTGAGAATTTGCTGTTCGAAGTCGAAGGTCGGAGCCATCCGCAATCGAAAGATCGTGTATTTTTCCGTTTGTTCTACCTCCTGTTGGGAGTGGTGAAGTGGCAGAGAACGCAGATAGGGCACCTGCGATGCGCCGATTTTTAGTTCTATGTTTTCGGCTTCGATCGTTTCGTCGACGATCACTCCGTAAGATGAAGCGAAGAATCGGGCCGGCGAAAAGTCTTTCGGGTAGGTGAACGGATTGCCTGTGGGCTGCAAATGCACTATTCGGTCCAATGCATAGATTCTCGGAGTCTCGAACCCGCTGCTTTTTGCGATGAGGTACCAGCGTTGCTGAAATATTTTCAGGCAATAGGGCTCGACTTCAAACGAGGTCGCTTCGTCCCGGTAAAAACTTTTGTAGGTGATCAGAAGAGTCGTATTGTTTCGGATGGCTTCCAGAATCGTTGTCAGCAGATCTTCTTTTACGAAGATATCCTCCAACAGGATGTAGCTGCCGAGCGATTTATACCGTTCCAATTTGGAGCTTAGGGTCAGTGTCCTGAATAGCCATCCCGTCAAGTTGTCCGGATGCAGATCCTCTTTATTGCGAATGACGAACCTGTATCCGTTTTTCCGTTCGCAGTCGATGATAAGACCGAAGAGCTCTTCAATGGCTATTTTCCATTTCTGGAAAGTCCGTTTTGACAAGTTAATGCCTTCGCTCAAGTCATTGTCCAACCATTTTTGATTTATCTCTGCAAACGTGATCCCGTTGGCCGAGTAGATCGTTTCGGCTAACCACACATATTTGGATAAAAGATTACTTATCATGGTCCCGTCATTCGTTGTCAGCACAAATTTATAAAAAACTTATGCCGTATTCAGGCGTAAGATGTGCGGAATTTGTGCTCGAGGATGTTGATCGGCGTTTCTCGTTGCGAACAGAGAGATTGACGAAAATGCACGTTCGGTTTACTGCGATCATGCCGCTCTTTTATCGTCTTCGGAACAGCGCAAAAAAAGAGGTTGTCGTTGCCGATAACCTCTTGATCCAGAGAGCTGTTGACGAGGCTTGAACTCGTGACCTCTTCCTTACCAAGGAAGTGCTCTACCACTGAGCTACAACAGCATTTTTCCTGTTTGGTGGCCCAAAAGTAGGAAACATTTTCGAATTGTGCAAATACCTGTATAAGATATTCTGAAAATAACTATATTTGCGCGGCTGAAGAGAGTATGTTTTTCAGTCCCTAACCTTGTAATAAAAATTGCTCTCTGTGAAGTTATGAAAAGAATTCTTATTGTGGGCGCAGGTGGTCAGATCGGTTCGGAACTGACTGTATACCTGAGAAATATTTACGGCGATACCAATGTCGTAGCTGCGGACGTGCGGGAGTGCAAGGCACTTTCCGAAACGGGTCCTTTCGAGGTGCTCAATGCACTGGACGTACCGGCCTATGCCGCGATCGTTTCAAAGTATCGCATCGATGCCATTTTCAACCTTGTCGCATTGCTTTCGGCAACGGGCGAGAAAGATCCCAATCGGGCCTGGGAGATCAATATCGGTGCTCTCATCAACTCGCTGGAGATAGCCCGTCGGTTCGGATGCGCACTTTTCACCCCGAGTTCGATCGGTGCGTTCGGTCCCAACTCGCCGAAAGACGGTACGCCGCAGGATACGATCATGCGTCCTACGACGGTTTACGGCGTTTGCAAGGTGACAGGAGAGTTGTTGAGCGACTATTATCATACCCGTTTCGGAGTCGATACGCGTAGCGTGCGTTTCCCCGGAATCATTTCGAATGTTACGTTGCCGGGTGGCGGTACGACCGATTACGCCGTAGAGATCTACTACGAGGCGGTCAAGAACGGTCGGTTCACCTGTCCGATCTCCCACGATGTCTTCATGGACATGATCTACATGCCCGACGCATTGAAGGCGTGCGTGGAGTTGATGGAGGCCGATCCTTCGCGGTTGATCCATCGTAACAGCTTTAACATCGCTTCGATGAGCTTCTCGCCGGAGATCATCTATGCCGCCATCAAGGAGCAGATGCCCTCCTTCACGATGGATTATAACGTGGATCCGGTCAAGGAGGCAATTGCCGAGAGCTGGCCGAACCGACTCGATGATACCTGTGCGCGTGAGGAATGGGGTTGGAAGCCGGCGTGGGATCTCAAGTTGATGACGACCGACATGCTCCGCATCATCTCTGAGAAGAAGGAGAAAGGTCTTATTTAAGAGGGCCGATCGATCAACAAATACCCGAAGCCCCGTTTTTGCGGGGCTTTTTTATTCTTTGTATGGCAGGACTTTTGAGTGCTGCACGCTGAAAACAGAGAGACCATGCAGACGATTTTGGGCGCAGGCGGACAGATTGCCGTGGAACTTGCCAGAGAGTTGCACAAACATTACACCTCCGAGATACGATTGGTTGGTCGGCATCCGCGAAACGTGCAGGAGTCGGATCGGCTTTTTGCGGCCGATTTGATGAATGCGGCCGAAACTTTTGAGGCGATTCGTGGAAGCGATATCGCCTATTTGACTGTCGGATTGCCGATGGAGACAAAAGTGTGGCGGCAATGCTTTCCAGTCATCATGAAGAATGTGATCGGTGCATGCGAACGGTATGATGTAAAATTGGTCTTTTTCGATAACACCTACATGTATCCGCAAGACGATCGGCTGCAGACGGAGAGAACTGCTTTTGCGCCGGTTGGTAAGAAAGGCGCGATACGGGCCAAGATGGCCGAGATGTTGTTGGCCGAGATGGATCGGGGGCGTATCGAGGCAGTCATCTGTCGCGCTCCGGAATTTTATGGGCCGGGCCTGACGAAAAGTATAACCAACTCTTTGGTATTCAGTAGAATAAAACGCAGAGCCGAGTCGGAGATTCTGTTGAGCGATCACACGCTTCGCACGTTGATCTGGACACCCGATGCGGCTCGGGCTACGGCCCTGATAGGAAATACACCGGATGCTTATGGTCAGACGTGGCATCTGCCCTGCGACGATGCCCGATTGACCTACGCGCAGATCATGTCACGAGCGTCGGAGGTGGTTGGTCGGCCACTCCCCTATCGTGTATTGAGCCGAGGACAGCTGTGGTGGAAGGCCTTGAAGAGCAAGCGACAACGGGAACTGCGTGAGTTGTTGCCCCGTTACGCCTGCGATTGTCTGTTCGACTCGACCAAATTCAAGCGCCGTTTCCCCAATTTTTCCATCATGTCTTATCCGTCGGGGATAGAAAAGATGCTTGCGAAGCCCGATGCCGTGCCGCGGAGTGTTTGTCGCGATTGCTTCGGACAGCGAGACGCCTGATCAGACAGACGGACTCTCCTGCCGGGTCTGTCGGATTGATTGGGTTGCCTGGCAGAGAATCCGGAATGGTCCGGGTCGACGCATTGGGAAGGATGTCGCATAAAAAACGGGGAGAAAAAGCGCTCTCCCCGTTTTCAATTTATAGACCTGGACCCTGCCCAGGACAGGCGCAATAGCGTATAAAAGCACGATGATCGTGTTTTTATGGGAATGTTCCGGAAATAAGTGAGCGGCTCAGTTGCAGGAGAAGGCAAATTTCGAGAAGAGTGGCGTTCTCCAATCGTTATCGCAGTACTGTACGATTCTGGGCCGACTGGTCGATGGTAAGGTCTGGATGACTCAGAGCCAAATCGCACGATTGTTTGGCGTGTATGAGGTTTCGGGGCTAAGCGGCATTCAAAAGCGGATCTTATTCTATCTGATTTAGAAATTTTCGTCTTTTTGTTTTTCTTTCAGATAGAACTGATATAGTTTCTTCCCTATCTTATCTTTTTTGAAGGTACGTTCGTGATTCATAGGTGTCATAGATAAATGAATTTTCTCCACACCTTCATTCAAGATTTCAAGTTGCTGTGGAGTAATCTTAAATTGTGCAGTAGAACTTATTATTGGAACGGGTATTACAATATTCCCACTTATAATACCTGCGGATTGACTTCCATTGCCAATCACTCTACCTCGTAGTTCAAGATATTTGCCTGTAAATGTCCTAACTTTCATTGTTGGTTCAGTGAGGAAATTCATCCTGTCTGAACGCACTGTGGTTACTATCGAATATATGGTGTCTTGCTTTGCCACACTATATTCCATGCTACAACCTTCAGCTGCAAGTGCTTTATAAGTATAACTTACTGTTTGTGCTTTAGTATTGAGTCCTAAAATGATACAGAACAGTAGTAATATAATCTTTATAGTTTTCATATTCAACCTTATTATTTATAATCTTCTCCTTGTATTATTGGCAATGTCTATTTTCAGTTCTTCGTCATAGTTCTTTGCTTGTCATAAAGCTATTGACGAATGCGTAGTAGCAAGTTTTGGTCTATGTTTGATGCTGCTTTAATTCTATTCAACTTTATGACTCTCTGAGTTTTGCTACAAAAATACATTGAATTTTGCGATAATAAATGCGCAAAGCAATAAGAAATAAATTCCATTTTGATATTTCAATGGAATCATCAATTTAAACAATAACAAATCTTTGCTGTGATGACTATGATTATTTTGAAAAACCGGAAAGAAACGGGAACTTAGTGGTAACAAAGTTACTGCAAAGCAATATATTAATAGCTATATATTAGATTGGTATAAACTGTATTTTGGTTCAAGCCTGGAGCTGATTTCGTTTATCTACATGACGGTTGTGGAATAACCTAAAAGAAAATAAACGACGCAATACCCCACATCTGAAATAGATATGGGGTATAAGAACACAGAACGTGTCCTCCTGCCATATTCTAAACAAGAAAGAGTGCTGTTCGTCCATCCTTTCTCTTTAGAAAACTTCCACATTTTCATGTAAGAACAGTGCGAAAACACTTTCAGTATGTCTGTCAAGTGCATTGCTGCACAAAATATTGTAAAGGTGGAAAATAATTCGCGAACAAATAAACACTCATTGAAGGGGTATTGCCAATGTACGATATTATCGATTTTCGAATCAGTTTATTTGAAGTTATGAATACCAACGCAGCAACGGGAAATAAAACCGTTGCCTTTTCATTACTTTGTCCTATTTAATAAAAGATGCAACAGTCCAATCTCTTAGACTGTTGCATCTTTGTAAAGGCGCTCCCTATAACGTCGGGCCTGTTTGGTCGTGCGATCAGATAATGCCCTGTTCGACCATGCTCTTGGCCACTTTCATGAATCCTGCGATGTTGGCGCCTTTCATGTAGTTTACGTAGTCGCCTTCCGTGCCGTATTCGAGGCATGCATGGTGGATCGAGGACATGATCTGGTGCAGTTTGGCATCGACCTCTTCCGCGGTCCAGTTCATCTTCATGGAGTTTTGCGACATTTCGAGTCCGGAGGTCGCTACGCCTCCGGCATTGACCGCCTTGCCCGGTCCGTACGGGATCTTGGCCGCGATGAAGGCATCGATGGCTTCCGGCGTACAACCCATGTTGGAGACTTCGGCGACGATTTTCACGCCGTTGGCAAGCAGCTGTTTGGCATCTTCGCCGTTGAGTTCGTTTTGGGTTGCACAGGGCATGGCGATATCGACCTTAACCTCCCAGGGTTTTTTGCCGGCGATGAATTTGGCGCCCGGGAACTTTTCGGCGAAAGGCTCCACGACATCGTTGTTGGAGGCGCGCAGCTCCAGCATGTAGGCGATTTTTTCAGGCGTAAGTCCTTCGGCGTCGTAGATGTAGCCGTCGGGTCCGGAGATTGTGACGACTTTGGCTCCCAGTTCGGTGGCTTTGGTTGCAGCGCCCCAGGCAACATTACCGAAGCCGGAGATGGCGATCACCTGTCCTTTGAGTTGCATGCCGGCCCGTTCGAGCATCTGGCGAAGGAAATAGACCGCTCCGAATCCGGTTGCTTCCGGACGGATGAGGGATCCTCCGTAGGTCATCCCCTTCCCTGTCAGCACGCCCGTATTTTCCTGAGCCAGTTTGCGGTACATGCCGTAGAGGAATCCAATCTCCCGTCCGCCAACGCCGATGTCACCTGCCGGTACGTCGGTTTCGGGGCCGATGTGTCGCCACAGTTCGGTCATGAATGCCTGGCAGAAACGCATGATCTCGCGGTCGGACTTTCCTTTCGGGTTGAAGTCCGAACCGCCCTTTGCACCGCCCATGGGCAGTGTGGTAAGGGCATTTTTGAAGATCTGTTCGAATCCGAGGAATTTCAGGATCGACAGGTTGACGCTGGAGTGGAATCTCAGTCCCCCTTTGTAGGGGCCGATGGCGTTATTGAACTGGATGCGATAGCCGGTGTTGACCTGTGGGGTTCCCTTGTCATCGACCCAGACCACTTTGAACGTGAAGATACGATCGGGTTCTACGATCCGTTCCGCGATTTTGTTCGCTTCGAATTCCGGGTGACGGTTGTAGGTCTCTTCCACGGTCATCAACACTTCGCGAACGGCTTGCAGGTACTCTTTCTCGCCGGGGTGCCGGCGTTCCAGGTCTGCCATTAATTGATTGACATTCATAATCGTTATTGTTTTAGGTGTGTCAGGTTTTAAATCTTTGCTAAAGATAGCAATTTAAATTTAAAATTGTTATCCGACTTGCCTATTTTTTTACGATTCCTTTGTTGTTTTGGCCGTCGATGAAGACGTAGAGCGGTTCGTCGAATCGGACGCGTCGCAGGAATGTTCCCTCCTGGAAGGCCGGCATGGCATCGAGCGTTTCGATATCGAATGTGCCGTCGTTCATGAACGGATTGATGGTCATGTAACCGACACCGAGCGACGTGAGATTTTGAAAAAAGTGCGTTCCCTGACTCGGCTCCACGCGGAAATTCTCCAGACCGCATTCCACGATTACTTTGGCTTCCGAGATGTGGTTCCACCGAACCGGAATGCCGAGCCATGGATCGCTCGATCCCCAACGGCCGGGGCCTACCAGGACGTAACCCGTTTTTTCGTTACGCATTTCGGCGTTGAAACGGGATAGCTCTTCGGCGATCTGTTCCGTTTTGCGGGGATCGAAATCGGAAAGTTTTACGTAGATGATGTCGCGAATGCCCGGCATGGCTCCCACTCCGAGGGCACTTTCGGCATAGATCAGTGCATCCGAAACGTCCACTCCGCTCCAGTCGATCGTCCGATTCTTTTCCGTTTCGATGATCGGTCGGATCTGCAGGAAATTGAATATTTTCTGCTGCCCGGAGTGCACATCGAGGTTGACGGCGAATTCCAACTCCACCGGACAACGCATCTCGTTCTGACCCATCTCCAGCAGGTCGCAGACGATTTCCGGAAGCGGGAATGTGTCGTATTTGAGGATGTGGGAGAAGGTGATGATTTTTCGTCCATCGCCGTCGTTGCTGTCGGAGATTCGCTGGCTTTGCATGTCCCAGGTGGAGGCGGCGTAATCCATGTTGCGGAAATTCCGCGCGGCATTGATATCGAATTTCTCGAGATTTATGGCGTCGTCGATCGAGGTTTTGAACGCTTCGGGTCTCAGGTTCAGGGCGTACATGTAGCGTTGTGTTTCGCGCAGAGCCAATTCCGGTGTGGAGAGCTGGAGCACCTTCTTCGGATAACGGGGCGAGAAACGGAGGACCTGTCCGCCGTCGACGACCAGTTTGCCGAGTCCGAGTCCCATTTTTACGATGCCGTCTTCCGGCTTTTCGTCGCCCAGGGGGTAGAAATTGAGCGAACTGGCCGTTCCGGATATGGTGGGGAAAAAGTAGCCGTTGTCTTCCGAACCGCACACCTCCTGGATGACGACCGCCATCTTCTCCTCGCTCAGCAGGTTCTGTGTGGTGGCGATGTAGGCACGGCTGGCGGCGAAGTAGACCGAGGCATAGACGCTTTTGATCGCTTTGCCGAGCAGACGGAGCATCTGATCCTCGTTGTCGGTGAGCGGGATCATGTAGGTGGAGTAGATGCCGGCGAAGGGTTGGTAATAGGAGTCTTCGAGTTTCGAACTCGACCGTACGGCGAGCGGTCCGCGGGCGTAGCGGATGTAGGTACGCAGCTCCTGGATCAATTTGTCGGGCAGGCTCGACGAGACGAATTCCGAAAGCACATCTTCGTCCGTGATGTCGGAATTGATCACGTATTGCAGTCCGTTGATTTTGATGAACTGGTCGAAATAGTCGGTTGCGATCACCACCGTGCGCGGGATCGTTACCCGGACTCCGGGGTATTTGTCGTAGAGTTTGTATTTCCGCAGCATGCTGTTGGCAAAGGCCAGTCCGCGGGCTTTGCCGCCGAGCGAACCGTCGCCGATGCGTGCGAACCAGAGGGTGTCGTCGTACGATTCGGCATCGAACTTCGCTACGATTCCCTGTCCTGCCTGAAGGCGATATTCGTTGATGGTGTTCACGATGTAGCTTCGGATGGCGGGAACATCGGAGAAGTCGGAGCTCGTAGCCGCACGCAGGTCGTTAGCTATGGGGAACAGACCGCGAGAGAACATCCATTTGGAGATGCGGTTCCGGGAGGCGTGGTAGAGCAGCACGTCGTCGGGAACCTCCGAGATGCATTGTTGCATCTCTCTCAGGTCGCGCGCCTTGCAGAGTACGGCCCCCGTGCGGAGATCCTTGAAGACGAAGTCGCCGAAAACGAACTCTTCGGAGATGTATTCCGAGAGGTCGAGCAGCAACGTTTTGGAATATTTCAGCAGGAAGCCGACGTTCAACTGATTCGCCACGGCACGCATGCTCTCCTGGGAGGATTGAAACAGGAAGGGCATGTGGGGATTGTCGCGTCGGATCAGGCGGCAGAGGTCGATTCCTGCGTCGAGTTTCTCATCCTCGCTTTTGTCGAACTTGTTGATGACGAAACCCACGTCGGAGATCACGCCGAGCATGTTCTCCTTGTACTTTTCGTAGAGGGCAACGGCTTCCGTATAATTCGTGGCCAGTAGGATCTTCGGGCGGGCCCGTTTGCGCAGGATCTGTTGCTGCTCGTTGAGGGCGTCCTTGAGGAATTCGGAATTCTGTTGCAGGACCAGTTTGTAGATGGCCGGCAGGTAGGTCGAGTAGTAGCGGATCGAGTCCTCGACCAGCAGGATCGACTGTACGCCGACACCGAGGATATCCGTGTCGGCATTCATGCGGTCCTCGATCGTCTTGGTGATGGCGATGATCAGGTCGGCATTGCCGTGCCAGTAGAAAATGTAGTCGATTCCCGATCGGTCCTGGGATTCGAGCCGTTTGGCGATGTCTTTCGAGAAGTTGGCCAGCAATACGACAGGAATGTGCGGATATTTGTTTTTTGCGATCTTCGCAAAGCTGAACACGTCGAGTTGCCCCACGTTGTACATGGAGATGACGAGGTCGAATCCGCTCTCTTTTTCGAGCGTTTCGAGCGCCTCCACGGTGGAGCTTACCCGTTTGAAAGAGGGCGGATTGCTCAGGTTGAGGTCGATGTATTCCTGGATGATGCGGGTCTCTATGCGTCCGTCCTCTTCGAGGATGAATCCGTCGTAGCTGCTGCAGATGAGCAGGATCTTGCGGATACGTCGTTGCATCAGATGGTGGTAGTCGATGGCCGAGAAGGGCGATCTTTCCTCTTTCGTCTGTTCCATGTATGTCGGAATTCGATTAAATAGGGTGTTCAAAACGAACAAATGTAGGAAAAAAGTTTGTATCTTTGTTCCATTGCTAAAATCAAAACAGACATCTTTATGCAATATACGCTCGAAGAGGTTACCACTCCGACGCAAGTGAGGGAATTCCTCGATCTGCCCAAACGACTCTATCGGGACAGCCGAAACTGGGTTTGTCCGCTCGATTGCGACATAGAGGCCGTGTTCGATCCCAAAACCAATGAGAAGTTCGTCGATGGCGAGGCCATCCGGTGGATTGCACGCGATGAGAACGGCGTTGTGCGGGGGCGCATAGCCGCTTTCTATAACCGGGAGCAGGCTTCACTCGAGGAGCAGCCCACGGGTGGTTGCGGTTTTTTCGAGGCGGAGAACGATCAACAGTTGGCCAATCTGCTTTTCGATGCATCGCGCGAGTGGCTCGCGTCGAAAGGTATGGAGGCGATGGACGGACCGATCAATTTCGGCGATCGCGATTCCTGGTGGGGGCTGCTGGTCTCCGGCTTCGAGTTCCAGCCGCTTTATCAGAATCCCTACAATCCACCCTATTACAAGGAGTTGTTCGAGAATTACGGGTTTTGCAACTATTTCAACCAGCACACCTACCTGAAACGGCTCGCTACGGGAGAGCTTTCGGAGTCGGTCTATCAGCGGGTGAAGCGACTCGAGGAGACGCCGGGATATCGCTTCTCCCACATCGATATTCGTAACCTGGAGCAGGTGGCCGAAGATTTCCGGATGATCTACAACAAGGCATGGGCACAGTTCTCGGGCGTGAAACCTTTCGACCGGGAGCATGCCCAGAAGCTGATGAAGAGCCTGAAGCCGATTATCGACGAACGGCTTATCTATTTTGCCTATTTCAACGACGAACCGATCGGATTTTTTATCATGGTGCCCGACCTGAATCGGGTGATCGGACGGTTCAATGGTCGCTTCGGGCTGATCAACAAGCTCCGTTTGCTGGCTATGCTGAAGTTCACGCACAAGGCCGATCGTATTTTCGGAATCATTTTCGGTGTGACTCCCGAGCTTCACGGCAAGGGTATCGAAGCCGGTATTATTCGGGAGTTCGAAAAACAGGTCGCATTGGGGAAAATCCCCTATCGGAGCCTCGAACTGGCCTGGATCGGCGATTTCAATCCCGTCATGATGCGAATGGTGGAGAATTACGTCTGTGCAACCAAGCATAAGATGCACACCACCTATCGCTATCTGTTCGATCGGACCAAAGAGTTCCATCGTTGTCCGCGGATGGGCGTCAAACGGAACGATGCATAGCCTCCCTTGTTTCCGTCGGATCATGAGATCCTTGTGATTTTTTTCGACACCCGCAATTCCCTCTTGTAAAGGGGGTGCAGCGTGTGTGATGGCAATCAACCTGAAACACTATAAAAGAAAGAGATGAAAACAACACCTTTTACAAAGTACCACATCGCTAATGGCGCCAAAATGGCGGAGTTCGCCGGTTACAACATGCCGATCGAGTTCTCCGGAATCAATGACGAGCACATGACCGTCCGCAACGGTGCGGGTGTATTCGATGTCAGCCACATGGGCGAAATTTGGGTCAAAGGTCCCAAGGCCCTTCCCTTCCTGCAGCACATCACTTCGAACAATGTCGCAGCCCTGTTCGACGGCAAGGCGCAATACTCCTGCATGCCGAACGGCCGAGGCGGTATTGTAGACGACATTCTCGTCTACCGGATCGATGAACAGACCTATCTGCTCGTGGTCAATGCAGCCAACATTGAGAAGGACTGGAACCATATCTGTGCCGAGGGTGCCAAGTTCGGTATGGGAACGGGCCACGGCAAGGAGCTTTACAATGCGTCGGACGAGATTTGTCAGCTTGCCGTGCAGGGACCGCTCGCAATGAAGATCGTGCAGAAGCTCTGTACGGTTCCCGTGGAGGAGATGCCCTACTATACGTTTATGAAGACCGAGGTGGCTGGCATTCGCGATGCCATTCTTTCGGCTACCGGTTATACCGGTTCGGGTGGCTGCGAGATCTATGTGGCCAACGAAGATGCCGATCGGTTGTGGGAAGCGCTGTGGAAGGCCGGCGAAGAGTACGGATTGAAGAATATCGGTCTCGGAGCCCGCGATACGCTTCGTCTCGAGAAGGGATTCTGCCTCTATGGCAATGACATCGACGATGGGACCTCGCCGCTTGAGGCCGGTCTCGGATGGATTACGAAATTCGTGGAAGGCAAGGATTTCATCGATCGGGCATTTCTCGAACGGCAGAAGGCCGAAGGCGTGGAGCGGAAACTGGTCGGATTCCGTATGACGGAACGGGGTGTTCCGCGTCACGGTTACGAACTGGCCGATCCGGAGGGGAATGTCATCGGTACGGTGACCTCCGGAACCATGTCGCCCATGCTCAAGGAGGGTATCGGATTGGGTTATGTGAAGACTCCCTTCTCGAAACCCGATACCGAGATCGCCGTGGTGATCCGTGGAAAATTGGTGAAGGCCAAAGTAGTCAAATATCCGTTCGTATAGCGGAATGTGATTGGTGAATAAAAGAGGGCTGCCCTGTTATGGAGTGCTCTTAAAACGATGCAACAGTCTGAGGGATTGGGCTGTTGCATTTTTTATTGAAGGAGAGGTAACGAAAAGGCAACGGTTCTATTTTCTGTTGCTTGCGTTTAAGTTCATAACTTCAAATAACTAATGTAAAGTTATTAAAAGATTGCAAATAGACAAATTTTATGATGTAAATTACTGTAATGTTGATAGATATTTTTTACTTTTGGGAAAGTTGTTATTTGTATGAATGGGGAGTGCATCAATTATTTTCGTAATGTTATAATTAAAAAGCAATGTTAAACATTTAACAAATTGTTATTTGTTATGAAAAAGCAAAAAAACGTAAAAGTTACTTTTCATACTATTTTAAAGAAACCTTGGAAAAAGAAAAGTGATGATGAAATCCCTGCTGAAGAACCATTTTATGAGGTAGCTGAAGTCTTAGATTATATTAAAAAACTGAGTAGAACTTCTAAATTCTATGATTTAAAAGGCAATAAGTTTTGCTATCTCGAATTTATCTCTAAAGAGGTTATAAATAATAGTCTTGTTATTTATACAGGGATATTTAAAAGCGCGAGAAACGAATTTAGACCAGATTTAATAAACAAGAAAACAGGCATTGAACGTAAAAATCCCAAAGAAATAACCGAAGGAGATATTGAAAAAACTCATTTTCTGATTAAGATTGATCGAACCGTAAAAGAAGTGTATGTTTTTCTTGAGCGTAATTTTTATGGAATTAACATTCAGAATTTAGTTAATTATATCTCGGACTTCTGCTCAAAATACCTGAAATCAAAAAAACTCACAAAGCGATTCTCTTTGCATCATCTAGAGATACTCAAAAATAATTTTCTAACAGAATTGGAAATTTTAACAAGAACATCATTGGCTGAAGTCTATTTTGACAAGCAATTACTAGGGAGTCAGGCTCTTAATTTTTCTAACAAAACAGTATCATTAAAGCAGGACTTAATACTTACGGCTAAAGCTTCTACCAAAGATAGTATTACCGAGGTCGCCATTGATCTCTATAATAAACTACAGCAAAAAAATAGCCCAATATCAAGGGTGAGAATACGAGGTATTGACCCTAATAATAATGAAATATTATTAGATACAGCCCTACTGTGTAAAGCTGAATTTGTAACGGTCGATCTTAATCCTGAGTCTGGCGAAGTGAATTCTATTCAATTATTTTCAGGATTAAAAGAGATCGCTAATTCCTATTAGAGATGGAATATTTACTTGTTTTATTTGAATATTTCTGGATTAACAAAGGTCGATTTATAACGCATTTTTGCATTGCACTGTTGCTTGGAGGAATTGTTTATTTTTGTTCTAATGATTCGCTATATTTAGCTCATTCGATCAATTTTCATAATAATATTCTTTCTTTATTGGGCGTTTTAATTGGTTTTTCAATATCCATATTGACGATTCTGCTATCCTTAGATAATCGTAATATCAGAGAGGCAAAAAAAGAAAATTATGGAAAAGTATTGTTTGGGAAAACGATTAGTCTATTTGAAAGTGTTGTTATTGGATTAGCATATGTTGTTATATTACAAGCGTTATTATTAATAGGAAATTTCATATATCCCATTTTCATCGACATTAAAGCACTCTCAAGTAAGATTTGGTTTTCTTGTAACCTTGCAATAACTATATATGTTATACTTTTACTAATGCGTACAATGCTTGATTTTTATTTCATAATAACAAAGAAAGAAGATGCAAAGCCTAAATTATAGTATCGGGAACATTAACAAGATTGTCATTCACATTGTTGGGAACAAAACCAATGACGAAAGTTTGGTATTATCAAAACATCCTCTTGTAGTAGATACAGACATTGAGGAATTATTGCTAACTTATTTCTCTTGTCAGTTTAAGTCTGACGAATTATTTAGCTTCTCTCATGATAGTGACTTACGATATAATGAGGTGTATGGCTTTGTATCTAATATTTTTGACTCACCGGATTTATTTCTATCTAACTCGGTTGATATTGCAAAGCACTTATTTGAAAAAAGTTCACACCCTCGAATAAAAGGTGGCGAGTTTTATGTCGTATATTTTGAAAATTGTATTATCAATGGAGAGTATGTGGATGCTATTGGCTTATTCAAATCTGAAAACAAAGATACTTTTCTGAAAGTTTATCCTTCAGAAAGAGGTTTCGAGATAGAGAGCCTGCAAGGAGTTAATATCAATAAACTCGACAAGGGATGCATGATTTTCAATACAGACAAAGAAAATGGCTATATAGTTGCAATTGTTGATAACACAAACAAAGGAACTGAAGCTCATTACTGGATAGATGATTTTCTTCATGTTCGCCAACGTCGAAATGAGTATTATAATACTCAGAATCTACTATCTATGTGTAAAAATTTTGTAACAAAAGAGTTACCCCGACAATTTGAGGTTTCAAAAGCTGATCAAGCGGAGTTAATGAATAAATCCGTCAGGTTTTTCAAAGAGAAAGACACATTTGATATAGATGAGTTTGCTCACGAGGTAATTGAACAACCTGAAGTCATAGATAGTTTTAATAAATTCCGAGGAGAATACCAGCGAAATCGCGATATTGAGATTGCAGATAGCTTTACAATTTCAGATGTTGCAGTAAAAAAACAGGCTCGCATTCTAAAAAGTGTGATAAAGCTGGACAAAAATTTTCATATTTATGTCCACGGTAATAATCAATATATAAAAAAAGGCTACGATGAGACAACAGGAATGTATTACTACCAGCTATTTTTCAAAGAAGAGCTATAGTTAGTCCGAGAATATATTACAATACAGTGTTTATTCGGTGTTATGTATGAATTTTGCTATACATAAGATTATATAGAATATTGGCTTGACTCTTTCTTCTGTGCGACGACCTTTCCATTTTTCCCGGCGGTTGTAACGACCGCCACCACCATTCCGCACTTTGCCCCATTCCAATCGTTAGCGACCAGCCCATGGGATCGGAGGGATAAACTGCAAGGCCGACCCGTGAGGACGCTTTGTATAGCCTTGCAGCTTATCCCCTCGATCCATACCTTTGCGTTCGGGTGGAATGGGGATTTCGT
>CALUND010000005.1 GCA_944321925.1 uncultured Rikenellaceae bacterium | reverse complement strand
GACCTCCAGCCCGGTTATGAAATATGGCACGATTGCGCACATCGCACCGAAATCACGGCACGAATGTATAAAGGCTCTGCAACTTTATGAGTTACAATAAATTATCTAATATTATGATAGGAGTTATACAAAGTTATGATTTTGTCATAACTTTGTATGTAACAGATTGATTACTAACAATAAAGGGAAGAAATAAAAAAAATCTGAAAAGTCCGAAGATTTACCAGATTTAATAGGCCAAAATATGAGATGAGTAAAACAATTCTTCTCAAACCCTATAAAAGGGCTTTAAATTTTCTGTCAGTCTGAAAACAGTTTGTCAATTTCACCGGCATTGGCAGGCACTGCCATATCTCTCCTGTTCTGACGGGACTGCCCGATACCGGTCTGCTCAAAAAGGGCATTCAGCTCGGCATCTGGAAAAAGTCCGTTGCCGAATTTCCAGAATGACTTCCGATCCAGTTCAGAGTATTCAGGAACATCACCGCAATATATTCGGCCGCACATATATGCAAGAAGGGCTTTCGTACCTTTCCTCCACCTATAATGGGAACCGTCATCTTCCATATATCCAGCCTCGACTGCTTTTGCAAATACTTCACGGGCAAGCGGTGTGTCAAGCCTGCCAGACAATACTACCTTTTCAGGCATATTCTGTCCTTCGGACTGACTATTCTTGGTTTGAACCATCTGTTTATTCTTTCCCTTATTTTTGGCGTGCAGCCTTTCTGCACCACATGCAAGAGCACAAGAAAGGAAAAGGGCAAAGAACACTCCTGCTATTGCGACTATATCCGTCCGGTTATCTTTTATCAGATCAATCGTTCCGAGACCGACAAGAAGCAGAGTCCCCGTAAAAATGACAATTGCTGCTGACCACAGAACAATCCTCTGGTACCGCTTGAAGATAGTGGCAAGTACCAGTACCAGAATGAATGCACATAACAGCAACAAGAATATCCGCGTAATAGTCATTTCGGTAAAATTTCAGGTACAAAATTAATGATTGTTTTCGACAGGCAGTCTTTGAAGCTGTTTTGAATTTTTTCAAAAATTCTTTTATGGCTCTTTCCAGTCTGCCCATACCTTCTTTTTTCAATCAGATAGCCACTACTATCCTTTTCAAAAAGAAAGGTCGGTCAATCCCGAAAATACCTCATAAAATTTATAATGACAAAAATCAAAACAGCTTCCTAATCTCAGACAATCTCCAAAGCAGCGAAATCGTCAGTCAGTCTGGCAACTTCATTGGACAGTGTTTCCGGAAGGAATCTGGCATATACCTTTTCCGTGACATCCGTGCTGCTATGTCCGAGCAGCCTGCTGACAACGGACATGGACAAGCCTTTGTTCAAGGCAAAAACCGCGAACGAATGCCGTGCGACATGCATTGACAGACTGAACGGCAGTCCTATCTGCTCACCCACGACAGCCAGCGACTGATTGATACATTTGGTAGCATTGTTGCGGGCTTTATACAAGGCTTCAGCATCATCAAGATTCAGGTCATCTTTCACAAGATCGAACACGTAACGGCATCCATCACGTTTCTCCTGCCAGCGGTGCAGAATATTCAGGGCAGGCTCGGTAAGAGGAATGACATGGCGCTTGTTCGTCTTGATCATAATCTTCCGCAACTCCTTCCGTGCAAAGTCGATATGCTTCCATTGCAAGGTCATCACATCCACCACACGGAGTCCACAGGCATGGAACGCAAAGAAGAACATTTCCAGAAACTCCTTCCTGCGCGGTTCGGGACAGGTATTGTAGTATTCAAGCAAGGACAGCATCTGCTCTTTTGTCAGGCTTTTCCCGTCAAACTCATTCTCCTCCTCCGACAACGAGACTTTTGTAGCGATACGCATATCCTGGATTCTCGCATTGACAGCAGGTTCAATCATCCCCATTTCACTGGCGTATGCACATGCCTTCAGAATTGGAGTCAGAGCATGGTTGATGGTCGCATCGCTGTTCAGCTTGACTTCCCGGCGCCATGCTATGTACTTGTCCAGCAAATCCGGAGTCATATCTCCGATATAGATTGAGTCAAGGCGGCTTGTACCGCATTTGGTGGCACGGAGAAAAGTTTGGAAGATATTCATGCAGCTCCTGCCGTTCTCATAACGGCTGCGGCCTATCCTGTTCCTCGAATAATCGGAAGCAAGCCGTTCCATAGCGAACTCCACAAAATCCTTTCCCTGATCCTTACGTGCCAGAGGTTTGTCGGCAAGCAGGCCTGCTATCACCTCAGTCGTAATCTGATTCGGATGAGCCTGATTATACTCCGCAAGAAGTGAATCAACCTTGTCCACACGGGAAAGCAGGAGATTATTTAGTCTCTTGTACTCATCCCCATAGCTGGCACGCAGAGCACCACGCCCCTGGTTTCCGTTCGGATTCCAGTCCGCAACTTTCACAAAGACATTCGTAGTCTTTCTGATGACTTGCCTGTTCCAAGTATATTCCAACTCGACAGGATATGCTTTTTCCTTATCCACCTCCTTTGGTGTACGAAGACGGTATTTGCCCAACGGATATTGTCTTTTCGGTCTTCCCATAAGTTTTTCCTCCCATTTTAGTATTCCTGAGGAGAAACAAAGGTAATGTAATTTAGACAAACAAACTCCGATCTCGGGAAGAAAAACCGCATTTTAGACAAACAAACTACACCGTTTGAGGCCATAAAACACCAGCGCGACAAACAAATTTTCATTGTTCATCGCGCTGATTTTCAATCTTTTAATCTATTTAAAGAGCATCAATATTCTTCCTCGTTGAAAAAGAAGTCGTCCTTGCTCGGATAGTCAGGCCAGATATCTTCGATGCTTTCGTAGATATCACCCTCATCCTCAATCTCCTCCAAATTCTCAATCACTTCAAGGGGCGCACCCGAACGAACGGCATAATCGATCAATTCTTCTTTGGTGGCAGGCCAGGGAGCATCCTCCAGTTTGGATGCCAACTCAAGTGTCCAGTACATAACACGTCGCGTTTTAAATTTCTATCAGCCTTGCTTGTTTCAATCTGCAAAAATAAGAAAAATTTATTATTTCAAAATTTTTTCAGGGAATCCATAGTGTTTCTTTCACTCCAAACTCATCAACAAGCTGTCTACCAAGAGTATAAATCCAGTCACTCAAGCGATTGAGATAGATGAGCGCGCCGGGAGCTGTCGGATGCTCTGCCGCAGCACGCAGCGCTACCCGCTCCGCCCTTCGGCAAACCGTACGGCAAATGTGGCATTGGGAGACCGTCTTATCTCCTCCCGGAATGGTGAAATGGGTAACCGGCGGGAGGTTTTCGCTCATTCGATCGATGCTCCGTTCGAGATATTCGATCGCTCCGGACGGAACATCCGACAGTTTTCCTTCGCCACCTTTTCCCACTGCCAGGAGGGCCTGCACGCTCATCAACCGTTGCAGAATCTCGGTCAGCTCATCGAGACATGGTGCACCGTTCCATCGTTCGCGGATCAGATCGCTCAGCAATGCGAGGTGTGCAGAGAGTTCGTCTACCGTTCCATAGGCCTCGACCCTCGAATCGTATTTCGGAACACGCTCCCCACCGATAAGCGAGGTGGTTCCCTTATCTCCTGTTTTGGTGTAGACGGACATGCGTATCAGAGTTTGAAATGTTGTTTCGGAAGTCGGTCATGGTAAAAGAGCAACAGATAGCCTCGATTGTCCACGCTGGTGTGACGGTGGAGTTTGACCAGGTTTCTGCACAGTCGGTCCCGTGTGCGCGATTCGTGGGGTGCCATCAGGCAAAGAGCGCATCCCGTACCCTCTGCACGATTCGTCAGTTCGAGGGTCTTTTCCGCAGGGTATTCGGCAGGGATGAAACAGAGCGTAGCGGCGTCGCACGTCATATCGACACCTGCACCTTCCTCTGCGAAAGCATAGCTACTGAAAGAGCAATAGGTATAGAGGTTCTGGAGTTGGGTACAACGGCGTTGCGAATATCCCCGGCGTTGCAGCTCCTCGAACAGTGTGCGGTCGTTGCCCAAGATATGGCCCGGCATGAAGGCGTTGCGGATCAGACCGTAGACAAAAGGTGAATGGACGCCGAAACCGCGGTAGTAACGGAAATGGGTGAAGGTCTTCGAGTAGAGTGCGGCCTTCATGATTTTACGCCGTATGTTTTTTGGTCTATGCATGAATCGTCTCTTTTTTGAGTTGACCGGCAAGAAATCCGGTAGAAAAGGCTATCTGAAGGTTGTATCCGCCCGTGTCGGCATCGATATCGAGTACCTCGCCTGCAAAATAGAGTCCACGGACGATTTTCGACTGGAGTGTCTCGGGATCGACCTCCTCCGTACTCACACCGCCGGCCGTGACGATCGCCTCTTCGAAAGGTCGGTAATCGGATATCGGCACCAGGAAATGCTTCAGGGTATCGATCAATTCATCGACCTGCTGATCAGTCAGTTGATGCAGTGGAGTCGAGGTAGGGATATGAAGGCCGCGGGCCATCGGCTGCACGAGTTGGCGGGGCATCAGTTTGCGAAGCAACTCCCCGAAAAATGCGTCGGGCGGAAGCGATTCCCGTTCGCGGTGGATTCGTTCACGGAGTATTTCGGGAGAAAGGGCCGGTTTGAGATCAAGCGACAGAGCCACCTGTTTTCCATCGATAAGTGCGTCTACGGCCCTACGGCTCAACCGGAGTGTCGTGGCACCTTCGACCCCTCGTCGGGAAAACTGGAGCTCTCCGAAAGCCTCATCTGCGACCGTTCCGTCGATGAGCAGTGCGACCTGCACGTTGCGCAGTTGCAGGCCGGAGAGCAGGAAACGGTCGGCATGTCCCGATTCGAGCGGCACAAGGGCGGGTCTTACCTCCACAATCGTATGGCCTACGGCATGGGCCAGTCCGTATCCGTCGCCCGTCGATCCGGTTGCGGGATAGGAGGCCCCTCCGGTGGCCAGAATCACGTTGCGGGCTTCGGCCTTGCGGGTAAATCCCCGTTTGTTCCGATAGGTTACGCCGTAAACCCGATTTCCGACGGTGAGAATCTCCCTGACCCGGGCATTCAGGAGCGTCTCCACCCCGTTGTCGGAACACCAGTAACGGAGTGCGTCGGCAATGTCCCAAGCCTTTCCGCTGCGAGGGAAGACCCGACGGCCCTGTTCCACTTCGAGTTTTACGCCTTGTCGTTCGAAAAAGCGGCAAAGAGCCTGGTTGTCCAAGGTGCGGAAAGCGGGACGGAAAAAATCGCGTCCTGCACGGACCTTTTCGAGAAACTCTTCCGGCGGGCAGATATTGGTCAGGTTGCATCGGCCTTTACCCGTAATGCAGACCTTGCGGGCGCTCTTCTCCATCTTTTCGAGCAACAACACGCTGCGCCCAGCCCGTGCCGCAGTTCCGGCGGCCATGAGTCCTGCCGCACCGCCACCGATCACGATCACGTCGTAAATCTTCTCTTCAGAGAGTTCTGTTGTACGTTCTGTCTGCATCGTAAAGCAAAAAACCGATCGGCCCCGGACGCCCAAGACGTCATCCCGAACAATTACCGAAACCGCGACTTTCCCGGGGTCCGATTCATTTTGTTGACAAAGATAGGCTATTTTACTCAATAATGGAATCCGTTTTTCGGAGCGTTACGAATGAAAATGAAATCTTTTGCGTACATTTGCAGCCGTAAAAACGGAAAATAGCGAACGAGTATGTTGAGCCGTAGGTTGTTGAGAATAAAAGTCGTCAAGGCGCTCTATGCGCATTTTCAGTCCCAATCCGACTCCGTCGAGGTGTCGGAGAAGAATCTCCTCTACAGCATAGATAAATGCTACGACCTCTATTTTCAGATGCTTTGGCTCGTCGTGGAGGTTGCCCGCTATGCCCGTGAAAGGATAGAGATCGCCCGGAACAAAAAACTTCCCACAGCCGAAGACCTGAATCCCAATACCAAATTTATCGATAATGCCGTCGTGCATCGGTTGGAGACGAGCGAGGCGGTCACCTCCTACCTGGAGAAGCATGCCCTCGGCTGGAACGATTACCCGGAACTCATCAAGGAGCTCTACGGCACATTGATCGCAAGCGATTATTATAAAGAGTACATGGCCAAGCCGGGGCATAATTTCCGCGATGACGTGAAACTGGTACAGCGGTTCTATTCCGACCCGGCTCTGGAGGAGAGCGAGACGCTCGAAACCGTTCTGGAAGAGCAGTCTATCTATTGGAACGACGATCTGGGCTTCGCGCTGATCATGGTTGAACGAACGCTCGAAACGTGCCGCGCCCGGCTGGAGGAGATTCCCGTATTGCCGGAATTCAAAAGCGATGACGACCTCGGTTTTGCCAAGACGCTTTTCCGTCGGTCGGTCGAGGAGTACGCGCAAAATTTGCGTTACATTGAACGTTTCACCAAAAATTGGGACGTGGAGCGGATCGCTTTCATGGACAACCTGATCATGGCCACGGCCATCACGGAGTTGATAACGTTCGATTCGATCCCCGTGAAGGTGACGCTCGATGAGTATATCGAGATCGCCAAATATTACAGCACCCCGGGCAGCAACATGTTCATCAACGGAGTGCTCGATCGGATCGTGGAGGCACTGGAGAAGGATGGACTGATCCATAAGAGCGGCCGAGGATTGCTCTGACGACTCCAAGAAGGGCGTAAAAGTCTTATGTGCGCTTTTTCATTGAGAATTTACGGATTGATTTGTGCGACGGCACTTCTCACCATGGTGGGGTGTCGGGAGCGTCGCGTGCCGGTTGCTCCGCAAGGCGGTACTGTCGGATTT
Organism: uncultured Rikenellaceae bacterium; assembly: GCA_944321925.1. Taxonomy (GTDB): domain Bacteria; phylum Bacteroidota; class Bacteroidia; order Bacteroidales; family Rikenellaceae; genus UBA940. Next base: position 75,539 of record CALUND010000005.1, on the reverse strand, counting down.
TCCGTAACGATCTCCGATTCGCTGCTTCGTTGCGATCCCGACACGGTCATCCGTTTCGGACGGGTACATGAAGGAGAGATCGTGGAGTATACGCTCTCCCTCCGTAACGGATATGCAGAACCGCTTCTGATACTCGGGGTGAGCGCTTCGTGCGGATGTACGGCCGTTGAGTTCGAACGAAAGCCCATTCCTGCCGGAGGCGACAGCCGGTTCACGCTCCGATTCGACAGTCGAGGCATGTATGGCAGGCAACGAAAGACGCTCGACGTGCAGACTTCGGCCTCTCCTCGCACGTATCGTTTTTACGTGGAGGCGGATGTCGTCGAGTAAGAAGGCTGGGAATGGTCCGATTCGGCGCAATTCCCCCTTGCGGAGGCAAATACTTGCATGGCAAGAAAATATTCGTATCTTTGCCAAACAAATTTAATTGGAACCGAAAATGAATCTAATGACAATCCTCCTGTTGCAGGGTGGTTCAGCTCCTTCCGCGAGCGGAGGCGGCTGGTCCATGCTCGTCATGATGCTGCTTATCTTCGTGGTGATGTATTTCTTTATGATCCGTCCCCAGCAGAAGCAGCAGAAAAAGTTGAACGAATTCCGCAATTCGCTTGAAAAAGGGCAAAAGGTGATCACCGCCGGCGGAATTTATGGAACCATTCGCGAGGTGAAGGAGAACAGCGTTTTGGTTGAGGTGGATAAGGACACTACCATTCGTGTCAGCAAAAGCATGATCATGAAGGATGAGTCCGACGCTGCTCAGCAGGGCAAGTAGTTCTCGTCCGATTCTTCAGCGGAGTCCGAAATGACAGGAAGGTCGAGATGCCTTCGCTGTTTTTCGGGCTCTGTTTTTTTTGGGGGGGGCAATGACGAACAGGAGAGTTCAATGTCTGGCATTTTGAAAACAGAAGATCCGGCTGTTGACAGCCGGATCTTCTGTTTCGATACAACCGACGAATTCTACTTCTCGTCGTTCTGCCATACGAGCGCCGAAGCTCCGAGAATCGCCGCATTTTTGCCGTCGATGCTCGAAGGGAGCAACTTCACCTTGTCCTTGAAGATGAAAAGCATGGCGTCTTCCATGTATTTTTTTGTCGGTTCGAAAATGAATCGTCCGGCTTTGGCCAGTCCACCGAAGAGGAAGATGGCTTCCGGCGAGTTCAATGTTACTACGTCGGCGAGCGCTTCGCCCAAAACGCGTCCGGTGTATTCGTAAGCGGCCAAAGCGATGGGATCGTTCCTTTCGGCAGCCTGCGTGATCATCAGCGAATCGAGTTGGTTGAACGGGATATCGCGCAGTTCGCTCGGATCGTTCCGTTCCGCAAGAAGCATCGAGACGGTCCGACGGATTCCGGTCGCAGATACATAGGTTTCCAGACAACCTCTGCGACCGCAACCGCAAAGACGTCCGCCCTTTTCCACAATGATGTGACCCAATTCGCCCGCGAAACTGTCGTGACCATAGACCAGTTTGCCGTTGGCTACGATGCCGCCGCCCAGACCGGTGCCCAGCGTTACGACGACAAAGTCACTCATTCCCTTGGCACCGCCGTACATCATTTCGCCGATCGCGGCAGCGTTGGCATCGTTGGTCATCACGACTTTCACTCCGCCGAATTGTTTCTTGATATCGTCGACGATGTGCAAGATACGAGAACCGGAAGCATCGTCGGTTTCACGCCATTTCCAGAGATTCGAGGGGTTGTCGAGAATTCCTTCGTAATGGTTCGCCAACGGTGCGCCGATACCGATTCCGACCAGTTCGTATTCGAAGTCTACCCCGCGCAGCAATATTTTGATGCCTTCGCACAACTCGTCGATATAAGCCGGATATTGATCGAAATAGGGGAATTTCTTGGTGGATACGACCGATTCGCCGTACATATCCCCGTTCTCGTCAACCAGACCGAAAGCGGTGTTGATTCCGCCAATGTCGACGCCTATCGCAAGTTTTTTCATATTGGTTTTAGTTTTACTTTGAATGGATTTTCGGAAACCAAATGTATTACTTTTTTTCCTTTCTGCCAAAAAATAATCAAAAACAAGCCATTGTCCTGTTTCTCGAGGCAAAATTTCGACCGATAAAACCGATAGTGCAAGGTATTCGAGTTTAAGTCTGTAGAGGAAAAGAGAGAGGGCATTCGATGCAACGGGACAATTGCAGCGAATCGTTGCGAACAAAAGCGGAAGCGGTTTGCATCTCCTGAAGGCATACATTATCTTTGCGGGAAAATCAAGAGTTACCTCGTCATGCAACGGATCGCCGCATTTCCTTCGCTTATCGAAAACTATCTGGCCGAGACCGAATTTCCGGATCAGCCGGCCCGGCTCTATCAACCGATCGTCTATTCGCTCGAAGAGGGCGGCAAACGTTTGCGCCCCATGTTCGTGATGCTGGCGTGCCATCTTTTCTCCGACGAGGCGGAGCGGGCATTGCCGGCTGCCGCTGCCCTGGAGGTGTTTCACAATTTCACCCTGCTCCACGACGACATCATGGACAACGCGCCGTTGCGTCGGGGACGTCCTTCCGTTTACCGGAAATGGAACCGCAATGTGGCGATCCTTTCGGGCGACGCCATGATGATCCACGCCTATCGGTTGCTGGGTCGCGTACCCGAAGAAAAGCTCCCGGAGATTCTGCACTGTTTCAACGAGGTGGCGATTCGGGTCTGCGAAGGACAGCAGTACGACATGGATTTCGAGTCAGCCGAACGGGTAAGTATCGATGAATACCTTCGGATGATCGAGCTGAAGACCTCTGCCCTCTTCGTGGGATCGGTCCTGATCGGGGCGATGATCGGCGGCGCCGACGCTCAGGCACTTCATCACCTCGACCGTTTCGCACGTGAGTTCGGTCTGGCCTTTCAGCTGCAGGACGACCTGCTCGACAGTTACGGAGACAGCCGGCTCGGAAAGACCGTCGGAGGCGACATCCTGGAGGGTAAAAAGACCTTCCTCATGATTCGGGCCCTGGAACTGGCCTCGGAATCGGATCGTCGCATGTTGCGCACCGTGCCTCGGGAGCGGTCCTTGTCGTCGGCGGAAAAGATCGCTGCCGTACTCGGGATTTATGACCGTTACGGAGTAAAGGAGTTGACCGAACGGGAGATCAATCTGCATTTCGACCGGGCTTTGGCGGAACTCGATTCGTTGAAGGAGGATCCGGCTCGGGTGGCTCCGTTGAAACAGTTCGCACAGGGATTGCTCGGCAGAACCAAATAGATATAGAATAAGGAATCATGAAACGGAACGACATAGAAATCATGGCTCCGGTGGGCTCTTTCGCCTCGCTGCAGGCCGCCGTGGATGCCGGAGCCGATGCGATCTATTTCGGTGTCGAACAGCTCAACATGCGGGCCCGTTCGTCGGTCAATTTTACGCTCGACGATCTTGCGCAGATCGTTTCGATCGCCCGACAACACCGCCTCAAAACCTATCTTACGGTCAATACGATCATCTACGATACGGAGTTACAGCAGATGCGTCAGGTGATCGATCGGGCCAAACGAGAGGGTGTCGATGCGGTTATCGTGTCGGATCAGGCGGCCATTCTCTACGCCCGCGAAGTCGGCATGGAGGTACACATCTCCACCCAACTCAATGTCTCGAACATCGAGACGCTCCGTTTCTATGCACAGTGGGCCGATGTGGTCGTGCTGGCGCGGGAATTGTCGCTCGAACAGGTTACCCGCATCCATGAGCGGATCGAAGCGGAGCAGATCCGCGGACCCAAAGGGGAGTTGGTGAAGATCGAAATGTTTGCCCACGGAGCACTCTGCATGGCGATCTCGGGCAAGTGCTACCTGAGTCTCCACGAGACGGGATGTTCGGCCAACCGGGGCGCCTGTCGTCAGATATGCCGTCATTCCTATACGCTTCGCGACCGGGAAACGGATGAGGAGATCGCCGTAGAAGGGCGTTACCTGCTCTCGCCGAAGGACCTTTGCACCTTGCCGTTCCTCGATCGGATGCTCGCTGCAGGAGTCCGGGTGCTCAAGATCGAAGGACGCGCACGACCGGCCGAATATGTCAAACGGGTCTGCTCCTGCTACGACGAGGCCGTGCGGGCCATTGCCGACGGAACGTTTACCGCCGACCGGATCGAACAGTGGACGGAACGCCTTCGCACGGTGTTCAATCGCGATTTCTGGGGCGGTTACTACCTGGGCTCGCCCGTCGTGGAGTTGAGTGCGGCTTACGGTTCGTCGGCCACCCGACGCAAAGTGTATGTAGGCAAGGTGACGAACTATTTCAGTCGGATTGGCGTAGCCGAAATCTGGGTCGAGGCGGCGCCGCTTGAAAAGGGGGCCGAAATCGTGGTGATCGGTCATACGACAGGAGCCGTCGAAGGATTCGCCGAGGAGGTTTATGTCGCCGATCGGTCGGTCCCGGTGGCTTCGCAGGGCGTAGCCTGTTCCCTGAAGGTCCCGACGGCTGTCCGCCGCGGCGACAAGCTCTACAAACTAGTAGAGGCCTGATCCGTCCGGAAGTTTTCCCTTACCCTTCCCGCAACCGATCGTCTATTCCGATTCGCTCTCCTCGTCGGAGGGTTGCTCCTTTTCGGTGACCAGCACTTTGTCGATTCGCGCACCGTCCATGTCGACGATCTCCAGATGGAAAGGACCCCAGTCGAGTTTTTCTCCGGTGTGGGGAATACGTCCGAGCTGCTGGAGGATCAATCCGCTCAGCGTATTGTAATCTTCCGGTTTATAGAGATTTTCCGCATCGAAATAGGCGAGAAAGTCGTAAAAAGGCGTTTGTCCGTCGACCAGGCAGCTGCCGTCCTCCCGTTGTACGATGTCGGGGTCCTCATGGCTGTCGGGGAGCGTTCCGATAAGCCCCTCCAACATGTCTTTCAGCGTTACGATTCCCTGCAGCACACCATATTCATCGAAAATCAAACCGTATCCGGTCTGTGTGCGCCGCATCTGCTCCAGGGCGTTGTAGATATCAGTGTTCTCGTGGAACGATTGCACGGGACGGATCAGCCGTTCGAGATTGAAATCGGACTCCTGCAGACTGCCAAAGAGATCCTTCAGGTAGACAACACCGATCACATGGTCGATGCTGCCATCGGTGACGGGATAAATTTCGTAGAGATTCTTTTTGACCAGTTCGTTGATCTCGCTCTGAGAAAGAGTGCGTTCGATACTCACGATGTCGCCACGGTGCGTCATGATCGAACCGATTTTCCGATCGCCGAGAGCGAAAACACGTTCCACGATATCTTGCTCCACCTCCCGGACAGTACCGTCTTCCGCCCCCTCCTGTACCATGGAGCGGATCTCGTCCTCCGTCACGATGTCGTCTTTGGGCTTCAGGCCCAAAAGGTGGGAGATCCCGGCACTGCTTTTCGACAACAACCAGACGAAAGGCGAAGCGATGACCGAAAGGGCATGCATCGGACGGGCGATCAGTTTGGCCATGGTTTCGGCGGCGTTCATTCCGATCCGTTTGGGAACCAGTTCTCCGAAAATCAGGGTCAGGTAGGTGACCAGTATCACAATGGTGGCCTGTGCTACCGGGGTTGCGTAGGAAGCGGAAAGTCCCGCCCGGACAAGCAGAGCGGCGAAATCGTGTTTCAGCGTGTCGCCGGAATAGATACCCGTAAGGATCCCGATGAGCGTGATGCCGATCTGTACGGTGGAGAGGAATTTATCGGGGTCTTCAGCGAGTCGGAGGGCTGTTTTTGCCGAACGGTTGCCCTCTTTGGCCTCCATGCCGAGTCGGGACTTTCGGGCGGAGATGAGCGCGATCTCCGACATGGCGAAAACGCCGTTCAAAAGAATCAGGATCAGGATGATGATGATTTCCATAAAGCGATGTAAAATATATCGTGGAAAAGGTTTGTCCGCGTTACCGCATCGCCTTTTCCGGCGGGAAGTTACACTTTTTTAGGCAGATTGCCAAACCGCCGGGCCCGGAGCATTGTACAAAACAGGCCTCAGAACCTTCTCCTCTTTCTGCGTCATTTACCTATTGGAGGAATCGGACGAATCTTTGTTGCAGATTCGAGCGTTTTTCCTATTTTTGGAGGGGAAAATCCGAAAACGCAAAATTCATTCAAATACCATGTTTACATTTCAGACATACGTTCGTCGACGCGACGAGCTTCGCCATCTTCTTCAGGGCGGCATCGTGCTGCTGCCCGGCAACCGGGAATCGGCTGCGAATTACACCTCGAATGCCTACCACTTCCGGCAAGACAGCACGTTCCTCTACTATTTCGGGTTGAATCTGCCCGATCTGGCGGGAGTGATCGACCTCGATTCCGGGGAGGACGTACTTTATGGGGACGACTTTACGGTGGACGATATCATCTGGATGGGTCCTCAGCCGACGATAGCCGAGTTGGGGTCGTGGGCCGGTGTAAAGAAAACCGCACCTTCTGCCGCTTTACAAGGTGTCGTACAGACCGCCTTGACACAGGGACGGAAAATTCATGTATTGCCGCCGTATCGTGGCGAAACCGAGCTGTTGCTTCAGTCGCTCCTGGGTCGGAAACCCGAAGTCTCGGTGGAGCTGATTCGGGCGGTTGTGTCGATGCGGGATAAAAAGAGCCCGGAAGAGATCGCACAGATCGAAGAGGCTTGTGAGACGGGCTATCGGATGCACACTGCCGCCATGCGTATGTGCCGTCCGGGCGTCGTGGAGCGCGAGATCGCCGGAGCGATCGAAGGAATCGCCATGCAGTACGGTTGGGGTGTCTCCTTCCTGTCGATCGTCTCGCAACACGGCGAGACGCTTCACAACCACTGTTACGACGGGGTCCTGGAACCGGGACGTCTGTTGTTGGTCGATGCCGGCGCGGAAGCCGTGTCGAATTATTGTAGTGACAACACCCGGACGATGCCGGTCAGCGGTCGGTTCAATCGGCAGCAACGCGAAGTCTACGACATTGTCCTCGCTGCGCACGACCGGGCTTTCGAAGTGGCCCGACCGGGAATCCCCTATCGGGATGTCCATCTGGAGGCTGCCCGCGTGATCATCGAAGGTCTCAAGTCGCTCGGGCTGGTCAAGGGTTCGACCGACGAGGCGGTGGCTGCCGGAGCGCATGCGCTGTTCTTGCCGCATGGACTGGGCCATCTGATGGGTCTCGATGTGCACGACATGGAGAACCTGGGTGAACAATACGTGGGATACGATGCAGAGATCGTCCGCTCCACGGAGCTGGCGACCAAAGCGTGCCGCATGGGACGCAGACTCGAGACTGGCATGGTGGTGACGGTCGAACCGGGTATCTATTTCATTCCGGCCTACATCGACAAGTGGCGGAAAGAGGGTATCTGCAAGGATTTCATCGCATTCGATCGGCTCGCGGCGTATGAAAGCTTCGGCGGCATTCGACTCGAAGACGATCTGTTGGTGACATCGGATGGCTCCCGCATGTTGGGCGATCGCCGTATTCCAATTACCCCCGAGGAGGTCGAGGAGTACATGCAAAGGGATTGATAGCCGAAGCCGGGACGTTGGGACGACGGGTAGCGATCTGTCGTCCGTACCGAAGAAAAGGGCGGGGTCGATGTCCCCGCCCTTTTGTTGTACCCTATTTTACTTGAACTTCGCGTACGAGATCGAATCGGCTACGGCGATTGAGCTCGTCGCGCAGGAACGAACGACGCATGAAGAGTTCGTGACGGAGGGCCGGTGAGGAGATCTGAACCCAAAGGATTCCGTTGCGCAGCGAGACCGATCGTGTCGCTGCCGCAACGGTTGGGCCGACGATTTCATTCCAACGCTCGGGCAACGCCCCCTCGGCGATTTTACGGGCAATGGCCGGCTCCTTGAAAAAGTCGTCGAACAACTCGCCGATTCTGACGGTTCTGGTTCTGCGCATCGCTCTAAGGATTGGGTTCAACGTGACCTGCCTCCACCCGGAAAAGAGCGTAGCGGCTCCCATTCTTTTCGAGAATCGACTGCAGGCGATGCGGATTACAGTCCGAGATGAATATCTGGCCAAAATCGTCGCCCCCTACCAGACCGATGAGCCGTTCTACCCGTTCCGTGTCGAGTTTGTCGAAAAGATCGTCGAGCAGCAGGATCGGTTTTTCGGCCGCCGTATCGGCTACCACGGCATACTGCGCCAGCTTAAGTGCAATGAGAAACGATTTTTGTTGCCCCTGCGATCCGTATTTCCGAAGCGCCCGACCTCCGATACGCATGGAGAGGTCGTCGCGATGCACTCCCGCCGTGGTGAACTGATTAATCCGGTCACGTTCGAAGGAGGCTTTCAATACCTCTTCGAACGGTTTGTCGTTCAAGTCGGAACGATAGAGCAACTCGACCTGTTCCCGATCATCCGACAACGTGCGGTAGTAAGCGGCCGTGAGGGGACGAAGCCGGTCGATGAAAGCGGCTCGCCGGGCGTGGATCTTTTCTCCGTGGGCGATCAGTTGCTGGTCCAGTACGGAGAGAATCTCCTCCTGCGTGGGCCCCGACAACTCTTTGAGCAGCCGGTTGCGTTCGCCCAACACGGCGTTGTAGCGCATCACGGTCTGCAGGTAGTCGCGGTCAAGCTGCGAGATGAAGGCGTTGAGGTAACGGCGCCGCTCTTCGGCCGCGTCGCTGACCAGGAAAGCATCGGCCGGCGAAACGATCACCACCGGAATCAGTCCGACGTGATCGGCAATCCGGTCATACTCCTTGCTGCCGTTTTTTACCTTTTTTCCCCCTTGTTGCGCATAGGAACAGACGATATCGAAGTGGCGACCGGCATCCGAGTCATAGGCGCCCTCGATCACGAAGAATGGCTCTCCGTGGCAAAGATTCTGGCGATCGGTCATGGCCAACGCGCTTTTGCACATGGACAGGTAGTAGATCGCATCGAGGATATTGGTCTTGCCGGCTCCGTTGCCTCCCACCAAACAGTTGATCCCCGCGGAAAATTCTGCGGAAGCGGATCGGATATTTTTGAAATTGACGAGAGAAAGTTTACGGAGCAACATGCGAACAGGATGTTTTCTCTGCGAAAGGTAGCGTTTTTCGTCCGAATTACCAAACGGTTTTCTGCAAAGGAGAAGCGGCAAAAATGGCACTGTTCGGAAGAGCGAACGATCTGTGTCGCGGTTTTTTGTGGGACAAAGTTTCTTTTTTCCCAAAAAGAATATACCTTTGTACTCTCAAAAAAGAAACCTAAAAAGATTTTTTATATGGCAACAAAAGGAACGGCTGCATCCCGTAACGCAGCGAAAGATCCCGAAGTAGCGATCGAGACCGCTTTGATGGAGACGGAGGGCTTCTTCGAGAGAAACTGGAAAGTGCTCCTCGGCGCAGTCGTAGTAATCGTCGTGGCTATAGGGTGCTACTTTGCATACCAGGGACTTTATCTGTCGCCTCGAATCGAAAAAGCCTCCGCCATGATGTATGCGGCCGAACAACGGTTTGCCGCAGGCGAATTCGAACAGGCGCTGAACGGCGACGGAAATCGTGCCGGATTCCTCGAAGTAATCGAGCAGTACGGATCGACCCCGCAGGGAAATATCGCATCCCACTACGCCGGCATCTGCTATATGAAGGCACAGGATTGGGAGAATGCATTGACCTATTTGGCGAAATATCGCCCCACGAAGGGCACGCCCAATGCGTTGATCAATGCACAGAACTATGGACTGCAGGGCGATGTCTACGTACAGCTGAAAGACTACGCGAATGCGGTGTCTCTCTACAAAAAAGCGGTCGATGCGGCGGACAATGTCTTCACCACACCCGCTTACCTCAAAAAATTGGGTCTCGTCTACGAGGCGCAAGGCAACTACACGGAAGCTGTGGCCGCCTACCAAAAGATAGCCGACTTCTACCCGCAGAGTCTCGAAGCACAGGACATCGAAAAGTACATCGGTCAGGCCGAACAGAAGTAATCGCATAGCACCCCATGTCAACGAAGCATAAAAACCTCTCTGTCTTCACTTCGCCACTCCCTTCGGCGGAGGATATGAAGTTCGGGATCGTCGTTTCGGAATGGAATCGGGAGATCACCGAAGCGCTTCTGTCCGGAGCGGTTGCCACGTTGCGTCGTGCGGGTTGTCCCGACCACAACATCCTGATCAAGTATGTGCCGGGAACCTTCGAATTGCCGCTCGGTGCACAATTTTTCGCACAGTACACCGATGTGGATGCGGTGATCGCTCTCGGCTGTGTGGTACAGGGCGAGACAAAACATTTCGATTATGTCTGCAGCGGAGCACAACAGGGAATCATGCAACTGATGCTCAATTGGAACATGCCGGTCGCTTTCGGCGTGTTGACGACCAACGACATGCAACAGGCCATCGATCGTGCCGGAGGGAAATACGGCAACAAAGGCGATGAGGCTGCAGCTGCTGCGATCCAGATGGTCAAAATGCAGAACGACATGGAAGATGCGGCCGAAGAGGCCGGCGATGCCAAGAAAGTGAATTGATCGCTATTGTTTTTTAGCAAAGTAACAACGGTGTCCGCCCCAACGACGGACACCGTTTTTTTACAAATCGGCTGAAGATAAGAAATGTCCGAAACATGAGAGGCGGCGGCATGAGAGTCCTGTCGCCGCCTCTTGTATTACGGAATCAGGACAAAAGGGTGACTGCTTCGCCCTGTCAGGCCGTTTTCTTGACCAAAAGTCGAATGGATTCGTCGGCATAACGGATGTCGATCACATCGCCTGGCTTCACCTCGCCGCTTACGATCATCTGAGCGAGAGGCTCCTCCACCCGATCGAGAATCGTACGCTTGAGCGAACGGACTCCGTATTGCGCTTCGTACCCCAACAGGGCCAACTCTTTGCGGGCTTTGCCCGAAATATGAAGTCGGTATCCCAACCGCTCGGCCCGTTTCCCGAGCACACCCAGTTCGAGATCGACGATCCGTTCCACATCCTCTTCACGGAGGGTGTTGAAAATGACGATGTCGTCGATTCGGTTGATGAACTCCGGTGCGAAAGTTTGTGTCAACGCCTTGCGATATTCGGCCTCCCGATTCACAGTGGCGATGTGGAGGCTGTTCGAAGTGTTGAACCCCACGGCACTGAGCCGTTGGGCTGCCGCGCGCGATCCGACGTTCGAAGTGAGGATGATGATCGTATTCTTGAAATCGACTTTCCGACCGAGTCCATCCGTCAACTGACCGTCGTCGAAAATCTGGAGCATCACGTTGAATACATCGGGATGCGCTTTCTCCACCTCATCGAACAGCACCACCGAATAGGGCTGGCGTCGTACGCTTTCCGTAAGTTGTCCACCTTCTCCATACCCCACATAACCGGGAGGCGAGCCGATCAGACGCGACACATTGTGCTTTTCGGAATATTCACTCATGTCGATGCGGATGAGCGCGTCGTCGCGATCGAACATCCATCGCGAAAGCTCCTTGGCCAGATGGGTTTTACCGACGCCCGTCGGCCCCACGAAGAGGAAGACTCCGATCGGTTTATTGGGGTCTTTCAACCCGGCACGGCTCCGGATAATCGAACGGGCCACCTTTTCTACGGCATTGGGCTGTCCGATCACGATTTCGGAGAGATGGCGCTGCATGTTGTTGAGCCGCGACTGTTCGCCTTGCGACACTTTTTCGACAGGAATGCCTGTCATGGAGGTAATCACCTCTTCAATGTGTTCGCTGGTGATGACGATCGGATTCGTTGCCATCTCCTGTTGCCAGTGTGTACGACTCTCAGCCAGCTTCGCCTTCAGGGCGATCTCCCGCAGACGCGCCTCCGCCGCCTCCTCGTAGATGAGGGCCGAAATCGCTTCCCGTTTCCGGGAGGAGGCCTCTTCGAGGCTTCGCTCCAGACAACGTATCGCTTCGGGCTCTTTCGCCCCCAGAATGTGGGCCTTCGAACCGGCTTCGTCCAGCACGTCGATCGCCTTATCCGGGAAACAACGGTCGGTAATATAGCGTTCCGACAAGTCGACGCACGCCTGCAACGCCTCGTCCGAATAGCGAACGGAATGGTGCTGCTCGTAGTGCGATTTGATGTTGTGCAGAATGCGCAGCGTCTCCTCTTTGGTGGTCGGCTCCACGATGATCTTTTGGAACCGGCGTTCAAGAGCCGCATCGCTTTCGATGTTTTCGCGATATTCATCGAGCGTCGTAGCCCCCACGCATTGCAACTCTCCGCGAGCCAGAGCCGGTTTCAGCATGTTGGCCGTATCGAGGCTTCCCTGTGTGCTGCCGGCCCCGACGATCGTGTGTATCTCGTCGATGAAGAGAATCACATTGCGTGTGCGGGTCAGTTCGGCGAGGAGCATTTTGATCCGCTCTTCGAATTCACCCCGGTATTTGGTTCCGGCAACGAGCGACGCGATGTCGAGCGAGTAGAGTTGCTTGCCGCGCAGGGAGAGCGGAGCCTCTCCGGAAGCGATGCGCAGGGCCAATCCCTCGACAATGGCACTTTTCCCCACGCCGGCTTCACCGATCAGGATCGGATTGTTTTTTTTGCGTCGTCCGAGAATCTGGATCAGTCGTTCGATCTCCTTTTCGCGTCCTACCACCGGATCGATTCGTCCTTCGGCGGCGGCTTTCGTCAGGTTGATGCCGAGTTTGTCGAGCATGGAGTCCGACTCGACGCTCTTGCTCTCGATGCGAATTTTAAACTCTTCCTGCGGCTGTTCCCGAAGGGAGTCGAGCGCCCGCATATCTTCGTAATAGTTTTCGTCAGCAGGCAGTTGCCTCAGATACTCTTCTGCCTCGGGAACTTTCACGTTGTACATCTCCAATACGCGTGTAGCGATCGAATTGCGTTCCGAAAGGAGAAGCAACAACAGATGGCCCGTATTGATGACGGCAGATGGTCCCGCAACGTTCGAAAGCCGGATCGGCAATTCCCGAAAGAAAGCGGCACGATCCTCCCTCTCTTTTTGTGTCTGTTTTTCTATTTCGCGTTCGATGCGAATCTTGATTTGGTAGAGTTCCCAGTCTTTGAGCAGGTGTCCCAGAATATGTGCAGCATGACAATTCTCCTCTCCCAGCAACGACAGAAAGAGCCGATCCTGGAGACGGGACTCGTAATTGTTCTTTTCGGCGTCGAATGCCGCCCTGGCGAGGAGACGTTCGAGCGCTTTGGATTGTCTGTTTTGCATAATTCACCTCATAAAATTCCGACAATATAACGTGTCGGAAGAGGGAATATTTTACGGTCCGATCAGCGTTTCCACTCGCCGACCTCCATGTCGCGGATCTCCTCACCGTCGATCGTAAAACGAACGGCCGTCCTAACTGTGTGGAATCCATAACATCCTGCTGCGCCCGGATTGATGTGCAAAAGGTCGAATTTTTTGTCGTAGATGATTTTCAGAATGTGGGAGTGGCCCGCAACGAAAAGGGTCGGTTTGAACTGCAGAATGCGGTCGAGAGCCCTGCGGTCGTAGTGCCCCGGATAGCCGCCGATGTGGGTGATGAGTACGTTGTGCTTTTCGCAGCGGAACGAATCGAACTCCTTGTAAAGACGGCGGACATCCCAACCGTCGATGTTTCCGCAGACGGCATGCAAAGGCTTGAAGGCGGCGATGCGATCGGCGAGTTGGAGCGATCCGATGTCGCCGGCATGCCAGATCGCGTCCACCCCGGCAAGGAACTCCTTCAGCGTGTCATCGAAAAGTCCATGCGTATCCGATATGACCCCTATGCGTTTCATGACAAGACAAAGATAGTGAAATTCTTCGCCTTTCCGAATCGGCTCCCCGGTTCTGTCCCCTAAAGAATTTCTCTCGAATACTCTTCCATTCAGAGCCGCCTAATTTTAACGAAAAAAGCAAAACCGAAGAGCGAGCTGTAGTTTGTTTGTTCAAATATTATTATCTTTGCCGACGATTGTTTCAGGGAGTGCCACTCTTTTTCTTCGGAACAGGGAGCATCTCAAAAAGCTGAAGCACAGTAATAAACAAATTCTTCTGCAAGAAGAAAAAAACAAAAAGCGACCAGGAATTCCTTCAGGGGAAACCCGCGGAATTCCGACGGATCATGCCGAGAATGTTCATCATATCGGGGTGTAACGGAGCGGGTAAAACGACCGCCTCCTTTTCTATTCTACCCGAGATGCTGAATTGTACGGAGTTCGTCAACGCCGACGAGATTGCCAAGGGGCTCTCCCCATTCAATCCGGAAAGCGTGGCCATCCAGGCAGGCAAGATCATGTTGGCCCGCATTCACGAGTTGATCGAGCAGGGAGCGGATTTCGCTTTCGAAACGACACTGGCCACCAAATCGCACTACAACCTGATTCAGGAGGTGCATGAACGCGGTTTTTTCGTCACGCTGCTCTACTTCTGGCTCTCATCGCCCGACCAGGCAGTGATCCGGGTGGCACAACGAGTGAGTGAAGGAGGTCACAACATTCCGGAAAACGTCATCCGAAGACGTTACCGGGCCGGTATCCGAAACCTGTTCCGCATCTATCTGCCGGTGTGCGACTATTGGACGATTTACGACAGTACCGACATCAACTACGGCCGGAAGATTGCGATCGGGTGCAAAAATGAAACAAAAACGGTTTTCGATCCGTTGACATACAGCAAACTTGAGAATTATGAGTGAAATCGAAATCAAACAAATGCAAGAGAAGATCGACGCCGGAGTCCGGCTGGCTCAAGAGCGCCTCGTAGAGAAGCTCAAAAAAGCAGACGGAGAACTGGTCGTAGCAAGAAACGGGAAAATCCTCAAGATCAAAGCGTCGGAGATCTAATTCCTTGCATACACACGATTAAAAGTACCCTCTATCGGGTGCTTTTGTTGTTTATTCCTATTCCTCGACCAGTTCTCTCCATACCTCCCGCAAACTTCGTTAATGACATCTGCATCGGAGCAGTAGCCCCGAATCGACACAACCGATCAAAAATCGACCGTTCGCTTCGTTTTTTTCTACAAGAACCCTATTTTTGTTATCGTTCATCTCCACAAACATGCAGTCGTCGATTCCGAGCAACAGGCATACGACCGACTCTGCGAATTAAAAAACACCCGACATGAACCGCGTCGAAAAAGCCCTCGCCCGCGCAACAGAAACACGGGCCCTCCTCATCGGAAGCGGCGTGCTTCCCCGTGTAGCAGAACTTTTCAATCAACAATTCCCCGACGCCAGGGCGGTCATCATAGCCGATCCCAACACCTGGCAAGCCGCCGGAGCAACAGTCGAAGAGTCCCTCCGCCAAGCCGGCATTCCGCAAGAGAAGCCTTTCATAATCTCCTCGCCCGATCTTTATGCCGAATGGCGCTTCATCGAGCAGTTGGAGAATTTCCTGAAAACCACGGATGCCATTCCCGTCGCTGTCGGATCGGGCACGATCAACGACCTCACGAAACTCGCCTCTCACCGAACCGGACGCCGCTACCTTTGCGTCGGCACAGCCGCCTCGATGGATGGCTACACGGCCTACGGAGCCTCCATCACCTATCGCGGCGCCAAACAGACTTTCGATTGTCCGGCACCGCTGGCCATGCTGGCCGACACACGAATCATCGCAAAGGCTCCGGCTGCGATGACCGCCTCCGGATATGCCGACCTGTTCGCGAAAATCACGGCTGGAGCCGATTGGATCCTGGCCGATGAACTGGGGGTCGAACCGATCGATCCGTTCTCCTTCTCCGTCGTACAGGAGGGACTGAAAGAGGCGTTGGCCGATCCGGAGGGTGCCCGACGAGGCGATGAAAAAGCGATCGAAGCGCTTGTAGAGGGATTGATTCTGGGGGGATTCGCCATGCAGGCAGCCCGATCGAGCCGCCCCGCTTCGGGCGCCGACCACCAATTCAGCCATCTTTGGGACATGGAACACCATAAGATGGCGAATGGCATCGCCCCTTCCCACGGATTCAAAGTAAGCATCGGCATGCTCGCCTCGACCGCTCTTTACGAACAACTGCTCGCTACGCCGGTCGACACAATCGATACAGCCGGTTGTGTAGCAGCCTGGCCTTCGCTTCAGGAGCAGGAAGAAAGAGCCGCAACGCTATTCGCCGGGAGCGATTTCCCCACGATCGGCGTCACCGAAATACGTGCCAAATACATCGGTCCCGAACAGCTTTGCCAACAGATCGAGCAATTGAAATCGCATTGGGCCGTGCTCCACGAACGGCTCTCCCACCAACTCATTCCCTTCGAGGAGGCCAAACGGCGTCTGCAGGCCGTCGGAGCGCCGACCCGTCCCGAAGAGATCGGAATCACCCCGAAACGGTTCCGGGAAAGCTTCCTCCGTGCGCAACACATTCGTCGTCGTTTCACGATTCTCGATGTCGCGGTGCGCCTCGACCGACTCGACAAATGGGTCGACTCCCTGCTGACATCCGACCGATTTCGCTGATTTCCAGTTCGGCCAAACAGGAAGCGCCGCGATGCTCTTTTTGTTTGATTTTATATTCTTTTTATCAGCATTCCCACAAAAACAGTCCTCTGATTCAAAAAAAGCGGACTGTTTTTCTACTTTTGCAGCTGTTTCCCAAAACAGATAAAAAGTTCTGAAAAAATAAATTAAACCCTTTGAAAGAAATGGAAAAATCATCGATCTATGAAGAGCCCCGCATTATTGTCACGGAGGTATCAGTAGAGAAAGGATTCGCCGAATCGGGCGGAGCAACCACCAACGAAATGGAAGAAGTCGATTTGGGCGGCATCGAATAACACAAAACCACGAACTTATGAAAAAGACACTCATCGCCATAAGCGCAGCGATCCTGTTGGCAGGATGCGCCAAAGAGAACCTGACCGACAACGGACAACCGACCGGAAACGGAACCCCCGTAAGTTTCGGTGGCGTAATCGTTTCCGAAGAAAACGACGACCAGAACCGAGCCTCTTTCGAAGACAATGGAGCCGTGAAGATCAAATGGGAAGCCGGCGACCAGATCGGTATTTTCGGAGCAACGACATCCGAATCGCTCGGAGACAACTACGCCTACGACGCTACCCCCACCGGAGACGGAACCTCCTGTACGTTCCTCGCCGCCGACCAGGGGAAAGTGATCGGATGGGGCAATGGAACCGGCACGCGCACGTTCCACGCCTATTTTCCTCACAGTGCGGCCAATCTTACCAAAACAGGCATAACGACCACCGTACCCGCAACGCAAACGCAAACCGGGAACACCATGGATCACATTGCCGATAACGCACTGATGATTGCCGAAGGAGTCGCCTCCGACGATCCCACGCAGCAGGTTTCGTTCTCCTTCACCCACATTCTCCCGGTCATTCAGTTCGTGCTGGATGCGGACGATCCGGTAACGCTCGCTTCGATGACGCTCACCACGACCGGCGATCCTCTGGCAGGAAAGGCGACTCTCGACATCACCAAGCCGTTCGACAACTGCATCTCGTCGAAAACGGCCACCTCGAAAAGCATCACCCTTTCATTCGGTTCGACCGGGCTGCAACTCGACGGATCGGCTTCGCAGAACGTCTACCTGCTGATTCTCCCCGGAACACATGCAGCAGGCAGTTTCACCGTGACTTTTACCGACATCAACGGACACATCTATACGAAAAACATCTGGGCAACCAAACCGCTCACTTTCGTAGCGAACAAAAAATACAAACAGCAGATTGCCAACCTCTCGGCCGTCGATTTCACCTCCATGAGCGACTTCACCGTAACCTCTTTGGGCAATTCGAACTACACGGTCGAAACGCCCTCCGTAAAGGGGCTGGACATCCTCATTCCGCTCACATCCGCCTCGCCGCAAGGTCAACAGGCCATCGATGTAAACTACTCCTATAAAGATACCGACGGTCAGACCCAAACCGGTACGCTCTCATTCGCCGATGTCCGCGATGTACAAACGCTGTCGGTACCTGCAGCCACAACGACCCGCGCCAATGTGACGCTCGACTACACGGTGCGCCTGAGCTACCTGCCCCAACTGAGCAACGGTAACCTGGATAGCTGGAGCAACAACAGCGCAAGTCTCCCTGTCCCGACCGGCTGGGCTGCAGCAAACTACAAACCGGCAGGCATGACTATCCAGGGGACGCTCGAGCTGTCGCACGATGCCGGTTCCTGCGCACAGCTTCAAACCAAATACAATCCACTGGCCAACATATTTTATCCGGCGACACACGGCATTACCGCAGCTTCGCTATTTACCGGAAATTTCGTGGGAGGCACAGATGCTGCCAATCCTCGGAAGATGACCTATTTCGGCATTCCGTTCTTCCCGTCGAAAGAGATCGCGGGACTTCAGGTCGATATCTATTATTCCGGCGCTGCGAAAGGAAGCAACGGTCAATTGGATGTAGACTGCGGAGGCATCACCTTCGAGCTGCTCAGCCATGACGAAGGCTCCACTTACGAATACCACGGCTACGGAACAAGTACCACAGGCCCCTCAACCGACCTGACCGGAACCGTAACCAGCGACGGCTATACGTGTACCGCGACCCGCGTAGCAGCAGGAGCATGCTATCCCTGCAACACGAGCGGTCACACCATCCAGGTGAACGGAATCACCAAACAGACCAACTACGTCGCAGCAGGCTCGTGGCAAACCATGACAATTCCGCTGACAGCCGTCGAAGCCGCAACCGGAATGACTCCCAACTACCTCAACATATCGTGCACATCGAGCGCTCTGGGCGACCAGTTCCTGGGAAATCCCAACAGCGAATTGCGACTCGACAACTTCACGATCATCTACGCGGAATAGAATTCTGCGCCATTCACAAAAAAAACGTCGTCCGAACAGTTCGGACGACGTTTTTTTGTGCAGGGTCACGGTCTGTCGCAAAACCGCACGCTCCCATGCTGCTCCGGAACCCCAAACGGGAACCTATACTTTCAAAAAGATCTTCTGCCGGTAGAGGAAATAGAGGAAGAGCCAGCAAACAGCCACATAACCGGCACTATAGAGCACCTCTGCCCCCGATTCGGGAAGCAGCGAAGCCAATCCGCCGAGAAAGAATTTCGAAGTAAACGAAAAATTGATCATTCGCTGGGCCATATAGATCGTGATGGAATTCAATCCAATCACCCGGAAAAAGAGGGTCCACTTACGATAACCGCGCACATCGATCAGGTAGTAGAACAGCGCCAGCATGGCCAGCGAATAGCCACCCACCGTACAAACGAACGAACTGCTCCACAGCTTCTTATTGATCGGCACAAATTCATTCCACAACAACCCGATCCCGATCAGCACAACGGCTGCTCCAGCCATGTATGCCGCTTTCTTCGCACCTGTCAGGGTATTGTCCTGACGCCGAATAAATTCGCCGGTAAACATTCCGAGCATCGCCGTCACGATAGCGGGCAGTGTGCTCAGGATACCCTCCGGATCGAGCGTAGTGCCGATCATGTGGGGGACGAGCGTCATGCGGTCGATGTACCCGGCATAACACCCCTCGTAGGAGAGTGGCGAAGCTCCGGCCGGCGCATCGGGGGCCCCTACGAACTGGCAGAAAAAGCCGTATCCCAACAAAATGACCGCAGCGATCACCGCCCGCGTACGGACTCCGAAATGGACGAACAACAGCGCCGCAAACATCCAGGCCAAACCGATACGCGCCAATACGCTGGGAAAACGCAACGTATCGAGCTGAAGACGGAACAATCCGTTATAGACCAATCCGAGCAGGATCAGGACCAACGCCCGCCGAAATATCTTCCAATGGATCTTGCCCCGGGATGCCCCCGCCTCCTGCTGCTTGGCAAAAGAGTAGGGAAACGAAACGCCCGCGATGAAAAGAAACAACGGGAAAATCGTGTCGTGATGGAACAGCCCGTCCCACTGGGCATGCCCCATCTGGGCGATGAACCAATCGCTCACTCCGCCCGGAAAAAGATGAGCCACTGCCGTAACCAAACCGGCAAAACCCATGATGAACAACATGTCGAAACCCCGAAGCGCATCGAGTGACATGAGTCGTCCGGAGGGTTGCGAACCAGAAAAATCGGAAAGTTTACCCATTTGCATATTATTTTAATTCACAGAATGGTTAAAGTTAAAAAATTTCCCGTTTCCGTCCAACAAATGCCTTGAGGTTGTCGGAGATTTCTCAACCGACAGCATCATTCGCACTCTGCATCGGACAAAAGAACGGAGCGGCTCGAATCAAGCCGCTCCAAAACGAAAAGTATCCGGAGATACCCCTTTCGACCGAGCCGAAAAGAGTTGCGACACGATTATCAGAGACGATCGCTGTAGACCGACTCCGGGAAATCATGAAGGTTGTAGCGCGAAGCCATCGAAGCCCCATACGCCCCGGCCGACTTGATGGAAAGCAGGTCGCCCCGTTGCAACCGGGGAAGCGTACGCTCCTTGGCGAATACATCGGCAGATTCGCACACCGTTCCCGCGATGGTGTAGGTTCCCGTCTCCGCGGAACGCGCCGAAAGGTTCTCGATGGCGTGATAGGCCTCATAGAGCGCCGGACGAATCAGTTGCGACATGCTGGCATCGACGATCACCACGTGATGACCGAGGGCATTGACCTTCTCGAACAGCACCCGGGTAATCAGCTCGCCGCACTGTGCAACCACGGCACGCCCCAATTCGAAATGGACCTCCATCCCCTCGCGATCGAGAAAACGATCGAACGTGGCGAAATAATCGGCGAAATCGGTCACAGGGAACTGATCGGGACGTTCGTAATCGATTCCCAGACCGCCGCCCATATTGAGGTAATGGATCGGGAATCCGTGCTCACGGAACCATCCCAACAGCGTATTGACCCGTTTGCAGAAATATTCGAAGATCCGCATGTCGAGAATCTGCGAGCCGATATGGAAGTGGAGTCCCACCAACTCGACATGTTCCAGCGAAGCGAACTCGCGGGCCACCTCCTCGATCTCCGTATAGGCAATTCCGAATTTGCTGTCGGCATGACCGGTCGAGATATGGCGATGCGTATGGGGATCGACGTCGGGATTGACCCGCAAGGCCACGCGTGCACGGAGTCCGAGCCGACCGGCTATCTCGTTGATGACCTGCAACTCCTGACGCGACTCGCAATTAAAGGCGCAAATACCCTCCTCGATCGCGTAACGGATCTCCTTGTCGCTCTTTCCCACTCCGGCATACACCACGCTCGAAGCCGGGAACCCGAGACTGCGTACCAGACGAAGCTCGTTTCCGCTCACGCAATCGATCCCCAAGCCATATTCGCGAATCACTTTCAGAAGCTCTTCGTCGAAATTGGCCTTGACCGCATAGTGCACTTTGAATCCGTAACGGGATGATTCCGTACGGATCGTCTCCAACGTACGCCGGAGCAACCCCATATCATAGAGATAAAACGGAGTCTCGCGCTCCATCAGTTTATCCTTTATTTCTCGGCTAAGCATATCGGAAGTTTCAGATTTTTCAATTCAATCGATGAAATAACATTTTGTTTGATTTCATCGGCGAAAGTAGGTCAAATTGTTTGTTTCTTCAGAAAAAATTGCGTTTTTTTGCAACAAATTCAACACAAGTAAAAATTTCCACATCGGTTTTCCCGTTTTCTCTCCATCAGGAAAGCCGCAACAAAAACCTAACTGACAAACGCCATGCTCACCATTCCGAATGTCGTAGAGGACGTGATCAAGAAGAAACCCTTTCTGGAAGGAGCTCTCATCGAAGGTCTGATCAACCTGTCGGCTCTCGCCCGACAACTCAAACCGGAAATCGAACATAAAATCGGCAAGCCGGTCAACGAAAGTGCCGTCATCATGGCCCTGAACCGACTCGTCCCGCGACTCGAACTGACGTCGAATCTCAAGTTCCGCCGCGTAATCGAAAACCTGGGCGACATCATCGTCCGCTCGAACCTGACCGATTTCACCTATGCCAACTCCTCCACGCTCTACAGCCGCCAGGAGGAATTGCTCCAGGCGATCCACGAACCGGTAGCCGGAAAAGAGATGTTCTGCACCTTTTGTCAAGGCATCTACGAAACGACCCTCGTGGTCAGCAATTCGCTTTCGGCCTCCGTCGAGCGCATTTTCCAAACCGAACGGCTGTTGGCCAAAACCGACAATCTCTCCTCCATAACCGTCAAACTCCCCAACGACAACGCGCTGTGTCCGGGAGTCTATTACTACATCTTCAAGGAGCTGGCTTGGGACAACATCAACATCGCCGAAGTGATCAGTACAACCAATGAATTTACCGTATTGGTCAGCGATAACGACATCCATCGCGCCTTCTCCATCCTGATGGAGGCGAAAAAAGGGAATAAATTCTAAAACGACAAAGGAAACAATATGAGTCTGAGCAAGATCAAAAAAGAGGCCCTGCGTCTCGGCACACTGGTGTCGGCTTGGGAGGTGCAGGAACGTGTGAACGATATCGAACGCGACCTCGTACTCGATTTGCTGCGCAATCTGTACGAAGAGGTCAAATTCCTGCGCGAAGATCAACCGCAAGATCTTCGCACGGATAGCTCTGCCACCCCCGAAACGGCAACGATCACCCGACCGGAAAGGGTCGCGGAACCGATCGTTACCCCGGAACCTGAAATCCCGGAGCCCGTCGCCACCGGAACAACGCCAACCGAAACGACGACAATGGAGGCCCCAAAAGAAATAAAAACGGCGGAGGAAACCGGCTGCACAAACGAGCTTCAAACGGAGGAACATCCCGCAACTCCGGAAGAGCCCGTCGCACAACAGACGGAAGAAGAGTCCGTCGCACAACAGATGGAAGAAGTTCCGCCTCGCCCAAAGAGGCACACCGATCGCGACCTGATCCGTTCGCTGTACGACGGACTTTCGGAACCCCGAACCGCCTACTCCTCCTGCTCGATTGAAAACGACGACCATCTGATCGTTCCCGATCCGATCATCCAAACGGAGGTCTCCCTCGAAACCGAACCGGAGAAGCCCGTGCAGGAGGCCCAACCCGCACCCCAGGCCGAAACGACTGCTCCCAAAACGACGGTCACACCCCGTCCCGAACCAAGCGCCCCGCAAGCAGCGGTAACGACAGAACGGAAAATAACCGTCGAGCCAGAAAGAAATACCCTGCAAGATCGGAAAACGGTTCTGGGCGATGTGATCCATGCTCACGGACAGACCTTGGGCGACAGCTTCCAGTGTCCGCCCAAAGACATTGCATCGAAAATCGCGGCGGACGAGACCACCCTGCTGCGGAAAGCGATCGGGATCAACGACAAGTTCCTGATGATCCGCGACCTGTTCAATGGCAACGCCGACACGTTCGAAGAGACGATCGCCGCACTCGACCAATTCAGCGACCTCGACGAAGCGTTGCTCTACCTCCACGAAAATTTCGAGTGGAATCCGAACAGCGATGGCGCCAAACGACTGATGGAACTGCTGGTACGAAAACTCTCCTGAACCGGACACAGAGATGGGCAAACTCTACATCGTCCCCACGCCGATCGGTAACCTCGACGACATCACCCTCCGGGCGATTCGCGTACTGCAGGAAGCCGACTTCATTCTGGCCGAGGACACCCGTACTTCCTCGATCCTGCTCCGTCATCTGGGCATCGAAAAGCGGCTCGTTTCGCACCACAAGTTCAACGAGCACCAGACGGTTCACCGGGTAGCTGCCGAATTGGAAGGCAACCGAACCGCCGCACTCATCAGCGACGCCGGAACTCCTGGCATCTCCGATCCGGGATTCATGCTCGTCAGAGAGTGCCTCGGAGCCGACATCGAGGTAGAAACACTCCCCGGGGCAACAGCATTCGTCCCCGCACTCGTACAGAGCGGATTCCCGCTCGATCGCTTCTGTTTCGAAGGATTCCTGCCGGTGAAAAAAGGAAGGTCCAAACGGCTCGCCGAACTGGCCGACGAAGAGCGCACCATGATCTTCTACGAATCGCCCTATCGAATCGGGAAAACCCTCGAACAGTTCGCGGCAACGTTCGGCGCAGAACGGAAAGCCGCCGTCTCGCGCGAGTTGACCAAGAAATTCGAAGAGACCGTACGGGGAACGCTGGAAGAGTTGATAACCCATTTCCAAACGCATGAACCGAAGGGAGAGTTCGTCATCGTGGTCGCAGGCAGGCCCAAACCGGAAAAAGCAGACGAAATCAACCAATGAACGAAGAAAACGCAGAATAAATCATGGATTCGCAAACCAACAACACGACACCTTCGGGCTCTTCCCGACGCAACTGGGCCCACGAACTTTTCGAGAGTTTCCGTAAACGGTTCGACCTGACGGAAGACAGTGCACCGCAGGCCGAAGTGGTAGAAAATATCCGTCGTGGCGTCATTTTCCGAGGCACCAACCTATGGATTCTGATTTTCGCCACTTTCGTGGCCTCCCTCGGACTCAATGTCAACTCCACGGCCGTCATCATCGGCGCAATGCTCATCTCCCCGCTGATGGGACCGATCATGGGCTTCGGACTCGCTCTCGGCATCAACGACAGCGACCTGCTGAAACGATCGTTACGTAACTTCGGCTTCATGGTTGGCACCTCGATCGTCACAGCTACCATCTATTTCATGATCTCCCCGCTGAGCAATGCGCAAAGCGAACTGCTCGCCCGCACGATGCCGACCACTTACGACGTGCTCATCGCCTTTTTCGGCGGCGCTGCCGGTATCGTTGCCCAAACGCGCAAAGACCGCACCTACACCGTCATCTCCGGCGTGGCCATCGCCACCGCCCTCATGCCCCCGCTCTGCACGGCCGGATTCGGACTGGCAACCCTGCAGTTCCGCTATTTCCTCGGAGCCGCCTACCTGTTCTTCATCAACACGGTCTTCATCGCCCTGGCGACCTACCTCGTGGTCCGTTTCCTGAAGTACGACAAAAAAGTGTTCGTCGAGCCTCAGGCCGAACGGAAGATGAAACGCTACATGATGGCCGTAACTCTCATTACGATTATTCCGAGCATCTTCCTCGCATACCGTATCATAAACCAGACCTTCTTCGAAGAGAATGCCGAACGATACGTACAAAACGTCTTCCAGTTCCCCGAAACACGCGTACTCGAATACAGCAAACACTACTCCCCCCGGCGCAAAACGCCTTCCACACTCGAAATCGTCCTCTTCGGGAAACCGATCGAACAGGACGTGATCGAGAACGCCCGGGCTCAACTCGCAGCCTACGATCTGAAGAACTGCACCCTGATTGTCCGGCAACCCAACGGAACGACGGACATGATCGACATCAGCTCCATGCAGCACGGCTACTCCGAACTGCTCGACGAGAAGAACCGACAGATTGCCGAATTGGAAGAGCAGTTGGCATTGCACAACGCCGAAATGCACACGGAAGAGTTCGACAAGATCACCCGCGAATGCGGAGTCCTTTTCTCCAACATCGAACGCATCTCGCTCTCCCGACAGGTGGTCTTCCGCACCTCCGGACAGCCTTGCGATACGATCCTGGTCTGCATCGTCGCCCCAACGACACCGCTCACCCAGGAAAACCACGAAACCATCGTACGTTGGCTGCAGGTGAGAAGCAAAACGGAAAAAGTAAAGCTCTATGTCGAATAACCCCGAGCCCTGGACTCGATTCCGATACCGTCTGATCCTCTGGTCGTGCAGACTCGCGGGAATGCTCCCCGACTGGTTTCTCTACCATTGTCTATTAGACGTACTCTATTTCCTGCTCTATCGGGTAGCGCGTTATCGAGTAAGCATCACGCGGGAAAACCTCTCGCGGTCGTTCCCGGAAAAGAGCATGCAAGAGTTGCGGGAGATCGAACGCAAATTCTACTACAACCTCGCCGAAGTTTTCATCGACACGATCGATCTGGCAGGCATTTCCCGCGCAGATCTCGAGAAGCGGGTCGTATTCACCGACCTCGACGAACAGCGCAAACGCACGGCCGGCCGCAACTGGATCGCCATGATGGCCCATTACGGATGTTGGGAGTATTACAACTCCTACATGCTATACGATCCCGACTGCGTGATCGCAGGAGCCTACCATCCGCTCCACAACGAGGCTTTTGACTGTTTTTTCAAGACGTTGCGCTCCCGTTTCGGTATGATTCCCGTACCGATGCACGAACTGCCCCGCTACTACATCCGCCACAGCGAAGGTATCGACGGCCGATCGCTCATTCTCGGTCTGATCGCTGACCAGAATCCGCCCAAAACAGAACACAGCCATTGGTATCGTTTCCTCGGACAACCCACCATCTTCTTCCCCGGAGCCGAAAAACTCGCACGACGATTCCACCTGCCCATCTATTTCCTGCAGATCGAGAAACCGGCCCGAGCCCGCTATCGGCTCCATTTCGATGAGATCTACGACGGTACGGAGGAGGTCGACGAACACGAAATCACGGCCCGCTACGTCGCCAAACTGGAGGAGATGATCCGACGGAGACCCGAATTGTGGATGTGGTCCCACAAACGGTGGAAACACCGTCCGAGTGCTGAGGCTATCGCCAATTACAACCGACGTTACGGTATTTCGGAAGAGACAAAGGCATGAAAACGGCTGTCGTCATACTCAACTGGAACGGCGAACGGCAACTCGCCCGTTTTCTGCCGAGCGTAATCCGCAATACGCCGCCCGACGTAACGATCGTCGTAGCGGACAACGGATCGACGGATCGCTCCCTCGCACTGCTTGCAGAACGGTTTCCGACCGTATGCACCATCCAGCTCGACCGCAACTACGGCTTTGCCGAGGGTTATAACCGGGCGTTGGCCGAAATCGATGCCGAAATCGCCATCCTGCTCAACTCCGACGTCGAGACCCCCGAAGGATGGTGCGAACCGCTGATCGAGATGCTGGAAAGCCATCCCGATATCGGAGCCGCGGCCCCGAAACTGCTCTCCCTCGACGACCCTACCCGATTCGAATATGCCGGAGCAAGCGGAGGATTCATCGATGCGCTGGGCTATCCGTTCTGTCGGGGACGCATTTTGAACACGGTAGAGAAAGACCGGGGACAGTACGATGAGCCGCGGGATATCTTCTGGGCAACGGGGGCCTGTTTTGCCTGCCGAACCGAACACTTCCGGAGGCTCGGCGGATTCGACGCCGACTTTTTTGCCCACCAGGAGGAGATCGATCTCTGCTGGCGAATGCAACTCGCCGGTCTGCGCATCCGAGTGGAGCCCCGCAGCAAGGTCTACCATCTCGGCGGAGGAACACTACCGGCCTCGCCCCGCAAACAGTACCTCAATTTTCGCAACAACCTCGCCATGCTCTATAAAAACCTGCCGCAAAGCCGATTGTATGCAACTCTCACCGTACGCATGCTTCTCGACGGACTTTCGGCCGCCCTTTTCCTGTTGAAAGGAGATCCCGCAAGTTTCAAGGCCGTGTGGCAGGCACACCGCGATTTCCGGGCAGCCAAAGAACGGCTGCGAGAGAAACGGCGCATCGTTCAGGCCAACCGGACAAAACAACCGGAAGGGATCTTCGGTGGATCGATTCTGCTCCGTTACGCGCTCGGACGACACACTTTCGGAAAGATGATGTAGCTGTTTGCCCTCCGGTTAATCCACATAGCGCAGTACCCTTTCCCGTACATACTCCGTCAACATGCCGTACTCCGCCTCGGAAAGGGGTGTGCCGTAACTGAGCAGCACCAACCGATGAGGTCGGGCCGCATCGCCCGTACGAAAAGAGGGATGTAGATAGGGGTAGTCGTTGGCCACAAAACCGAGCCGGGCATAAAACCGGAGGCGACGCAAAGAGAGCTCATCCTGAGGCGGATCGATCTCCAGCACGATGCGCGAAGCCGCATGTTCCGCCAGGAAATGCTCCAGGATTCGGGAACCGATCCGTTGTCCGCGCCTCGCAGGATTCACCGCCAAATGCTCGATGTAAACACACCCATCATGCTCCCAATAAAACAGCAGCCCCAACAATTGGCCCGCACTGTCGACAGCTATTTTCGGATGGAACTCCGCATCGCCCGTCGCCCTCTCATGCGCCCCTGCCGTACGGATCTCCGGTGCAGGAAAACTCCCGAGATAGAGATTCCACACCTCCGCCCAAAGCGGATGCGACGAAGAGACATCGATCAGCTCCATATCGTCTTTCTCCATCATAAACTCTCCTTCTTCAAAAATAAAAGAATACCTCTATCCTCTTTCCGGATCGATTCCGGACGAAAGACAAAAAACAGTCGCCCGAAATTCGGACGACTGAAAACGTTGAGCCATCGGGACTCGAACCCAAAACGACAGAACCAAAATCTGCTGTGTTACCATTACACCATGGCTCAATCACTTTTTGCATCAAAAAGCGTCGACAAATATAGGACTTTTTTTTCTTTCCAGCAATTCTTCGTAATTTTGCTTGCAATCATACGTAAAATTTTTCAAAAACATTTTCCATGCCTACGAAAAACAGAGCCTCATTTGGAAGTCGATTGGGTATTATTTTCGCCTCGGTAGGTAGTGCCGTCGGCTTGGGCAACATCTGGAGATTCCCTTATGAAACCGGACAAAATGGCGGAGGAGCCTTCCTGCTCGTCTATATCATCTGCGTGCTATGCTTCGGATTCCCGCTAATGATGACCGAGTTTTTCATCGGAAGGCATACACGCAGCAATGCCGTAGGTGCATTCCGAGCCCTCACTTCCAAACGCGGTTGGCGCAATCTGGGATATGTAGGCGTCTTGGCAGCCTTTCTGATTTTAGGTTTCTATTCGGTGGTTTCCGGCTGGACACTCGAATACATCTGGCAGGCTCTCTCCGGATCGCTTTCCGGCAAGACAGCAGAGATGTTCATGGCCGATTTCGAAGCGTTCAGCGGAAGCATCGTCCGTCCGATTCTCTGGCTGGCCATCTTTCTCGTCATTACCCACCTGATCATCATCTCCGGCGTACGGAAAGGAATCGAACAGTCTGCAAAATGGATGATGCCCCTGCTTTTCCTCATCCTCATAGTCCTCTGCATCCGTTCCCTGACGCTCCCCGGAGCCAAAGAGGGTTTGCAGTTCCTCTTCCAACCCGATTTCAGCAAGATCTCCTCCGGCGTTGTCCTCAGTGCGCTCGGACAGGCCTTCTTCTCCCTCAGCATCGGTGCGGCCTGCATGATCACCTACTCCTCCTATTTCACCAGGGAGACCAACATCCCGAAAACAGCTCTTTCGGTCACACTGCTCGACACGATGGTGGCAATCCTTGCTGGAATCATCATTTTCCCGGCCGTTTTCAACTTCGGAATCGCCCCCACCCAAGGTCCCAACCTGGTTTTCGTTACACTCCCCAACATCTTCGAACAACTCCCCTGGGGATCGGTCTGGGCCTTCTTCTTCTTCCTGCTGCTGGCTCTGGCCGCCCTCACATCGGTCATCTCCCTCCACGAGTCGGTAACCGCCTACGTCGAAGAGCAATATAATCTTACACGTTCGCGAGCAGCCCTGTGGGTCTCGGGCTCCGTTTTTGCTTTAGGTATCGTTGCATCCCTCTCTATCGGAATCTGGAAGGCTCACACGCTCTTCGGTCTCACCCTGTTCGACCTGCTCGACTACACGACTGCAAAAATCCTGATGCCGCTGGGCAGCATGCTGGTGTGTCTTTTCGTCGGCTGGCTGGTCGACCGAAAAACCTTGCAGGACGACCTGACCAACCAAGGAAAGATTCGGATGCGACTATTTCCCTTCTTCGTGGTCTTTCTGAAATACATCGCCCCGATCATAATCGCACTGATTTTCCTCAACGAGATAGGACTGTTTTAATCAACGGATAACGAGATGGAAAAGATCGTCGTATTCACAGGCGCAGGGGTGAGTGCGGACAGCGGCCTGGCTACTTTCCGCGATGCCGACGGGCTGTGGGCCAACTATCGGATCGAAGAGGTTTGTACGCCGGAAGCGCTGCAAACCAATCGAGCCCGCGTAATCGAGTTTTACAACATGCGGCGCAAAGAGATGATGGAAAAGGAGCCCAACGCAGGCCATTATGCCATTGCCGAACTGGAGCGCTATTTCGACGTAGAGGTCATCACACAGAATGTCGACAACTTCCACGAACGAGCCGGAAGCAGCCGGGTTCTCCACCTGCACGGAGAACTCACCAAGCTACGCAGCAGTCGAAATCCGAATCTCATCTACCCGATCGACGGGTGGAAACAGGAACTCACCGCGACGGCCGAAGACGGATCGCTGCTCCGACCCCATATCGTCTTCTTCGGCGAATCGGTCCCGATGTTCGAACGCGCCGCGGAGATCGCCTCCCGGGCCGACATCCTGATCGTGGTGGGAACCTCACTGGCCGTCTATCCGGCCGCTTCGCTTGTAGGTTACATACGCCCCGACGTACCGATCTACCTGGTCGATCCGGGGCAACCCAACGTCGCCCTGATCCGCAATCCGATCACCCACATCCGGAAACGATCGGCCGAAGGCATGCCGGAACTGGCGGCGCAGCTCGAAAATCAGCGGAAAAAATAGAGCGCTTCTTTATAAGCGAAGGTCAGCCGCCGACGAAGGTTCATAAAACGACCATTCGCCACGTTGCCGATCGAAGAGTGCATAAGACCCATGTGGCTACCCTGCTCGGCGACAATGGGATAGCTCCAGTAGCCATCGAAATATCCCCGTTTCCGGAGCGACTCGGTAAAATGATCGAACGGTAAAGCACATTTCTCCTGTTCGGCCATTCGCAAGATTTCCCGGGCGCAAGAGAGATTGATCAGATAAGCTCCCGTACACTGTTGAAAACGGGCCGGATAGACAACCCGACCGGCCCGTCGCATGCTGCGGGGAGTAAATCCCATGCAGGTGGCTTCGAATCCGATCCAGAACGGCTTCTCTACGCCATGCGAAGCCGACAGTTCATTCATCGCTTTTTCCAGGACAGGAACGAATCGTTTTTTCAGGAAAATATCGTCCTCCAGAATCAGCGCATAGGGGATATTTTCAGACACCATACGCAGATAAGCGATCAGATGCTTGCTCGCACAGGAAGCCGCAGGCGTAAAGCCATGCATCATGTCGCAGAACCACCGATCGAGCCACGCACGATCCAGATCGGGGATGTCTCCCTCTAAAACATATTCGAACGGGATGTTCCTGTCGCCCAGCATCCGTTCCATGTGGGCTGCACGATCTTCGTAACCCTTTTTTACGTGCAGCACGAAGACTCTTATCCGATTCATGTTTCAATCAACGAGTTTGGAAGTAGAGATCAAGCAGTTTTTTCGCGGCCACAAAAGAACTCATCCGATCGGCAAGCACCTCCCGTTCGCATTCGGCCAGAGCCGATTCGATCCGCGGATCCTGGTAAAAACTGTTCCGCAACGCCTCATTGATGCTCTCGATCATCCAATATTTATTCTGACGGTTGCGATTCTGCTGCAACCAACCGCTCTTTTTAATAAATGCGAGGTACTCCTCCACCCCATGCCAGACCTCCTGCAAGCCGGTGCCCGCCACCGATGAACAGGTGAAAACCTGCGGACGCCATTCCGACTCGGGCATTGGAAAGAGCATCAGGGCATTCTGGAACTGACGCTTCGCCAATTCCGCCCGGTGGAGATTGTCTCCCTCCGCCTTGGTGATCACCACCATGTCGGCCATCTCCATGATGCCGCGTTTGATCCCCTGCAACTCATCGCCGGCTCCGGCAATCTGCAACAGCATGAACATATCGACCATCGAATGCACGGCCGTCTCACTTTGTCCGACACCTACCGTCTCGATAAAGACGACATCGAAACCCGCCGCCTCGCACAAAACGATCGTCTCACGACTCTTACGGGCCACACCGCCCAACGAACCGGCCGACGGGGAGGGCCGAATGAATACATCGGGATTGGCAGAGATGGTCGCCATGCGGGTTTTATCTCCCAGGATGGAGCCTCCGCTCCGCTCCGAGCTCGGATCGACAGCCAACACCGCCAACCGATGGCCCTCTTCCGTCACCATACCGCCTATAGCCTCGATAAAAGTGGACTTGCCTGCCCCCGGAACACCGGTAATACCGATCCGTATCGATCTCCCGGCATGGGGCAGACAGCGTTCTATGATCTCCTGTGCCTGTGCGTAATGGGTCGGATTGTTGCTCTCCACCAAAGTAATGGCCTGCGAAAGGATGGTCGTATCGTGAGCCAGAATACCCTGCACATAGTCGTCCGTAGAGAGCGTCGGCCGACGTTTACGCACGAAATACGGATTGACGATCGGCTGATCAGCCACCCCTTCCGTCACATTCAAAGCACTCTCACTGTGCTCCTTTTTGTGGTGGTTTTCGTAATGGTCTATCTTTGTAAAGGTCATTATCAAGCAATTTCTTCAACGTCTCCTCATCCAATTGGGCCGAATTGCCCAACCAAACAACTCTTCCTCGCCGGTCCGCCACAACGCCATAAGGCACATACTGCACACCGTAGGCTGCAAAGGTTTTACCGCCGTCATCGAGGCCCACGTAATAGCGGCACTGATCCAGACGGAATTTTTCGGCCACCTCGGGCGAATCCTCCTTCGTCAACACAACCACTCGGAGACGATCCTTGTATCGATCGGCCCACTCGTCGAGCAGCACCAGGCGCTCCACGGAGACCGGATTGGTCGAATAGAAAAATTCGATAAAGACAAAATGCTTCTCCTCCTCCGAGGGAGCCTCGGTAAGCCATCGGGCCAACTTAAAATCGGGGATCTTGGCGCCCAGCACCAGATTCTGTGCCGTTACTCCGTACAGGCCCAACCAGATCGCCGCCACCAAAAGGAACCACTTTTTCATCGTCCGTCCGATTTTATACAACCTTTGTGCGAATATAGTGCATTTTCTTCGACAATCCAACGACTACCCCTCCTCCGAACAGGCAGCGGGTTTCGGTTTTTTTCGGAAAGAATTATTGTTCAAATAGATAGCGAGTTGAGCGGTCTGCTGGGAAACCAACGCACGTCCGTCATAATGGAATACCAGACCGATTTGCAGATCGATATCGGAACGCCGAACCGGATGCCAATAGAGTTCGGCCCGGTTATAAAAGCCATCGGGAGTGCGGAAAAACGGATCGCCCGTATAAAGTCGCGAACCGTAACGGTTGTAGTAGAGCATTTGATTCTTACCGATATAGGCCATTTCACGAATTCCGACGCCCCACTTCTCGATCACGGCTTCGAGTTGTAGGCCTCCCGGATAGTTGAAACGGTCGTCATAGATACGGTCGCGCTGCAACGACTGGAGCCAACCCACGGAAAAGGAGAGCTTGTCGAGCGGCACGATCCGTTCCAGTGCAAGGCCCACCCGGGGTTGGAGAATCAGATAATCGACCACGCCCATCGTCTGCTCGCTGCCGGCCAGATGATACATCGAAAAGGCATAATCGCCCCAGAACAGCCCTTTGCGAATGGCGCCCGACGAGAATATACGGAAACTTTCCCGGCTCTCCCGATCGTACATGCCATCCCAATCGATACCCAATTCGACATATCCGTCGCGTGCGGTATATTGCAACAGAAAACCCTCAAGCGTATTGTCGTAGAAACGGGTCGAATCGCTGAAAATCGCCAACGAATAGTCCCCTATCAGCCGGGTGCGCGGAAACAGTCCCGCCACGGCATGATACTTCTCCGACTCGTAGGCATAGTACATCTCGATCTTTGCCCGCGGATTGAAATGTTTCGATCCGAAGTCGGCCGAGAGATCGCCGCCCACCATCAGGCTATTCCCTTCGCCCCAGCCCAACCCGATGTTGGGTGTAAGCCTCGCGCCGAAAAGCGTCTGCGAGGTAGCGAGTTTCGATCCGGAATATTCCCGATTGTCAAATCGCGTGTCAAACTGCACGTCCCACAAAAACTCCTGAGCCGACAGATCGCCCCCTGCGAATAGGGCAAACAGCAACAAAATACGACAAAACGTCTGTTTCATATCTCCTTTACCTAATCAGAACGACGGAATCCCGAAACGGAGTCCGAAGCTGCAACCCAGTTGCCTTCCAAACAGATAACCGGCGTATCAGTCGCCCTCCGCGAAGCTATGGATAACGATACCCGAACGCAGTTTCGGTTCGAACCAGGTCGTCTTCGGAGGCATGATGTTGTCCGTATCGGCAATATCGATCAGCTGCTGCATCGAGACCGGATAGAGGGCGAAAGCCACGGCCATCTCTCCGCTGTCGACCCGACGTTCGAGCTCCCCGAGTCCACGGATACCTCCGACAAAATCGATCCGCTTGTCGGTCCGCAGATCCTTGATCCCCAGGATGCGATCCAGCACCCGGTCGGAAAGAACCGTCACATCGAGCACGCCGATCGGATCCGAATCGTTGTAAGTTCCCGGTTTGGCCGTCAGGCTGTACCACTTGCCTGCCAGATACATTCCGAAATTATGGAGTCCCGTAGGACGATACGGACCGGTAGCCTGCTCCTCGACGATGAAATCCTTGCGGAGAGCATCGAGGAACTGCTCCTTCGAAAGTCCGTTCAGGTCCTTCACCACGCGGTTGTAATCGATGATCTTCAACTGTTTATCCGGGAAAATCACCGCCAGGAAATAGCAATACTCCTCCTGACCGGTATGGTGCGGATTGGCCTTCATGCGCTCCTCGCCGACCCGTGCGGCAGCCGCCGTGCGATGATGCCCATCAGCCACATAGAGTGCCGGAATCGCATCGAACAGCCGAGTAATACGGTCGATCGTCGCCCGGTCGGTGATCCGCCAGAACTGATGGCCGAAACCGTCGGCGGCCACGAAATCGTACTCCGGCTCGGCGGCGACCACTTCGGCTACGATCGCATCCATCTCCGCAACAGCCGGATAGGAGAAGAAGACCGGTTCGATATTGGCCTGCTGGCGCCGCACATGGATCATGCGATCCTCCTCCTTATCGCGACGCGTGAGCTCGTGTTTTTTGATCTTTCCCGAAAGATAGTCCTCGAAATGGCAACATGCGACCAAACCGTATTGCGTACGGCCATCCATCGTCTGCGCATAGATATAGTACTCCTCGTCGGGGTCCTGAATAAGCCACCCTTCGTCCCGCCACTTGCGGAAATTCTCCACCGCCTTGCGGTAGACCTCTTCGGAGTGCTCATCGGCAATCGGGTCGAAATCGATCTCCGGCTTGATGATGTGAAGCAACGAACGCTCCGTCGCCTCCGCCTTGGCCTCCAGCGAATTCAGAACGTCATACGGTCGCGAAGCCACTTCGGCGACATACTTCTTCGGGGGACGGATACCCCGGAACGGTTTAATCTTTACCATAAAATTATTATCTGATTATCTCTTATTTTCGGAAAAAAGGTCCGCCCGTAAAACGCGGACGGACCCTTCATAACTACCGTGCCGAAGCATCAGGCGGCTCCGGCACGGTATCACTCATTTATTAACCTGGAAACGGGTATTGCCTGTCCGGAAGAAATCGACGATCTGCGAAGCGGCCGCCAAACCGGCATTGATGTTGGCTTCGGCTGTCTCCGCACCCATCTTCTTGGCCGTAGCGAAGACCCGTTTGCCAAACTGCTCGGACAATGCGGCCTGCGTATCGGCAGCGATATCGGTTATGTATTTCAAATCCTCCCGCTCTGCCAACGCCTTGCTCAGGCCCTCCTCGTCGATCACCTCTTTACGGGCGGTATTGACGAGCGTAGCTCCTTTCGGCATCGAAGTGAGCAGGGCATAACCGATGCTCTTGCGCGTCTGCTCCGTTGCCGGAATGTGGAGCGAAACATAATCGCTGCCGGCATAGAGCTCCTCGACACTCGATACCTGCTTCACACCATCGGCTTCGAAAACCGAACTATCCGACACAAACGGGTCGAAAGCCGAAACCTCCATACCCATCGCCTTACCGAGCCGACCCACGAGCCGACCCACATTGCCGTAAGCGTGGATACCGAGCCGTTTGCCTTTGATCTCCGATCCGGTTCCGGGCGTAAATTGATTGCGGGCCATGAAAATCATCATGCCGATCGCCAATTCGGCTACGGCGTTGGAGTTCTGACCCGGTGTATTCATCACCACAATTCCGCGTGCCGTGCAAGCGGCCAGATCGACATTGTCGTAACCGGCTCCTGCGCGCACCACGATCTTAAGATTCCGGGCGGCTGCCACCACTTCGGCCGTCACCTTGTCGCTGCGCACGATAAGCGCATCGACATCAGCAACCGCCTCCAGCAACTGTGCCTTATCCGTATATTTTTCGAGCAGGCAAAGCGTATAGCCTGCATCTTCCACGATTCGACGAATTCCGTCCACCGCTGCCTTGGCAAACGGTTTCTCCGTGGCTACCAATACTTTCATATCCGTAACGTAAGTTTGAAAATTGACTACTCTCGTCTGTTTCCTACGCCCTGTGAGCGACACGAATATCGGACACATGGTCTCGGGAACGGACTATTTCACATGCATCTTTTCGAACTCCTGCATGCAGGCGACAAGCGCTTCGACGCTCTCCTTGGGCAGAGCGTTGTAGCAGGAGGCGCGGAATCCGCCGACCAGACGATGGCCCTTGATGCCGACCATGCCTTTCGATTTGGCGAACTCGAGGAACTCCCCGGCCAGTTGTTCGTACTCGGGCTGCATCACGAAACAGATATTCATCAGCGAACGATCCTCCACGGCAGTCGTTCCACGGAAGAGCGGGTTGCGATCGATTTCGGCATAAAGCAATGCGGCCTTCTCCTTGTTCCGACGTTGAATCTCCTTCACACCACCGATGCTTTTCAGCCATTTGAGCGTCTCCTTCACCACGAAAATGGGGAACACGGGAGGCGTATTGAACATCGAATCGTTGGCAATGTGGTTACGATAGTCGACCATCGACGGAAGCGGACGGGAGACTTTTCCCAAGATATCCTCGCGCACGATCACGAAAGTTGCACCGGCAGGGCCGAGGTTTTTCTGCACGCCGCCGTAGATCATGGCATATTTGGTCACATCGACCGGACGGCTCAGGATATCGGAACTCATATCGGCTACCAGGGGCACCGGCGAGGTGATGTCCTCGTGATATTCCGTACCATAAATGGTATTGTTGGTCGTGATATGCAGATAGTCGAGATCTTTCGGGATATCGAAACCTTTCGGAATGTAGGTAAAATTCTTGTCCTCCGAGGTGGCAACAACATTCACCTCACCGAAGAGTTTCGCCTCTTTGATCGCCTTCTTGCTCCAAACACCGGTATTCACGTAGCCGGCCTTCTTCTCAAGCAGGTTGTACGGGACCTGGAAGAACTGCGTGCTCGCTCCACCCCCCACAAAGAAAATCTTATACTCCTCGGGTACACCGAGTAACTCACGGAACAGCGCTACCGCCTCATCTACTACCGCCTCAAACTCCTTCGTCCGGTGGGAGATCTCAAGCAACGACAAACCAATGCCATCAAAATCGAGCACGGCCTTTGCCGCATTTTCAATCACCACGCGAGGCAAAACGGAGGGCCCGGCGTTGAAGTTGTGTTTTTTCATAATGCAATCAAGAATCTATTTTAACGTACTGTGTCGTAAATCCGGAAACGGTTGTTTCACCCCTCACAAACGGGGAAACGCACAAATATATCATTTTTTTCCGATTTTATTCACTCTCACCCCTTTTTTCCGCACGGCAGGGGCCGAATTATTTCCATATTTTCCACTATCTTTGCCTCGGAATCAAATTCAGGTCCGGCCGCATCCCTCTTTCGGCACCACGACAATCGGAAAGGACATGCGCTTCCCCTGTGCTGATGCGGGTTAGGACTGGGACGAAAACATCCGAAACAAAAAGAGATGGTAAAATCGATGACCGGATTCGGCAAAGCCGAAACCACCATCCGGGGAGACCGGATCACAGCGGAAATACGAACCCTCAACAGCAAACAGCTCGATCTGAGCCTCAGGCTGCCTCAAGTGTATCGTTCGCTCGAGCAGGAGCTGCGCAACCTCATTGCCCGGACCGTGAGCCGAGGCAAAGTCGACTTTACGATCTCCGTGGAAAAGAGTGCGGCAAGCAGTCCGGTACGAATCAACAAGGAGCTCTTCAACGAATACTACAAACAGATCAAAGAGGCTCGCAGCTCTTCCGACATGTCGTTCATTCCGCTCGGCATGGAGAACGCCATCCTGATCCCGGCCATCCTCCGCCTGCCCGACGTGGTTACCTCCGAAGCTCACGAAATCTCGGAAGAGGAGAAAGAGGCCATACTCTCGACAGCCTCCGCAGCGATCGATCATCTGAACGAATTCCGGGCACAGGAAGGGGCGACCCTCATTGCCGACCTGCTTGCCCGGGTGGAGATCATCGAACGGCTCCGCGACCAGGTGACGCCTTACGAACAGGCGCGTACCGAAACGATTCGTACCCGCATATTGGAGAGTCTCGAAAAACTCCGCGTGGAGATCGACCGAAACCGTTTCGAACAGGAGATGATTTTCTATCTGGAGAAGCTCGACATCACCGAAGAGAAGGTACGTCTCACCAACCACTGCCGCTATTTCCGCGAAACGGCCGCCAACGAAGAGGAGGTCGGTCGCAAGCTGGGCTTCATCGCCCAGGAGATGGGACGTGAGATCAATACGCTCGGTTCGAAAGCGAACGAAAGCCACATCCAACGACTGGTGGTCGAGATGAAAGACGAACTGGAAAAGATCAAAGAGCAAGTCCTCAACCTGTTGTAAACATTCCAGGCGGACCTGCTCCGAAACAACAACGCAGAGAAAACAAACCCATGGGGAAACTGATCATCTTTTCGGCTCCCAGCGGCGCCGGTAAAACAACGATCGTAAAAGAGTTGTTGAAACGTTTTTCGCAGCTCGAATTTTCCATATCCGCCACCTCGCGCCCTCCGCGCCACACCGAGACCGACGGAGTGGACTACTATTTCCTGTCGCAGGAGGCGTTCGACAAAGCCGCCGCCGCCGGGGAATTCGTGGAGTGGGAAGAGGTCTATCCGGGAAGCTGCTACGGCACGTTGCATTCGGAGATGGAGCGCATCTGGGACAAGGGCCATACGATTCTCTTCGACGTGGATGTCATGGGTGGCATCCGGCTAAAAGAGATTTTCGGCGAAAAAGCGCTCGCCATCTTCATCATGCCTCCTTCGATCGAGGAGTTGCGCAAACGGCTGATCTGCCGGGGAACCGACTGCAAAGAGGTGATCGAAAAACGGGTCGCCAAAGCGGAATTCGAACTGCAGAAGGCCCCCGCCTTCGACTGCGTGATCGTAAACGATGACCTCCGGCAGGCTGTCGACGAAGCGACCCACCGTATCGAAACGTTTCTTGCAAAATAGTCCGTTCATGGATCGAACGATGCTCTATTTCGGCTCTTTCAACCCCGTACACCGGGGTCATATCGCCGTAGCCGAGCATGTCGTGGAACAGGGGCTTGCCGAGCAGGTGGTTCTCGTAGTCTCGCCACAGAATCCGATGAAGGCCGTCTCGGAACTCGCCCCGGAGCACCACCGGTTTGCCATGGCGGAAATGGCCTGTGCCGCATCGCGCTATCCCCAGCGCATCGTTCCTTCCGGCGTGGAGTTTCTCCTGCCGAAACCCTCCTACACGATTCAGACGCTCCACTGGCTGAAAGAACACTTCCCGGAGCGACAATTTTCGATTCTGATGGGCAGCGATCTGGCCGATCAGCTCGATCGTTGGCGCAACGGGGAGGAGATTCTCGACAACTACCCGATCTGGGTCTACCCCCGACCCGGCGCATCGGTCGTACGCCTTGCCGACCGGGTCCATCTGCTCGAAAAGGCACCTCTTTTGCCCTACTCTTCCACCGAGATACGGCAACGACTCGCCGCCAACGAAGAGGTCGAATCGATGCTGCCTCCGGGCGTCGGCGAATACATCCGCAAAAACCGGCTCTGGCAATGAACGAAGAGATAAAAGAGAAAATCCGGCTACTTTCCGAGCAGCTCGCCGAGTCGCCCGAAAATACGGATCTGCTGCTGGAACGAGGACGTCTCCATTTCCAGTCGGGCAATTTCGCGGCAGCGCGCAACGACTTTGCAGTCGTCTGCCAATTCGTGCCGGGACAGGTCGAAGCCCGGGAATGGATCGACCACATCGACTCCATCTGGGCTTTCCGTTACAAAGACATCTACAATCCATGACCGCCATGTTCGAACCGTTCGCCATGATCGAAATCGAAGGAAAGATCGTCAGCAGCGACATTCTCTCCACCCCCTTTCTCTGCGACCTATCCCGTTGCAAAGGCATCTGTTGCGTAGAGGGGAATGCCGGCGCCCCGCTTGAAACGGACGAAGAGGAACTCTTGCGGACCCGTTACGAAAACTATCGCTCCTACATGACTCCGGAGGGTATCCGCGCTGTTGAAGAGCAGGGATTTGCCGTGATCGATGCCGATGGCGATCTGACCACACCGCTCATCGACGGTGCCGAATGCGCCTACGCATGCCGGGAGGGAGATGTCACGCTATGCGCCATCGAAAAAGCGTGGAGGGAAGGCCGTTGCGACTTTCCGAAACCGATCTCCTGTCATCTCTATCCCATCCGTATCGTACGATTCGGCAACGGCACGCTGGGACTTAATTACCACCGGTGGAGCATCTGCCGTACCGCTCTGGAGAACGGGAAAAAAGAGGGCGTTCCGATGTTCCGCATGCTGCGCGAACCGATCATCCGCCGTTTCGGGACATCATTCTACGAAGCGCTGGAAGAGGCCGCCCGCATGCTCCGCGAAGAGAACGAATAGCCGATCGCACGCTCGCAACCGTACGGACTTACTGCCCGGCATACCCGATCGACACGCAAACCCGCGGCATCGTTACACTCCT
This sequence comes from uncultured Rikenellaceae bacterium, assembly GCA_944321925.1. Lineage (GTDB taxonomy): Bacteria > Bacteroidota > Bacteroidia > Bacteroidales > Rikenellaceae > UBA940. The sequence continues at coordinate 35,023 of CALUND010000005.1, read as the reverse complement.
CACCGACAAAAACGGACCCCGGCATGACCTCGGCACTGCGAACTCGTCGTGACAAAAAAGCCGACATTTCCGAAGCCCACGAGCGCACACGCTGTCGCAAACCCCCGTCGCGAACTTCTCCGGAATCAAGCTCTGTCTCGAATTTTTCCGACGCCAGACTCCGTCGCACAACAGCCGGATCCCTCTCTGTCAGCCCATCACCCTCTTCCCAACCGCACGAATTTGTTTTTTCTCCGGCAATCGCTTATCTTTGATCGCATCCGTACGAGCACAAAACCTCTTATCAAATATGGAAAACAACACATCCACCCCGATCCAACTCAACTATTCCGGAAGCGGCGTCCGAGCACTGAAATGTTTCAGCATCATCTGTTTCGTGCTGGGGGTCATCCTGTTCGCCGCCTGTCTGATCTTCTTCGTGCTCTACCTGACCGATAAGGGCATGGTCCTGTACGGCGTAAAACTTGCGGGGCTCAACCTGGTTTACGGAGTAGCCGCCCTCTTCCAGAGCTTCTTCATGTTCGGACTGGGAGTCATCTGTCGGGGAATCGCCTCGATCGCCGAAACAGCACTGATCCAAAAAGCCGTTTTACTGGCACAAAAGCCGACCGAGACGGCAAAATAGACCTCCGACAGAAAAGAAAAACAGACGATCTCAAAGAGTCAAAATTTTCAACCCGGGAAACGCGCTCTTTAGATCCAAAAACGAAATTTCATGTCTAACCGAGTCCCCTTCGTCGACCTGCTCTCAGCCTTTTTCGTCACGGAGATTATCCTCATGCACATTCTGCTGATCTCCGAAACATTGACCGGATTTGCGGAGCATTTCTTTTTTGTTTTCTCCTTTTTCATGCCCTGGTTCTATTTCAAATCGGGTCTGTTCTACAACCGGGCAAAAAGTCTGAAAGAGACAATCAAGGGGGGGGGAAAATCTTTGTTGCTACCTTTCCTATTTTTCGCTGCCATAGGCTTTTTATGCGACCTTCCGTTCGCGTGGATCGGTTCGGACGATCCATGGTACAAACTGTTGGCATCGCCTTTTTATCACATCTTGCGCAACGGAGCCGAATCCGGTAACCTTCCGCTCTGGTTTCTGTGGTCGCTCTTTTTCGTCCGCATCGCATTTCACCTGCTGATGAAGGCCCGAATCGCATACCTGATTCTGGTTTTCCCGCTGATCGGATTCCTGTTAGACCGCTTCGGGATCATCTTGCCCCTGACGCTCAGCACCGTATTCCTCGGCACGACCTTTTATGCCTGCGGATATCTCTACACGAAATACGGACCTGCGACATGGCCCGTAACACTCCTCGCCGCCATTGTCTGGACAGGAATCTTTTTCGGGGAAATGAGTACGGTAAACATGTGGATCAACCACGTGTCCAACGGCTCCTACTTGTTATGGGTCATCGCTTCCATAGCAGGACTTATCGTCGTGACAGAGGCTGCCCGCCGAATGCCCCCACTGCCAGCCATTCAACGAATCGGACAAAATTCACTCACCTATTACGCCCTCCACTGGATCATCCTCAATACAGTCGTCCATCTGATGAGACTCTTCGGCATCGACACCGCAGGATGGGGCTCTGCCGCTCTGCAAGCTGTCGCCTGCATCATCCTGTTGCCGATCGGCGATCATCTTTTGCGCACGAAAGCTCCGGGATGGATCCTGGGTCGCACCCAACCGAACACCTGCCGCCGATAAAATAACAAGACCAACGTCCATCCCCGTCACAACGTCCGCCGCAGGCACAATGAGCGGCCGGACAACGAACGATCAAAGAATCATGGCGATCTCCTCCCCGGCCGTTCCGTTGCGCACACTCACCTCCAACAGGGCAGACTCCTCCTCCGCAGAGGGAAGTATCACACCGCCCACATCCGACGACGACAACAACCGGAGGGCTCCCGCATTGTGGAGGGCCATCGTGGCGTCTATGTATTTCAGATGAGTCGGCTCCTCGAGAATAAAGTTGAGCGTTCCTTTTCCATTCAGAACCCGGGATGCCGGGAAGTCCGGACCGAACTCATCCTCCACCCCCATATTGGCCAGAAGCGCCCGTTCCGCCACGGCCGAAGGCGCACAACAATGCTGCACGGCGCCCACCACACCCGTGGCCGTCACGACCGCATCGGCACTTCGCAGTACCTCCTCCACCGCCGTGCGGTCGCGGAAATCGACAACCCGATCCACCATCGGGACAAACCGTTCGGAGAGGGTCCGCGGATCGGTCACCACCGTCACGATCGCACCACGACGATGGGCATAAAGCAGAATGCCACTCCCTACCTTCCCGCTTCCGAAAACGACCAGTTTGCGACCGTTCCATTCGGCATACCCCAACGCAGCCATGGCCCGGAAAAAACTCTCTCCGGTACCGAGCAACGTCTCTATCTGCTTGATCTGGCCACTATCGGCCATATAAACCGGACGACCGCTCTGCGCATAACGTTCCACGCCGGACCGTGTCAGCTCCACATAACCCGAACGGGCTTCCCAGGCGGCGAACGAGGCCGCACAATCGAGAATCACATCGAAACTACGCCGCGGCGACTCCTCGGCCATGCACACCTCCAATCCCGCCTCGCGCAAAAATCGGACGATCCGCCTGTCATGAGCCATCACGCGGGACAAACCGATCGTCAAATGCGCTCCGGCAGCAAGCAGGGCAAGATATTTGGCCATCGTATTGCGATACACAGGAGTGGCATCAAGCAACTCCACACCCTCCAACGGCCGGCCGGCAGACCACATCTCCGTCTGCCAACGAAGGGCCGGATATTCCGCCGGAGCATAAACCTCGGCAACCGCCCTCTCCAGTTTTTCGTACATAGCTTTCTCCATCATGCGCATACTACAGTTCCCGGGGCATCTCGATCGATTCGACCACCAACGACTGATCGGATTCGTCCCACCCACCGAGCTGCACACGGCAAATGCGGTTCACCAATCGACGATCATAAGGCGCCTGCACCCGGATGTAATTTTCCGTAAATCCAAACATTTTCCCCCTTTTCGCACTGCTTTCGAAGAGCACCCGGGCAACACGCCCCGTATAACGGGTACAAAACGACTCATGCAGCTCCCGGCACAACGCATCGAGCTTCGCCGCGCGGTCCGTGATGACCGCATGAGGAACCTTGTCCGGGAAATCGACAGCCGGCGTTCCCGGTCGTTCCGAAAAGGGGAACACGTGAAGATAGGCAGGAGCCAGACCGGTCAAGAAACGACAGGTCTGTTCGAAATCGGCCTCGCTCTCCCCCGGGAATCCGACGATCACGTCGATTCCCAGAAACGCATCGGGCATCGCGCGGCGCACAGCAGCGATCCGATCGGCGAAAGCAGCCGTCAGATAACGACGCCGCATCCGTTTGAGCACCTCGTCGCTGCCGCTCTGCAGCGGAATGTGGAAATGGGGCTGAAAACGGGGTGAAGAAGCGCAAAAAGCGATGATCTCGTCCGTGAGCAGATTCGGTTCGATCGAAGAGATACGATAGCGTTCGATACCCGTCACCCGATCGAGCGCCCGCAACAGGTCGATGAACCGTTCTCCCGTCGTACGGCCGAAATCGCCCGTATTGACCCCCGTCAGAACGATCTCCCGCACCCCCGACGCAGCGATCTGCTCCGCCTCGCGTACCAGGTTCGCAATCGGCTGGTTGCGGCTTTTTCCACGCGCCGCATGGATCGTGCAATAGGAGCAGCAGTAATCGCACCCGTCCTGCACCTTCAAAAACGAACGGGTCCGGTCGCCGCAGGAGAAAGCCGGGAAAAACCGAACGATCTCGTCCGGTCTGCAACCGTAAATTCTCGGGGCTCTGTCATCGTCCGGTTCGAGCAACAGACGCGGCAGATCCTCCTTGTCGTTGTTCCCCACCACCAGACAGACCCCGTCGATCGCGGCGATCGCAGGGCCACTCAACTGGGCATAGCAACCCGTCACGGCGATCCGCGCCTGCGGATTGATGCGGTGAAGCCGACGCACGATGTTGCGGCACTTCTTGTCGGCATGTTCGGTGACCGAACAGCTGTTGACCACGTAGATCTCGGCCTCGGCAAAGGGTGCGACCCGCTGATAGCCGGCACGCTCGAGCGCCCGACCGATCGTGGAGCTCTCGGCGAAATTGACTTTGCATCCGAGCGTATGGATGGCGTACCGTTTCATCTGGCCGGAGCGTAGCTCTCTTCGAGTTTGCGAAGCCAACCGTCGAGATCCTGCAACACCTTTTCGCGCCACTCGAACGATTTTCTGTACCACCCCCAACCGTGACCGCCCGAGGGATAGACATGGTATTCGGAAGGTATGCCCTTCTCCTGGAGCGCCTGATGGTAGCTGGATCCGTTCAGCGGATTGACCGTGCGGTCATCGGCACTGAAAACGATGAACGCCTGCGGCGTGCTCTCCGTAACCAGCAACTCATTGGAATAACGATCCTCCAGCGATCGGGAGGCCTTCTTACCGAGGAGGTTATCGTGCGACCCCATGTGGGTGAAACGACGGTCCATCGTAATCACCGGGTAGAAAAGAATCTGAAAAGCGGGGCGGATCTTTCGCGGTGCGCGATTGGCCGTCGTAGCAGCCAGATGTCCCCCGGCGGAAAAACCCATGATCCCGATCCGGTCCGGGTCGACACCCCACCCCTCGGCATACATGTGCAAAACCCGCAACGCCTCCTTCGCATCGGCGAGCGGACGCCGACGATCTGTCCGCGGCATCCGGTACTTCAGTACGGCAAAGACGATCCCCCGTTCGTTGAAGAAGGGAGCCCAGTCGTAACCTTCGTTCTCCATCGAAAGATTCCGGTAGCCGCCGCCCGGACAGGCTACCACGGCCATGCCTGAAGGAGCAACCTTTTCGGGAAAGAAAATGCGCAGGATCGCTTCGTCGCCGGGCGTGGAGGTGATGAGGGGAAAATCCATCGTACGAGCAGTCTGACCCGACACCGATCCGGCCAGACAGAGCAAGGCGGCACAACATGCGACGCCCCGGCAACAAAGATTGGCAAAAAGTTTCATAAGCATCACTCGTTGGCCCGGACGAAACCCGGGCAGTTCAAGACGCTAAAGTAGGAAAAACAATCGAAACGGAGAACAAACGGGGTGGATTCTTCGACAAAAAACCCTATTTTTGCATCCGAGACAAACGACAACCATCCGCACGAAAAAACATGGATTTTCTCTCCGGCTTATTCGGCTACCAGTTTCTGGCCCATGCAGCGATTGCGGCGGTACTTTCCGGCGTGACATGCGGCATCGTGGGAACCTACGTGGTATGTCGCCGGACGGTCTTTCTCAGCGGCGGAATCACCCATGCCTCCTTCGGCGGGATCGGACTCGCCTACTTCCTCGGCTGGAACCCGATCCTCGGCGCGACCCTGTTCGCGCTGCTGTCGGCAGTCGGCATCGAGTGGGCCAGCGACAGAAAACGCATCCGAGAAGACTCCGCCATCGGCATCGTCTGGAGCATCGGCATGGCCCTGGGCATCATCTTCATCTACCTCACTCCGGGCTATGCGCCCAACATAACGGGCATTCTGTTCGGCAACATACTGACCGTCACCCCAACCGACCTCACGGCCTCCCTCCTCCTCACGCTCCTCGTCGCGCTGCTTTTCGGTGGCTGGTGGCGACCCATCATGTACGTCGCCTTCGACCGCGATTTCGCCCGCAGCCAACAGATGCCCGTCCGTACGATCTCCTATGCAATGGCCCTCGTCGTCGCCCTGACCATCGTCTTTTCGATCCGGGCCGTCGGAATCGTTCTGCTCATCTCGCTGCTCACCTTTCCCACAGTCATCGTCAACTCGCTGACCCGCTCTTTCTACCGCCTCGCAATCGGATCGGCCGTAGTCGCCACGCTCGCCAATCTGCTCGGTTTGCTGCTGAGCTACAAACTCAACATTCCGACCGGCGCAGCCACAATATTTGTGCTCACCGTAACGCTTATTGTGGTAAAAACAATACCTTTGTGTCGTAATCTGCGTAGAGTCGCCCGATGAAAACCATCTACAAATTCATCCTCAAATCCTATATCAGCCCCATGGTGGTGACCTTCTTCATCGTCATGTTCGTGCTGATGATGAATTTCGTATGGCGCTACATCGACGAACTGGTCGGCAAAGGACTCGACATGGGAGTGATCACCGAACTGATGCTCTACGCCATGGCCAACATGATCCCCATGGGACTGCCGTTGGCCACACTTTTCGCAGCCATCATGACGATGGGAAACCTCGGCGAAAACTACGAGCTGCTGGCCATGAAGTCGGCCGGCATGTCCCTTCCGCAGATACTGCGACCGTTGGCCATCGTGATTCTATTCGTCTCGGTCGCCAGCTTCTTCGTGGCAAACAACCTCGTGCCCTACGCCAACAAAAAGATGTTCTCCATCCTCTACGACATCCGCCAGCAAAAACAGGCCCTCGAATTCAAAGACGGACTATTTTTCAACGGAATCGACAACATGAGCATCCGCGTGGGACACCAGGACCCCGAGACGAAACTCCTTACCGACGTACTGATCTACGACAACCGTAAACCCGGCGGAAACATGAGCGTAACGGCCGCGGATTCGGGATACATCCGCCTTTCGGACGATAAACGCTTCCTGCTCGTCACACTCTACCACGGAGAGACCTACAACATGACCCGCGACATCCAGTGGTACGACAAGAGCAGTCTGGACCACTACATCTTCGACGAACAGAACGGCATGATCCCCATGGAAGGATTCGACTTCAAACGGTCGGACGAAAGCGGTTTCAGCAGCAACAGCCAAACCCGAAACATCGTCGAACTGGAACGCGACATCGACTCGCTCGACAGACTTGTCAACCAGTCGGCAACCGGCTCCTACGGCCCGCTGCTTCAGGACTACCTCTTCCGCAACTACCCCGAGCTGTTCGTCGACAGCCTGCTCGCCACGGTCGAGGGTCATCAACATCCCATGTTGGTGGAAGACTCCATCAAAGGACTCCGCACACGGGAGGCCGGTAAAATCTACAACGACGCCTACAAACAGGCTCTCAACTCGAGCAACGTGCTCACGTTCGATGAAACCGCCTCGAAAGACTCCCTCAACAAACTCTACCGGGCCAAAGTGGAGTGGCATCGCAAAATGTCGCTCCCGGTATCGATCATGATCTTCTTCCTGATCGGCGCCGCCCTCGGAGCCATCATCCGCAAGGGCGGTCTCGGCATGCCGGTCATTGTCTCCGTGGCATTCTTCGTCATCTACTACGTCATCAGTCTGACGGGCGAAAAAATGACCAAAGAGGGAACCTGGGAGGCCTTCATCGGCATGTGGGTCTCCACCTATATCCTCTTCCCCGTGGCAATCTACCTCACCTACAAGGCTACCAACGACTCCAACCTGCTCAACATGGACTGGTATATCATCAAATACCGCCAGTTGAAGAAATATTTCTCGGACCGTTTTTCTCATAAATCGAATCTAAAATCGAAAAAGATATGACACAGCAAAACAAATTGCTCAATACCGTCGAAGAAACCTTAGATGATTTCCGTCAGGGCAAAGTAGTGATCGTCGTCGACGACGAAGACCGCGAAAACGAAGGCGATTTCATCGTTGCGGCTGAAAAGATCACCCCCGAGATCGTCAATTTCATGCTCCACAACGGACGCGGCGTACTCTGCGCTCCCCTCACCGAAGACCGTTGTCGTGAACTCGAACTCAACATGATGGAGGAGAACAATACCTCCCTGCTGGGAACCCCGTTCACCGTCGCTGTCGATCTGCTCGGCCACGGCTGCACCACAGGTGTTTCGGCCTCCGATCGCGCCGCTACGATCCGGGCCCTGATCGACCCCGATACCCGTGCCGCCGACCTGGGCCGTCCGGGACACATCTTCCCGCTCCGCGCCCGCAACAAAGGCGTACTGCGCCGTCCGGGCCATACGGAAGCCGCCGTCGACCTCTCCCGCATGGCCGGACTGAAACCCGGTGCCGCCCTGATCGAAATCATGAACGAGGACGGAACCATGGCCCGTCTGCCCCAACTCCTCGAGATCGCAAAAAAATTCGATCTGAAGATCGTCTCGATCGCCGATATCATCGCCTACCGGCTCAAAAGCGAATCGATCATCGAACGGGGCGAGACTTGTGACCTGCCGACCCAATGGGGGCATTTCCGACTCACGGCCTTCCGCCAGAAAAGCAACGGTCTGGAACACATGGCCATCACCAAAGGCGAGTGGACCGAAGACGAACCGGTTCTGATCCGCGTCCACTCCTCCTGCGCTACCGGCGACATCCTCGGCTCCTGCCGCTGCGACTGCGGTGCACAACTCCACGAAGCGATGCGCATGATCGAAAAAGAGGGCAAAGGAGCTATCGTCTACCTCAGCCAGGAGGGTCGCGGGATCGGTCTGTTCAACAAAGTGGCCGCATACAAGCTGCAGGAAGAGGGCTACGACACCGCCGAAGCCAATGTCAAACTCGGCTTTCAGGTCGACGAACGCGACTACGGCGTGGGTGCGAGCATCATCCGCGAACTGGGGATCAAAAAGATGCGCCTCATGAGCAACAACCCGCTCAAACGGGTCGGACTGGAGGGATACGGTCTGTCGATCGTGGAGAACGTCCCGATCGTCATCGCGCCCAACCCCTATAACCTCCGCTACCTGCAGACCAAAGAACAGGTAATGGGGCACAAGCTGGGTCTCTGCAAAAAATGTTAACTTTACAAAAAAACGGATGACCATGGAAGGCCGTGACCTGAAAATCGTGTTTCTGGGGACTCCGGAGTTCGCCGTAGAATCCCTCCGCGCACTGGAGGAGGGGGGTTATCGGATCGTCGCCGTAGTCACCACGCCCGACAAACCGGCCGGACGCGGACAGCGCATGCACGAAAGCGACGTAAAACGATATGCCCAGGAGGTCGGATTACCCGTCCTGCAACCCGAGAAACTGCGCGACGAGGCTTTTCTCGCCCAACTCCGGACACTGGAACCCGACCTGGGAATCGTCATCGCCTTCCGCATGTTGCCGGAGGTCGTTTGGGGCATGCCCCGGCTCGGCACCTTCAACCTCCACGCCTCGCTGCTCCCCGAATACCGCGGTGCAGCCCCCATCAACCGGGCCATCATGAACGGCGAAACCGAAACAGGCGTCACCACCTTCCTGCTCAACAGCGAAATCGACCAGGGCGACATCATCGGCCAAACCAAAATCCCGATCCGCCTCGAAGACAACGCGGGTACGATTCACGACAAATTGATGATCGAAGGGAGCCGGCTGGTGATCGATACGGTAGAACGGATCGCCCGGGGCAACTGGACCCCCATCCGTCAGCAACACATCCCGGCTCAAAGCCTCAAACCCGCACCGAAGATCTTTCGAGACGACTGCCGGATCGACTGGAATACCCCCGGCGAACGGATCGTAAATCTGGTACGGGGACTTGCCCCCTATCCCGGAGCCTGGACCGATTGTGTCGACGCTTCCGGACAGGAAAACGGCACGTACAAAATCTTCGACGTCCGTTTCACACCCTCTTCGGTCACAGTCCCGGCAGGAACCTTGCGGACCGATGGACGAACGCTTCTCGAAGCGGCCTGCGCCGACGGCTGGATCGCTCTGCAGGAACTCCAACCCGCCGGCAAACGCCGGATGAAGGTCTCCGAACTGCTCTGCGGCTGGAAAGAGGCCGATAAATACCGTTTCACCTCCAAATAATCCACGGACATGGGTATTCGTAAAAAAATAACCATCGGGGTTCTGAGCCTGGCCATGCTGCTCGTCTTCTCGGGCATCGTCTCTTTCTTCCAGTTATCCCGAATCGGTGCCGAGACTCAAAACATCCTGCGCCTCGGCCAACGCAACATGGAACTCGCCCGCGAAATGCTGGATGCCGCCGAAGAGCAGAACTTCGCGCTGCTGCAGATGTTCATGGGCGAAAACCTCGATTACGACACCCTCTTCATGGAGGGCAAGGAACGATTCGCCATCGCTCTCGACAATGCCCGTGCCGAAGGGTTCACAGGACTCGATTCGATCGCCGCTGCCTACCAGCGCTACGAAGAGAGCGCCAAATATTACGTACTGCACAGCATCGAAGGCGATACCGAATGGTTCATCGACGAGTACGGGACCAACTACCACCGCTTGACCGATGCCGTCAAAGCCTACATGACCTCCTCGCAAAATTCATTGGCGCCGCAAGCCCTCGTCATCGAAAAGAACGCCTATCGGGCCATCACGCCCAGCATCATCACGATCGGAGTCATGTTGCTGGTCGTACTCATGTTCCTCTATTTCATCGATCTCTACTACGTACAACCCGTAGTGAAAATCAACCGCAGCCTCGGAGATTACCTCTCGTTCAATACCCCCTTCAACGTGCAGATGGAGGGCAAAGACGAAACCTTTGAACTGAAAGAGAAGATCGAAGAGCTGATCGCTCAACTCAAAAGCTGTCTTTCGCGAAACACCCAATAACTCCCTGTCGATATGCGTCTGAATGTCGTTCTCCGTTACGTAGGCATCGTGATGCTGTTCAACGCCGCCTTCATGGTGTTGTCGGCCGGCGTGAGCTATTTCTACGACATCGACTCCGGATTCCAGCCCCTGCTCCTGTCGGCCGCCCTCACAGCCGTGATCGGAGCCTTCCCGCTCATTTTCGTGGGAAGCAACGAACAGATATCCAACAAGGAGGGCTATACGATCGTGGTGGGAGCATGGCTCATGTCGTGCGTGGTCGGCTCATTCCCCTACCTGCTATGGGGCGGAGAGTTCGGATTCATCGACGCCTGGTTCGAAAGCGTATCGGGCTACACCACCACAGGCGCTACCATACTGAACGACGTGGAGGCGCTTCCCAAAGGACTCCTTTTCTGGCGTTCGCTGACCCACTGGATGGGCGGCGTCGGCGTAGTGATGTTCGCGCTGGTCATCCTCCCCTCGCTGGGCCGGAGCAAAATGACCATCTCCAACGTGGAGCTCTCTTCGATCGCCAAAGACAACTACCGATACCGCGCCAACACCATCATCCGCATTCTGCTGACGGTCTATCTCGGCATCACCCTCTGCTGTACCCTGCTGCTCCGCGTGGCCGGCATGGACTTTTTCGACGCCATCAACCACGCCATGTCCACCGTAGCGACGGGAGGTTTCAGCACGAAAAATCTCAGCATCGCCTACTACGACAATATCTGGATCGAAATCGTGCTCACCTTCTTCATGGTTCTGTCGGGCATCCACTTCGGTTTGATCTTTGCCACCTTTACCGGGAAATACATGAATATTTTCCGGTCGGAAGTTGTGCGTTACTACCTTCTCTCCTTGATAATAGGCTGTTTGGCTATCTCTGTGAGCATCTGGCTCGGAGGAAGCTACGAATCCTTCTGGTCGGCACTCCGATACAGTTCGTTCGAACTGGCCACCTATGCCACCACAACCGGATTCGCCGTAGCCGACAGCAATCTCTGGAGTCCGTTCGCCATAACTCTCCTGATGATCTTCTCCATCCAGTGCGGATGTGCCGGATCAACCAGCGGAGGCATCAAATGCGACCGCGTCTGCATCGCCGCAAAAGCCATTTGGGCCAAAATACGCCAACAGCAACACCCCAATGCCATCTTCCGAATCAAACTGGGCGGGGTGGTACAGGAAAAATCGGTAAGCGATTTCGTCATGCTCTTCATCGTGCTCTACCTTTTCCTTATTCTGGTAGGAACGGTCGTGATGACTGCCGCAGGACTCGATCTGGTGACCGCATTCTCAACTTCGATCGCCAATCTCGGCAACGTAGGACCTGGGTTCGGCGAAACCGGAGGATTCAACAGCTACGCGAACCTACCCGGATTCGTACGCTTTTTCTGTCCGCTGCTGATGCTCTTCGGCCGTCTGGAGATATTCGGACTACTACAACTTTTCCTGCTAAAATGGTGGAAATAACTATGAATAAATATAGGAAATATCTCTTCGTCGTTCTGCTGCTCACCGTCTTCAACCCGACGAACCTTTCCGCACAACAGGTGCAGGCAAGAGTCAAGGGTCTCGAAACGAATGCGGAATACATGACCCTACTCGCCCAAGAAAGAGAGCTCAACCGGCAAATCGACTCTTTGGTCGAAGAGATTGCACAGATCCGCGAATCGTTCCGGACCGATACGGCCGACCGGAAAAACCTGACCACACGTATCCTCGGGCTGGAAGATTCCGTATTCGACCTGCGCAACCGGGCCGGACAACTTACGGATCAAATCAACGCCATCGAACAGGCCTGGATCGTCCAACACCTGGACTCCAGCCCCACCGAAAACAACGCGGAAACCGACCAGCAAAACAATCGCCAAGACCTTCCGCGCGAAACAAGCCCCATGCTCGTAAACAACCCCTACTTCTCCGAGCACCTCTCCCCGGAGGACCATGCCTCGTTACTCAAGGCGCAAAACGCCGAAACAGAGTGTCTGTCGCTCGTCCGTTCCTACGAGGCGGGCAACCGTTCCCTCGAATCGATCCGCACAATATACGACACGGTCTCCCAAGCCGACTCCGCCGCAGCGATCCAGTTTCAGTTCGACTCGCTGGTTGCGGTCAATGCCCGCATCGCCGACTCGCTGACCCAACGCTGGAGTTTCGTCTACGACACCAAAACGTATACTTATATTTATCTCCTCGACAAAGGGAATCGGCCCGATCTGCTTTTCGAATTCAACCGGAAGCTCTCCGAAATGGACCAGCAACGAGCTTCGGTCCAGGGAGTGTTCGCATCGGACGAAGTGGCAACCTATTACCTTCAAAAACGGCTGGTCACCGACTTCGAATTGACCGTCGCTTCCATCCTCGGATTCGATCGCAGCCACGACTCGCTCCAACACGTAATGCAGTCTCTTCCCACCGCCGTCTCGATCGACCTGCCCATCATTACGCTCCAGGAGCGGATCTTCCTCGACTATGCCGATATCGAAGTGCATAAACCGGTCCGGTACAATAGCAACAATCCGATTCCCGCCTGTGAGATCTACCCCCAGGGCACCATCTACCGCATACTGCTCGGCACCTACTCCTCGCCGCAAACACCCACCCTATTTAAAGGTGTGGAGCCCCTCTTCCAACTCAAGGCAGAAGACAAAATCCGTTACTTCGCGGGAGGATTCTCCTCGGACAGCGCCGCACATGCAGCTCAGGAACAACTCAAACGAATGGGGTTCCGCCGTCCGGAAGTGGTGGTATGGAACGACGGAAACTATCGGAACATCTCCGACCCCTCCGATAACCCGGTCGATACCATGCTCTATCGCGTAGAGTTGCTCGGAGTGGAGGAACTTCCCGATGCAATAAAGGACACCATTCGGACCACCACAGCCGGCCGCGACATCGCCCGCAGTGGCGACCGTTTCATCGTCGGGCCGTTCCAGGGGAAAGAAGAAGCCGAACAATTACGCAACGCCCTCACGGCAATCAAACCGGAAAAAATGGAGATAAAAATCGTCGAAACAGAGAAGTAATCCTCTTTTTCGTTATCTTTATCCCCTATAACCAAATAATCGAATATTTTTCTGCTCATGTGGCTCATTTCCATACTCATCATCCTCGGCGCCCTGCTTCTGATTGCCGAACTGGTGCTGTTACCCGGCATCACGATTGCCGGCATAGGCTCCCTCGCCTGTTACTGTGGCGCAGTCTATCTCTCCTACACGACTTACGGCCCCGGAGGAATGGGCATCGCCATCGTCGTGGTCGCCACGATTTCACTGCTGGCCACATGGTTCTCCCTCAGAAGCAAAACCTGGCAACGCCTCTCCCTGAAAAGTAAAATCGACGGCACCTCGCAAACCGCTCCCGCCAACCTGGTGAAGATCGGCGACCGAGGCGTAGCCATCACCCGTCTGGCTCCGTCAGGCAAAGTAATGGTCGGAGGACAAACCTTCGAAGCCCGCAGCATCGATACCTATGTCGATCCTCAAACAGAAGTGGAGGTAACCGGATTCGACAATTTCAACATCATCGTAAAAATACTCAACTAAAAGACAAATCGTATGGAACAGTGGACGATCTTGGCGATCGCTGCCTTCTTAGGCATCATCTTACTCTGGTTCATTCTGTATTTCATCCCGATCGGCCTCTGGTTTTCGGCGCTCGTGTCGGGCGTACGCATCAGCCTCCTGCAACTGATCCTCATGCGGTGGCGTAAAGTACCGCCCTCGACCATCGTCTCGGCCATGATCGAAGGGACGAAAGCCGGACTCGAACTCAATGCCAACCAATTGGAAGCCCATTATCTGGCCGGAGGCAATGTTCCCAACGTGGTTCACGCTCTGGTATCGGCCCAGAAAGCCGGCATCCTGCTCGACTTCAAAATGGCTACCGCCATCGACCTGGCCGGCCGAAACGTATTCGAAGCCGTACAGATGTCGGTCAACCCGAAAGTCATCAACACGCCTCCCGTAGCCGCCGTAGCCAAAGACGGCATCCAGCTCATCGCCAAGGCCCGCGTAACGGTCCGCGCCAACATCAAACAATTGGTGGGTGGAGCCGGCGAAGAGACCGTATTGGCCCGTGTAGGCGAAGGTATCGTATCGAGCATCGGTTCGGCCGAAACCCACAAGGAGGTTCTCGAAAATCCCGACTCGATCTCCAAAGTGGTGCTCAGCAAAGGTCTCGATGCCGGAACCGCTTTCGAAATCCTTTCGATCGACATAGCCGACATCGATGTGGGTAAAAACATCGGCGCCGAATTGCAGATCGATCAGGCCAATGCCGACAAAAATATCGCCCAGGCCAAAGCCGAAGAGAAACGGGCCATGGCCGTCGCTCTCGAACAAGAAAACAAAGCCAAAGCGCAAGATGCACGTGCCAAAGTCATCCTGGCCGAGGCCGAAATTCCGATGGCCATCGCAGAGGCTTTCCGCAACGGCAACCTCGGCATCATGGATTATTACAAACTCAAAAACATCCAGGCCGACACTACCATGCGCGAAACCATCGGCAAACACGATAAAAAATAGCTCCGAACAGTCTCTCACCCCAAAACGACAACTGCGGCCCATTCGGTCGCAGTTGTCGTTTTCAGTCCATCGTCACTCCCAACCGCAACCCCATTGCGAAAGTTTTGCAAGGCCCGAACAGCACGCAATTGCCGAATGATGAAAAAAGCGGCTAAAACCTTTTGAATTATCAAAAAGAGTTGTACTTTTGTGGCCGACTTTCTGCTCCTGGTAACAGAACAGGAAAGTGAACCACAACGTTCTTCGATAAATTCGGCTAAAAAAATAAAATTTCCCGTTCCGAGTTTGGTACGTTGAAATTTTTTCGCTACATTTGCCTCCCCAAATACGCGGGAATAGATGCCGATGTAGCTCAGTTGGCCAGAGCAGCTGATTTGTAATCAGCGGGTCGGGGGTTCGAATCCCTCCATCGGCTCCAACAAACCGGGCTTATCCCCGGCAAGAGAAAATTTCAAACTGCGTTCCAAAAAACGCATCCAAACCGAAAAAAGACCTCAAGTCTTCACAACGGGAAGGAAAAGTTTGGGAGAGTACCAGAGTGGCCAAATGGGACAGACTGTAAATCTGTTGGCGACTGCCTTCGGTGGTTCGAATCCATCCTCTCCCACCAAAAGAAGCCGGGTTGGAAAACAGGCATATTAAGGAGATCTTCCTGAAAAGATCGACAAAGAAAAGTTTTCCGGCGCGGTTGTTTTTGCGGAAGTAGCTCAGTTGATAGAGCATCAGCCTTCCAAGCTGAGGGTCGCGAGTTTGAGCCTCGTCTTCCGCTCCAAGGTCACTGAAGCAACGGTGCGATACAGTTCCGTCAAGGAGAGCGGTATCGCTTCGGTTTTTTGCATGAAGGGCACTTACGGAACAACGTAATTTTTTAAATACTTTTCAATTATGGCAAAAGAAAAATTTGACAGATCCAAGCCGCATGTGAACATCGGCACCATCGGTCATGTTGACCACGGTAAAACTACCCTTACCGCCGCTATCACCACCGTTCTCGCCAAAAAGGGCCTTTCCGACGTCCGTTCGTTCGACTCGATCGACAACGCTCCCGAGGAGAAAGAGCGTGGTATCACGATCAACACGGCTCACGTCGAATATCAGACGGCCAACCGTCACTACGCTCACGTGGACTGCCCGGGACACGCCGACTATGTGAAGAACATGGTTACGGGTGCTGCCCAGATGGACGGTGCCATCCTCGTTGTGGCTGCTACCGATGGCCCGATGCCTCAGACCAACGAACACGTGCTGCTCGCCCGTCAGGTGAACGTTCCGCGCATCGTTGTGTTCCTGAACAAATGCGACATGGTGGACGATCCCGAAATGCTCGACCTCGTAGAGCTGGAAGTTCGCGATCTGCTCTCCAAATATGATTTCGACGGCGACAACGCCCCGATCATCCGTGGTTCCGCCCTGGGTGCCCTCAACGGCGAACCGAAGTGGGAAGAGAAGGTTATGGAACTGATGGATGCTGTCGACAGCTACATTCCGATTCCTCCGCGTGACAACGAAAAACCCTTCCTGATGCCTGTCGAGGACGTCTTCTCGATCACCGGTCGTGGTACCGTATTGACGGGCCGTATCGAAACCGGCGTGATCAAAGTGGGCGACCCCGTAGAGATCGTAGGTCTGGCAGAAAAATCGATGACCTCTACCTGTACAGGTGTGGAGATGTTCCGCAAACTGCTCGACTCGGGTGAGGCTGGCGACAACGTAGGTCTGTTGATGCGTGGTATCGACAAGAAAGATGTAAAACGTGGTATGGTCGTTGCCAAACCGGGTTCGATCACCCCGCACACCGAATTCGAGGCTGAGGTCTACATCCTGAAGAAAGAAGAGGGTGGCCGTCACACGCCGTTCCACAACAAATACCGTCCTCAGTTCTACCTCCGTACGATGGACGTTACGGGCGAAGTCGAACTGCCGGCAGGTGTTGACATGGTGATGCCGGGCGACAACGTGACCATCAAGGTTACGCTGATCTATCCGGTGGCTCTGAACGTCGGTCTGCGTTTCGCGATCCGCGAAGGTGGCCGTACGGTAGGTGCAGGTCAGATCACCAAGATCATCAAGTAATTGAGACAACCGATCCGGAGCAGTGCCTCGGGCACTGCTCTTTTTAGGAGCATAGTTCAAGGGTAGAATAGCGGTCTCCAAAACCGTTGATGGGAGTTCGAATCTCTCTGCTCCTGCAAAAAACGAAAAGAACAGTGATGAAAAGACTGATCAATTACACCAAAGAAGCCTACAAAGAGCTGGTTCAGAAAGTCTCTTGGCCTACGTTCAGCGAACTTCAAAGCTCGACGATAGTCGTTATGATTGCTTCCCTTCTATTCGCCGTAGTCATTCTGGTCATGGACCTGGCTTTTGAGAATCTGATGAAAGCCATCTATAGCCTGCTTTACTAACACTTGTAATCCGTAACGACGATGAGTGAACAGGAGCAGAAACAGTGGTATGTGATCCGCGCGATCGGAGGCAAGGAGAAAAAGGTAAAGGAGTATATCGAATCCGAAATTCGCCATCTCCATCTCGAAGACCGCATCTCACAAGTACTGATCCCCACCGAAAAGGTCTACACGATCCGAAACGGCAAAAAGATCAGCAAAGAGAAGGTCTCCTACCCCGGCTATGTGTTGGTGGAGGCAGCTCTCGTGGGTGAAATTCCGTTTATCTTACGCAACACTCCCAATGTGCTCGGCTTCCTCGGCGACTCGAAAGAGGATAGCAAAAAAATGCTGGCGACTCCCCTACGTCCACAAGAGGTGAGTCGTATACTCGGTCGTGTCGACGAATTGAGCGCAGGCGAGGAAGAAAACGAAGTTCCTTTCTTCGTTGGCGAAACCGTAAAGGTGACCGATGGTCCATTCTCGAGCTTCTCGGGAACCATCGAGGCGGTCGACGACAACCGAAAGAAACTGACGGTTTCCGTCAAGATATTCGGGCGCAAGACTCCTATGGAGTTGAGTTTTATGCAAGTAGAAAAAGAATAATTAACCAAGGAAAATCATGGCAAAAGAGGTTGCTGCATTTATTAAATTGCAGATCAAAGGTGGTGCTGCCAATCCTTCTCCCCCGGTGGGACCTGCGTTGGGTTCGAAAGGAGTCAATATCATGGACTTCTGCAAACAGTTCAACGCACGTACACAGGACCAGGGAGGCAAGGTATTGCCGGTCATCATCACCGTGTATAGCGATAAGTCGTTCGACTTCATCATCAAACAGCCGCCTGTAGCCATCCAGCTCAAAGAGGCAGCCAAAGTTCAGAAAGGCTCCGCAGAACCCAACCGCAACAAAGTGGGTCAGGTAACCTGGGATCAGGTAAAAGCCATTGCAGAGAGCAAAATGAGCGATTTGAACTGCTTCACGGTTGAAGCCGCCATGCGTATGGTCGCCGGTACGGCCCGCAGCATGGGTATCAACGTAACCGGAGAATTTCCTAAAGCGTAACGATTATGAGTAAGCTGACCAAAAATCAAAAGACAGTCACGGCGAAGCTCGAGCCTGGGAAGGCTTACAAGCTCGACGAGGCGGCAGCCCTCGTAAAGGAGATTACCTTTACGAAATTCGACGCTTCCGTCGACATGGATGTACGCCTCGGCGTCGATCCACGTAAGGCCAACCAAATGGTGAGAGGCGTCGTAACGCTTCCTCACGGAACAGGCAAACAGATCCGGGTGCTCGTACTCTGCACGCCGGAGAAAGAGAATGAAGCCAAAGAAGCCGGAGCCGACTACGTAGGATTGGATGAATACGTAGAGAAGATCAAAGGCGGCTGGACGGATGTCGACGTTATCATCTGCACGCCCAACGTAATGGCAAAAGTGGGTGCACTGGGTCGTATTCTGGGTCCCCGCGGACTGATGCCGAACCCCAAAACAGGTACGGTAACGATGGATGTAGGGAAAGCCGTCACCGAAGTGAAAGCCGGTAAGATCGACTTCAAAGTCGACAAATTCGGTATCGTACATACTTCGATCGGTAAAGTTTCTTTCACCGCTCAGCAGATTGCAGAGAATGCAAAAGAGTTCCTGGGCATGATCATCAAGCTCAAACCTGCTGCAGCCAAAGGCAGCTATATCCAAAGCATCTACCTCTCCTCGACGATGAGTCCCGGTCTGCAGATTGATCCCAAATCGGTTGAATCCAAATAAGCAAGAAAGACTATGACAAGGGAAGAAAAAAGCATCGTTATAGAGAGCCTGGTCGAGAAACTCGGTAAATATTCCGCATTCTATCTCACCGACGCTTCCACGCTGAACGCTGAAAAAACAGCGGCCCTGCGCAGAAAGTGCTTCGAGATGGATATCAACATGGTCGTGGTCAAGAATACGCTTCTGGCCAAGGCCCTGGAGAAGGTGAATAAAGCCGATGCCGATCTGCTGAAAGTGCTGGAAGGTTCGACGGCCGTGATGTTCACCAATACGGGCAAATCGCCTGCCGTGTTGATCAAAGAGTTCCGGAAAAACTCGGACAAACCGATCCTCAAGGCAGCCTACGTAGAAGAATGCGTCTATGTGGGAGACAACCAGCTCGATCAACTCGTGAACATCAAGAGTCGTGAAGAACTCATCGGCGACATCATCATGTTGCTGCAATCGCCTGCGAAGAACGTTATCTCCGCTCTGCAAGGCGCTGCAGGACAGAAGATCGCCGGTCTTGTAAAAAGCCTCGAAGAGAGAAACTAACACAACTCACACATTTCAACACAATCCAAAACCAAGTAAAAACAATTTTAAAAAATTATAACCATGGCAGATGTAAAAAAACTGGCTGAAGAATTGGTAAATTTGACAGTTAAGGAAGTAAATGAGTTGGCCGCGATCCTCAAGGACGAGTACGGCATTGAACCGGCTGCTGCAGCTGTTGCAGTAGCTGCCGCACCCGCTGCAGCTGGCGAAGGCGCTGCTGCTGCCGAGAAATCTTCGTTCGACGTGATCCTGAAAAACGCAGGACAGGCCAAACTTCAGGTAGTCAAAGTGGTGAAAGAGATCACCGGTCTGGGTCTGAAAGAGGCCAAAGACATGGTTGACGCCGCTCCGAAAGCTGTGAAAGAGGGTGTTTCCAAAGAGGAGGCCGAATCTATCAAGGCTCAACTCGAAGAAGCCGGCGCTGAAGTTGAAGTTAAGTAAGCACTTACTTACTTTTACGTTAGACATTCAGGTATAGGGCCTATCCCGATAGGCTCTATGCCTTTTTCTCGTCTAACATAGGCAGGCATCCGCAAAGTGCGGAATGCAGGCCCGTTTTCCGGCGACATCAGGTCCTGCAAACAGTCGTGGCCCCGCACGTCGAGTGCCCTAACAAGATAAGGACCAAGTTGATTCTGATAGATGTTTTAAATTTTAACTTCAACTGTTTACATGTCCACGCAAACACAAAATACCCGCATCAGCTTCTCGACAGTAAAAAACCGGATGCCCTATCCGGATTTTCTGGAGATACAGCTCAAATCTTTTCAGGATTTTTTCCAGTTGGACACTACGGCAGAAAACCGTAAAAACGAAGGCCTCTACAAGGTTTTCATGGAAAATTTCCCCATCACCGATACCAGAAATAACTTCGTGCTCGAGTTCATCGATTACTACATCGATCCGCCTCGTTACTCCATCGACGAGTGTCTCGAACGAGGACTCACCTACAGCGTGCCCCTAAAGGCAAAACTCAAGCTGTATTGCACGGATACCGAACACGAAGATTTTGACACGGTCGTGCAGGACGTCTATTTCGGAACAATCCCCTACATGACCCCCCGCGGGACATTCGTCATCAACGGAGCGGAACGCGTGATTGTCTCGCAGCTCCATCGTTCACCGGGTGTTTTCTTCGGACAGAGTCTCCACACCAACGGAACCAAACTCTATTCAGCCCGCATCATCCCGTTCAAAGGTTCGTGGATCGAGTTCGCTACGGACATCAACAACGTGATGTACGCATACATCGACCGGAAGAAGAAATTGCCGGTCACCACGCTTCTGCGCGCCATCTGCTTCGAAAGCGACCGACAGATCCTCGAGATCTTCGACCTGGCAGACGAAGTGAAGGTAACGAAAGCGAACCTCAAAAGGAACATCGGTCGTAAATTGGCTGCCCGTGTCCTCAAAACATGGGTGGAAGATTTCGTCGACGAAGACACCGGCGAGGTGGTATCGATCGAACGAAACGAAATCATCATCGACCGGGAAACCGTTCTTGCGGAAGAACACATCGACGAAATCATCGAAAGCGGTGCCAAAAGCATTCTCCTCCACAAGGAGAGTCAAAACGGTACCGACTATTCGATCGTTTACAATACCCTGCAGAAAGACCCCTGCAACTCGGAGAAAGAGGCTGTCGTCTACATCTATCGTCAGCTCCGCAACTCCGAGCCACCCGATGAAGCTACAGCCCGTGACGTGATCGAGAAGCTCTTCTTCTCCGACAAACGTTACGACCTGGGTGACGTGGGCCGCTACAGAATCAACAAAAAACTCGGCCTCGATATCGATCCTTCGGTGAAGATCCTCACCAAGGAGGATATGATCGCCATCATCAAATACCTGATCCAGCTGATCAACTCGAAAGCCGACGTAGATGATATCGACCACCTCTCGAACCGCCGTGTACGTACGGTCGGCGAACAGCTCGCCAACCAATTCTCGGTAGGTTTCGTACGCATGGCCCGCACCATCCGGGAGCGGATGAATGTGCGCGACAACGAAGTCTTCACACCGGTCGACCTGATCAACGCCAAGACCTTGTCGAGCGTGATCAACTCCTTCTTCGGAACCAACCAGCTCTCCCAATTCATGGACCAGACCAACCCCGTGGCCGAACTGACCCACAAACGTCGTCTGTCGGCTCTCGGTCCCGGCGGTCTTTCGAGAGAGCGTGCCGGATTCGAAGTGCGCGACGTGCACTACACCCACTACGGACGTCTCTGCCCGATCGAAACCCCGGAAGGTCCGAATATCGGTCTGATCTCTTCGCTTTGCGTCTACGCCAAGGTCAGCGACATGGGATTCATCGAAACCCCCTACCGCAAAGTGGAGAACGGTATCGTCGATCTCTCTCCGGAGGGAATCGAATACATGAGTGCCGAAGATGAAGCCGGTCTGGTCATCGCCCAGTCCAACTCCCCGCTCAACGAAAAGGGCGAATTCCTCGTTCCCGATCGTATCAAAGCGCGTATGGAGGCCGATTTCCCGACCGTTACGGCACAAGAGGTAAATCGCATGGACGTCGCACCCAACCAGATCGCATCCATCGCTGCGAGCCTCATCCCGTTCCTCGAACACGACGACGCAAACCGTGCCCTCATGGGCTCGAACATGATGCGTCAGGCCGTGCCGCTCATCACCTGCGAAGCTCCGCTCGTAGGAACCGGTCTCGAACGCGACATCATTCGCGACAGCCGCATCCAGTTCGTCGCCGAAGGGGATGGCGAAGTGGTATTTGCCGACGCTACGCAAATCCAGATCCGTTACGACAGAACGGAGGACGAAAAACTGGTCAGCTTCGACCCGGAGATCACGACCTATCGTCTGCCGCGCTATCGCAAGACGAACCAAAGTACCTCCATCACCCTGAAACCGATCGTCATGACCGGAGACAAGGTGACCAAAGGACAAATACTGACCGACGGATACTCCACGGACAAGGGAGAACTGGCCATCGGCCGCAACCTGAAGGTCGCCTTCATGCCGTGGAAGGGATACAACTTCGAGGACGCCATCGTGATCTCGGAACGTATCCAGCGCGAAGATATCTTCACCTCGGTTCATGTGGACGAATACATCATGGAGGTCCGCGACACCAAACGCGGCGTCGAGGAGCTCACGAGCGATATCCCGAACGTCAGCGAAGATGCCACCAAAGACCTCGATGAAAACGGTATCATCCGCGTCGGTGCCAATGTGAAACCGGGAGATATCCTGATCGGCAAGATCACCCCCAAGGGTGAGAGCGATCCCTCTCCGGAAGAAAAACTGCTCCGCGCCATCTTCGGCGACAAAGCCGGCGACGTGAAGGATGCTTCGCTGAAGGCACAACCATCACTCTATGGTACGGTCATCGATACCAAACTCTTCAGCCGTGCCAACAAAGATTCGAAAAAAGGCAAGTCCGCAGAGAAAAACCAACTCGAAGCGATCAATGCAGAGGGCGATGCAGAAAAAGCAGAACTCAAAAAGAGACTCGTGGAGAAACTCTGGACCATTCTCAACGGCAAAACCTCGCTCGGAATCAAAGACTATTTCGGCGCTCAACTCTATCCCAAAGGGACGAAGTTCACCCACAAGATGCTCGAGGAGATCGACTACATGAATCTCTCGACCGACAAGTGGGTCGGCGACAAACGGCTCGATGATCTGGTAGAACGAACAATCAACAACTACATCATCAAGTGGAAAGAGTGCGACGCCGTGGTGAAACGCAACCAATACAACCTCACCAACGGCGACGAGCTGCCTACCGGTATCATCCAACTGGCCAAAGTCTACATCGCCAAGAAGCGGAAGCTGAAGGTGGGCGACAAAATGGCCGGACGTCACGGAAACAAAGGTATCGTGGCCAAAGTGGTGCGCGACGAGGATATGCCATTCCTGGAAGACGGTACGATCGTCGATATCGTCCTCAACCCGCTGGGTGTGCCTTCGCGTATGAACCTCGGTCAGATTTACGAAACTGTCCTCGGATGGGCCGGCCGGGAACTGGGGCTCAAATTCGCTACCCCGATTTTCGACGGCGCATCGCTCGATGAGATCAACGAGTATACGGCCAAAGCCGGCGTACCGCGCAGCGGTCTTACCTACCTCTACGACGGAGGTACCGGCGAACGATTCGACCAGCCTGCTACGGTCGGCGTGATCTACATGCTGAAACTCGGCCACATGATCGACGACAAGATGCACGCCCGTTCAATCGGTCCTTACTCCCTGATCACCCAGCAACCACTCGGCGGTAAAGCCCAATTCGGTGGTCAACGTTTCGGTGAGATGGAGGTGTGGGCTCTCGAGGCATTCGGCGCATCGCACATCCTGCAGGAGATCCTGACCATCAAGTCGGACGACGTGATGGGTCGTGCGAAAGCCTACGAGGCCATCGTGAAAGGCGACAACCTGCCCAAACCCGGTATCCCCGAGTCTCTCAACGTGCTGCTGCACGAACTGCGAGGCCTGGCTCTCAGCGTAAAACTCGAATAGACGCAAGAGAAACAGCCAGAGAAAGGACGAATTTAAAAATAAGGAAAGATAAGATATGGCTATCAAAAAAGATAACAAGCAGAACATGTCCTTCAGCAAGATTTCGATCGGACTCGCTTCGCCGGAAGAGATTCTCGAAAACTCGAGCGGCGAGGTGCTCAAACCCGAAACGATCAACTACCGGACCTACAAACCGGAACGCGACGGACTCTTCTGCGAACGAATTTTCGGCCCTGTCAAGGATTACGAATGCCACTGCGGAAAATACAAACGGATCCGCTACAAAGGTATCGTCTGCGATCGTTGCGGCGTAGAGGTGACTGAAAAGAAAGTACGGCGCGAACGCATGGGACATATCTCGCTGGTCGTTCCGGTGGTACACATCTGGTACTTCCGGTCCCTTCCGTCGAAGATCGGCTACCTGCTCGGTATTCCCACCAAAAAGCTCGAAAGCATCATCTATTACGAACGTTACGTAGTCGTACAAGCCGGTGCAGCCGCCGAACAAGGTGTGGCAAAACTCGACCTGCTGGCCGAAAAAGAGTATCTCGACATCCTGGCAGCCCTGCCGAAAGGAAATGCCCAGCTCGACGACAGCGATCCGAACAAATTCATCGCAATGATGGGTGGAGAGGCAATCTATGCCCTCTTAAAAGAGGTGGACCTCGACGCTCTCTCCTACTCCCTGCGCCACAAAGCCAGCACGGAGACCTCCCAACAGCGTAAAACCGAGGCCCTCAAATGCCTCAACGTGATCGAATCGTTCCGTGCAGCAAAGGATATCAACAAACCCGAATGGATGGTGCTGAAGGTGATCCCCGTGATCCCGCCCGAACTCCGTCCGCTCGTGCCGCTCGATGGCGGCCGTTTCGCCACATCGGACCTCAACGACCTCTATCGCCGCGTGATCATCCGTAACAACCGTCTCAAACGACTCATCGAGATCAAAGCTCCGGAGGTCATCCTGCGTAACGAGAAACGTATGCTCCAGGAGGCTGTCGACTCCCTGTTCGACAACTCCCGCAAAAGCAACGCCGTGAAGACCGAAAGCAACCGCCCGCTCAAATCGCTCAGCGACTCGCTCAAGGGTAAACAGGGTCGATTCCGTCAGAACCTGCTCGGTAAACGTGTCGACTACTCGGCCCGTTCGGTCATCGTCGTAGGTCCCGAACTGAAGATGCACGAAATGGGTATCCCGAAAGACATGGCCGCCGAACTCTACAAACCGTTCATCATCCGCAAACTCATCGAACGCGGTATCGTGAAAACGGTCAAGAGCGCCAAGAAAATCATCGATCGCAAAGATCCGGTGATCTGGGACATTCTGGAAAACGTCATCAAAGGACACCCCGTGCTGATGAACCGTGCCCCGACGTTGCACCGTCTCGGTATCCAGGCCTTCCAGCCGAAACTGATCGAAGGCAAAGCCATGCAGCTCCACCCGCTGGCCTGCACGGCGTTCAATGCCGACTTCGACGGTGACCAGATGGCCGTCCATCTCCCCTTGGGTAATGAGGCGATCCTCGAGGCCCAAATCCTGATGCTCGGTTCGCATAACATCCTCAACCCGGCCAACGGTGCTCCGATTACCGTCCCCTCGCAGGACATGGTCCTCGGACTCTACTACATCACCAAACCGCGTCCGGGTTCGAAAGGCGAAGGATTTATCTTCTACGGTCCGGAAGAGGCGATCATCGCCTACAACGAAGGCCGTGCCGACCTGCACGCCAAAGTGAAGGTCATGATCGACAACATCGACAAAGAGGGTAACCCCGTCCGCGAGATGATCGAAACCACCATCGGACGTATCCTCTTCAACCAGGTCGTTCCCAAAGAGGTCGGCTACATCAACGAACTGCTGACAAAACGGTCGCTGCGCGACATCATCAGCGTGGTGATGAAAAAAGCGGGCGCCGACAAAGCCGCCAACTTCCTCGACGACATCAAGAACCTCGGATACCAGATGGCATTCAAAGGCGGTCTTTCGTTCAACCTGGATGCCGTGCTGATCCCGGAAGAGAAAGAGGCTCTGGTCAAAGAGGGATACGATCGGGTGGATGAAGTTCTGGAGAGCTACAACGCCGGTCTGATCACCAACAACGAACGTTACAACCAGATCATCGATATCTGGACCAACATCAATACAAAACTGACCAAGACCCTGCTCGACCACCTGGTTACCGACCAGCAAGGTTTCAACCCGGTCTACATGATGCTCGACTCGGGTGCCCGTGGATCGAAAGAGCAGATCCGTCAGCTGAGCGGTATGCGTGGTCTGATGGCCAAACCGCAAAAGAGCGGCGCCGAAGGAGGTCAGGTCATCGAGAACCCGATTCTCTCCAACTTCAAGGAGGGTCTCTCGGTGCTCGAATACTTCATCTCCACGCACGGTGCCCGTAAAGGTCTGGCCGATACGGCCCTCAAAACGGCCGACGCAGGTTACCTCACCCGCCGTCTGGTCGACGTGGCAAACGACGTGATTATCAACGAAGAGGATTGCGGCACGCTCCGCGGTCTGACCGCCACGGCGATCAAACGGAACGAAGATGTGGTGCAGACCCTCTACGAACGTATTCTGGGTCGTGTCGCCCTCTCGGATGTCTATCATCCGCTCACGGGCGAACTGCTGGTGGCCGCCGGCGAAGAGATCACCGAAGAGAAAGCCGAAGCGATCGAAAAATCGCCTATCGAACAGGTGGAGATTCGTTCGGTTCTGACATGCGAATCACGTCACGGTGTCTGCGCCAAATGTTACGGACGAAACCTCGCCACAGGCCGCATGGTCCAACTGGGTGAAGTGGTCGGCGTGATCGCAGCCCAATCGATCGGCGAACCGGGTACACAGCTTACTCTCCGTACGTTCCACGTCGGAGGTGTGGCAGGCGGCGTGGCTGTCGAGTCGAACGTAATCTCGAAATACGACGGTCGTCTGGAGATCGATGAACTGCGCGTCGTGAAGAGCAAAAACGAAGCGGGCGAAGAGATCGACGTGGTTATCAGCCGTCAATCCGAATTCCGCATCATCGACACCAACACCAACATCACGCTCTATACCCACGCCTTGCCCTATGGCGCAATCCTCTACATGAAGGACGGCGCTATGGTGAAGAAAGGCGACCTCATCTGCGAATGGGACCCCTACAACGCAGTCATCATCTCCGAATTCGAAGGAAAGATCGCTTTCGACAATATCATCGAGGGCGTGACCTATCGCGAAGAGTTCGATGAACAAACAGGTCTCCGCGAGAAAGTGATCATCGAGTCGAAGGACAAGACCAAAAACCCGGTCATCAAAATCCTCGACAAGAGCGGAGAGGAAGAGAAACAGTACAACCTGCCTGTGGGTGCCCACATCGTGGTGAAAGAGAATGCAAAGATCAAAGCGGGAACCACGCTGATCAAGATTCCGCGTGCCGTCGGCAAAGCGGGCGATATCACCGGTGGTCTGCCGCGTGTCACCGAACTGTTCGAGGCCCGCAACCCATCGAATCCGGCTATCGTATCGGAAATCGACGGTGAAGTTTCGTTCGGTAAGATCAAACGCGGTAACCGCGAAATCCTCATCACCTCGAAAGACGGCGACGTGAAAAAATACCTCGTTCCGCTGTCGCGTCAGATCCTCGTTCAGGAGAACGACTACGTCAAAGCCGGTATGGCCCTCTCCGACGGAGCCATCACTCCGAGCGACATTCTGGCTATCCAGGGTCCGACGAAGGTACAGGAATACATCGTCAATGAGGTACAGGAAGTTTACCGCATGCAGGGTGTGAAGATCAACGACAAGCATTTCGAAGTGATCGTCCGCCAGATGATGAACAAAGTCAAGATCGAGGATCCGGGCGACACCCGTTTCTTCGAGGACCAGATCGTGGACAAATGGGAATTCACGGAGGTCAACGACGAACTCTATGACAAAGTCGTTGTCATGGATGCCGGCGATTCGACCACGCTCCAGCCCGGTCAGATCATATCGGTGCGTAAACTCCGCGACGAGAACTCGATCCTCAAGCGCAAAGACCTCAAACTGGTGGAGGTACGCGACATCGTTCCCGCCACTTCGACCCAGATCCTGCAGGGTATCACCCGAGCTGCATTGCAAACCAGCAGCTTCATGTCGGCCGCCTCGTTCCAGGAGACCACCAAAGTGCTGAACGAAGCAGCCATCCAGGGCAAGGTCGATCCGCTGGAGAACCTGAAGGAGAACGTCATCTGCGGCCACCTGATTCCGGCAGGAACAGGTCAACGCAAGTTCGACCATCTGGTTGTCGGCTCCAAAGAGGAATACGACGCCATGATCGCATCCCGATAAAACAGCGATCTCCGCTGTAGAAAAAACGCCTTCGCATATACGCGAAGGCGTTTTTCTATCCTTCGGGCGACACAAAGCGGACGGTACAAAAGCCCAAACAATCCCGTCAGGTTCCAACGAAATCCCCCAAAATACACCTTTTACCCCTGGAGTCTCTACAGCAAAGCAGTATCTGCCAAAAGAATACGTCCTCTCAAACAAAAAACACAAGCCCAATGATCCACTCTGTCTCCACACGAAGCAATCCCTCATGGACAAAATAAAAGAAGGCTTTCAACCGAAAGCCTTCTTTTACCAATAGAGTACTACGGATTAGAAGCAGTACCTTATACCGATTTTAAAATCATAGAGTCCCCAGGTCTGCACCCGATCGCAAACCCAGTCGGTCCGGCCCATATTGATCTGAACCATCGGACTATAATCGATCGACAACGAAAGCGGTATATTAAACGTATACTGCAACCCGACGATACCTCCGAGACCAAATGTTCCGAAAGTATGACGTTTGTGGAACTTCGTATCATTGTCGGTCCACCAGCCATGATGTTCGGAGATAATACCGAGCGAAGCACCCGGACCGGCATAAAGCTGGAATCCCGGACAAATCACATCCCAGTTCCACTCATAAAAACAGGTGGCATTAACTCCGCGGAACTCAGGGAAACGAAGCAGGGTTTCCAGCGTATTGGTGGAATTCATATTCCATTTAAACGAGATATCCGCACCATAACCGAGACGCAGACCGATCGAATAGTCATAATTTGCCTGAGCAGAAGCGATCGAAACCGTAAACAACGCGGCACACAACACAAGTAATTTTTTCATAAATCCAAGCATTTAATCGTTCGACCTCTCGGCGTCGGAAGCGGCCTACTTCTATTTTTCGATTCTTCAGGGGAACGCCGCAAGATATCTCCGCCGAGATTGGATCGTTTTTCGATGCAATCGAACCGATCCTCCATACGATCTCGAAGATATCTCTCCCTGTTATCTCCAATATGGATTACCAAAATTAACAGAAAACAGACCGAAAAGCAAACATTTCGGCAAAAATAATTTTCAGAAAAATCTTCCGAAATAGCTTATAAAATACACGGTTTGTTCTTTTGGGAGAGTATTCCGAATTTCGGACCTTCTTGCAATACAGGAATACACCTCACCACATACAAAAACGCAGACTGAAAAGCCTGCGTTTTTGTATCAAGATGGGATATCGGATTATTTCTTCTTCCAGAACTCCTCGATCTGATCATTGGGGACAATCTCCGTCTTGAATGCGTATGCCCCGGTCTTCTCGGACTTCACCATCTTAATGCACTTCGTAAAGTTCTTGCCCGAACCCGTTTTAAGCGTTGCGACTACTTTCTTTGCCATGGCTTTCCAAACTATTTAATTTCTCTGTGAACGGTCACTCTTTTCAGATACGGATTGTACTTCTTACGCTCCAATCTGTCGGGAGTGTTCTTCTTGTTTTTGGTGGTGATGTAGCGAGACATGCCCGGTACGCCACTCTCACGCTGTTCGGTGCACTCGAGGATCACCTGAACTCTGACGCCTTTCTTTGCCATCTGTTACCTCCTTGTTAATAGACTTTCTGAGCACATGCTGCATCCTTCAAAGCTGCCGCAAGGCCCTTCTTGTTAATGGTTTTCATACCGGCTGCCGACACCTTCAGGGTAATCCAGCGGCCCTCTTCTTCCGACCAAAAACGCTTGATCTTAAGATTCGGATTGAATCTGCGTTTGGTCTTCCGGTTGGAGTGCGAAACATTGTTTCCCACCTGAGCAACCTTGCCTGTGATTTCGCAAACTTTCATTGTCAATCAAAATTATTTCCATAAAGCGGAGTGCAAATATACGCTAATATTTGTTATCTGCCAACTTCTCGACACCGTTTTTCACTCCTTCCTGCGAAAAGAAGAGTTCGCAAAGCCCTCTTTCATGCCGGTCCGAACGCCCACCGGAGAGAGACCGAACCCTGCTTAGGAGCACGTTCCCTGTTGAAAAACCGACAAAAAAGGCCTCCGTTTTCTACGGAAGCCTTCGTGTCGGGGTGACTGGATTCGAACCAGCGACCACTCGCCCCCCAGGGTTGAAATTCAATTTTGCAGGTAAATATAACTATTTATCTTGCAATGGATTCATCGAATAGCCTGTCTCCTGCAATTTGTCGTTATATGGATCTATTTCGATTTCGCATGTTCCATTTGTGTTCCACGGATTTTGCAAATTATGTCAATCGATTTTATGTCAAATTAAATTTAATCCTCTCAATTTAAAAATAAATTTAAAGCAGATAAAATGATAATAACGAGATAATTATACGCAATTTTCTCTGATATTTTGACAGCAAATTTTAAAATTGGAATAATCTGTCGAATCTCTTTTTATATTTGCATCAGTCTACGACTAATCAGCAATATTGGATCGTATCACCTTTCGCTGGATAGGGATCACGGTTGTGCTTCAGTAGAAGATGTCGATATTCTACTTTGACAGTAGCTTTATTCGCTTGTCGTATTACTATTCGATAACCCCCTTTGCGAATAAAACTAAAATGTCATGATGCTATGGCCTATTCCATCCGCTTTCCTCGCCGACGCGATATTCCAGACC
This sequence comes from uncultured Rikenellaceae bacterium, assembly GCA_944321925.1. Lineage (GTDB taxonomy): Bacteria > Bacteroidota > Bacteroidia > Bacteroidales > Rikenellaceae > UBA940. The sequence goes on along the minus strand of CALUND010000005.1, from coordinate 3,946 downwards.
GAGATGGCCGTTATGCCATCCGGCTATGTGTTACCAAAGACAAACGGCGCAAATACATTGCTCTCAATCTCTACGTCCTGCCCCAATATTGGGATGAGGCCGGCGAACAATTCATCATCCTGCGTAATCTGAAAGGGGCCGAACAGAAGGCCGAAAACAAACAGCGAGAAGCCGACAACGCCCTCTTGGCCAAATTCAAGGTCCGCGCCCGTGAGATTATCGAACGTTTCGAACTGGAAGGCATCGACTGGACGTTGAATCAGTTTGAGGACGCCTTCCTCAATACCTCCAGGCAGGGACGATTCAACGACTATTTCACGGCCCGTATCGAAGAACTGCATGCGACCGGACACTTTGGCAATGCCAAAACCTACGAGCAGGCACAGGATATGTTGAAACTGTATGATCGGAAACTGGATCAACGTCTTTTCTCGGATATTGATCTACGTTATGTCCGGGGATTCGACGCATTTCTCCAGAAAAGAGGCTGCCGGGGCAATACCCGCAAATTCTACTTCAAGGCCTTGCGTGCCATTTTGAATCGAGCCAATGCCGAAGGAGTCGGGTCCGAGGCGACCTATCCATTCGGTCGGGGCGGATTTGAAATCTCCAAACTCGAAGAGACCACCGACAAGCGGTATCTGCCCGCCTCTGAACTCTTGAAACTGAAAAACGCCTCTGCCAGTGATCCACGATGCGAATATGCCCGCAAACTGTTTCTCTTTTCCTACTATTGCTATGGGATCTCGTTCGTCGACATGGCTCTGCTCTCCGCATCCCACATCAAGCATATGGAGGACGGAGACTACATTGTCTATAAACGGCAAAAGATCAAGCGACAAAAGAATGTGAAACCGATCTCGATCAAAATAACGCCTGCCATCCGTCAACTGATCGAAAGCCTGCAGGCAGGTTCTCCGACCGTAGATAATTATCTGCTCCCAATCATCACCCGATCGGGATATGCGGACGAAAAGCTCTATATGCACATTCGGGGACGTTACAGCAAGTATCAGAAATACCTGCGGATGCTCGCCGAGGAGCAGCAAATCGCATTTCACCTGACGAGTTATGTCTCCCGCCATACGGCAGCCATGACTTTGCAGCGCAATCATGTTCCGCGTGAAGTCATTTCGCAAATGCTCGGGCATGCCGACCTGGAAACCACCAATGTTTACCTCGACAGTTTTGACAACCGGGTAATCGACGAAGCCGCAAAAGTGCTCTAAAATCAGCTATTACATAACCCTGCATCCTATATGCACGAAAAAACACATCCTATGAAAGTACCTTTCAGCTACCAGACTCTCTTAAGGGCATACCCCGACAGAGAATCCGCAATTGCGTTCTACAAAAAACATCATACCACTTACTGCCCCGATTGCAACGAAGTTCTTCACAATCCTTTAAGGAAAACAGACCCATTGCTGTTGCGATGTCCCGATTGTGGGAGAACCGCTTCAATCTTTACTGGAACTATTTTTCAAGGGACACGCGCGGACATTCGCTACTGGCTCTACATCGGCTGTCTGTTCTATTACTGCAAACAACATCTCCAGCAAATCCCGGATCGCCGATTACTCTCCATCCAATCCATCAAAAGAGCCATCGGAGCCACATCAGATCAAACCATAAGCCGGATATACAAAACCCTCAAGAAACTCTTTGAGAGCACAGAGATAGACGACATTAATTTCTGTAAACTCATTTTCAAACCATTCCTTGAAGAGCTCTGTCCCCAAGGCTTGCTATTGACCCATACAGGCGAAATCCGGTAGTCTGATTCATCATTTTCAGGAAATACCCCTTCGAAATTGCGGTTTCGAGAGGGTATTTTCATTCCCGGGCACAAGAAAGTTCGCTCATTATAAATATGGATAGAAACTATTATAAACAAATAAAAAGATGAAAACATTTACAGATGATACCCCAATTGCCATGTTAACAGTGGGGCAACTGAAACAGATTCTATCCATTGACCGCACACTAGGCAACCCTGCATCGGTTCGCACTCCGGAGAACGAGGTTTTGACCGTAGAAGGTGTTACGCAGCTAACCGGCTACAGCGCAGCCACAGTGTATAAACTCACCTGCGAACGCAAGATTCCGTTTCACAAACCGGAGCACGGCGGTCGTCGCCTCTTTTTCAACCGGGAAGAGATTCTCGAATGGATGCAACACCGTTCATCCTCAACCATCGAACAATATTGCAACGAACATGTCAAATTATAAAATACGTAAAATTATGAATAACTATGACCCTTGGCACATGTTAGAGAATGTGTCGGAAAAAGAATTACAAGAATTCTGCAACAAACAAGCCTCAAAATCTGGACAACATCATCAAAGGCCGTTGAGAGAAGGCTTTGTATTTCTCATATCCTACTTCGAGGCTATTGAGCACATACCTCGACGTCTTCAGTTTCGGGCCTTGAAGGTCCTGTTAGATTACGCCTTTTACGGAGAACTGCCACCCGAGAATACGCCGTCGCGCATCATGCAATCCTTTGTCGGATGGAAACGACTGCTTGACGCCGACGCAAAAAAATACGACAGGCGGAAGAAAGACCGCTTTGCCAGCAAACCTCTCGCTGGTAATGAACAAGAACCCAAGCCACAAAACAACAAAAGCAAGGTACGCAACAAGCAGAAAGCAGGCAAGAAGTGAGCATAAACTAAAAAATAATAAATTATGAATCAAGGAGATAATAATGCAGTTCGCTTACAATATCAACATAAAAAATCTATTAAACTAAAAAAACGAAAATGACAAACACCGTTGTTAGGATTCCCGAAGGAATTCCATCTCCCAAAGTATCTCTTTTCGAGAATATGGTTAACGTGATCCCGGTAAAAACAGTCCCTTTATGGGAGTTTTTACTGAGTTCGGAGTACAAAGACGAGGTTACCAGGTACCGCCAAACACAAGATCCTGAAATTCGCAAAAAGATAAAGACGTTCAGCCTCCCCTGCGTAACGGTTTCAGGGATTTTCGACACCCGAGGCAAACATAAACTTACCGAACTACACAGTCATTATATCTGTATCGATATTGACGGCAAGGACAATCCTCAAGTCAACGGGAGATGGGAACTCGTCAAACAAGAATTGGCTGATGCGTTCTGCTGCCTGAGTTACGCCGGACTCTCCATCGGAGGCAACGGGCTATGCCTTGTCTTCCGAATTGCATACTCAGAAAAGCACAAAAGCCAATATCGTGCACTCGTCCATGAACTTCAGGCGCAATTCGGATTAGTCGCCGATCCCTCATGCTGCGACATTGCCCGATTACGAGTCGCAAGCTATGATCCCAACCCGATTTTTAATCCCAACGCAATACCCTACTTTCTTCTGGGATTAAATGGTTGCCAAGAGCCTCGCCGGGACAAAAGATCAGCACATGTCGACATCAAGACACGAGAAAGAGTTTATGCCTGCATCGCACAAATAAACACCTTGAGGATCGACATCACGTCGGACTATGATGCATGGCGTGCAATCGGGCAAGCTTTGGCCAGCGAGTTTGGAGCAAAGGAAGGACGACGACTTTTTCATCTGGTAAGCATGGAGTATCCGGACTATTATGGTTCAGAGTGTGACGAAATGTTTAATTGGTGCAGATCTCATCATGACTCTGTGGGAATCAGTACGTTCTTCTACTATTGCCTGAAACATGGCATTACCTTTAAATGATCTCCCAACAAATTTATTCCAAGGGATCGGCTATTGTCGATCCCTTTTTCATAAAAGGCAACAGCCATGCACATAAAAAACACACCGTATTGAGATGTTACAACAATTCGTTATACTTTTAGTGTTTACAATACCCCATCCGAAGAGTGTTGTTTAAAAAACATTTTCTATCTTTGTATGTCGCGCAAGCGGCGTACATATTTGATGAAAGTGTTTAGCTTTTATCCTTATGCAGAAATCTGGTAAATTTCAC
>CALUND010000004.1 GCA_944321925.1 uncultured Rikenellaceae bacterium | reverse complement strand
TTGCCAAATACCTCGGCATAGGGTTGACGCTCGCCCAAGAATTGAAAAACAAAAAAGAGATTGCCTATTCACAACGCGGCAGGCAGATATGGTTCAAAAAGAGCGATGTGGAGAAATTCATCAAGCGAAACAGAGTCTGAAAAGGAGTTGCACGCCACAATGATTTTCCTTATATTTGTACAAGTTCTTTGGAGTAGAAATCAGGCGTAGAAAACGGCGTAAAAAAAGAAAAGTCCCTCTACAAGCATTGTAGAAGGACTCTGTGAGGTCTGAAGCGGATTCGAACCGCTGTAGAAGGTTTTGCAGACCTTTGCCTAACCCCTCGGCCATCAGACCATTTCGGGGGACAAAGATAACGCTTTTTCCCGTTATTCCAAAAGCGCTACCCCTTTTCTCCCGATTTTATCGTTATCCGTCGGCACAAATCCTACGCAAGTTTTTGAAACAAAGCGCGAAACCCGGTCTCCCGCTCAAGCAGCGAATGCAACTCCGTCGCAGCGACCCGGTGCTGCTCCATGTCGTCACGCCGACGAACCGTTACCGTCCCGTCCTCCAACGACTGATGGTCGACCGTAATACAGAACGGCGTTCCGATCGCATCCTGACGGCGATACCGCTTTCCAATACTATCCTTTTCGTCGTACTGCACATTGAAATCGAGCCTCAGCCCGGCAATAATCTCACGGGCCAATTCCGGCAGTCCATCCTTCTTGACAAGAGGCAATACGGCCGCCTTTACCGGTGCAAGCGCCGCCGGGAAACGCATCACGACACGCTCCTCGCCATTCTCCAGCCGCTCCTCCGTATAGGCCGCCGAAAGTACCTGAAGCACCATACGATCGACACCGATGGAGGTCTCCACTACATAGGGCACATAACTCTCGCCCGTCTCCGCATCGAAATACTGCATTTTACGACCGGAGAATTTCTGGTGTTGGCCCAAATCGAAATCGGTACGCGAATGGATTCCCTCCACCTCTTTGAAGCCGAACGGGAAATTGTATTCGATATCGGCTGCGGCATTCGCATAATGGGCCAGTTTCTCGTGGTCGTGGAAACGGTAGTTATCGTCGCCGAATCCCAATGCTCTGTGCCATTTCATCCGGAACGTTTTCCAGTATTCGTACCATTTCATCTCCTCTCCGGGTCGGATGAAGAACTGCATCTCCATCTGTTCGAATTCGCGCATGCGGAAGATGAACTGACGCGCCACGATCTCGTTACGGAAAGCCTTGCCGATCTGAGCGATTCCGAACGGCAATTTCATGCGGCCCGTTTTCTGCACATTCAGGAAATTGACGAATATACCCTGGGCAGTCTCCGGACGGAGATAGATCGTATTGGCCCCTTCGGCTACCGACCCGACCTTGGTTTCGAACATCAGGTTGAACTGGCGCACCTCTGTCCAGTTCCGGGTTCCGGAGATGGGACAAGCGATCTCACAATCGAGAATGATCTGACGCAATTCCGTAAAATCGTTGGCATTGAGGGCCTCGGTCATCCGGCGATGGACCTCGTCGCGTTTCGCCGCCAGCTCCACCACACGGGGGGAGGTAGCAAGGTATTTTTCCTCGTCGAAACTCTCGCCGAAACGTTTCCGAGCCTTCTCCACCTCACGGGCAATCTTCTCGTCCTGTTTGGCGAGCCAATCTTCGATCAGCACATCGGCCCGATAACGTTTTTTCGAATCCTTGTTGTCGATCAGCGGATCATTGAAAGCACTGACATGACCCGAAGCCTCCCACACCTTCGGATGCATGAAAATCGCAGCATCGATACCCACGATGTTGTCGTGCAAGCGCGTCATCGCATCCCACCAGTAACGTTTGATGTTGTTCTTCAGCTCCACGCCCATCTGTCCGTAATCGTACACGGCACTCAATCCGTCGTAAATTTCGCTCGACGGGAAGATGAATCCATACTCTTTGGCGTGAGCCACCAACTTTTTGAAAAGTTCTTCCTGGGTCATATTCTTTCTCTTCCAATGGTTATTGATTCGACATTCTATTGTGCAAAAATAAGCAGAATTGTTGACAGTAATAAATTTTTTTCACCTTTCCCAGCAATTTATCGTGCCATTTTCCCCGCCGCAGCGCGATTTACAGGCCTTCGAGCAGCCGAGTTCCGCACGGGATTTCCTCCGACGACCGATCTCCGTTCGCGGAAATACCCTTGCATCTGCCGGCGACTTATACTATCTTTGCCGAATGGGAACAGGAACGACTCCGGGCTATCCGGAGGAGAGCGTCATCCTGAACCTCGGCAACAAGGGAGAGAGAAAATGGGACGAATCGTTGCGATCGACTATGGCAGAAGACGGACGGGAGTGGCCGTGAGCGACCCCCTGAAACTCATCGGCAATGCACTCGACACCGTTCCGACCCATCGTTTGGAGGAGTTCCTCGCACAATACCTCGCTCAAAACGACGTTGATACGATTGTGATGGGGATGCCCACGCAAATGGACGGTTCGCCCTCCGAGACGTTCTCGTTGATCAAACCGTTTGTCGAAAGGCTTCGGAAACGTTTCCCGGGCGTAGAGGTTGTGCTCTACGACGAACGATTCACCTCGGTACTCGCCCATAGGGCTCTGATCGAGGGGGGAGTCAAGAAAATGGATCGGCGGAACAAAGGTCTGATCGACCGGATCAGTGCCACCCTCATCCTGCAAGGATACCTCGACAGCAGAAGCTATCAGGAAAGAAAAGAAAGAGAAAACGAGCTATGATTTATCCTATTTTGATCTACGGATCGCCCGAACTGCGCAAAGAGTCGGTCGCAATCGAGCCAAACTATCCCGAACTGGGAAAGCTGATAGAGGACATGTTCCAGACAATGTACCAAGCCGAAGGAGTAGGCCTTGCCGCTCCGCAGATCGGCAAAAACATCCGTCTGTTCGTTGTCGACGCCTCGCCCTGGGCAGACGACGAGCCTCAGTTGGCCGGATTCCGCAAGGCATTCATCAATCCGGAGATCTACGAACGATTCGGCGAAGAGGAGTTTTTCAATGAAGGTTGCCTGAGCCTGCCCGGCCTGCACGAAGACGTTTTGCGCCCCTCGAAAATACGCATCCGCTATTTCGACGAACAATTCAATCCGCACGACGAGACCTTCGAAGGCCATGCCGCACGGGTTATCCAGCACGAATACGACCACCTCGAAGGGACGGTCTTCACCGACCGGCTCTCTCCCTTGCGCAAAACCCTCATCAAAGGAAAACTCGGCGCCTTGACAAAAGGGAAATACAACGTCGGCTACCGCACGAAATAGGGTTCAGATCCGATTCCAGGCCAAATCCGGATCCGATCTTCCTTCCCCTCAAAAGAAGACCGGCATCCGCATCGGAATGCTTTCTGTATTCCTTATCGCTATTCTTTTTCGTATCGTATCCACAAACATACGCTCCGACGGTGTTACCGCAAGTTGCGAAGAGCGATCGGCAATATACGGCAAAACAACACGACTGCCAACTGCCGACAGCAGACTCCCGTAACAGCAAACGTTCGCGGGAATGATGTGATCCCCCGTCCGAAACAAAACCCTGCACGTCGGCATACATCTCCTTCCCGGTGAAACCCTCCGCGACGAATGCACGCATTCGCTTTCGTGCATGGCTTGGCAGAGCAATTGAATGTTCTCCGTCGGTATATGGCCCCGCACTCGTTACGGAGAATCCGTTTCTGCACATGGACATAGATTCGGCTCACTCTCAGAGACTAAAAGTGACAGTAACGACACCTAATCGGACAGTGCTACCTTTTTTCTTGGAAAGATTTATTGAAATATTAGATAAATTTTCTATTTTTGTAGAGACCGGAAGTAAACGACCCGGTCGGACAGAGACCGCCGCAAAAAGTCAAGCGTGACCTTTTTCGAAAGACTCGTTCATTTTTGGCACGGACTTTGTTTCATGAAAAGACGTTGTTGGTTCATAAAAAAATCGATAACCGTACAATAAAACCAATTTATTGCACGTTTCCTTATCGAAGTGAAACACAACAAGGTTTCTTCATTTATTTAAGTTTGGGTTAGTAGTTTTGGGGTTTTTTAACCCCGGGTACGGTAGACCATCGAGAGATGCTCTACCGTTACTTTTTTATGCCAGGGCCCTCTTCGCCGGTCTGTCGTTCGCTTTTCCGCACGAATCGACACGAAGAGTGTGCGATTATTGTTATCTTTGTCCGTATGAATTTCAAATTGGTATCCGACTACAAACCGACAGGTGACCAACCCGAAGCGATCGATGAACTGGTCCGTTCCATCCGCTCCGGGAGCCGTCATAATACCCTGCTCGGAGTGACCGGATCGGGCAAGACCTTCACGGTGGCCAACGTGATCGAACAGCTCAACAGGCCGACCCTCGTCCTGAGCCACAACAAAACGCTCGCCGCACAACTCTACAGCGAATTCAAAGGATTCTTTCCGGAAAATTGCGTCGAGTATTTCGTCTCCTACTACGACTACTACCAGCCGGAAGCCTACCTCCCCGCCACGGATACCTACATCGAAAAAGACCTTGCCATCAACGAGGAGATCGACAAAATGCGGCTTCGCACGACCGCCTCGCTCCTCTCCGGACGAAGAGACGTACTGGTCGTGGCGAGCGTATCGTGCATCTACGGCATCGGCAACCCGGCCGATTTCTATGCCAACTCGATCGAACTTACCGTGGGCCAGACGATCAGCCGACGCAAACTGCTCTACGACCTGGTAGAGATTCTCTATACCCGCACGGAGAACGATCTCGCTCCGGCCTCGTTCCGCATGAACGGCGAAACGCTCGACGTGATGCTCGCCTACGGGGAGACCGCCTACCGCATCCTTTTTTTCGACGACGAAATCGAGGAGATCCAGCGCATCGACCCGGCCAGCGGGCAGTGCATCGATCGCACGGAACAGATCCGCATCTCCCCGGCCAACCTCTTCGTCACGACCAAGGAGCGAATCAATCTCGCCATAAAAAACATCCAGCTCGACCTCGGCAAACAGATCGCCTTCTTCGAAAACGCAGGGCGACCGGCCGAAGCTCAACGCATCAAACAACGGGTGGAATACGACCTGGAGATGATCAAAGAGTTGGGTTACTGTTCGGGCATCGAGAACTACTCCCGCTATTTCGACATGCGGCAACCGGGCGAACCGCCATTTTGCCTGCTGAATTACTTCCCGGAAGACTACCTGCTGGTCATCGACGAAAGCCACGTCACCATCCCGCAGGTACGGGCGATGTACGGCGGCGATCGCGCCCGCAAGGAGAATCTGGTGGAATACGGGTTTCGTCTCCCGGCCGCACGCGACAACCGGCCGCTGAAATTCGATGAATTCGAACGGCTGGCCGGCACATCGATCTACGTGAGCGCCACCCCCGCCGATTACGAACTGATGAAATCGGAAGGCATGGTGGTGGAACAGGTGGTACGACCGACGGGGGTGGTCGACCCGCCCATTCGTGTAAAGATCACCGACAACCAGATCGACGATCTGATCGAGGAGATTCAGGAACGCGCACGCCGGGAAGAGAAGGTACTCGTAGCCACCCTCACGAAACGAATGGCCGAAGAGTTGTCGAAATATTTCGACCGGATCGGCATCCGCAACCGCTACATCCACTCCGACGTGGAGACCCTCGAACGGATCAAAATTCTGGAGGATCTGCGGGCCGGCTCGTTCGATGTGCTGATCGGAGTAAACCTGTTGCGCGAAGGACTCGACCTGCCGGAAGTCTCGCTCGTCGCCGTGATGGATGCCGACAAGGAGGGATTTCTGCGGAATGTCCGGTCGCTCACGCAAATCGCCGGACGTGCCGCACGGCACGCCGGAGGCAGTGTAATCCTCTATGCGGAAAAACGGACCGACTCCATGACCCAGGCCATTGCCGAAAGCAACCGCCGCCGCGAGAAGCAGATCAACTACAACATGCAGCACCGGCAACTTCCTCGGGCGGCACAGAAAAGCAACAAAACGATCCTCATGGGACAACCGGAAGCAAAAGCCGAAACCGTATTCTACGACCTCGCAGGAGGCCGATTCGACGCTGCCGCAGACATCCGGACCGACTATACGACCGACGAGCTTCGGAAGGAGATTGAGAAGGCGAAACAGGAGATGGAAAAGGCGGCCCGGGAGCTCGACTTCATGACCGCTGCACGCCATCGGGACCGGATGTATGCCCTGCAAGAGCGAATGAACGAGAAATCCAAAAAACGATGACCGCACGACTCTCCAGACTGCTCACCCGCATCATCGACTGGTTTTACTGGAAACCATTCCGGATTTTCATGCCGCTGCAGACCTTCCGTTACGCAGCCTGCGGAGGACTCAACATGTGCCTCGACACGCTGCTCTACTACGTGACATTCCACTACATTCTCTGCAAACAGGATGTGAATCTGGGGATCGTGGTGGTATCGGCTCCGATCTTCGCCATGTGCATCGTCTTCCCCATCACGCTTTTCAACGGATTCTGGCTCAATCGTCACATCGCCTTCAGGGAGTCGCCCCTGAAAGGAACCACCCAACTCGTCCGTTACCTGCTCTCAGTGGGCGGCGCTTTGGCTCTCAACTACGCCTGCATGAAGATCTTCGTCGATGCATTGAACATCTATCCCACACCGTCGAAACTGCTCTCCACCCTTGTGACAATCGTCTACAGCTACCTCATGCAAAAATATTTCACCTTCCGGGGTTGTCTCAACGAGTAGCGGGTTCTTCCCAAACCCACCAGCCCGAGTCGCCGCCTATGCGAATCGCCTCACGCAGCGCATCGTCTTTACGCTCCGAACTATAGACGCTCACCATGAAGCGGCCGCTCGGGGCCGGAATCTTCCGGAAAGCGAGTTCTCCGTGTTTCTTGCGCAATTCGGCGATGCAACGATCGGCATTCGCCTCGACACTGAACGTTCCCGCGATCACATGAAAAAGCGGAACAGAGGCCTTGGCAGGCTGATTCTGGGCAACCTGAGCTGCCAGGCTGCGCGCGATCACCTCCTCCGCATCCGCACCGACGGACTCCGCAGCAGGCGCCTCGTTCACCGCAACCGTATCGGCCGACACAGCCGCACTGTCCGACGTCACAACCGGCTCAATCGTCTCGATCTGCATCCGGTTGGCAGGAGCAAAATAGGGTCTCAGGCCCATGAAGTCCCAAACGAAATAGCTGAAACAACATACGCACAGAACCAATACGATCACTCCGGTAAGAATCCAGGCCCAACGGGGAGATGCCCCCCGACGACGCATCCGGACCACCGACTCCGGAATCGGATTGAGCGCCTTGCCCAATGCCGAAGCCATTACGAAACGGCCTTCAGAGAGGGTTCCGACCCGATCGATGGTCAAAGTCTCACCTTTGCGTCTCTCCTCCAGCCACACGCGATAGAGTTCGCCCGCCTGCTCCTCGTTCAACGAACCGATGGCAGTGATGAGCGACACGATCGATTCACCGCCGAGCTCCTCGCTCGGAGAAAACACGACCCCATGACGCGGAGCCATCACCCGACGACCGGAGAGCGACTGGGCACTCTTCTGCTCGACCCGCAAGGTTCCCACTCCGGGGAGCAACACCGACTGACGCGTAGCCAGTGCGTTAAAAATGATCTTATCGACTGCATTCATGGCCGGATGTTTTTCTGGATGTTTTTCGGAAGGAGCGCACGATCATCACGATGCCCAACACGATAAACGGAATGCTGAGCCACTGCCCCATGAACAGGGACATGTCGAGTTCGAAACTCTCCTGCGGATTTTTGATATACTCGATGAAAAAGCGGGTGAGGAAGACGCCGATAAGTCCTATGCCGAACAGCAGACCGGGATGGCGTTGAGCAGCCTGACGGCGATAATAAAGCCAGAAGAGGATCAGGAAGGTAACGAAATAACAGAGCGCCTCATAGATCTGGGTCGGATGTTTGGGCAACGTCTCTCCGGCCCGGACAAAGATGAATCCCCAGGGCAAAGAGGTCTCCACGCCGTAAATCTCCGAATTGAGCAGATTTCCCAGGCGAACGAAGGCTCCGCCGATGCCGACGGCGATCATAATCCGGTCGAGCGACCAGATGTAGGGCAGTTTGTTGCGACGCGAAAAGAGCCAAAGACCGACGAGCAATCCGATTGCCGCACCATGACTGGCCAATCCACCCTCTCGGATATTGAGGATTTGGAACGGATGGCTCAAATAGTAGCCGGGTTCATAGAAGAGGCAGTGCCCGAGCCTTGCGCCGATGATGGTGGCCAACGTGCCGTACCAGAAGATCGATTCGGATACCTTCTCCGGAAGTCCTTCTCTTTTCACAAAATCGGAGAAAAGCCAGGCTCCCAATGCGATGGCAATGGCCCAGGTCACTCCGTAATAACGAATCTCCAGCGGACCTATATGAAAAAAGACGGGATCGACATCCCAGAGAACTGTCAGAAAATGGGTCATGACTACTGCGTGTTAGTAGAACAAAAATAGTCAAATTTTGCTCAAAGTGAAAGAAAAAGTGCTTCCGCGTCCGATTTCGCTCCGGAGGGTGATGCTCTCTCCGTGCGCCTCCATGATGTGTTTAACGATCGAAAGACCGAGGCCCGTACCGCCCTTGGCCCGCGAACGACTTTTGTCTGTTCGGTAAAACCGTTCGAAAACGCGCGGAATATTCTCTTGGGCTATGCCTTCTCCGTTATCGGCCACCTCCACCATCACCTTGTCGAACATGTCGATGAACGATATTTTGGTACGTCCTCCGAAACGGCCATAACGGATCGAATTGGTGAGCAGGTTCACAAATACCTGCCCGATGTAACGACGATCGGCCCTTACATAAAGCGGCGTCTGGGCATTGGGCCAATTGACCACCAGGGCAATACGCATCGTATCGGCCTCGATCTCGAGCGAATCCACGATTTCACGGGCCAAGGCCACGATATCGAACCGCTCCCAATCGAGCCGAAGAACCCCCGACTCGAGCTTCGAAATCTCGTCGAGATCGTGAACGATGTTGATCAACCGGTCGATACTCTTTTCCGCCCGTTCGAGGTATTTGCGATTGATCGTCTCATCCTCCAGTCCGCCGTCGAGCAGCGTGGAGATGTATCCCTGGACGTTGAAAATCGGGGTTTTGATCTCGTGCGACACATTGCCCAGATACTCCTTCCGATAGCGTTCATTCTCCTTCAGCCGGGCGATCTCCATCTGATTGGTCTCGGCCCAGTTGCTCAACTCATCGCTCACCACCTCCAGCAGGTTGCGCCTTTTCAACAGGCTGTCCTCCAGTTCGCGGGTCTTGATGTTGCGCGAATAGACAATCTGATAGATCGGCTTGATCTTGTAGATCACGAATTTCTTCATGATCCAACGCGAAATGAGAAAAGACAACAGAAACGTCGAAGCACAGATGATCACCAGTGCCCACCAAAAAAAGTGATAGACCACGCTGACGATCGTACCGGCCACGATCACCACTCCCGTGACGATCGAGGCGATCAGCAACGACGCATGCTCGATGGAGCGGATTTTCATCGGGGCTGGAGGTAGTTTTTCATGAGCCGTGCGATGTACTTGCCCACGATGTCGAACTCGATATTGACGATCGTGCCCACCCGGATCGCGTGGAAATTGGTGTGCTCATAGGTATAAGGAATGATGGCGACCTGGAACGATCCCTCGCGGGAGTTGACCACGGTAAGGCTCACGCCATTCACGGCAACCGAACCCTTTTCGACCGTCGTATTGTCGCCCTGAGGCTCGTAGACGAAGGTGAAATACCAACTGCCCCCGGCCTCCTCGATCGCCGTACAACGAGCCGTCTGATCGACATGTCCCTGCACGATATGTCCGTCGAGCAGCGCATCGGGCTTCATGCTGCGCTCCACATTCACCTCGTCTCCCACCTGCAGCAGTCCGAGGTTGCTCTTCAGAAGCGTCTCATGCATGGCGGTCACGGTATAGGTATCGCCCGCGATCTCAACGACCGTGAGACAAACGCCGTTGTGAGCGATGCTCTGGTCGATACGCAATTCATCCGCGAAATCGGATTGAAACGTAAAATGTTTGTTCTGCTGTTCGTCACGAATGCTCACTACCCGAGCGATCCCCTCCACAATTCCTGAAAACATAATTTCTCTTATACGGTTTTAATATTGATAACTGCCTTGACGAGATAAAGCTCCCGCACTTCGCGCTCGTCGACGAGCACCTCATCGAAATTCTCCTTGTCGACCGGTTCCAGGAGCAACTGATTCGATCCAAGCGAACGACGCACTTTACGAAGCGTCGTCAATCGATCGCACAACACCAGACATTCACTCCCCGGAATAAGCATCTCAATATCAATTTGCCGAAAAATAACGATCGATCCGGGAGGAATTGACTCTCCCATGGCCCGACCAAAATAACGAGTTGCAAACTCACTCTTCTCAATCATGGGGAGAGCAATATAAGCCTTTGTCTGATACTTGTCTTTAGCAACCACGTAGGATTCAGCATCCACATCGTAAAACGGAATCGATGTCCGTTGAATGGTGTCATCGGTAAACATGTCCCCCTCCCCTGTCAACACCCACCCTTTGTTAATCTGCGGGTAACGCGCGACAATCATGGAAGCGAGTTCACGACTGATACCATTATTGCCTTTTTTTATCTGGTAGAGGTTTTCCGCACGATTCAACCCTATGGCCAACGCAAAAGAATTGACGGAGAGCCCGGCCCATTTGACCACTTTTTCGATTCTTTGCCAATTATTCTCCATTCGATTCGGTTTTTTCAGAAAAAATTCGCACCTTTGCACCCGAAACAACGGTCCCGTAGTTCAATGGATAGAATATATGATTCCGGTTCATACGATATGGGTTCGATTCCCGTCGGGACTACACGTCTTTCCGATTCTTGCACGACTCCAATTGCTGTTATTGGCACAAATATACAATAATCGGAGGAATTAATACAATTTTTAATTGAACTCACGAGACGACAGACCCCTCTAAAAGGATCTTCGTTTCATCGATCGCAATGTTTTATTGCATTGCTCCGAACGGCCGTCCGGCCAACGGAAAGACGATTCTTCCTCCGTCCACCCCTCCCGGAACGAGGCAGTTTTCGTCGGACTCGACAGAAGCAGCTATCCGAAGATATGATCGACAGGGCTACCATAGACAGAATTTATGCCGCAGCAGACATCGTGGAGGTTGTCAGCGACTTCGTGACGCTCCGCAAAAAAGGCGTTAACTATCAGGCTTGCTGTCCGTTCCATAACGAAAAGACCCCCTCGTTCATCGTATCTCCCACCAAGGGACTGTTCAAATGTTTCGGTTGCGGGAAAGGCGGAAATGCCGTCACTTTCGTGATGGAACACGAAAAAATGAGCTATGTAGAGGCCCTCAAATACGTAGCGAAGAAATACGGCATCGAAGTGCACGAAAAACCGCTGACCGAGGAAGAGCAGCGGCACAACGACGACCGCGAAAGTATGATGATTCTCAACAGTTTCGCGGCCGATTACTTCCGTTACGCGCTCCATGACACGGACGAAGGACGCAGCGTTGGAATGAGCTATTTCCGCTCGCGAGGATTCACCGACGCCACGATCGAAAAATTCCAACTCGGCTACTGTCCGCGCGGGGGCGATACCTTTACCCAGGCAGCTCTGAAAGCGGGCTACAAAGAGGAGTTTCTTACGGCGACCGGACTCACAATTAAAAAGGAGAATAACTCCTATTGGGACCGATTTTCCGAGCGGGTGATCTTCCCGATCCACACCATGAGCGGACGGGTGCTCGCATTCGGCGGACGCACGCTGCGCACCGACAAACACGTCGCCAAATACCAGAATTCTCCCGAAAGCGAGATCTACTCCAAGAAGATGACCCTCTACGGCATCTTCTTCGCAAAGAAGGCGATCGCCCAGCTCAAAAACGCCATCCTCGTGGAGGGTTACACCGATGTGATTTCGATGCACCAGGCCGGTGTGGAGAACGTGGTGGCTTCGTCGGGCACTTCGCTCACGGTCGAACAGGTCAAGTTGCTCCGGCGCTTCACCGAAAACGTAACGGTGATCTACGACGGAGACTCGGCCGGCATCAAAGCCTCGCTCCGCGGAATCGACATGATTCTTCGGGAGGGTCTCAACGTACGGGTCGTTCTGCTTCCCGATGGCGAGGACCCCGATTCGTTTGCCAAAAGCCACAACGCCACGGAGGTACAGGATTTCATCCGAACCAACGAAGAGGATTTCCTCACCTTCAAGGCCCGCATTCTGATGAACGACTGCAAAGACGACATCATCCAACGGTCGGCCGTCGTGACGGACATGGTGGAGTCGATCTCGAAGATACCCGACCCGATTCCACGGGCCATGTACATCAAGGAGTGCGCCCGAATCATGGATGTCGACGAGCAGCTGCTCACGGGCGAAGTAGCCCGCAAGCGGTTGGCGCTCCGCACTTCCGATGCCGAAGCCGACGAATTCATCCGCCGACAAAACGCCCAGCGCAGAGCCGAAGAGTCGGCGACCCTCGCCGCAAGCTCGGCACAAGGGATCTCGGCGGGCAGCAGCATCGAAGAGCTGGAAAAGGAGCTCACCAAATACCTGCTCAAATACGGCCACCTCGACTTCGAATTCCGCGAAGGGCGACAATCCGTGTCGCTCAATGTGGCGGAAACGATCATCGGTGAGCTGCAGGCCAACGGAATCGAATTCCACGACAAAAACTATCGCACACTTTACAACCACTATGTCGAACTGTTCGCCGAACTGGGCAAGGGCACGGAGATTCCGATGCACCATTTCATCACCGATCCCGATGCCGAAGTGTGCAATGCCGCAGTCGATCTGCTCACAGCCGACGACAACTACATCGCCAGCAAACTCTGGAAAAAACACGACATCACCGTGGAGAGCGAGCAGGATCGGCTCTCGAAAGCGGTTCCCCGGGCCGTGATCCTCTACAAATCGAAAGTCATCGAGGAGATCACGGCTCAGCTGCAGGCTCGCCTTGCGGACGAAAGCCTGCCGGATGAGACGGTCGCCGAACTGACCCACCGCATCGCTGCGCTCAACAAAGAGCGTATGACCATCGCCAAACGGTTGTCACGACTGATCCTCTGACAGGGGATATCAACCTTCAAAAAGAAAATCCGGAGCGGAATAAGGCCTCTGAAGGATAATAACGGCCTTTACGCTATCGTGCAAACAGAAAAAAAATACGACAAAAAGATCTTATCGATATCGGGACACGGGAACACGTTCCCCTCTCTCGCCGCTCCGGATGCCTTTCCACGGCGTCAAATCCCGTGCCGTCCGCAGAGCCGCTCCACCGATCGGGAAAGCATCGTTCCTGCCTCGCCCAAGACTCTGCGGAGCTTTTCCTCCCCGACATTCCGCTCCGAGCCGGAATTTTCGGACAATCCCCGACACGAAACCTTCTCAACCCGCGCCAATCATGCCGACACGCCCTCACCCGATGACATCGGGTTTCGGAGTCATCGAACGGACGCCCCGTATCCTACTGAACGACAATCCGTTCTTCATACGAAAACGATCCGCACGGCCTTTAACCGTGCGGATCGTTTGTACAAACGGGTCCCGGACACCCCGCAACGACTCTACTTGCGTTCGATGCTCTTTTCGTAGCTTCTGCCGAACGAATCGGTCACCTTCACGTGGAAGGTCGAAGCCGGCTGCGTAGCCTTTGCCTTGAAAAGATGCGTAGTGGTGGTCGTGCGGTAGGTACTCGTAGGCGAACCGGGCAGATGGGCCGGAACCAATACATCCTGCTCCCAGGTGTAATGCACAGGATCTTTGCCGGAACAACGCTCGAATGTTACCGGAGTACCGTTTTCCGTCGCCTCGATGGTCCAGTTCTCGTCCCAATCCCAAATGTTGAGCATCACCTCATCGCTCGCCCAACCGAGCGTTTCGAGGTAGGTCTCATTCATGCTCCCCAGGTCATAAATCGCGAACTGTTCGCTGCGCGGGAGATCGGTCGCCTTGTAGTACCACTCCACGTCCGTTCCGTCGAACGTGAACACCTTGTATCCGGAGGGCGATCCGTCCCGGCACATGTCGTAATTCGCACCGTTGTTATTGCTCTTCACGTTGAACCACCACGTTCCGCATACGGCAGCGATGTTGTGTTCGCGGATGTTGCTGTAGTTCGGAACCGAAGTATTCCGGTTGCAATGGGTATGGCCCGAAACAATCATCACGTCGTATCCCATGAGCAGGGTGAGCAACCGATAGCCTCCCGAAAGAGAGGTACTCGTCACGAACGAGCTGTTGATCGTCGTGAGCGGTGCATGCATGGCGATGACGATCTTCTTCGATTTGTCGACATGCTTGAGATCCTCCACCAGCCATTGCATCTGCCACTTCTGCGGATCGGAATCGCCGTCCAGGCCGAGCCGCTCCACACGGGAACCGTCGTTGAAATCGTCGTACTGATCGTTGTCGAGCACAATGTAGTGCACGTCGCCGATGTTGAACGAATAGTAGGTCGGAGCGATCTGACGTTTGAAGGGGCCCTCGGTATAGAAGTCGCCCTTCTGTTTCGGGTCGTTGTCGTGATTGCCGATCACATTGAATACCGGGATCGGGAAATCGCTCATCGCCTCACAATATTGCGGGAACTGATAACGCACCGTGGTCATGCCGGAACTCATATCGGTATACCAGAACGTATCCCATGTGATATCGCCCAGGCAGAGCGAATAGACCTTTTCGCCGGCATGCGCAGCATACTCCTCCGCGATATCGGGTTTGAACTTGTCCCTATACTGGTCGACGTCGTAATAATTGCCCGAAGTATTCGGACGCTTTTTGGCCAGGTGGAGATCGGTAAAGACCATCATCACATGACGGCGATTGCCTCCGGGAACCTCCACCAGTTCGAAATCGTGCTGCTCGACCTCGTCGGCCGGCTTCGTCAGCTCGCGATGGAACGACGGGAAGGCCTGACAACCGCTGCCACCGGGGAACTCATAACCGGAAGGGAGCGTAACGAACACCAGCTCCATCTCTTTCCCGGAGGGGAGATAATAGATACCGTTCTCGTCGGTCTGTGCCGTGATCAGGCCATCGGAAACCACCACCCCGGCTACCGGCGAATCGCCGCACATCACACGTCCCTTGATCGTCATACCGGCCACATCCGGAATCGAGAATTCGGGTTCCTCCGGTAGCGGAGCAGGCTCCTGACTAACAAAAAGTGTATCGGCTTCAAACCCATCCGTCTGATAAAATATCACGAGACCGGATCGCGACTCCCGGGTCGGATTCTCTGCCACCCCAAACCCGAACGTACTGCTCTCCAACGCCCGCGGCGATTCCGTCCGATAGATCCACTCTTCGGAAATATGGATGTCGTAATTCACATTACTCCGCACAGTGACAGTCACCGCATCCCCGCCATAAGAAGCTTCGAAATTACGCGGATCTACCAAAATAGCCGAGGCCGGATTCTGAGATACGGTCAGCTCCTCGGAATCCTCGCCGGCCGAAAAAACGAGTACGGCCGAACGCTCCTCAACCTCTTCACAGGGAGCCACATCGATCGTCACCGTAGTTTTTCCCGCCGCTCCACTCTCCGGAGAGAGCTCTATCCAGGTAGGGACACCGTCGACCGTCCAATCGGTCGAAGCGGTTACTGTAACAGGCTGTGAATAACTCCCATTCGGTGCCGTAAACGAAGCGAGGCTAAGTGTTATCTTGTCGGATTCCTGCGGTGCCTCGTCATGAGACGTGTTTTTGTCACACCCACTGATGCCGACCCAGCAAGATGCAACTACCACTAAAAGAAACAGTTTCTTCATTGTCTGATTTATTTTCATGAATTCTGCAAAATGTCTTTTTCTCCTATCTTTTCTTTAATAACTGAAATCTTGCCCTGCACAGTCCGTGGTTCGAAGGCGAAAAGAGACTTCTTGTCCGCACCGTCTCCCTGACAACAGAACCTCATCCGGTAGCCTCCTCAACACCAGATTTTCAAAAATAAAAAAAAATCGAAAAAAAACTCTTAGCAATCAAAACAAAAACAATTATTTCATTCCAAGGAGCAAAACGAAAGCGATCGAAAGAGCAAAAGCACCTCGACCAGTCGTTTCCAATCCGAAAGGCAACCGATCCCGGCAACCGGCTCGCCCACACGGGACAGGAGTATTCTGTTCATCAAATGGTGATAACTTTCCACCGTGCCATTGCCGAATCGCACACTTTTCCCTAATTTTGTATGCGATAATCACAACGAAACACACAATTCATGGAACTGAGCAGCATCACAGCCATCTCTCCCGTCGACGGTCGTTACCGTGCCGCCGCCTCCCCGTTGGAAAACTACTTCTCGGAATATGCCCTTATCCGCTACCGGATCCGCGTGGAGGTAGAATACTTCATCTCCCTCTGCACTCTGCCCCTGCCGCAGCTGCGAGGCATGAACCCGACCCATTTCGAAGAACTTCGCACCCTCTACCGCAACTTCACGGAACAGGATGCCCTCCGGGTCAAAGAGATCGAAAAACGGACCAACCACGACGTAAAAGCGGTGGAGTACCTCATCAAGGAGAAGATGGACGCTCTCGGCCTGGAACAATACAAGGAGTTCGTCCACTTCGGCCTCACCTCGCAAGATATCAACAACACCGCAACACCCGCCTCCCTGCGCGATGCGATGCACGATGTCTACTACCCGCTTCTCGAAGAGCTGATCGGTGAAATCCGTAACCGGGCAACCGAATGGGCCGATATTCCGATGCTCGCCCGTACGCATGGCCAACCGGCCTCCCCCACTCGCCTGGGCAAGGAGATGATGGTCTATGTGGAACGTCTCGAAAAACAGCTGGCCATGCTGCGCGCCATACCGATCCCGGCCAAATTCGGCGGAGCGACAGGCAATTTCAACGCCCACCACGCCGCCTATCCCGAGATCGACTGGGTCGCTTTCGCCAACCGTTTCGTCAACGAAACACTAGGACTCAGCCGCTCGCAATATACCACCCAGATCGAACACTACGACAACCTGGCTGCCATCTTCGACAACATGAAGCGAATCGGGACCATCCTCATCGATTTCGCCCGCGACATCTGGATGTATGTCTCGATGGACTACTTCAAACAGCGAATCAAAGAGGGCGAAGTCGGCTCGTCGGCCATGCCCCACAAGGTCAATCCGATCGACTTCGAAAACGCCGAAGGCAATCTGGGAATCGCCGGCGCCCTGTTTACCCACCTGGCGGCCAAACTGCCCATCTCACGGCTGCAACGCGACCTCACCGACTCCACGGTATTGCGGAATACGGGCATACCCGTCGCCCACTCGGTAATCGCATTCCACTCCCTGCTGAAAGGGATGGGCAAACTGATCATCCATCCGGAAACAATCGCCCGCGATCTGGAAAACAATTGGGCCGTAGTGGCCGAAGGCATTCAGACCATTCTGCGCAGAGAAGGCTATCCGGCCCCCTACGAGGCTCTCAAAGCGCTCACCCGTACAAACCGGCCGATCGACCGCGAAGGTATCCGCACTTTCATCGACGGCCTGGATATTGCAGAGAGCGTGAAAGAGGAACTGCGTGCGCTCTCTCCGCAAACCTATACAGGCATCAAACTCTGATAACAGCTCTCGAGAACGAACCCGTTCCCAAAACTGAACAAACAAAAAAAACTCAACGACCATGAAAAAGTACAGATGCGAAGTGTGCGACTACATTTACGATCCGGCTGTCGGTGATCCCGAAAACGGCGTTCAGCCCGGCACACCATTCGAAGAACTCCCTTACGACTGGGTTTGTCCCGTCTGCGGCGAAGGAAAAGAGGCCTTCGTTCCGGTCGACTAAAGCATTGCGCAGACCTTCCACAGAAGAGTCTGCGCTTTTTTTACCATCTTCCGAAACGGCCAAAGAACACTCCATCCGGTCCGATTCTGCCAAAGGCAAATGCCGTAGCAAAAGCGATCATCCGCCCGCATCGGCCGGCCACGGGTCCGAAAAAAATAACGACATTTCGACCGATTAAGCCACGACCGATTCTTGCTTTTACCTTCCGCTTGCACTATCTTTGCATCACGAAATCCTTTTCCCCATGAAAATCGCTTCGGCACAATTCCGTTGCAGCAGCCAGCGTCTCAATCAAATTCCCGGCGACGACCTGCGCGAATTCGCATTCATCGGCCGCAGCAACGTGGGAAAATCCTCCCTAATCAATATGCTGACCGGAGTGCAAGGTCTGGCAAAGGTGTCGGGAACCCCGGGCAAAACAAGACTGATCAACCATTTTCTCATCAACCGGAACTGGTATCTCGTCGACCTGCCGGGATACGGCTACGCCCGGGTGTCGAAAACCACCCGCGGAGAGTTCTCCAAACTGATTACCGATTACGTGACGAAGTGCCACAAAATGTACTTCCTTTTCGTTCTGGTCGATGCGCGTCTCGAACCGCAGAAGATCGATCTCGACTTCATGACCATGCTGGGCGAAGAGGGTATTCCATTCGGCATCGTCTTCACCAAAATCGACAAACTCGGCACCAATCAGCTCGCTTCGAACATCGCCTCCTACAAAAAGAGGCTGCTCGAACAATGGGAAGAGTTGCCCCCGATCTTCGCCACTTCGGCCGAAAAGCGTATCGGCGGTGAAGCAATTCTCGACTTCATCGACCACTGTCTCCAACAACCATCCGATTCGATCGAACAGACCAAATAAAAAAGAATCCAAATCCAATACGAACATGGCTATACACAAACTTAAAATCTTCGCATGCAGCAATTCGCGGCCTCTCGCCGAGAAAATCGCCAAATGCTACGGAACCACCCTCGGTGCATCCACCCGCCTCGATTTCAGCGACGGTGAATTCCAGCCCGCCTTCGATGAAAGCATTCGGGGTTGTACGGTATTCATCGTGCAGTCGACCTTCCCGCCTGCCGAAAACCTGATGGAACTCCTCCTGATGATCGATGCAGCCCACCGTGCCTCGGCCCACCGAGTCATCGCGGTAATGCCCTACTTCGGCTGGGCCCGTCAGGACCGCAAAGACCG
Organism: uncultured Rikenellaceae bacterium; assembly: GCA_944321925.1. Taxonomy (GTDB): domain Bacteria; phylum Bacteroidota; class Bacteroidia; order Bacteroidales; family Rikenellaceae; genus UBA940. Next base: position 64,010 of record CALUND010000004.1, on the reverse strand, counting down.
GCCTCGGGTCTCAATCGGAGCCAAACTGGTAGCCAATCTGTTGCGTGCGGCCGGCGTCGACCGCATCATGACGATGGACCTGCACGCCGACCAGATTCAAGGATTCTTCGACATTCCGGTCGATCATCTCTACGCCAGTGGCATCTTCGTACCCTATATCAACTCGCTGGGGATCGAAAACCTCTCCGTAGCCGCCCCCGACATGGGTGGTGCCAAACGGGCCAGCGCCTACTCCAAACATCTCTGCGCGCCCATGATCATCAGCCACAAACAGCGCGAAAAGGCAAACGTGGTGGGAAAGATGACTGCCATCGGCGACGTGGAGGGACGTAACATCGTGATCCTCGACGACATGATCGACACGGCCGGAACCATCACGATGGCTGCCGACATGCTCATGGACAAAGGAGCCGCCAGCGTCCGCGCCTGCGCCACGCATGCCCTGCTCTCCGGACCGGCCTACGACCGGATCAACCGAAGCAAACTGCAGGAGGTGATCGTCACCGATACCATTCCGCTCAAAGAGAACGAGGATACGAGCAAATTCACCGTACTCAGCGTAGCCGACATTTTCGCCGACGTGATCGAACGGGTCTACAACTACCGCGAGATCAGTTCCCGATTCATCTTCTGATCCGCCCTCTCCCGATCGACAGAGGGCGAATCTCTCCGGAAGAGGGAGTCGTTCCGAATCGATCGCCGCATCGAGTTTACCAAATTATCGGGGTTGCGACTCGGCAGCCCCACTCAAAAAGAGAAGGACGCTTTCAGGCGTCCTTCTCTTTTACGATGACTGGCGATACTGCTGTCGCAAGGGTTCAATCCCCTCCGGACATCAATACTCGTTCCACGACTTGATCTTGATCTCCTTGCGATCGAGCCGGCAGAAGGCGTAGATGAATGCCGAAGCGAGCCGGGCATTGGTAATCAACGGAATGTTGAAATCGATCGCCGAACGACGAATCGTGTAGTCGTTATGCAGTTCGCTCTCCGAGAGATTCTTCGGGATATTGATCACCAGATCGATCTTACGCTCCTTGATGTAGTCGAGCGTATTGGGTTTTTCCGGGGAATCGGGCCAATGAAGCACCTCTGCCTTCACCCCGTTCTGAGCCAGGAAGTCGGCCGTACCCTGCGTAGCGTAGAGATGATACCCCTTCTCCTGCAACGCCTTGGCCGGACCGATCATGTCGGTTTTCGAACGGCTGTCGCCTGTCGAGAGGAGCACATTCCGTTTCGGGATGGCATATCCCACAGAGATCATCGATTTGAGGATCGCCTCGTAGAAGTCGTCGCCGATACAGCCCACCTCGCCGGTCGATGCCATCTCGACGCCGAGCACCGGGTCGGTCTTCTGCAGACGCGAGAACGAGAACTGCGGCGCCTTGATTCCCACGTAATCGAGCTCGAAAGCCGAACGGTGGGGTATCTCGACCGGAAGTCCCAGCATGATCTTCGTGGCGATCTCGATGAAATTGACCTTCAACACCTTCGAGACGAACGGGAAGGATCGCGAAGCGCGCAAATTGCACTCGATCACCTTGATATCGTTGTTTTTCGCCATCAGCTGCATATTGAACGGACCGGAGATATGGAGTCCCTGAGCCACCTGACGGGAGATCTTCTTGATCCGACGCATGGTTTCCACATACATTTTCTGCGGCGGGAAGACCATCGTCGCATCGCCCGAATGGACTCCGGCGAACTCGACATGTTCCGAAATGGCATAAACCAACACTTCGCCATCCTTGGCCACCGCATCGATCTCGATCTCCTTGGCGTTCTCGATGAACTCGGTCACCACCACCGGATGCTGTTTCGACACGTTGGTAGCCAGTGTCAGGAAATGCTCCAACTCGCCCCGGTTCGAAACCACGTTCATCGCGGCTCCGCTCAACACATAAGAAGGACGGATCAACAACGGGAATCCCACTTCGTCGGCAAACTCATAGATATCCTCCAACGAAGTCAGCTCCCGCCAACGGGGCTGATCGATTCCCAATTCGTCGCACATCTGCGAGAAGAGATGTCGGTCTTCCGCGCGGTCGATATCGACGGCCGAGGTTCCCAGAATCGGCACACCGGCCGTCTGCAGACGCATGGCCAGATTGTTCGGTATCTGTCCGCCCACCGAGACGATCACCCCGCGCGGCGCTTCGAGATCGGTAATATCGAGCACGCGCTCGAAGGTTAGCTCGTCGAAATAGAGCCGATCGCACATATCGTAATCGGTCGACACGGTCTCGGGATTGTAATTGATCATAATCGACCTCAGACCATTCTGTCGAATCGTATTTGCCGCGTTCACGGAACACCAGTCAAACTCCACCGAACTGCCTATGCGGTAGGCTCCCGAACCGAGCACCACAACACCCAGATCGTCTTTCGGGAAATCGATATCGTGTGCCACGGCGTTGTAGGTCACGTAGAGATAGTTGGTCTGGGCCGGATACTCGGCTGCCAACGTATCGATCTGTTTGATGAACGGTATAATGCCTCTCCGCTTACGCTCCTCGCGTACCTGCATGATGCCCCGTTCCATATCGGCGTCCGCAGGATGGAGTACTTTGCGGGCAATCTGGAAATCGGAGAATCCACGCTGTTTGGCTTCGAGCAGCAACGCATCCGGAAGCGCCTCCAGGCTGTCGAACGCCTCGAGTCGATGCTCGATGGCAATGATGTTCTCCAACTTATAGAGGAACCACTTGTCGATCTTCGTAAGTTCGTGGATGCGGTCGACGCTGTATCCGTGTTTCAACGCATTCGCTATAAAGAAGATACGCTTATCCGTCGGATGGCTGAGAGCCGTATCGAGGTCGGCGGTTTGCAGCTCCTTGTTGGCCACGAAACCGTGCATACCCTGCCCGATCATGCGCAAACCCTTCTGAATCGCCTCCTCGAAATTACGGCCGATGGCCATCACCTCGCCCACGGACTTCATGCTCGAGCCCAATTCGCGGGAGACGCCCTTGAATTTTCCAAGGTCCCAACGCGGAATCTTGCAGACGATGTAGTCGAGTGCCGGCTCGAAACAGGCCGTCGTCGATTTCGTTACCGAGTTTTTCAACTCGTGCAGGCCATAGCCCAAGCCGAGTTTGGCCGCGACGAATGCCAACGGATACCCGGTCGCTTTCGAGGCCAGAGCCGACGAACGACTCAAACGCGCATTCACTTCGATCACCCGATAATCTTCGCTCTCCGGATCGAGGGCATACTGCACGTTGCACTCGCCCACGATGCCGATATGGCGGATGATGCGGATCGCCAGTTTCCGCAACTTGTGGTATTCGGAATTGGTCAGGGTTTGCGAAGGAGCCACGACGATACTTTCGCCCGTGTGGATACCGAGCGGATCGAAGTTCTCCATGTTACAAACGGTGATGCAGTTGTCGTAACGGTCGCGCACCACCTCGTATTCCACCTCTTTCCACCCCTTGAGCGACTTCTCCACCAGAATCTGGGGCGAATAATTGAACGCCTTGGAGGCCAGAGCATCGAGCTCTTCCGCATTGTTGCAGAAGCCCGACCCGAGTCCACCGAGCGTATAGGCAGCCCGGATGATGATCGGATAGCCCAACTCCTCGGCCACTTTTTTGGCATCGTCCACCGTGGTGACCGCATGGCTACGGATCGTCTTAACGTTGATCTCGGCCAACTTTTCGACAAATTTTTCACGATCTTCCGTATCGATGATCGCCTGCACGGGGGTTCCCAGCACGCGCACACCGTACTTCTCCAACACTCCGCTCTCGTAGAGCTTCACGCCGCAATTGAGCGCAGTCTGTCCTCCGAAAGCGAGCAGAATACCTTGCGGACGCTCCCGCTCGATCACCTGTTCGACGAACTCCGGCGTCACGGGCAGGAAATAGACCCGATCGGCGATGTTCTCCGAGGTCTGGATCGTCGCGATGTTCGGATTAATGAGTACGGTATAAATCCCCTCCTCCTTGAGCGCCTTGAGCGCCTGCGAGCCGGAATAGTCGAACTCTCCGGCCTCTCCGATTTTCAGCGCTCCCGAACCGAGCAGGATCACCTTTTCAATCTTGCTATCCATTGTATTTCTCAATATTTTCGATGAAGTGGTCAAAAAGGAACTCGGTATCCACCGGACCGCTCGTGGCCTCGGGATGGAACTGTACGGAGAAGAAAGGTTTCGTACGATGACGGATTCCTTCATTCGTACCGTCGTTCAGGTTGACGAAATAGGGTTCCCAATCGGGGCCGAGTCCTGACGGATCGACTGCGAATCCGTGATTCTGCGAAGTGATCATCGCCTGATCGGTTCCCACCATCAGCGCAGGTTGATTGTGGCTCCGATGGCCGTATTTCAATTTAAAGGTCGAGGCCCCGGCCGCGATGGCGAGGAGCTGATTGCCGAGACAGATCCCGAAAATCGGTTTTCCGATCTCCATCGCACGACGAATGTGCTCCACGGTTTTCCCACACATCTGCGGATCACCCGGTCCGTTCCCGAGCATCAGGCCATCGTAATCGATCGTCGTAAAATCGTAATCCCACGGCACGCGAATCACCTCTACGCCCCGCTTCAGCAGGCATCGGACGATATTGAGCTTGCAGCCGCAATCGACCAACACGACTTTGTACTTTCCGCTGCCGTAGGTGATCGGTTCCCGGCAGCTCACCTCGGCCACAAGGTTACGTCGGTTCGGATCGTCGAACTCGGCCGGTTCCGGCTCCCCTTCGACCACCACCTTACCGAGCATGGCTCCCTTCTCCCGGATGATTTTGGTCACAGCCCGCGTATCCACACCGTAAATGGCCGGCACGTCGTTGGCCTTCAACCAATCTGCCAGGCTCTGGGCCGCATTCCAATGGCTGTATTCGAACGAATAATCGGCTACCACCAACGCTTTGATGTGGATGCTGTCGGATTCGAAAAATTTCAGCATGCCGTCCTCCTCGGTGAAGGGGGGCACTCCGTAGTTACCGATAAGCGGATAGGTGAGCACCAGAATCTGACCCCGATACGACGGATCGGTCAACGATTCGGGATAGCCCATCATGGCCGTATTGAAAACGACTTCTCCAGATACCGACCGGTCGGCACCAAAGGAGAAGCCTTCGAATTTCGTTCCGTCCTCAAGGATCAGAACGGCAGCTTTTTTATCAGACATGTTTCAGAAGAATTTTCTGAGTTGCAAAGGTACGACAAAAAGTCGATATTTCAAGGTTCCCGGACAACAATTCCCGAAATTCCTGCCGACAGGCAAAACGTCGAACTCCTCTTTTCGTTTATTGACGCACCAAAACGAAGACAGTACCCCATTTCAAAACTTTCGCCGGGACGGCGACCGAAATTTCGGTTGCTGTTCCGGCGAAAGCAGAAAACTCAGACAAGTCTACTGTTGGTCTCCGCCATACAGCAACTCGTAAGCTCCGACAGGCAGGGCATTCTCGGGAATATAGGTCTTCTTCGTGACCGTCTTCGAACTCCGGCCCAGGATCATACCGCGGGCATCGTGAGCCACCCCGGGAACCTCCACCAACGTCCAACGGAACGGTACTCCCAGCCGCTCCGCCTCACGCTTGGCCGCTTCGAAACAAGCATGCCCCCGATCGAAACGGCATTTCCCCTGCGCCATGGAGCCCGGCTCCCTCGGCAAACTCCGGGTTGTACTGGAGGTATCACTTGTACCCAGATGCACGACCATGTTCCGTCCGAAATAACATTTCATCGCTTTTTTCGAGGCGAAAGGCAGATCCTTGAGCGAAAAGGGCCAACCATATACGTTTCCCGAGGCATCCACCAAACCATTGGCCAACGGGAAGGTCCAGCTGCCCGGATTGGAGGCCACAGCCCGATTGACCCGAGCTTTAGGCATCGCCGCCAGGAAACGATGCACGAATTGTCCCCCGGCCGAATGGCCCCACATGTCATACGTCCGGCTCCGATTGCCCGTTGCCTTGCGGAACCAGTCGAAGATCGCCTCGACGGTCTGATAGGTCCATTTCTCTTCGGGTCGCACATCACCCACTTCATTGGTCACCCCGCCGAACTGATAAGCCCATATCGGATAGTATTCATTGGGATAGGTCAACGACAATACGATGAACTTCCCTTCGGCAGCAAACGGTTGCCAAAAAATAGCCTGTTCTTTCCCGTCGCGACCCGCGCCATGGAAGGCAAACAAAATCGGCATGGTCTCGATATCGCCCTCTTCAGGGATATAATAATAGACCTCCACAGGCTTGTTGGCCAACGGCGCATAACCCGTAAAAATCTCCTTCCCGAATCCAGGTGTAAACGATTGAGCGAAGGCGGCATACGTCCCTGCTAAAAATCCCACAAGAAGCAACGCCCCTTTTTTCCACAAATTTCCCATAGTTTTCTCCGAATAATTGTAAGTTTCAGTTTCGGGTATCAAATTTAGACTTTTTATCGGGTTTTCGCAAACAGAACCCTGTTTTTGGGCCGCAGAACCGCCGGGAATCTCCGCAAAATTCCCTACCTTTGCCTCGCAAACAACATGATAACCCGTGCCGACATACAACTGGTCCGTTCGCTCGCCGACAAACGGGCCCGCACCGAAACCGGACTGTTCGTAGCCGAAGGGACGAAACTGGTGGACGAGATCTTACGATCCCCGCTCCACGTAAAAAGAGTCTTCGCACGCGAAGGTGTCTTCGCTCCCGGAGAAGCGGAAATCGTCTCTCCGAAAGAGATGGAGCGGCTCAGCCTCCTCAAAACTCCCTCCGATGCCGTGGCGATTGTGGAAATCCCTCGTCGGAAGCCACCCTACGAATCACTCGCCGGACGGCTCACCCTACTGCTCGACGGTGTGCAGAACCCCGGCAACCTCGGCACGATCATCCGGTTGGCCGACTGGTTCGGCATCGCCGACATCTGCTGCTCCCCCGACTCGGCCGACTGTTACAATCCGAAAACCGTACAGGCCTCCATGGGAGCCATACTCCGTGTCGGAGTCCATTACCTGCAACCGGCAGCCCTGCTCGAACAGGCCCGTGCGCAAAACCTTCCTGTCTACGGCACCTTTCTGGAGGGAGACGACCTCTATCGCGCCCCTCTTTCGCAAGAAGGAATCATCGTGATGGGAAGCGAAGGTCGAGGAATATCTCCGGAAACGGAACGATTCGTTTCCGAAAAGCTCTTCATCCCCTCCTGGCCCCCGGGACGACAGGGCAGCGAATCGCTGAACGTTGCCATCGCAACAGCCATCGTTTGTGCAGAATTTCGCCGTCGATAGTCCGATTTTTCTTTTTTTCACTCTTTTCCGCACATTCTTTTTTATCGCTTTTCCGCAGGCAAAAGAGGCAAATAACAATCTATAACCCCATATAAACTATCGATTCGTAATACATTTCGGTAAAATCGATTACAAACAGAAACTTCAACACCCTCCCCGGCGGGCGACAGAAAGTTTTGAAATCGTAATTTTAGGCTAATTTTGCATGGTTTCGAAGATCGAAACTCCAGAGAATTCAACGACCAAAAAATAGCCCTTTATGAACGACGTAAAATTCTACAAAGGCGGCGACATGCCGCTCGAACGCCACAAGGTACGTGTGGTACAGAAACTCTTCCTCGTACCCATCGAACGCCGTCTCGACGCCATGAAAGAGGCCGGCTTCAACACCTTCCAGCTCAGCACCCGCGACGTATTCCTCGACATGCTGACCGACAGCGGAACCAATGCCATGAGCGATAACCAGCTCTCCGCCATGCTCCGTGCCGACGATGCTTACGCCGGATCGCAATCTTTCGAACGGCTCCAAAAAGCCGTGGAAGACGTTCTCGGCAAAAAATACTTGCTGCCCGTACACCAAGGTCGTGCCGCAGAAAACGTGATCGCCCGCACGTTCATCAAACCGGGCAATGTCATCCCGATGAACTACCACTTCACCACGGCGCTCGCCCACTTCAACGAAGTCGGTGGCAAAGTGGTCGAACTGCTCCACGACGAGGCGCTCGAACTCCACTCCGACAACCCGTTCAAAGGAAACATCGATATCGACAAACTGGTGCGCTGCATCGAAGAGACCGGTGTGGAAAACATCCCGTTCATCCGCATGGAGGCCTCCACCAACCTGATCGGCGGACAGCCCTTCTCCATCAGCAACATGATGGATGTAAGACGCGTGGCCGACAAATACGGCATCATGCTCGTGCTTGACGCCAGCCTCCTCGGCGAGAATGCCTACCTCGTCAAACAACGCGAAAAAGAGTGGAAAGAGAACTCCATGGGCGACATCATCAAGATGATGACCGGTCTGGCCGACCTCGTTTACTTCTCCGCCCGCAAGCTCAGCTCCTCGCGAGGCGGCGGTATCTGCACCAACCGCAAAGAGCTCTACGGCAAAATGGAGGCGCTCATCCCGCTGTTCGAAGGATTCCTCACCTATGGCGGTATCTCGGTCCGCGAGATCGAAGCCATGGCGGTGGGTCTCTACGAAACCCTCGACGAGACAATGATCAGTCAGAGCCCCTCGTTCATCAAATACCTCATCGAGACGCTCGACAAGAAAGGCATCCCCGTAGTTACCCCTCCGGGTGTGCTGGGCGGCCACATCGACGCCATGAAGTTCTGCGACCACATTCCGCAAAATCAATATCCGGCCGGCGCACTCGCTGCGGCCCTCTTCATCTGCTCCGGAATCCGCGGCATGGAACGCGGAACCATCTCCAGCGTGCGCGATGAAAAAGGCGAAGAGATTCTGGCCGACGTCGAATTGCTGCGTCTCGCCGTTCCGCGACGCGTATTCACCCTCTCGCAGATCAACTATGTGATCGACCGTCTCGAATGGCTTTACGACAATCGTCACCTGATCGGCGGTTTGCGCTGGGTATACGAGCCCCCCGTACTGCGCTTCTTCATGGGCCGTCTCGAACCCGTCTCGGATTGGCCGGCACAATTGATGGAGAAATTCCGCAAAGACTTCGGCGACAGTCTTTGATCCATCGTTACGCTTATCCCCCATACGGGCCTGGAAGTTCCTTTCCAGGCCCGTATTTCATCCAATGGCCAACAGACTTTCTGCGGAAAAATGACGATCCTATCCTCCAAATGAGATTTTTTCTTATCTTTGTATTTTAAAGCAAGGCAAAAGAAGAATATGAGTGGAAAGATCCGCATAGGCATCACGCAGGGCGATCCCAACGGAATCGGCTGGGAGGTAATCCTCAAATGTTTCGCCGATCCCCGCATGGGAGAACTCATTACTCCGGTTCTCTATGGGTCGTCAGCCGCTGCCGCATTCTGGCGCGACCGGATGGAAGAGGCAGAAAACATCGTTTTCAACACGATCCCTTCGGCCCGCAACCTCCACCCGAAACGACTCAACCTGATCGAAACGGGAATGCAGGAGTTTACCGTAGAGCCGGGGCAACTCACCCCCCAGGCCGGCGAGTCGGCTGTGGAGGCACTGCGTCGCGCGGTCAAAGATGCGAAAGAGGGACTCATAGACGCAATCGTCACAGCGCCCATCTGCAAAGAAAATACACACTCGGACAATTTCCCCTACACCGGACACACCGAATTCCTCGGAACCGAATGGGGAGGCAATCCGATCATGATGATGTGCAGCGAGGAGTTGCGTGTCGCCCTCATGACCACCCATATTCCGCTGGCCGAAGTACGCGCAAACCTCTCGAAAGAGAAAATCGTCGAGAAGCTGAAAGCATTGCGTCGTTCGCTCATTGCCGATTTCGGCATCGTCGAACCCCGCATCGCCGTCCTCTCGCTCAATCCCCACGCCGGAGAAAACGGACTGCTCGGAGAGGACGAGGAACAGATTATACGGCCGGCCATCGTACAGGCCTTTACAGAGGGGGTGTATGCCTTCGGGCCCTTGGCTGCCGACGGTCTCTTCCTCTCCCACAACTACACGCAATACGATGCCGTTCTGGCCATGTATCACGACCAGGGGCTCGCACCATTCAAAGCGCTTACGCCCGACGGCGTCAACTACACGGCCGGACTCCCCATCGTCCGTACCAGTCCCGACCATGGGGTGGCTTTCGATATTGCAGGCGCGGGGAAAGCCGATCCCGGAGCGATGCGTAACGCCATCTGGCTGGCCGCAGACATCGTACGAACGCGTCAAAAATGGGCCGAGATGAGTCGCAATCCGTTGCGGCACTATGAACGGGAAAAAGGTGCGGATGTCTCGGCCAACGACCTGCCGGAAAACGAACCGACCGAATAATCCGATCCCGAACCATTGCGAAACCCAAGTCTTCCGGATGATCTTCCGTCTCGTAAAAGCGGGAGTCCGGGAGCAAAACGATAATCTAAAAATCAAACGAAATGATGAAAGTAACTTTTCCCAACGGCGACATTCGTGAGTATGCCGAGGGAACGACAGGAATGGAGATCGCACAGAGCATCAGCCCGCGTCTTGCAGCCGAGGTGCTCGCTGTCTCCGTGGATGGCAAGGTGCAAGACTTGAACCGCCCCATCAATGGCGACTGCTCGGTGCGTCTGCTGAAATGGGAAGACGACGAAGGTAAACACACCTTCTGGCACACCTCTTCGCACTTGCTGGCCGAAGCGCTCGAATCGCTCTATCCGGGCATCAAGTTCGGCATCGGCCCGAGCATCGAAAACGGATTCTATTACGACGTCGACTCTCCCACCCCGATCACCGAGGCCGATCTGCCCCGCATCGAACAGAAGATGGTCGAACTGGCCCGCAGCAAGGAGCCGATGGTCCGCCGCGAAGTGAGCAAAAAAGAGGCCCTCGAAACATTCACCCAAAAAGGCGACGAATACAAACTCGAACTGATTTCTGCCCTGGAGGACGGCACAATCAGCTTCTATACGAACGGATGCTTCACGGACCTCTGCCGGGGACCCCATCTGCCCAACACCGGATTCATCAAGGCGATCAAACTCACCTCGGTAGCAGGTGCCTATTGGCGCGGCGACGAGCATCGTAAAATGCTCACGCGTATCTACGGCATCAGCTTCCCGAAGAAGAGCATGCTCGACGAATACCTGGCCATGCTCGAAGAGGCCAAGAAACGCGACCACCGCAAACTGGGTAAAGACCTCGAACTCTTCGCCTTCTCGCAACGCGTGGGCCAGGGGCTCCCGCTGTGGCTGCCCAAAGGCACGGCCCTCCGCGAACGGTTGGAAAATTTCCTGCGCGGGGTGCAAAAGAAGTACGGATACCAGCAGGTCATCACGCCCCACATCGGCATGAAAGACCTTTACGTCACATCGGGACACTACGCCAAATACGGCAAAGACTCGTTCCAACCGATCCACACCCCCGACGAGAACGAAGAGTTCCTGCTCAAACCGATGAACTGCCCCCACCACTGCGAGATCTACCGCACGAAACCCCGCTCGTACAAAGATCTGCCCCTTCGTTTCGCCGAGTTCGGCACGGTCTATCGCTACGAGATGAGCGGTGAATTGCACGGATTGACCCGTGTGCGCGGATTCACGCAGGACGACGCCCACCTTTTCGTACGACCCGACCAGCTGCTCGAAGAGTTCGAAAAGGTGATCGACATCGTACTCTACATCTTCAAGACGTTGAAATTCGAGAACTTCACCGCCCAGATCTCCCTGCGCGATCCGAACGACAAAACCAAATACATCGGCACGGACGAGAATTGGGAAAAAGCGGAACACGCCATCATGCAGGCCGCCCAAAACAAAGGACTGCCGGCTGTCGTAGAGTATGGCGAAGCGGCATTCTACGGGCCGAAACTCGACTTCATGGTCAAAGACGCCATCGGCCGCAAGTGGCAACTCGGAACGATTCAGGTCGACTACAACCTGCCGGAACGATTCGATCTTACCTACACGGGCGCCGACGACAAACCGCATCGTCCGATCATGATCCATCGTGCACCGTTCGGTTCGATGGAGCGATTCGTGGCCGTACTGTTGGAACATACGGGCGGCAAGTTCCCCTTGTGGCTCGCTCCCGATCAGGTGGTGGTCCTGCCTATCAGCGAAAAATTCAACGATTATGCGGAAAAAGTTTCTTTTTATCTGAATAATTCCGATATTCGCGCACAGGTAGACAACCGCAACGAGAAGATCGGCCGCAAAATACGCGACAACGAACTCAAGCGAATCCCCTTCCTGCTGATCGTGGGAGAGAAAGAGGAGGCCGAACAGAAAGTTTCGGTCCGTGTACAGGGAGAGGGAGACAAGGGTTCGATGACCTGGGAAGAGTTCCGCGACCACATTACAGCACTGGTGCGGGAGGAGACCGCAGTCAACGCACAAGAAGCGAATGTTTAACCAAACATAGGAGGACACAACTATAGACACAACGAAACCGTTCCCTCCCAGAGGGAACAGCCCCGCCGGCAAACGACCCTTCGTGGGTCGGAAGCTTCCCGAAAAAGAGGCTCTTCACCGCATCAACGACCACATTACCGCTCCCATGGTACGTGTCGTAGGCGATAATGTACCCGAAGTCAAGGTCATGCCGATCCGCGATGCGCTCCGCTTGGCTGACGAAATGGAACTGGACCTCATCGAGATCTCGCCCAAAGCCGATCCTCCGGTATGTCGGATCGCCGACTACCAGAAATTCCTCTATCAACAGAAGAAGAAGGCCAAAGAGATCAAGGCCAAATCGGTGAAGATGGTGGTCAAAGAGATCCGTTTCGGTCCCCAGACCGACGATCACGACTACAACTTCAAGCTCAGACATGCGGAAAATTTCCTCAAAGAGGGAGCAAAAGTGAAGGCGTATGTCTTCTTCCGCGGCCGTAGCATCGTCTTCAAAGAGCAAGGCGAAATTCTTTTGCTACGCTTCGCCACCGATCTGGAGGAGTTGGCCAAAGTGGAGTCGATGCCGAAGCTCGAAGGCAAGAAGATGAACATGATCCTCGCCCCGAAGCCCAAAAAGTAACGGCAACGTTGTGTAAAACGACAGGTAGGTACGGCCTCAGGCTGTACCTACCTTTTACTTCTTATTAAGATCCCCGACGCACCACTCCGAAAAACATGCGACACAAGGAGAATCGGTCGAAACGGATAATCCGGACAGGAGGGTCAGCCCATCGCTTCGGCATTCCAGAACCTTCGACCCAGGCGCGTCGGAAATAAACCGAAAACAGACATGGAGAGAGAAATCCGCATATCGGACTACGACTACGAACTTCCCGACGAACGAATCGCCCGCTTCCCGCTGGCCGATCGCGATGCATCGAAATTGCTCGTCTACCGCAACGGGGAGCTCTCGGACAGTCGTTTCCACGAGCTGCCCCACCTCTTGCCCGAAAAGACGTTGCTGGTATTCAACAACACCCGCGTAGTCCGGGCTCGTATCGTGATGCACAAACCGAGCGGAGCACGCATCGAACTGCTCTGTCTCGAACCCCGAAATCCGGCCGACTACGAGCGGGCCTTTGCGGCCCAGGGCGAAGCGGAGTGGTACTGCATCGTCGGGAACCTCAAAAAATGGAAAGAGGGAGCGCTCGAGATCCGTTTCGACACGGCCGGTAAATCTTGCCGGCTGCAGGCTCACCGTATCGGAGGCAACGGAGCGGAACAGATCGTCAAATTCGATTGGGATGCAGACCTGACGTTCGGACAACTGCTTGAAACACTCGGACGAGTACCGATTCCGCCCTACCTGGGACGCGACAGCGAAGAGATCGACAAGACACGTTACCAAACCGTATACGCTCAAGTGGAGGGTTCCGTGGCAGCTCCTACCGCCGGGCTCCATTTCACACCGGAGCTGATCGAACAGCTCCGGCAATCGGGAAGAGACATCACCGAAGTGACGCTTCACGTCGGAGCCGGCACGTTTCTGCCCGTCAAAGAGGAGAACGCGCTGCTCCATCCGATGCACACGGAACATTTCGAAGCGACGCGAAAAACCGTCGGACAACTCCTGCAGGCCGATCACGTAACGGCCGTAGGAACCACCTCCGTACGAACGCTGGAATCCCTCGCCGTTCTTGGTCACCGGATCATCCGAAGCGGTTCCCCGAACGAAGCGCGTACAATCGGGCAATTCGAACCCTACGACCTCCCGGAGGCCCTTTCCGGGAAAGAGGCGCTGCAGGCGCTCTTCGATTACATGGAACGAAACAACTTGGACCGTATCCGGACAGCCACTCAGATCATGATTACCCCCGGATTCCGCTATCGGATCGTCCGCGGTATGATCACCAACTTCCATCAACCGAAAAGCACGCTATTATTGCTCATCGCCGCCTTCGTGGGCGAAGAGTGGCACCGCATCTACGATTACGCGCTCAAGAACGGATTCCGATTCCTGAGCTACGGCGACAGCAGCCTATTGCTTCCATAGATTTCCGAAAATCGGCTCACGGTCATGACTAACACAGCAACACAAGGTTTTCTTCCCACCTCCCGGAAAGAGATCGAGCAGCTCGGATGGGACGCTCCCGATGTGATCCTCTTCTCGGGCGACGCCTACATCGACCATCCGGCATTCGGTGCGGCCGTGATCGGAAGGTTACTGGAGGCCGAAGGATACCGCGTAGCCATCGTGCCGCAGCCCAACTGGCGAGACGACCTGCGCGATTTCCGCAAATTGGGGACACCCCGACTCTTCTTCGGAGTGACGGCCGGCAGCATGGACTCAATGGTCAACCACTACACGGCCAACCTGCGTCTGCGCAGCGACGATGCCTATTCGCCAGGAGGTCGGGCGGGATTCCGTCCCGATCGTACCGTCACAACCTACACACGAATCCTGAAAAGGCTCTTTCCGCATACGCCCGTCGTAATCGGAGGCATCGAAGCCTCCCTCCGCCGGCTCACCCACTACGACTACTGGAGCGACAGCCTCATGCCGTCCATCCTGACCGACAGCGGCGCCGATCTGCTCATGTATGGCATGGGCGACAAATCGATCGTCGAAGTGGCAAAGGCCCTGCAAGGTGGATTCAACGCCAAACGGCTCCGGACTCTTCGGCAGGTAGCCTTTCTCGCCGACAAAAACTATGTCGAACGATTGCCCGAAACGGAGACCATCCGACTCCACGCCTTCGAGACGTGTCAAACCGATCCGCAGGCCTTCGCCGAAAACTTCCGCATCATCGAAACCGAATCGAATCTGCTCCGGCCCGTCAAAACCCTGGTCGAACCCGTAGGCAATCGCTATGTAGTGGTGACGCCGCCCCACGCCGCGCTCACCCAGGAAGAGATCGACCACAGTTTCGATCTCCCCTATATGCGCGCACCCCATCCCCGCTACGCCGGCAAAGGGGATATTCCGGCCTGGGAGATGATCAAGAATTCGATCTGCCTCCACCGGGGCTGCTTCGGCGGATGCAGTTTCTGCACCATCTCCGCCCACCAGGGCAAATTCATCTCCTCACGCAGCGAACGCTCCATTCTCCAGGAGGTGGAACGGCTCACACGAATACCCTATTTCAAAGGAAACCTGTCGGATGTCGGAGGTCCCTCGGCCAACATGTACGGCATGGGCGGTCGCGACCGGGAGCGTTGCGCATCGTGCCGCCGTCCATCGTGTCTCTTTCCGAAGATCTGTCCCAACCTCGACAACAGTCACCGGCCCCTTCTGGAACTCTATCGCCGGATCGGAGCGGTGAAAGGCGTAAAAAAAGCCTTCATCGGAAGCGGCATCCGATACGACCTCTTCGACGACACGTACGGTCAAACCTATCTGCACGAGGTGATCAGGGACCACACTTCCGGCCGGCTGAAAGTGGCTCCGGAGCATACCGAAGAGGAGGTGCTGCGCCTTATGCGGAAACCATCGTTCACCCTCTTCGAAAAGCTCAACCGCGATTTCCGCCGCATCTGCTCCGAAGAGAATCTCCGCTACCAGCTGATTCCCTATTTCATCTCGGGGCATCCCGGCTGCACGGAACAATCGATGCAACGGCTCTCGGAGAAGACCCGTGCACTCCATTTCCACCTCGAGCAGGTGCAGGATTTCACGCCGACCCCCATGACGCTCTCCTCGGTCATGTTCTACACCGGCTTCGACCCCTATTCCGGAGAGAAGCTCTACGTAGCCCACGACCAGGACTCCAAACGTCGACAAAAAAGCTACTTCTTCGATCCGAAATCGCGGTCTGGTCCGCTCCGCACCGGGAAACAGCCCGGAGAAGGAGGGTTATCAACAGCGAGGTGTGGAAAAAGAAAGAAAAAATAGGGAGCCCTCTTCCCGGACATTTCCGCAAATTATCCCTATTTTTACTCCGTCAACACGAAAATCGACATGGCAAAGAGCTACAATCCATCACAAAAAAACAAAGAGTCCTACAGTGCCCTGACCGAAACAGGCGGACAGATCCCTCCCCAGGCCATCGAGCTGGAAGAGGCGATCCTCGGCGCCCTGATGCTCGAGAAAGACAGCATCATCGCCGTTCAGGAGTTCCTGACGGCCGATGCCTTCTACAAAGAGACCCACCGGATCATCTACAAGGCGATCGAAGAACTCTCGATGGAGCTCAGTCCAATCGACCTCTATACCGTCACCGAAAGACTCAAACTCCACGGACAACTCAAACTGGTGGGCGGAGCCTCGTTCCTCGCCAGCCTCACCCAAAAAGTCGGTTCGGCAGCCCACGTGGAGTTCCATGCCAAGATCATCGCCCAAAAATATGTCCAGAGAGAGCTGATCCGTGTCTCGACCGAGATCCAGAAACGCTCCTACGACGAATCGAGCGATGTAACCGACCTGATCGATTTCGCCGAAGGTGAGATCTTCAAAGTCTCGGAAGGGCATGTAAAACGGTCGATCCAATCGTCGAAAGACATCCTCGCACGCACGATGGAGGCGATCGAAGAGGCTTCGAAAAACGAAGGCAACTTCAACGGCGTACCCTCGGGATTCACCGCCATCGACCGCGTCACGCTCGGTTGGCAACCCTCCGACCTGGTGATCGTGGCGGCCCGACCCTCGATGGGTAAGACCGCCTTCACGCTCTCCATGGCCCGCAACGTGGCCATCGACCACAACATCCCCGTTGCCTTCTTCTCGCTGGAGATGAGCGCCACGCAGCTGATGATGCGATTGATCGTGGCTGAATCGGGGCTCGACTCCCGCGATGTGCGAAGCGGCAAGCTCTCTGCAGAACAGTGGCGCCACCTCGAACAGTCGATCAAACCGCTCGCCTCCGCACCCCTCTTCATCGACGATACACCCGCCCTCTCGATCTTTGAATTCCGGTCGAAAGTACGCCGGCTCAAAACCCACGAAAACATCCAACTCATCATCATCGACTACCTGCAGCTGATGAGCGGGTCGCAAGACACGCGCGGAAACCGCGAACAGGAAGTCGCCTCCATCTCGCGAACGCTCAAAGCGATCGCCAAAGAGTTGAATGTGCCGATCATCGCCCTCTCGCAGCTCAACCGAGCTGCCGAGCTCCGCGGAGGCAGCAAACGGCCCCAACTCTCCGACCTGCGGGAATCGGGTGCCATCGAACAGGATGCCGATATCGTCGCCTTCATCCACCGCCCGGAATACTACGGCATGACGGTCGACGAGAACAACATACCCCTTCCGCCGGGACTGGCCGAATTCATTCTTGCCAAGCATCGAAACGGAGCGACCGACACGATCCGGCTCCGGTTCCGCAAAGAGCAGGCCCGCTTCATGGACTACGAAGACGACGACTACAACACCCTCGACAGTGCAATGAGCGGTGAAAGCAGCTACTACCCCGAAAATTCGGGCTATTCGGATCAAAATTCCCCCTTCTAAAAGCTCATTCTCTCCCATGTTCGTCCGATGTTATGCAAGCTGTGTGGTCGGCATCGACGCCCTGAAGGTGACGGTGGAGGCGAGTCTGAGCCAAGGAATCGGCATGTTCCTGGTCGGACTTCCCGACAATGCCATCAAAGAGAGTCAGGACCGTATCCGCTCAGCCTTCAATAACAGCGACCTCAAAATGACCGGCAAGCGGCTCGTGGTGAACCTCGCTCCGGCCGACATGCGCAAAGAGGGATCGGCCTTCGACCTGCCGATCGCCGTAGCGATTCTCGCAGCCTCGGAACAGGTCGCCGAAGAGCGGCTTGCCGACTACATAATCATGGGCGAGCTGTCGCTCGACGGCTCCATACGACCCGTGAAAGGAGCTCTTCCGATCGCCCTTCGCGCCCACCAGGAGGGATTCAAAGGGGTGATCCTTCCCGCAGCCAATGCGGCCGAAGCCGCCGTGGTCGAAGGAGTGGAGGTGATCGGTGTAAAAACACTCAAAGAGACGGTCGCTTTCCTCAACGGGACGTACAGCATCGAACCGCTGAAGATCGATCGTACTGCGCTTTTCCGAGAGCAAGAGGGGGTGTTTCCCGAAGACTTCAGCGACGTAAAAGGACAGGCACACGTAAAACGCGCCCTCGAAATCGCAGCCGCCGGAGGACACAACGTGCTGATGATCGGCCCACCGGGAGCCGGAAAAACCATGCTGGCTAAACGCATGCCCTCCATCCTTCCGCCCATGGCCCTGGAAGAAGCGTTGGAAACCACCAAGATACACTCCGTAGCCGGCAAGATCGGCTGCGAACAGGGACTGATGGTACGTCGGCCCTTCCGGGCTCCGCACCACCTCACCTCGCAGGTCGCCCTGATCGGAGGAGGCTCCAATCCGCAACCCGGCGAGGTCTCCCTCGCACACAACGGCATTCTGTTTCTCGATGAGCTTCCGGAGTTCGGCCGTTCGGTCCTCGAAGTGTTGCGTCAACCGCTCGAAGACAAAAAGATCACCGTCAGCCGAGCCCGCTACAGCGTCGAATACCCGGCCAACTTCACCCTCATAGCCTCGATGAATCCCTGTCCGTGCGGCTACTACAACCATCCCGACAAAGAGTGCGTCTGCTCGCCCGGGACCGTCGCCCGATACCTCAACCGTATCTCCGGACCACTGCTCGACCGTATCGACCTCCATATCGAAGTGACGCCCGTTCCGCTCGCCGAACTACGCGACACCGCACCCGGAGAGAGCAGCAGCACCATCCGGGAAAGAGTGATACAGGCACGAGAGATCCAACGGAGACGTTTCGCCGAAATCGAAGGCATACACACCAACGCCATGATGAACAGTCGCATGATCCGACAGTTCTGTCCGTTGTCCTCCGAAGCCGCCGCTCTGCTCGACAGAGCCATGGAACGACTCTGTCTCTCCGCACGCGCTTACGACCGGATCATCAAAGTGGCCCGAACCATCGCCGACCTGAGCGCTGAACCGAACATCTCCGCCCGGCACATTGCCGAAGCGATCAACTACCGCAACCTCGACCGCGAAAGTTGGGGCCGATGACCTCACCTCCGCCATGTCCCCCTACCGCATAGAGACCGCCCCGCTGCTGAAAGCTCTTCCGCCCTTGATGGCCGGAATCGTCACGAGCGACCTGTCGTCGATCCCGGCCTGGAGCTGGCTGATCGGACTGATCGTCTGCGGTACCATGGCGTGGTTCGGTCGGACACACAAACTCGCCCTACTCTATCTGGCTGGTGCACTCTTCTTTTTCGGTGCGCTCGATGCAACCCTCATGGCCCCGCGAAGCGAAATTCCACACGAAGAGACCGTACGATTGGAGATGGAGATCGGTTCGGTCCCGGTGATCCGCACCTCGGGATATGGAGCCACGGATGCGGTCATCGGACACTGGAAAACACAAAACGGAGTATGGAAAGAGAGCCGTGAAAAGCTGCTCGTCTCATTCGACACGCTGCTGCCGCTCCGAATCGGCGAGCGACTGGTCTGCGAGACCAAGGTCCGTCCAGTAGCCGACAGTGCTAACGGATACGCGCGACTCATGCAACGAAGAGGCTACACGGGACGCATCTTTCTCTCTCCGCAGACCCCTATCGTGCACTCGCTCGGAGAGGCCAGGACAATCGGTACCTTCGCCCGCAAGCTCCAACATGCCGCCGCGAACAGACTGGCGGAACTTTCGCTCTCTTCGGACGACCTCGCCGTTGCGACTGCCATGGCGCTGGGCGAAAAAAGAGCGATGGACTCCGATCTGAAAGAGGCCTACGCCCGCGCCGGAGCATCCCACCTGCTCGCTGTCTCCGGATTGCACGTGGGAATGGTTTTCCTGCTCATAAACGGACTGCTCTGGTTGCTGCCTGCCGCACGACGCGGACACATTGCAAAAAACATCCTGGCTATCCTTGCCATCTGGTTCTACACGTTTCTTGCCGGAGCATCGCCATCGGTCATCCGGGCCGCATGCATGTTCTCCGCCCTGCAGATCGCGCTGGCGACATCCGCCGCACGCAACAGCCTCAACATCCTGTGCGGCACGGCGATCATCATGCTCGCCATCCGCCCGAACTACCTCTACGACATCAGCTTTCAGCTCTCTTTTCTCGCCGTGGCGGCCATCCTGCTCTGGTTTCCGCCCCTTTACAGTCGCCTGGAGTGCCGATGGCGCGTGCTGAATGCGCTGTGGGGAACGCTGCTGATCGGTATCGTAGCCTCGCTGGCTACCGCTCCGCTGGCCGCATACCAGTTCGGACGTTTCTCGCTCCTGGGCATCGTCATCAACCCGGCCGTTGTTCTGACAGCCTACCTGACCGTCATCGAAGCCCTTCTTTGGCTCATCCTGCCGTTACCGTTTCTCAAGCCCCTGTTCAGTACGCTGATCGGCTGGAGCGTCGGATGGCAAAACCGCATCGTCACACTCACCGCCGCCCTGCCCGAATCGGCCATCGATCTGCGTCTCTCCACGGTCGCCGTATGGTCGATCTACACACTCTATCTGTTACTCACCCTGTGGCTTCTCGCCCGCCCGACCCGAAGGCCACCCATCTCGTTCCCACGCGCATGAACCGATCCGAATTCGAACTGCTCTGCGACGAACAGGTGCGTCTCGCCATCGAACAACGACTCGGCGACGACCCCGTCCGAATCGCGCTCGACAAACGGTTGCCCCACGCCGCCCTCATCGCCTCGCAAGTCAAATACCTCGAACGTGCCCGCACGAAACTCCCGTCCTACTACGCTGCCCGGTGCATACTGCCTGCCCGCGCCTTCGAGCAGTCGAGCAGCGAAGCCTGTGCCGCGCACAAAGCCTTCTCCGGAGAGCTGTGCATCGACCTCACCTGCGGATTGGGAGTCGACTCGCTCTACCTCTCCCGGCAATTCAAACGGGTCGTCGCCCTCGAACGGGACCCGATGCTGGCCGCCGTCACCCGGGAAAATTTCCGTCGCCTCGGAGCACCGAACATCGAAGTCGTGGAGACCTCCGCCGAGCAGTTTCTCTCCGCATGGCACGACAAAGTCGATCTGATCTATGCCGATCCCGACCGGCGCAGCGAAGAGAACCGGAAATTGGTCCGACTGCAAGATTGTTCGCCCGATCTGATCCCGCTGCTTCCCCGCATTCGGGAACTCGCCTCCCGATTCGTCGTCAAACTGTCTCCGCTTTTCGATACGGACGAAGCGCTCCGCATCTTCGGACCCGACTGTCTCGTAGAGGCGGTCTCGCTGGCCGGGGAATGCAAAGAGATGTTGGTGACCCAGGGCGACAACGAGTCTGCACCCCGATTGCGAGCTACTGCTCTCGGCATCGGCTCCCTCACCTTCCCGGCTCATGCAGAGGAGCCCGTCGCCGAAAAATTCCCTTCCGAAAGGTACGATTGGCTGCTCATTCCCGATGTGGCCCTGCGAAAAATACGGTGTGTCCGCCGTCATCTGGCCGATCTGGGGGTCTGTTTCACCACAGAAAACGGATATGGGTTCGCAGCAAAGCCTCCGAAAGACTTTATGGGCCACATGTTGGCCATCGAACGCATGGAGCCGTACGATCCCAAACGATTACGCAGGGCGCTGAAAGCGGCCGATATCGGTCGAATAGACATTCTGCATCGCGACTTTCCCCTCTCCTCCGCACAACTCGCTGCACAACTTCACGTGAAAGAGGGCGGCCGACGACAAATCGCCTTCACCGTCATCGACGGGGAAAGTTGGCAGATCGTCCTGAAAGAGCCATCAGCGCAGGAAACGGTAAAAGACGCCGAGCGGTAGATTCTTCCCGGCACGGTCGGAAAAATAGAGCTCGCCGAACTGCTCAGCCGACGGAACGCCGAATTTCTGATGAATGACCGTTCGTGCGAGCAACGAAGAGAGTCCCATCGAATAGAGATTCAGCACAAGGAAAGAGCCCCTCGGCTGCAACAACGCCGCACAGGCTTCGAGCATCTCTCCGATCTGCTGCTCGAGGATCCACTTCTCGCCCTGCGGGCCCCGACCATAGGCTGGCGGATCGAGAATGATCCCGTCGTAATGCTTGCCGCGTTTGACCTCCCGGCGAACGAATTTCAACGCATCGTCCACGATCCAACGAACCCCGTTGAGTCCGCTCAGTTCCATGTTTTCCCGCGCCCAGCTCACAACCTGCTTCACCGAATCGACATGCGTAACATCTGCCCCGGCCGCAGCCGCAGCCAGAGTCGCACCTCCCGTATAGGCAAACAGATTGAGCACCTGGGGCCGTGACGTCGCAGCATCCAGTCTCCGCACGCAATCATAAATGAAATTCCAGTTCGCAGCCTGTTCCGGAAACAGTCCCACATGCTTGAACGAAGTGAGTCCCAAACGCATCTGCAACCGCATGTCGCCACAGACATAACGCACGGTCCAACGCGAAGGCATGGTCGGTCGGCATACCCACTCGCCACGCTCCTCACTGCGCAAATCGCGCCGAAATACCGCATCGGCCAGCCGCTCCCATCGCTCCGTCGGAAGACTCTTGTCCCAAACGGCCTGCGGTTCGGGTCTCCAGGTCACGTAAGAGCCGAAACGTTCCAACTTCTCGAAACCTCCGCTGTCGATCAACTCGTAATCATCCCAAACGGGAGCGAGCAATTTCAATCCTTCCATATCTTTTCGTCGATCAATTTCATCTCACACCTCGCACAATCGAACTCCAACCGATAACGGGCCGAACCCCGCTCCAGATAGAGATCGCCCTGCAACCGGGGATGTTCTCGCAAACATGCACCGATCTCACGGCGAATGCAATAGCGACTTCTCATCACACAACGCCCCCGGAGCGACTTTTCGAGATCGAGTCCCCGCTCAAACCGCACCACCCCATGATCGCGCCAAAAACGCTCCGAAAGATGATTCGTCACATTATCCGAAGCGGTCAACTCCTTGTTGCCCCATGCGACAGATTCCTCCTGACGAATACGGCTCGGCAAAATCCTCTCCGAACGGATCGTATACAGACGGGCAAGCGCCGTCCGTCTCAACTCATTCCAAACCGCCACCGGCACAAAAATATCCACCCCTTTCAACGCCACCTCTTCCACCCGGAAGATCGTATCGCCACTCCGCGACAACTGTTGACGAGCCATCTCCCGCGCCTTGTCCGACTGCTCCGCCTCCTCGAAACATCCTGTCCACTCCGCTTCCGAAGAGAGCCCCTCCTCGTCGACATACCGCACGACAATCCGATCGCGCGAACGATCCGCCGTAACCCGTACGCCGACCGTGCGACGCGTACGACTCTGCTCCACCTGTCGCACGAACAGACGATCGAAATTTCGATAGATATCGGTGCCTCGCACGATGCCTTCGATCGACGCCGGCACAACACGATCGCCATCGACACGGTTCACCCCCGTACCGACCAATCGTCCCCCGGAAAAGAAACAGATACCGTCTCCCGACGCCAATCGTTCACCACCCGGCTCCAGGACAAAACCCTCACGATCGACACGCGCCACCCGTCCGACACGTCGACCGAACGACTTGGGCGTATCGAACGAGGCAACGCCGCTCCGGAGTCCATGAAAAAAGAACGTAGTCTCCCCACGCTGGAAGCTCCGCGACAGATCGGGGGTGAAATCGGGGAGACTCCGTCCTGCCGAAGCCCGCTTCAAATCGGGACGCTCCGCCAAAGCCTCATCAATCACCCGACGATAACAGGCCACCGCATTCCGAATATAGACGGCATCTTTCAGCCGGCCCTCTATCTTGAACGAATCGACTCCTGCATCCAGCAATTCGGGAATGTGCGCGGAAAGATTCAGGTCCTGCACCGAAAGGAGATGAAGTCCCGAGCGAATGACTCCGCCCCGGCCATCGGTCAGATCGTAGGTGAGACGGCAAGGCTGGCTGCACGCTCCCCGATTCCCGCTGCGACTGCTCATGCTTCGGCTCAGGAAGCAACGACCGCTGTAACCGACGCATATCGCCCCGTGGACAAAACACTCGATCTCGGCATCGGTCGCCTGCGCGATACGGGCAATCTCTTCGAGCGTCAGAGCCCGTTCCAGGATAATCCGCGAAAAGCCACAACGAGAAAGAAAAACTGCCTGCTCCACCGACATATTATGCATCTGAGTCGACGCATGGAGCTCCACGGGAGGCAGATCCATGCGGAGATAGGCAAAGTCCTGAATGATGAGGGCACTCACCCCGGCAGCGATCAAGTCGAGGGCGATCCGACGCGCCTCCTCCAACTCCCGATCATAAAGGATCGTATTGAGCGTAGCATACACACGCACGCCATACGGCCGGGCATAACGCACCAGCCGCTCGATCTCCTCCGTCGCATTGACCGCCCCGCGACGAGCCCCGAATTTCGGCCCTCCGATATAGACGGCGTCTGCCCCGAAGTCGACCGCATCCCGACCCGTCGCGAAATCGCGAGCCGGAGCAAGCAGTTCTATGTGTCGGTCTCGCCTCTCCATCATGGGAACAAAGGTAATCATTCGACGCATTTTCCTCAACCTCTCCCCCTACAAAAACAGAGAAGCTCCTTCCGACGATCGGAAGGAGCTTCTGTCGCAGAAAAAACGTTCCGCTATTTCTTGATCGCGTTCAATGCCGTGATCTGCTGTTTTGCAGTAGCGACATTGTCACCAACCGTAACCTTCTGGTAAGTTGCGATGGCAGCCGGATAGTTCTCCTTGTTCTGATAAGCGGCACCCAGCAGGAAGTAAGCATCGGATTGCTGTTCGGGCGTCGTCTGCATGGCAGCAGCAGCCTCACCGATCTCGATCACCTTGTCGTAATTCTTCATGTTGGTATAGGCCTGCAGCAGCAACATGTTGGCATCGGCAGTGAGAGGAACGACCGTACCCATCGAATCGATCACGGCAACAGCCCCCTCGTAATTCTGCTCTCCTGCCTTCTTGGCAGCATCCAGCATGTTGTAATAGATGAATTTCTCCTTGGCAGTGGCAGCATCGTCGGCATATTTGCTGTGCTTGTCGCTCAGAGCGATAATGTTTTTGTAAACTTCATTACCTTTGGCCAGATCGCCCATCTCGCAGTAACTCATAGCCAGATTGAGTGCCAGCTCCGTATCGTTCGGATTGGCCGCATAACCCTTGGCAAAAATCTCGGCTGCCTGTGCATAATTCTTGTTGTTGAACGCATCGGCTGCCTGTGCGGTATAAACTTTTGCAATGGCTGATCCGGCAGCAAGGGCGATCTTCGGATTGTTATACGCTTTAGCCGTCTCGATCGCCTTATTGAAATCGGCGAGAGCTGCATCCATCTGACCGGCTTTTACTTCAGAAATGCCCTTGCTGTAATAACAACTCGGGAGTACCTGTTTTGCATTCTGAAGGGTCATCTCGGCACCTTCCACCATTTCGCCCATTTTGATCGCCTCTTCCAAAGGAGCGATCGCCTCAGCAGCCTTCTTGCTTTGAATCAGAGCAACTGCTTCGTTATACTTTGCATTTACGTCATTCACCGTCTGCGCCGACACCGTGCAAAAAGCGAACAAGGCCGCAGCGGATGCCAAAACAATTTTCATTCTGTTCATAGTCCCGTTATTCGTTTTAAGTTATTTTTTATCTCACAAAGGGCAAAATTATGTTTTTTTCACCACCGAGCAAAATCATCGGCGCAATTTTTCAAAAAAACGACTCATCAACGCCCCGCACTCCTGCGCCAACACGCCAGAGGTCACTGTCGTCTTCGGATGGAGGATGCTGCTTTTCACAAGGGAATAGCCTCGTTTCGGATCGGATGCCCCATAGACGATGCGGCCCACCTGACTCCAGGCCGAGGCCCCCGCACACATGACACACGGTTCGACCGTCACGTAAAGCGTGCATTCCGAAAGATACTTACCTCCGAGCGACGATGCCGCAGCGGTAATCGCCTGCATCTCGGCGTGGGCCGTCGCGTCGGCCAGCGTCTCCACCAGATTGTGTCCTCGTCCAATAATCGCGCCACCGCACACAACCACCGCTCCGATAGGTACTTCACCCTTCTTTAACGCACATTCCGCCTCGTTTATTGCCGCCCGCATGAATTTTTCATCCGTCTTTCGGTCCGTTTCCATAAATAATTGCCTATTTTTGCCCTGCAAAGGTAGGGAAAATTCAGCTCTCTGCAACGAGCCGAAACTTCCCGTCCCAAAGCAAACATACCCTAAAGATCCCGAAATATGTACAGGACCCATACTTGCGGCGAGCTGCGTGCCGCCGACACGAACAAAACAGTTACCCTCGCCGGGTGGGTGCAGAAAGTGCGCAACCTGGGAGCCATGACCTTCATCGACCTGCGCGACCGCTACGGCATCACCCAACTCGTAGTCGATGACAACGCACCCGAAACAGTACGCCAAATCGCAACCGAACTGGGACGCGAATACGTCATCCAGGCAAGCGGCCGGGTGATCGAACGGGCGTCGAAAAATCCGAAAATGGAGACCGGAGAGATCGAAATTGCCCTCTCCGCACTGAAAATACTCAACCGCGCACAAATTCCGCCCTTCACCATCGAAGAGCACAGCGACGGCGGCGACGATCTGCGGATGAAATACCGTTACCTCGACCTGCGCCGGCCGCCCCTGCAGCGAGCCCTCATCCTGCGCCACCGCATGGCCCATGCCGTACGGACTTTCCTCGATCGCGAAGGATTCCTCGAAATCGAAACCCCCTACCTGATCAAGTCGACTCCGGAAGGCGCCCGTGACTTCGTGGTCCCCAGCCGAATGAATCCGGGCGAATTCTACGCCCTGCCTCAATCGCCCCAGACGCTTAAACAGCTCCTCATGGTGGCCGGTTACGACCGCTATTTCCAGATCGTGCGTTGTTTCCGCGACGAAGACCTCCGTGCCGACCGACAACCCGAATTCACCCAGATCGACTGCGAAATGTCGTTCGTCGAACAGGAGGATATTCTCGAAATATTCGAACGATGGGCCAAATTCATGTTCGAAGAGGTGCTCGGCATCCGTTTCGACGCCCCGTTCCGCCGCATGCCCTGGATCGAGGCGATGGAGAAGTACGGATCGGACAAGCCCGATCTGCGGTTCGGAATGGAATTCGCCGACCTCACCTCCCTGGCCAAAGGACACGGATTCTCCGTCTTCGATGACGCCGAATATGTCACCGGATTCGCCGCTCCGGGTTGTGCCGTCTACACGCGTAAACAGATCGACGCCCTGACCGACTACGTGAAACGTCCGCAAGTGGGCGCCAAAGGACTCATCTGGATCCGGGTAGAGGAGAACGGTGTAAAATCGTCCGTCGACAAATTCTTCTCGGCCGAAGAGGTTCGTGCGCTCGCCGACCGATGCCAGACGAAACCGGGCGACATGGTATTCATCCTGAGCGGTCCGAAATTCAAAACCCTCGGCCAACTGTGTGCGCTCCGCCTCAAAGTCGCCGATGAACTCGGTCTCCGGGATCCGAAACAGTTCGCTCCGCTTTGGGTCGTGGACTTCCCGATGTTCGAATGGGACGACGAGACCCAGCGTTACTACGCCATGCATCACCCCTTCACCTCGCCCAAACCCGAAGACATTCCCCTGCTCGAAACCAATCCGGGACAAGTTCGGGCCAACGCCTACGACTTCGTCTGCAACGGCACGGAGATCGGCGGCGGATCGATCCGTATCCACGATCCGAAATTGCAGGCACAGATCTTCCGTACACTCGGCTTCACCCAGGAAAAAGCCGAAGAGCAGTTCGGATTCCTCATCAATGCGTTCCGTTACGGCGCTCCGCCCCACGGAGGTCTCGCATTCGGATTCGATCGGCTCTGCTCGCTGTTCGGCGGAGCGGATTCGATCCGCGACTACATCGCTTTCCCGAAAAACAATGCTGGCCGGGACATGATGCTCGACTCCCCGTCGCGCATCGACGATGCTCAGCTCGAAGAGCTCTTCCTGCGCACCGTAGAGCCGGAAAAATAGCGGTTCCTCCCAACAACAAACAAAAGCTGCGATTCGATAAACGAATCGCAGCTTTTTTTACAGGGTCGATCCGACAACAAAGTCTGCTACAGAAACTCTACCTCCTCCGACAGGATCGCCGTTAAGCAAAAATCTTTTGAACAACCATCGATCGGGACTTCATCCTCAAGATTTTTTTACGCTTCGATTCCGATCGAACGGCGATTACCCCGGGGAGGGAATGATCAGAAAGAGTCTGTTTTCTCTTCGAAAGAGGGGGATGCAGACTCGAAAAATGCCGGTTTGTTCTTCTTGATAAACTCCACGACATGTTCGAATCCTTCACCGAATTTGGCGAAATCCTCCTTATAGAGATAGATTTTGTTCTTCTCGAAGATCGCTTCACCGTCTCGGCCGATCTTTTTACGAGATTCGGTAATGGTTAGGTAATAATCGTCGTTGCGGGTGGCTTTGACGTCGAAAAAATAGGTACGTTTTCCGGCTCGCACCACTTTGGAGTAGACATCCTCGCTGATCTCCGCATCCTCTCTGCGGAGTCCAATTCCTTCTCCCATAAGTTCAAAGTTTCAGTGTTCGGTTAAAAAGTTGTTAGGTCAGGTTGTGTAGAGGCAAAGATAGGAAAAGGAGAGCAGAGAGACAAACGAAAACCGAAGTTTTCAAGTTTCGCCGCACCGTACCTCCACCCTGTTTTTTAATAGTCTGTTTTTCAGGCGTATCAGCGGACCGACTCCGAAATACGATGAATCAGCGAATCGGTTACCACCTCTTCCGGAGAGTCGAGCCAACGCTCCATGATGGCCACGGCCTGATGGAATTCACGATCCATCGTCTCGGCGACAATCCGATAGTAAGCCCAATCGGACCAGATTTTCTGTGCAATTATCGACTTCAACACCAACCCCAATTCTTCCTTCGAACGTTTCACCACTTCGGGCTCCAACGTCACGTCGTAGCTCTCCTGCACGAACGATATGAACTCCTGCAGCATCGCCTCGTCGCAAACAAAGTCCCGTTTAAACGACTCGAAATCGGGATAACGCTCCTCAAGCTCTTTCCGATGTTGATCGAGATAACTTACCGTATACTGTCTCAACGCCCCGACACGAATTATCTTCGCCCAAAAATCGTAATCGAGCGTATCGGGAGCCAGTTCGATATCGGGACGGATACTTCCTCCGCCGAACACTTCGCGACCCGAACGGAGCGTCTGGTAGACCGGGGCATCGGCAGGGATGGAATCGGTTCCCTCCTCCAATCGATTGATATAGGCGGTATAGTATTCATCCTTTCCCCCCTGCTTGAAAGGTCGTTGGATAACTCGTCCGACAGGCGTATGATAGCGTGCCATCGTCAATCGTATGGCCGAGCCGTCCGGGAGAGGGAACAGTCGCTGCACAAGCCCCTTACCGAAAGTCGTACGACCGACGAGAATGCCGCGATCCCAATCCTGAATGGCTCCGGCAACAAGTTCGCTTGCAGAGGCCGAACTTTCGTTGATCATCAGCACCAGCTTTTTATCCGCCAGGACGCCATCGCGCTGAGCAGTGTACAGGACAGGCGAAACCCGCTTGCCTTCCGTGTAGGTAATCCGATCTCCCTTGCGGAGAAAACATTCGGAGAGCTCAATGGCCGATTCGAACAATCCGCCCCCGTTATCCCGCAAATCGAGAATCACCCCCTCGATACCGGACATCGAATCGATGGCCTGCAGAAATTCCTCCACCGTATTCCGTGCGAACCGATTGATAATCACATATCCGATGCGGTCGCTGACACGATAAGCCAAATCGATCGTGGTGATCGGGATCTCCCCCCTCGTCACCAGAAATTCGAGCGGTTGGGATTCGCCTCGTCTTACGATCTGCAGACGGACATCGGTTCCCGTCTCTCCGCGAAGGCGATCCGCAATCTCCACCCGATTCATGCCGACAATCGGCTGATCATCGACCGCCACGATCCGATCGTTGGGCAGAACGCCTGCCTGATCCGCAGGTCCCCCGCCAATCGTATTCACGACGATGAGCGTATCGTTCAACAGATCATACTCGACTCCGACGCCGGCGAAACTTCCCTCAAAATCTCCCATCATCTCCTCCATCTCCTCCGGGGAAGCGTAGGTCGAATGGGGATCGAGCTCGAGCAACATATTCTTGATGCCACTCTCCACGACCTTCTCGTAGTCCATCGTATCCACGTAACTCGTCATGAGCAAGCGGAAAAAACGGTTGAGTTTCTGCAATTGCAGAACAGCCTCCCTGTCGGCCGGCTGAGCCGACAACAGCAGGGGGAACAAGACAAGAAGGAGAGTGACAAACTTTTTCATCGTATCTATTTTAGACGATCGACCAACTTGGCAAACGGGACCGGCTCCTGCGTACCGCTCTCCATATTTTTGAGTGTGACATAGCCTCCGGACAGTTCGTCGCTGCCGACAATGGCCACATACGGGACACCGCGCCGATTGGCATACTCCATCTGTTTCTTCATTTTGCCCGAATCGGGATAGATCTCGGCCGCGATGCCGGCATCGCGCAACGCCCGTAACAACCGGAGCGAAACGCGCGCCTCCTCGTCGCCCAGATTGGCAAACATCACGCGGGTGGAACGCCCCGTCTCCTGCGGGAAAAGATCCAGCCCTGTCATCACGTCGTAAATCCGATCGGCACCGAACGAAATTCCCACGCCCGACATACCCGGCATACCGAAGATACCGGTAAGATCGTCGTAACGACCTCCGCCACAGATGCTGCCGATCGCAAAATCGAGCGCCTTCACTTCGAATATCGCACCCGTATAGTAGTTGAGTCCACGGGCAAGCGAAAGATCGAGCTCCACATCCAGGTTCGTACCGATCGAACCGGCATAACCGAAGATCGTTCGCATCTCCTCGATCCCTTTCAATCCCGTCTCCGACGTCCCGATAATCGTCTGTAATCGGTCGAGCTTCTCGGCATTCGATCCCTCGAGCGTCAGGATAGGAGTCAGTTTGTCGATGGCCTCGGCCGTAACACCCCGCTCGGAAAGCTCCTCCCGCACAGCATCCATGCCAACCTTCTCCAGCTTGTCGATCGCCACGGTAATCTCCACCATCTTGTCGGCATGACCGATCGTCTCAGCAATCCCATAGAGAATCTTCCGGTTGTTGAGCTTGAGGACGACCCGGATACCCAGTCGTCCGAACACCCGCTCCACGATCTCGATCAGCTCCGCCTCGAACAACAGGCTCCGGCTGCCGATCACATCGACGTCGCACTGGTAGAATTCACGATATCGCCCCTTCTGCGGACGATCGGCCCGCCACACGGGTTGAATCTGGTAACGCTTGAACGGGAACGACAACTCACCCTGATGCTGCACCACGTAACGGGCGAAAGGAACCGTCAAATCGTAACGCAACCCTTTCTCCGAAATCTTCGAGGCCAGTTGCAGAGAGTTGCCCCATTCCGTCGGATCGACCTTGGCGGCAAAATCGCCTGAATTGAGCACCCGGAAAAGCAGTTTGTCGCCCTCCTCGCCGTATTTCCCGAGCAACGTCGAGAGGTTCTCCATGGCGGGAGTCTCCAGGGGCGCATAACCGTAGAGGCGGAAGACCTCCCGGACGGTATCGAAAATGTAATTCCTGCGCATCATCTCCACGGGAGAGAAGTCGCGCGTACCTTTGGGTATGGATGGTTTTTGCACGGTATGTCTGTTTTTACTTTTTATTCTACGAGTTTTTTATACTTTACCCGATGGGGAGTAGTGTCGCCCAACAACTTTTTCTTGTGCTCCTCGTATTCGCTGTAGCCGCCCTCGAAGAAGACCACCTGACCGTCCCCTTCGAACGAAAGGATGTGGGTCGCGATTCGATCGAGGAACCAACGGTCGTGCGAAATGATCACGGCACAACCGGCGAAATTTTCCAAGCCTTCCTCCAGTGCCCGGAGCGTATTGACATCGATGTCGTTGGTCGGCTCGTCCAGCAACAGGACGTTGCCCTCCTCCTTCAGGGCCAGAGCCAGATGGAGCCGATTGCGCTCGCCACCGCTCAGTACCCCGCACTTCTTCTCCTGATCGGAACCGCTGAAGTTGAAACGCGATACATAAGCACGGGCATTGACCTGTCTGTTGCCCAACTGAATGAGGTCGCTGTTTTGCGAGATCACCTCGTAAACCGTCTTTTCGGGATCGATCGACCGATGCTGCTGGTCGACATAGGCCAGTTTGACCGTCTCCCCCACCCGGAAACTTCCCGAAGTGGGCGGTTCCAACCCCATGATCATGCGGAAGAGGGTGGTTTTACCCGTACCGTTCGCTCCGATCACGCCCACGATGCCTGCCGGAGGGAGTGAAAAGTTGAGATGCTCGTACAAAATACGGTCGCCGAACACCTTGCTCACATCCCGGGCCTCGATCACCACATCGCCCAAACGCGGTCCGTTCGGGATGTATATTTCGAGGCGCTCCTCCTTCTGTTTGGTATCTTCGTTGAGCATCTTGTCGTAAGCCGAAAGACGCGCCTTGCTCTTGGCGTGACGAGCCTTCGGGCCCATACGGACCCACTCCAACTCGCGTTCCAACGTCTTGCGGCGCTTGCTCTCCTGCTTCTCCTCCATCTCGAGTCGCTTGGTCTTCTGTTCCAACCAGCCGGAATAGTTCCCCTTCCAGGGAATACCTTCGCCCCGGTCGAGCTCGAGGATCCACCCGGCCACATTATCGAGGAAGTAACGGTCGTGCGTCACGGCGATCACCGTGCCCTTGTATTGCTGCAGGTGTTGTTCGAGCCAGTCGATACTCTCTGCATCGAGGTGGTTGGTCGGCTCGTCGAGAAGCAGCACGTCGGGCTGTTGCAACAGCAGCCGGCAAAGGGCCACGCGACGTCGTTCACCTCCCGAGAGATGCTTCACCGGTTCATCGGGATCGGGACAACGCAAAGCATCCATCGCACGCTCCAGCACGGCATCGAGTTCCCAACCGTTCACATGATCGATCTGTTCGGTCAGTTCGCCCTGCCGTTCGATGAGACGGGCCATCTCCTCGTCCGACATCGGCTCCATGAAACGGGCATTGACCTCCTCGTACTCCTTAAGCAGAGCTACCGTCTCGGCACACCCCTCCTGAACCACCTCCTTGACGGTCTTCGCATCGTCGAGTTTCGGCTCCTGTTCGAGATAGCCCACCGTATAGCCGGGCGAAAAGACGACTTCGCCCTGGAACTGCTTGTCGATACCCGCAATGATCTTCATCAGGGTCGACTTGCCGGAGCCATTCAAACCGATGATACCGATTTTCGCCCCGTAGAAGAACGAGAGGTAGATGTTGTTCAGAATCCGTTTCTGGTTATTGAGCACCTTGCTCACGCCCACCATCGAAAAAATGATCTTTTCGTCTGCCATGTCTCTGTTTGTGTGGATTGAAGCACCGTTCCGATCCGATGCCGCACAAAGGTAGGAAAATATTTCCGGAGGGGCAACACGATCGGGAGACGAAAACGGGTATTACGAAGCTGCCGCCCCGAAATTCTGTGCTGCAACGAACGGTCCTGCTCCCGAACGATCCGATCGGACTAACCTGCCAGACGATCCGTCAACCGCTTCGGCAAAGAGGGGGTCGCCCCCTCCGACCCGCATACGAAAGCCGCCGTATCGACGGCCAGACGGTGAATTTCCCGGAGCGACAGTCCGCGAAGCAGCCCGGCACAAAAAGCGGCCGTAAAAGAGTCTCCGGCGCCCACCGTATCCGCCACGACGACCGACGGTGTATCCCGGCGTGAAACCCCCTCGGGCGTAAAAATTGCACTCTCCCGCGCCCCGCCCGTGAGAATCACCCATCCGATGTCGAAATCGGCCATCAGCCGCCGACAGTCCGACTCCGGATCCGACGGCTCGCGACCGAAAAGAGCGCACACCTCCGGCAGCTCCTCGTCATTCATTTTCAACACATTGCATCGGACGAGCGACTGTTCCACGACACTCCGCTCTTGGCACGACGCCCGAAGATTGATATCGAACACACGCAAGGCATCGCCCGGCATCGAATCGAGGAACCGATCGATCGTCCGACGCGAAACCGGACTCCGTTGCGCCAACGTACCGAAACAGGCGCACCGCACCCGACGAGCCAATGCCGCCTCCCGCTCCGTAAAAGGAATATGATCCCATGCGACATCGGACACGATCTCGTAACGAGGGACTCCCGCCTCATCGAGTGCAACCTCCACCCTTCCGGTCGGTCTCTCCACTCGCGACACCGACAGATTCACCCCCTTTGCAGCAAAAAAACGGGTCAGTTCATCGCCCGCCTCATCGTGTCCCACGGCGCTCACCAGCCAGGATTCGCAACCGAATGCCGCCATGTGACAGGCAAAATTGGCCGGAGCACCACCCGGACGTCTCCCTCCCGGGAGCATATCCCACAACATCTCTCCCAAAGCGGCAACCGGGACCGGGCCGAAATCCATTCTCTCCATAAAACGCATTTTCAAAATTGACAAACAATTCGGGGCAAGAGTCGATCTCCATCCGAAAACGACTCCTGCCCCCTTTTCCGTTCGATCGCGCGAAATTCCCGACGGAATTACAAAGCGATCGGCTCGTAGGGTAAATCCCAGGCTTCGGCCACCCCTTTGTAGACGACCTTACCATCAACGACATTGAGCCCGAGTGCCAGCGCCGGATCGCTCTTGCAAGCCTCTCGCCACCCTTTATCGGCCAACTGCACGGCATAGGGCAGCGTCGCATTGGTCAGAGCGAGGGTCGAGGTGTAAGGTACCGCGCCCGGAATGTTGGCCACGGCATAGTGCAGGATGCCGTCCACCTCGTAAACCGGATTTTCGTGGGTCGTCGGATGGGACGTTTCGAAACATCCGCCCTGATCGATCGCCACGTCGACCATCACCGATCCCGGCTCCATCTCCCGCAACATATCGCGGGTCACGAGTTTCGGAGCCTTCGCCCCCGGGATCAGCACCGAACCGATCACCAGATCGGCCTGCCGAAGCTCCGCCCGAATGTTATATTCGTTGGACATCAGCGTTTTCACGTTCGGCGGCATCACTTCATCGAGATAGCGGAGACGCGGCAATGAAATGTCGCATACCGTCACATCCGCACCGGCTCCCGCAGCGACGGTCGCCGCCTGCATACCGACTACGCCCGCTCCGATCACCAATACACGGGCAGGCTTGACTCCGGGAACTCCTCCGAGCAATTTTCCCTTTCCGCCACGCGGTTTCTCCAGATAGTACATACCTTCCTGTACCGACATCCGTCCCGCCACCTCACTCATCGGAATCAAAAGCGGCAATGAACAATCGCTCTTCTCAACCGTCTCATACGCCAAACAGGTGGCCCCGCTCCGAATCATGGCCTCGGTAAGCGGACGGCTGCTTGCAAAATGGAAATAGGTGAACAACAACTGCCCCTTCTTTACCAGCGCATATTCCGGTTCGATGGGCTCCTTCACCTTAATAATCATCTCCGCTTTGGCATATATATCTTCGATGGTCGGGAGAATATGCGCCCCCGCCGCCTGGTACTCCGCATCGGTAAATCCGCTTCCTGCTCCGGCCGTAGCCTGAACATAGACCGCATGGCCATGCTGGGAGAGTTCCTTGGCTCCTGCCGGGGTAAGAGCGACACGATTTTCATTGTTTTTTATCTCTTTGGGAATTCCGATAATCATAAGCGATACTTGAAATTTAAGGTGAATAACTGATTTTCCGGCCGAGAAACAGTTTCATGACCGGAACTTTCAAATGTAAAAAAAATATCGGAAAATCGCGCAGCAGGCGCCCATTTTTTATACGGAAGTGGCTGATTTACTCCCGTATGATATAGATCTCCTCGCCTTCGGCCCGCATGAGGTATTTCTCCCGGGCGTAACGCTCCAGGAAGTCGCGATCGCGCAGATTTTCGAGCAGTGTGCTGTCCTCCTCGATGCGATTCTGGTAATAGGCTTTCCGCCGCTCCAGCTCCCGGATCTGCCCACGCAAACGGATCGACTCCACGATATCGCGGCCGAAAAGTACCAGCACCAATGCCACAACCAAAATGGCCAGCACCTTATAACGTCCGGTCACCAAACCGAGCAGTCTGTCGAGAAACGCCTTCATCTACGGAATATGCATGTATTTATGGGTCTGCAGCGAGGCCCGCCAACGGGGGTGCTTCAAAATATGCTCCACAATCAGCGGCATCGCCTCCTCGCGACGGCTCCACTCCGGCTGCAAAAAGAGCAGACACTCTTTCCCGACCCGTTCCGCACATGCCATCGCCCAGTCGATATCCGCTGCTCCCTCGACGATCACCTTCAGTTCATCGGCCCGGGCAAACGCCTCATCCAACGGGGGCATCTGTTTTTTGGGCGAAAGGCAGACCCAATCGAACGTCCCGCTGAACGGATGCGACCCGGAGGTCTCCAGAAATATCTCGAGTCCGCGCGCATGAAGCTCCCCGGTCAGAGGAGCCAACGGATAGAGGAGCGGCTCTCCGCCCGTAATCACGATCGAACGGGCCGGATAGGATGCCGCCCGCGCCACAATCTCGGAAATCGGTACGGGCGGATGCGCCTTCACGTTCCACGTCATCTTGGCATCGCACCAGCGACACCCGACGTCGCAACCGCCCAACCGGATGAAATAGGCCGCCCAACCCGTGTGGAACCCCTCGCCCTGAATCGTGTAGAAATCCTCCACAAGCGGGAGAACCTTGCCGCCCTGCCAAATATCCTCAATCATCTACAACCACGTAAATATCCTTCAGATTGCGCCCGAGCTGATCGTAATCGAGACCGAACCCGACAATGAATTCATTGCCGATGCTCATGGCGCTATATTTGATGGGGAACTCCTTGCTGTAAGAACCGGGTTTGAAAAAGAGCGTCACCACTTCGATGCTCTTCGGCCTGTGACCGACCAGCGAACGGATCAGATGCTCGATGCTCTCGCCCGTATCGACAATGTCCTCCACAATAATCACGTTACGCCCTTCGATGTTGTTTTTCAGACCGATCAGCTCCTGTACCTCGCCCGTAGAATTGGTACCGCTGTACGAAGCCAGTTTCACGAACGAAAGTTCGCAATTGAAATCGATCTTCTTCATCAACTCCGACATGAACATGAACGAACCGTTGAGCACGCCCAGGAAAAGAGGGGTCTCCTGATCGCGATAGTCGCGATTGATCCGCTCGGCTACCGCCGAAATTGCCTTATCGATCTCGCTGCCGGGAATCATCACTTCGAAGGTCCTGTCGTGAAGCTTCACCCGTTTTTTGTCACTACTGTTCATGGTTGCAGAGGGTTAAAATGGAGGAACCCGCCTCTTGGGAGTTCCGGATAAAACGATTAACTTTGCGAAGTTAATTATTCTCCCGCGAAAAACGAACAACAAAGTCCGATAAATACGACAAAAATGAGAGCCAGAGTCAGCATCATCATGGGAAGCACCTCCGACCTTTCGGTCATGGAGGCTGCCGCAAAATTCCTCGACCGCATGGAAATACCGTATGAAATCAATGCACTTTCCGCCCATCGCACCCCCCAGCTTGTAGCCAAATTCGCCGAGGAGGCTGCCGAACGCGGCATCGAGGTGATCATCGCCGGAGCCGGCGGAGCGGCCCACCTGCCGGGCGTCATCGCCGCATCGACCCCCCTGCCGGTGATCGGAGTACCCATCCGGTCCTCAAACTCGATCGACGGATGGGACAGCATCCTGTCGATCCTTCAGATGCCCTCCGGCATACCTGTGGCCACGGTCGCCCTCAACGGAGCCCAGAACGCCGCCATACTCGCCTGTCAGATCCTCGCTACGGGCGATGCCGAACTCCGCAAAAAAGTGATCCGGTTCAAGGCGGAACTCGCCGACAAGATCGACAAGGCGAATGCCGATCTGGCCGCCGTCAAGTTCCCCATGAAGGTCAACTGACGTGCAACCGGAAGTTCTCTATGCCCTCGGGCTCTCGCTCTTTGCCGGCCTCGCAACAGGGGTCGGCAGTGTCATTGCGTTCCTGTCGAAGAGCACCAACCGTAAATTTCTCTCCTTCTCGCTCGGTCTTTCGGCCGGCGTCATGATCTACATCTCCTTCATGGAGCTGCTCTACGAAGCACGCGGCAATCTGGAGACGATGCTCGGTACCGGCACAGGCAACTGGGTAGTGGCTGCCGCCTTTTTCGGAGGCATCCTGCTCTCGCTGCTCATCGATAAAACCGTCCCCGAAACAGAGAACCCCCACGAACTCCATTCGGTCGAAGAGCTGACCGACGATTCGCACCACCATCACAAACTCCACCGCATGGGGCTGCTCACGGCGCTGGCCATCGCCATCCACAACTTCCCGGAAGGTATCGCCACCTTCATGTCGGGACTGGCCGAACCGGAAACCGGAATCGCCATCGCCATCGCCGTAGCCATCCACAACATTCCCGAGGGAATCGCCGTGTCGGTACCCATCTACGCCGCATCCGGCAACAAACGACGCGCCTTCTGGTTCTCGTTCCTCTCTGGACTGGCCGAACCCGTAGGGGCTATCGTCGCCTATCTCATTCTGATGCCGTTCCTCTCGCCCCTGCTGATGCAGATTGTCTTTGCGGCCGTGGCCGGCATCATGGTCTACATCTCGCTCGACGAACTGCTTCCCGCCGCACGGGAATACGGCGAAAACCACCTCGCCATATACGGACTGATCGCCGGAATGGTCATCATGGCCGCCAGCCTCATTTTGCTCATGTAACTCAAAAATAAAAACGAACGGAATGAAGTGGTTCAAGTCACTCTCCCGAAGGGAAAAGATCATGCTGTTGCTGATCATCATGCTGCTGATCGGCATCGCCCTGCGCTGGGGATACATCAGCCGTCGCGCCTCGGACGCAATTCAGGAACGTATCGAATACTTCCATCCCGATTCGGATTCTCTCCCCAAAGAGCAGAATCCGCAATAAAAAAAGCGGCCCCTGTCCGCAGGTCGGCCGCCTTGTCGCTGTCCGGAGAGAGGCCTACAAGAATTTTTCTCCTCCGTTGAATTTCAGATAGTTCGTCATCTGCTTGATCTCCTGCTCCTTATTTTTAGGGCAGATCATCAGCACGTCGGGCGTGTCGACCACGATGCAGTCCTGCAATCCGTCGATCACAACCAATTTGCCTTCGGGTGCCTTCACCAGACAATTCGCCGTATCGTTGAGCACCGCCCCTGCCGGAGCCGCATTCCCCTTGTCATCCTTCCCGAGATACTGGTAAAGCGAACCCCACGTACCGACGTCGCTCCACCCGAAACTGCTGCAACGCACGTAAACGTTCTCCGCCTTCTCGATCACACCGTAGTCGATCGATATGCCGCGACATTCGGGATAGATCCGCGCAATGGCCGCCACCTCATCCGGCGTATTGAACCGATCCGCCTCCGACTCGAAAAGCTGGTACATCTCCGGCAGATAGTTGCGAAAAGCCTCCAGGATGGTGGGCAACTCCCAAATGAAGATACCGGAATTCCAAAAGAACTCGCCGCTCGCCACGAATGCCTTGGCCAACTCTTCGTTGGGCTTCTCGGTGAAGGTCTTGACCGGTACAATCCCGTTCCGCTCGGCGATCTGAATATAGCCGTAGCCCGTATCGGGACGTGTGGGTTCGATTCCGATGGTCATGATGTTGTGGTGGGAACGCACGAACGCCACGCACTCCTTCATGGCCGTCACGAACTCTGCCTCATTGAGAATCAGATGATCCGACGGAGCGACGATCATGGTCGCCTCCGGATTCATCGCACGAAGATGAAATGCGGCATAGGCTATGCAGGGAGCCGTATTACGTCCGAGCGGCTCGCCAAGGATCTGATGAGGGGCCAGTTCGGGAATCTGCTCCGCCACCAGCGCCCGATACTGTTCGTTGGTCACCACGAGAAAATTCTCGCGCGGAATGAAGTTGGCGAAACGTTCGTAGGTACTGCGTATGAAGGTCTTCCCCGTACCGAGGATATCAAGAAACTGCTTGGGCCGTTCGATGCGGCTAATCGGCCAAAAACGGCTCCCGATCCCGCCGGCCATGATGACACAATAATTGTTGCTGTCCATAGGTTTATATTATGCACCCCGTCCAAACCGAGGCTATAGAGCAAATGTAGTGATAATCTTCGAAAAATACCTACCTTTGCACCAATTTAATGTTTTATTTCCGCCATGAAGATACGACTGTTTACGTTTCCCAATCTGCTCACGCTCGCCAATCTCGTGTGCGGTGTCCTGGCCATACTCTTCGCACTCCGTTACGACAACCTCCCCGCTGCCTTTCTGGCAATCGTGGTAGCCGCCGTATTCGACTTCTGCGACGGCTTCGCGGCCAGACTCCTGAAACAATACTCCGAACTGGGCGTACAACTCGACTCGCTCTCCGACATCGTCAGTTTCGGTGTTGCTCCCGCCTCGGTGCTCTTCGTACTCTACAACCAGGCCGAACCGTGGGCCGGAACAAACCCCGCCCTATCGGACGGACTCGGCCATCTGGTCTGGATCGTGGCGGCTTTCTCCTCGCTGAGACTGGCCAAATTCAACATCGACCAGACCCAACACACGGAATTCGTCGGCCTGCCCACGCCGGCCAATGCCCTTCTCATCGCCTCGCTCGGCGCACTCGTCGCAACCGGAACACTCTCCCTCGCACGCATCCCGATCCTGGTGCTGGCGCTGCTTCTGTCGTGGCTGCTCATCTCCCCCATCCGGATGTTTTCACTCAAATTCAATGGGTTCGGATGGCGAGGAAACGAACTGCGCTACAGTTTCCTGCTCGGCTCGGTCCTACTGCTTATCCTCTTCCGGACGGCCGGCGTACCCTGGATCATCGCACTCTACATCGTAGTCTCAACCATCCGTTTCACACTCCAGAGCCTCCGCAGAAAGCAAGAATCGAAAAATTGATTAACTTTGCGCCGTTTTTTGTAAGATGAGCATGCTCCGTACCTGGATGAAATTCTGCACCGCATTGCTGATAGGGGCGATGTGCCTCTCCCCCTTGTACACAGCGGCTCAGGAATACAGCACGGAGATGCCCAACAGTTCGAACCCCTTCTTCCAAGAGAATACGGACGGCTCGACACCCGCCGACACGGTGAAGAAAAAACGCGAACGGAAACCCCTCACATCCTACTTCTTCAGCGATACGGTACGATCGAGACTCACCTTCGCTTGGAACGTCAACCCATCGTACAACGAGATCTCCGTGATAGACATCGACACGACACAAAACCTTTTGCAGGTGCAGTATCCTTTCCTGCGTAACGGGGTCGGCGATGCATACCTCGGCAACTACGGCGGAGCCACCATACCCCTCAACTATTTCGACCGGCCGCAACAACGGAACTACGAATTCGCCAGCGCGTTCTACTCCTACTTCGTCACCCCGGAAACCGCCCGCTTTTTCAACGTCAAACGGCCCTTTACCCAACTCGCCTACACCTCCGCCGGACAAAAACGCTACCTGGAAGAGGACCTTATCGTGACGCACGCCCAAAACGTCACCCCCTCGACCGGATTCAACCTCGACTACCGAAGCCGGGGAACCCGCGGACAATACACCTGGCAACAGACCCGCGACAAATCGCTCTCGCTCGCCTTCTCCCATACGGGACGACGCTACAGCGTGCATGCCGGCTACATCTACAACTCCGTAAAAGCCCGTGAAAACGGCGGCGTGGTGGACGACCGGGCCATTGTGGACTCGCTGATCAACTACGAGCTGGAGTCGAACATCCCGATGAAACTCTCCGATGCCCGCAATACGATCAAAAACAACTCCTACTACCTCGTGCAATCGTTCGCCTTCCCCTTCCGAAGGCTCACCGACGAAGATTTCTCCATCGCCGACATGTCGGCCGTCTTCATCGGCCACTCGATTCAATACAACCGCTGGTTCCGCAAATATACCGACACCTACGAGGGCGCTACCTACACCGACCTCGAAGGCAAAAAACATAACTTCTACGAAAACTGGTACATCAACCCCCAGCAGTCGAACGACTCGATCTTCGAAAGCCTGCTCTCGAACCGGGTCTTCCTGCAGATCCAGCCCTGGGACCGCAACGGCGTCATCGGTCTGGTCAACGGCGGCGTGGGAGTCGACGTACACCACTACTACCAGTTCGGAATGGACCGCTACCTGACAGGGAACCACAAGGGCGAAAACAAAGTCAGCTACTACGCCTACGGCTCCATCGAGGGTAAAATCAAACGCTATTTCGACTGGGGGGCGGACCT
Organism: uncultured Rikenellaceae bacterium; assembly: GCA_944321925.1. GTDB lineage: Bacteria > Bacteroidota > Bacteroidia > Bacteroidales > Rikenellaceae > UBA940. The sequence goes on along the minus strand of CALUND010000004.1, from coordinate 21,707 downwards.
GAAAATCCATCCTTTCGGATACCGGCAGGGAGACCTGCGTATCGGAGCCAATGCCGCGCTCCGGGCATTCGTAAAGGAGAAGCCCATCACCCTCTCCGGCCGATTCCTCTTCGAGCACCGCTCACCGGGATATTGGACGGAAAACTACTTCTCGAACCACTTTGCGTGGTTCAACTCGTTCTCGAACGAGATTGAGACCCGTTTCGACGTTACGCTTTCCGCACCCCAATGGGGTCTGGAAGCGGGCGGCCACCAAAGCATCGTCCAAAACAAAATCTATTGGAACGAATACGGTGTGCCGGCCCAAGCCTCCGGAAGTGTCAGCGTCTCGGGTCTGTATCTTCAAGAGGATATAGGCCTCGGCGGCCTACATCTGAATCATCGGGTATTGATGCAATGGAGCACAAATCAACGAGTCGTTCCCGTTCCGTTGGTCAGCGCTTTCCTCTCCTACTACTACGAATTCAACGTGGTGAAAAACGTATTGCGGTTGCAAATCGGCATAGACGGGCGCTACAACACCCCCTACTACGCCTTCGGTTACAACCCTGCCACCGCGCAATTCTACAACCAGCGGGAGAAAGAGTATGGCAACTACGTATTGCTGGACGCATTCGTCACAGCCAAATGGAAACGAATGAGGATCCTCCTGAAACTCGAACACTGGAACCAGGACCTCTGGGGACAGAGGAACTACTTCCAGGTGGCACACTATCCGCTCAATCCGCGGATATTCAAAATCGGCTTCTCGTGGTCCTTCTACGATTAAAAGGCTCTCATTGCTCACGGTAAGCTGCCCACAGCGAACCATGTAATGTTTAAACGTTTTTATTTTTCATTGTGGATGACTGCAGCCATCCTTGCTGGAGGCTGCTCGGAATCGAATCCGAACGATTTCAATGCGGAAAATTCCGCTCAAACGGCGCTTTTCTATCTGGATTACAACGCCAATTACACACTGGACAACTCCGGAGAGGTACGTCCGTTCGTACCCTACTCCCAGATGGAAGACCTCTGGTCCCGAAAAATTCTCCAGGCCAATTATCTGATCTCCCCCTACGATGAGGTGATCCGCACGATCGCCGAACGCGAAGGTCGCGACTGGCGACTCATCTCCGCCATCGCCTGCGCAGAATCGCAATTCGATCCCCAAAGCGTCTCGAACAAAGGGGCTCAGGGACTGATGCAGATCATGCCGGTCGTCGCCCGCCAGTTCCGGGTAGACGAGACGCAAATCACCGAACCGAGCGTCAATGTCTGGCTCGGAGTGGAGTTGCTGGGATATATCGAAAACACCTTCCGCTTCCCGAAAGGAATGCCGGAACAGGATCGATTGAGCATCATACTCGCCAGCTACAACTGCGGCATGGGACATGTGCTCGACGCACGCAGACTGGCCCTGAAGTATGGAGAGAATCCCAACTCCTGGGAGGTTGTGGCCCGTTACCTGACACTCAAATCCGAACCCGAATATTTCGATGACGAGGCGGTAAAATGCGGACAATTTTCCGACAGCCGCCAGACGATCGGGTTCGTAAAAAAGGTGCTCAGACAATACGACGCCTATTGCGAGATAACCACTCTGTAAGAGTTCATCCAGGCAAATCAATCGGCATCGGAGGCAATCGGCTCATCGCTGATTGCGCCGCATGCACAACAAAAAGGCAGGAACGATCCTGCCTTTTTTCATCTCTTTTTTTCGTCACGCGTAACCCACCGATCGAGCTCTTTCGCACGACATCCGACCAAACCAGCCCGACCCAAGAGGGTCGCATCCCCTCGCATCGGCTCACGCGATTCGGAAACGCCCGGGATACCGTTCTACGCTCCGGCCGGTTTGCGCACCACGTAAATCACCTCGCTGCGAAGCGCATACCGCGCTACTTCGTCCGGAGAAAGTCGACGTACATAATCGTTCTCCTCGACCTCGAACCCCGCTTCGCGCAGACGATCGGCATAATCCCGACCATAGTTGCGCCGATGGTCGTACTGTCCGAACACCCGAGTGCGTTCGGCCGGATCGGTGATCGAATCGTCCTCGAACGTAGCCTGCAATGCCGGATCGACCGGAGAGAGCATGATGCCCCAACCGCCCCGGCGCATCACACGAAACATCTCGCGCATGGCCAACCGATCATCGTCGACATGTTCGAGAATGTGGTTGCAGAAGATGACATCGAACGTCTCATCGGGAAAGGGGATCGCCTGCACATCCATCTTCACCTCCGCCAAGGGACTCTCCAGATCGGCCGTCACGTAACGCGCCCGGTTCGCCCCGTCGTAATGCCTCCGGAATTTACGCATGAGACACACCTCCGGCGCAATATGCAGGAACTTCAACGGGGGATCGCTCCGAAGAAGATCGCTCTCCCGCTCGAGATAGAGCCACAGCAAACGATGCCTTTCCAGAGCCAGGCAATGAGGGCACAATGCATTGGCCCGGGGTGAAACATAGCCGTAAGGCATCATCTTGCGGTAGCGATGTCCGCACACGGGACACTGCACGCGACGCCCCGCATAAAACAACGCCCCCACAACCGGAACGGCCCAACCGGCCATGCGTTGTACGACCGGTCGCGGTACGCGATTCAACAAAAACTTAACAACTTTTTTCATTGCCGTCGTTCTCTTCGTTCAATACCTCGTTCACCTCCCGCTCGGCCTTCGCCAAACGCTCCTTGCAGCAACGGATCAACTCCGTCGCCCGCCGTACTTCGGCTGCCAACGTGTCGACATCCATCGCACCCTGGTTGAACTTCTCCAAAATGGCCTCCACCTCGGCCATCGCCTCGGCATAGCCCGGTTTATTTTTCTCCATGATCGGTAATTTTAGCTCTTCTTTCTCCGCGGCCCAACGTCAGCGTAACCTCGTCTCCCGAATGAAGGGCCGAAGCCTCATGAACGGCCCGACCGCCCATGCGCACGATAGCGAAACCCAAACGCAGGATCTGTTCGGGTCTGCGCACCGCCACAATCTTTTCGGCCGCCGCAATCCGTTCACGCTGCCGTTCGAACAGATGGGCCGTCCGCTCCCGAAGCCGTTCGACCGCCATCGAAAGGCGGGTCGAGCTGCGAATCAACAACTCCTCCTTACGACGGACGAGTTCCCCCTGAAGCCGCTCGAGACGAAGTTCCATCCGCCGGGTCATTCCCACCGCCGCCTCGGCCGTTCCCTGAGCGGCCCGCTCCAACCGCTCGCGCTGATGCTGCAGCCAGGCAGACACCACCGTCTCGATCTCCGCGCGACGTCCGTCGAGCCACGCATCGAACTGCGCCATCTCCTCCACGAGAAAGGTCGCTACCGCCGTAGGGGTCTTCAACATGCGCGCCGCCACCATGTCGGCAACACTCTGGTCCTTATCGTGACCGATCCCCGTCAACACCGGAAGCGGAAACTGTGCCACATGGCTGCAAAGCCGGTAGGAGTTGAAACAGGAGAGATCGCTCTGCGACCCTCCGCCCCGGATCATCACCACCGCATCGAACTCTTCCATCCGCGCAGCAATCGCCTCCAACGCCTCCACAATCGAAGACTCCGCCCCCGCACCCTGCATGAATGCATCGAAAAGCGTGATCCGGAAACGATAGGGAGCACGATCCAACTCCTGCATGAAATCGCGGAACCCGGCCGCCTGACGCGACGAGACCACCGCGATACGCTGCAGAACCAGCGGCATCTCCAACTCGCGATTCATGTCGAACACCCCATCGGCCTGCAGCTGCGCGATGGTCTGCTGCCGCTGCTGCTCCCAGTCGCCCAACGTATAGGATGGATCGATGTCGTTCACCTGCAACGAAAATCCGTAGAGTTCATGATACGACACGACCACCTTCAGCAATACCTTCAGTCCCACAGCCAGTTCGCTGCCCGTAACCATACGGAAGGCCGTCGCAATCGACGGAAAATGGGTCCGCCAGATCACGGCGTTGGCACGAGCCTGCGGAATGGAATCCGCACCGCCCTTCTCCACCAGCTCCAGATAACAGTGGCCCGAGTAGTTGACCTTCATCTCCGAAATCTCCGCAACTACCCATACCGGCAGCGGGAAGGCTTCGTCGAGTCTCCGTTTCACGAGCCGCTGAAGCTCCGTAAGCGTCATCTGTCGTCTCTCCGTGGTCATCGTGTACAAAGATAACACTTGGCAAAAGCAATCGCAAACAGTGTCCCGTTCTTTTATCGCTCCCGATCCGAAGTTTTTCGCCCGATAACGGAACATTCCCCGCATCCCGAAAAAAAGACCGGACGAGATTCGACAAGAGAAACCGACCGAGCTTTTGCATTTGCAAAGAGGTTGTGTTATCTTTGTAGCCCGGAACATCGCTGAATCCCCATCGGAATGACCCTCAAGGCATCCATACCGATTTCGGACCGGCAACATCCCATCGCAACAAAAAAGGAGACCACCATGGCAGAGAACATCATTCTCGAACGACTCGACGGATTGAAAGCCAAATACGAAGAGATCAGTCAGAAAATGAGCGATCCCGATGTATTGGGCGACATGAAACAATTCGTCCAACTCAATAAAGAATACAAGGAGTTGCAGCCGATCATCGAGGCAAGCGAACAATATCGTACGGCATACAGCAATCTGCAGGAGGCCAAAGACGTGGTCGCCAACGAGAAGGACGAGGAGTTCCGCGAAATGGCCCGCGCCGAGATCGCAGAACTCGAACCCAAACTCGAAAAACTCGAAGAGGAGATCAAACTGCTCCTCATTCCCAAAGATCCGCAGGACGACAAGAACGCCATCCTCGAGATCCGGGGCGGAACGGGAGGCGACGAAGCCGCCATCTTTGCCGGAGACCTGCTGAGAATGTATACCCGTTACATCGAGAATCGCGGCTGGCACTACGAAATCAACAGCCAGAGCGAAGGCAGCTCGGGCGGATACAAGGAGGTGGTGCTCAAAGTGACCGGAACCGGCGTCTACGGCGTATTGAAATACGAATCGGGGGTCCATCGCGTGCAACGTGTCCCGCAGACCGAAACCCAGGGACGGGTCCACACCTCCGCTGCCTCCGTGGCCGTACTCCCGGAAGCCGAAGAGTTCGACATCAACCTCGACATGAATGACATCCGCAAGGACACCTTCTGCGCATCGGGTCCCGGCGGACAATCGGTGAACACTACCTATTCCGCCATCCGACTCACCCACATCCCGACAGGTATCGTCGTACAATGCCAGGACCAAAAGTCGCAGCTCAAAAACTTCGACAAAGCCCTCGAAGAGTTGCGGACCCGCATCTTCAACCTCGAATACCAGAAATACCTCGACGAGATCGCTTCGAAACGCAAGACGATGGTCTCCACGGGCGACCGAAGCGCCAAAATCAGAACCTACAACTATCCGCAAGGCCGCGTAACCGACCACCGGATCAACTACACCATGTACAACCTCGGCGCCTTCATGGACGGTGACATACAGGATTGCATCGACCACCTGATCGTCGCCGAAAACGCAGAACGGCTCAAAGAGTCGGAAAACAAATTCTAAACACAATGACCCGAGCGGATATCTTCTCCGAAATCCAACGCAAACGCAGCTTCCTCTGCGTGGGACTCGACACCGACCCCCGTCGATTGCCGGCTCCGCTGGCCGGCTCCGAAGAGGGCGTCATGGCTTTCAACCGCGCCATCATCGACGCAACGGCCCCCTATGCGGTCTGCTTCAAACCCAATCTCGCTTTCTACGAAGAGCGCGGCGCCGCCGGCATGGCCGATTTCGAGGCTACCTGCCAATACATCCGGGATCGTTACCCTGAAATCCTGATCCTGGCCGACGCCAAACGTGGCGACATCGGGAATACTTCGGCCCTCTACGCCCGCGCCTTCTTCGAAAGAGAGTTGGCCGACGGCGTGACGCTATCGCCCTACATGGGGCGCGATACGGTGGAACCCTTTTTAAAATATCCCGGGAAATGGTCGGTCATCCTCGCACTTACGTCCAATCCGAGTGCCGATGATTTCGAAATGCAGCGGCTCGCCGACGGACGCCCCCTCTACCAACTGGTACTCGAAACCGCCCGCAATTGGGGGACGGAGGAGAATACGATGTTCGTCATCGGTGCCACGAAGGCTTTCATCCTGAGTGAAGTGCGAAAAATCGTTCCGGAACACTTCCTGCTCGTTCCGGGGGTCGGTGCCCAAGGTGGCAGTCTCCACGACACGGCGGCCTTCGGCATGTCTCCCCAATGCGGCCTGTTGGTCAACTCCTCGCGAGGAATCCTCTATGCCGACTCTTCGGAACGATTTGCCGAAGCGGCAGCCGCTAAAGCCGCCGAAATGCAGCAAGAGATGGACCAGCTGCTCAAAACCTACCTGTAGAGATCCTTACCCCTCCGGCAGCACGGAGCAAAAAACTCGAAAATAGAAATGCCGACGCCGCAAAGTGCAGCGTCGGCACTATTTTTACACTCGTTGTACTGCGGTAAACACAACGGGAAATCGCTGTTCCAACGGGCAAAAACATCGTTTCCACGAGGGCCCGGAATCGTTCGAGAATTCCTGGATGGCACAGAATCCGTTCTTACCGAAACTCTTCGTTACCGCTCCACCTCTCCGGAGAAAATTCGATGGAATCCCAAACGTCCTGTCGCCTTCACGACAAGCGGGAGTTACAACTGATACAGATAGCGTCGGATACTCTTCTTCGGCGTCTTTTCAAACTCGGTCGGATAGATCACCACGCTGGCGACCCGTTCGTAAGGCGCCACCAAAGTATTGAGCTCCGCCAGATTGCGCTGCATCACCTCCGGGAGATCGGTCTCCGGAATTCCATCGATCTGCGCCTGATCGTAATCCGGATAGATGAGTGCAACGAGTTTCCCCTCACGCTGTACGATCAACGACTCCATCACCAGATAGAGGCCGTTGAGTTTCGCCTCGATCTCCTCCGGGTAGATATTCTGTCCGCTGGGGCCCAGAATCATCGTCTTGCTGCGGCCCCGAATGTAGATCGTACCGTCGGGATCCATCGTGCCGATATCGCCCGTATGGAGCCATCCGTCTGCATCGAGAACCTCTTGCGTCGCCTTTGCATTTTTGTAGTACCCCTTCATCACATGCTCGCCCCGCACGAGAATCTCGCCGGCCGTATGTTCCGGATCGGGAGAATCGATCTCCACCTGCAAATGATCCTTCAGGTAAGTCCCGCACGATCCGGCCTTGAATTTCTCCCACCAAACGTAACTGATCAACGGCGCACATTCGGTCATGCCGTAGCCGATCGTGATCGGGAACTTGATCCGCATGAGGAACTCCTCGGTCTCTTCGTTCATGGGAGCACCGCCCACAATGAACTGCTCCACCTCACCACCAAACGCATCGAGCAACTTGCGGCGAATGGTGGAGTAGATGGCCGTATCGAGCAACGGCAGCTTCAAGGCCACCCGCATCATGCCCTTCTCCAGCATGGGAACCACCTGTTTCCGATAGATCTTCTCGAGGATCAACGGCACGCAACAGATCAGATGGGGCCGCACCTCCTGCATCGCTTCGATCAAAATCTTCGGCGAGGGGATTTTACCGAGCAGGGTAATGTGACTGCCCTCGGCCAAAGGCGAAAGGAAATCGAATGCGCAACCGTAGGCATGGGCCAATGGCAGGAAAGAGAGAACCCGGCTCCCTCGGAAAAAGATATTCTGATCGAGCGCGAACTTCACATTACCCGTCAGATTGTTGAGCGTCAGCATCACACCCTTGCTGTAACCCGTCGTTCCCGAAGTATAGTTGATCAGAGCCACTTCACCGTTCGCAATCTCGGGATAACAAATATCTTCGGCCGTAAACCCTCTTTTGTAACGCGCCCGATAATGACGGGTGATCTGCTCCTGGAAATTGGTGAGCGAATGACCGCCACGTTCATAAATACAGTGAAAATCGGTCAGCGAAAAGACGGCTTCGACATGTTCGATCTGATCCTCTTCGATGTTGTCCCAAAAGTTGTCTCCCAGAAAGAGCAGTTTGCTGTCGGAATGGTTGATGATGTGAATGATGTCGGGCGCGCTGAACTCCTGAAGAATCGGCACGATCACCGCACCGTACGTAATGGTCGCAATATAGGTAATACACCATCGTGGATTATTGCGCCCCAACAACGCGATCTTGTCGCCTCGATGAATCTTCGCCTTCTCGAACAACAAGTGCAGTTTGGCGACCTGTTTGGCTACCTCGTAATAGGAAAATGTCTCCCGTTTGAAATAGTCGGTCAGGGCGGGCAGCTCCCGGTTATTCCGAAAACTCGCCTCGTATATCTTGATGAGATTCTCTTTCAACATCAGCGTAAGATTTTTTGGTACAACAACATACAAAGAGATTTTCCATGGGGCATTCCGGCATCCTGCCGAAGAATCGCCCTATGCAAATCTAACATAAAAAAGGAATTTTGCAAAACAAATTCCGAGCCGACCGTTCAGGCTTCCGGACGAGGCGGACGTTGACCGGGCCGTTTCCAGATATAAATTTTCGACTCGGTTCCCTCACGCAGACGCCGAATGTTTTTGCGGTGGGTCACCAGCAACAGAATGGCCACCAGGAACGAGAATACGATCAGCGTCGGACTCTGATTGGTGCGTGGTGAAATAAGAATAAAAACCGGGAACATGCACCCGGCAATCATCGAACTGAGCGAAACGTAGTGCGTAAACATCAGGACCCCGAACCATACGCCAAGACAAAGCAAAACCGCCGGAGGATAGACCCCCATCACAGCTCCAGCCAACGTGGCAACCCCCTTACCGCCTCTGAAATTGGCGAAAAGCGGGAAAATATGGCCCAATACCGCCGCAACCACAAGCAGAATCTTCACATTGTAAATAAAATTGGGGTGAACCTCCGGATCATACGCAATCAGATCGGACAGCGTCACGGCAAGGAATCCCTTCATGAAGTCGATGACAAAAACGGGCAGTGCTGCACGACGACCGAGCACACGAAGCATATTGGTCGTCCCGGCATTTTTACTACCATGTTCGCGGATATCGATTCCGTAAAAATGTTGCCCGATCCAGACAGCACTGGGAATCGATCCGAGCAAATAGGCGACGATAGTGAGTACAACGACCGTATAAACCATAACCGGTAAAATTTGAATTTTCAAGCAAAAATAGAAAAATTTTTCTTCCCGATACTCTTTTCTCCCACTCCGCATCCTCTCCCTGGCCCTGACAGACGCCTCGAACCATCTGACACAAAAATGAATCGAACCGACTAAAAATAGCATCCGAATAGTGCCAAAATCGAGAAAAATCTCTATTTTTGTTTAAATTGTCTATTGACAATACAAATCAAACCCCTAATTCAACCTGTTCAGAAGCCCCATTTATCGTTTAACAAACTGATTACAAACGCTCTCCTCCCCACAATATATGAGACGTACCCTTTTCACAATCATCACGCTTTGCCTGTTTTTCATCGGTTGTCAAAACGACAGCGATACGGAAGGATCGATCAATATCCAACCCAACTCTTTCCTTCTCGGATACCAACAATCTACCGTACAGTTCTCCATCCAAAGCGAAGAACCCCTGACCGCATCGGTCGATGCGGATTGGATCAGCGGACTGGAAAACAGCTATGCAGGCGGAACCCTCTCCCTGCGCCTTTCGGTAAGCAGCAATCCGAGCTCGAAAGCCCGTCAGGCCCAAATCATTTTCACCGATTCATACGGAGCACAAGGCGTGGTTGTCATCAACCAGAAAGGCAATCCGGACGCCCGATCCATCCAACTATCCGTCAATGCCTTACGGGCTGAAGCCGACACAGCCTCACTCTCTCTGCTGGTCTCGGCAGAAAGAGCTTTCGGAATCTACATCGACGACAGCTGGGTGAAATGTGATCGGACAGCCTACGAAGCAGGCGAAGGCTATGTCATCGTCTTCCAGTTGGAAAAGAATACCTCTTTCGAATCGCGCACCTCGACGGTTTGGTTCCGCACCATCGACGGAGAACCCGACTCGGTCTCCCTGTCGATCCGTCAGGCCGCCCACTGGAAAGCCGAACTCTCGCTCTCGGATACCGTGTTGCAAGCCGATTATAGCGGAGGCCAACTGTCAACTCTCGTCTCTACCGACACGCTCGTAACCATCAAGAGCAACGCGGAATGGGTTGCATGCAATCCGCTCGAGCTCGGACCCGGAAGAAATCAAACCGTCGAAATCACCGTCAATCCGAACGAGACTTTCGCCGAACGCGCAGCGCTCATCACGTTCACCGCAACGGACAGTACGCAGGCCGTTCTACGAATCAAACAGGCAGCCAAACCGGCCTCCGACAAGAATGAACTGCTCTCATTCCGCTTCTCACGAGCCAACAACCCGATCCTGGAGAAAGACATCGAACTCTCGCCGGGCGAACAACCCAACACGTTCGAAGGACGCTCCCCCACCCTCGCATCGCTCTCCGCTTTGAAGGCCGAATTTACGACCGACGGTTATCGCGTCACGGTGAATGGCGTAGAACAGGAGAGCGGCGTCACGGTCAACGACTTCTCCAAACCGGTAACCTATCAAGTAATGGCAGAGAACGGATCGATTCGCTCCTACACCATTACACTCATGCGTTTCACCGGACTTCCGATTCTCTATATAGACACCTACTCAGGCAACGAAATCGCCAGCAAAGATGTCTGGGAAGGCGCCGTCTGCCATCTGGAGGGAAACACCTCGCTCAACGGATTCGACGAGCTCCAGATCGAAGTCAAGGGACGCGGAAACTCCTCCTGGGGAACCTTCCTCAAAAAACGCTCCTACAACATGCGACTCCCGTCGCGCCAACCGGTGCTCGGCATGCCCGAACACAAACGGTGGTGCCTGATCGGCAATTACCGCGACAAAACCCTCATGCGTAACAGCGTCGCATTCAAAATATCGCAGCTCTGTCCGGGTATCGCATGGACGCCCCGTTCGGAACAGGTCGAACTGATCCTCAACGGAACGCACCGGGGAACATACCTGCTTTGTGAACAGATACGGATCGATGAAAACCGCGTGAACATCAACGAAATGGCCCCGACAGAGACCTCTGGCGCAGCCATCACCGGCGGATATATTCTGGAAATCGATCAATACGGAGACGGCGATGTACACTCGTTCCGATCGCATTACATCATAGGAGACCTCACCAGTGGCAACTACAGCCGCGTAAACGTAAAGATTCCGGACAAGGAAGACGGCAACTCTTCGCAGTTCAACTACATAGAGAACTACTTCCACGAAGCCGAAGAGGCCATCTGCAACAACGGAGGCGATTTCTCGGAGGTATTCTCCACGTATGTCGACATGAACTCGTTCATCGATGACTGGTTCGTCTATGAGCTCACCGCGACCCCCGAACCGGCCCGCGGCCCCTACAGCCTCTACCTTTACAAAGACAAAGACGATCCGAAATTCTATGCCGGACCACCCTGGGATTTCGACTTCCTCTCTTTCGTGCCCGGCACCCAAAACAGTTGGGTCAACAAAAAGGCTGCCTGGTGGAAATTCCTGTTCCGCTCCGAAGAGTTCCGCCAGCAGGTACGCGAACGGTGGAACGTGCTCTATCCGAAACTGCAGACCGACGTACTGAACTACATCGACGAGCAGGAAGCGTATCTGAAATACTCAGCAGAGGCAAACTGGGCCATGTACGACCTGGAGGAACGATCCGAAAACGGAGATGAACACATCCCCTCCGAAGATGCCATCGAACGAATGCGGACCGTATTCGAGGGACGTATCAAATGGATCAATACGGAGATCAACAGCTCCCGGTGGATGACCGATTCATACCACAACAATTAATCGCGACCACAACCGAAGAACAAACTACAATAAAATGATGAAAAAAATACTTTTATCCGCTCTATGCTGTGCCTTCGCGCTCCTTTCAAGCTGCGATAAAAGTGCAGAAAAGATTGACGACGGACGATCCATCCGGCTGGCGGAGACCCGTCTCGTCCTTGCTCCGACCACCTACGCCATGTCCGTCCAGGTATCGGCAAGCGATGCGTTCACCGTAAGTACGATTTCCGACTGGATCGTTCTGAAACAATCCAACTTCAGCGCCGGAGAACGGGCTATTCCAATCCAAGTGGAAGCCAATCCCAGTCCGCTCGAACGAACCGCACAAATATTTTTCTCGTTGACCAACGGTTCCGAATCGGCCGTTTTGACCGTCAAACAGAACGGGAACGAAGCCTCTACCCTGATTCGTCCTTCGCGCATGAAGATCGAATTTCCCTTTGCCGGCGGAAACGACACCCTCCGGGTGGATAGCGACATCGAATTCGAAGTCGAAACCGGTGACGAATGGCTTACGGCAGAGCAGACCTCCTACACCGAAGGGAAAGGACTTGTTTTACGATTCCATGCTTCGGTCAACGACACGGATGAGAATCGCCAAACTTTCATTCGCCTCATCTCCTCACGATGGGAAGAGTCGACCGTCATAACCGTCTTGCAAGACGCCTTCAATGCCAACATGTCCGTCTCCACCGAACGGCTGGACGCCCTCTCCGGATGCGACACGCTCCAGTTCACCGTCTCGTGTGACTCCGCATTCAATGTGGTCCCGAACGTCGATTGGATTACGCCCGAACTTCCGCAATACGAAGCAGGCCAAGAGGTCGAAGTGACGCTTTTCGTGGAAGCCAATCCGGAAATCGTCGAACGAAACGCAACCATCACCCTGTCGCTCGACAACGGCCCCGGCACAAAATCGGTAGAAGTGGTTCAGCAAGCACGTCCTTTGGCCGAGACCAATGAACTGCTCTCCTTCTCGTTCGACCAGGAATTGAATCCCGGCCTGTCCGACAACTACACCATGGAGATCGATGAAACAACCGTAAAAGGTCGTCTGGCCAAACTCAACGACGACCCCAAACAACTGGTTGCCACCTTCTCCACGAACGGATACAAAGTTTACGTCGGGAATGTGGAGCAGGTGAGCGGCGTCACGGCAAACGACTTCTCCAAACCCGTGACATACCGCGTCATAGCCGAAAACGGATTCTCCCGCGAATATACCGTTCGGGTATTGCGCTTCACCGGACTCCCTATCCTCTACATCGACACCGACTCCGGCAATGAAATAACCAGCAAAAGCGTCTGGGTGGGCGCGACCTACCGCCTCGAAGGCAACCTCGACATGAATGGTATGGCCGAACAGCACATCGAAATCAAAGGTCGCGGCAACTCTACATGGAGTACCTTCCTCAAAAAGCGCTCCTACAACTTCCGCCTTGCCTCCCGGCAGTCGGTTCTCGGCATGCCCGAACACAAGCGGTGGGTCCTGATGGCCAACTACCGGGACAAAACCCTGATGCGCAATGCAGTCTCGTTCTACATCTCATCGCTCTGCACGGGACTCAAATGGACTCCGCATTACCGACAAGTGGAACTGGTTCTCAATGGGACCCATCGAGGCGTATACCAACTCGCCGAACAGATCAAGATCGACCCGAATCGAGTAAATATCGCCGAGATGAGTAAAACCGACACCCAGGGTGAAGCAATTACCGGAGGATATGTATTCGAACTCGATCGCGGTGCCGATGCCGATCAATATGGTTGGGTCATGGAGTATCTGGCAGGATCCTCACACCGTGCCAACATCAAGATACCCGACAAAGAGGACGGTAATGACCAGCAGTTCGCCTATGCCCGCAAATACCTCGACGGGATCGACAGCATGGCCCGTTTCTGCACCGATTACACCGAATTCTACGAACGATGGTTCGACCTGCCTTCCATGATCGACCAACTCCTCGTCTACGAAATCTCCGGTACTCCGGAACCAAACGGTCCAAACAGCTATTACATGTACAAGGATCGCGGAAACGACAAACTCTACGGTGGTCCCGTATGGGATTTCGACTACAAATCGTTCATGCCGGGTACTTCAGGGACCTGGGTCAGCAAGAATGCCATATGGTTCTCTTACCTCATGAAAGATCCCGTATTCGTGGCCGAATTCAAAAAGAGATGGGAAGAACTCTATCCGAAACTCGAAAGCGTCTATGAATTCATCGACAACGAAGAGGCTTACATGCTCTACTCCGCTGAAGAGAACTGGAAAATACACGACCAAAACCTGATCGACGACAACCGCCACGAAAACGGCGACGAAAACATACCTTCGGCGGAAGCAATCGAACGAATGCGAACCTACCTGCGCAACAAAATCCGCTGGCTGAACAACATGATCGCACGGATGTAACTCCTGCTATTTACAAACGATCCGGTCGCTGAATACATCTCGGCGACCGGATTGTTGTTTCCCAGCGTATCAGGGACCCCTGCAAAAAAAATAGGCATTTCGCCCGACGAGAAAAACAAATTCGTTTGTATCTGCCCGTCTCTTGTACTATCTTTGTATCTTTGGAATTAAGGTAAACGAATTGAAGAGCCTTTGTCGCGAAATTCAAACCTGCAGCAACGACGCAAAAGCATGACCGACTACCGCAACATAACGATCAAAAACCGCCGTGCATCCTACGACTACGAAATTTTGGAGGAGTATACGGCCGGTATCGTATTGGTCGGAACCGAAATCAAATCGCTCCGGCTCGGTAAGGCCTCTTTAGTAGATTGCTACGCCTATTTCGATCGCGGAGAGCTCTACATCCGAGGCGTAAACATCTCGGAATACCACTGGGGTTCGTTCAACAACCACCAACCCAAGCGCGACCGGAAATTGCTCCTGCAAAGACGCGAATTGCGAAAACTGGAGCGTGCAACCCAAGATCCGGGCCTTACGATAGTCGGACTGCGTCTCTTCATCAACGACCGGGGGCTCGCAAAAATAGTGATCGGACTGGCCCGGGGGCGCAAAAGTTTCGACAAACGAGAATACATCAAAGAAAAAGACGCCAAACGCGAAATGAGCCGGGAATTCGTCCGGCACAGATAATCGTTTCGAAGAAAAATAGACATGTCATACATCTTGTGCATCGAAACAGGAACGGAAATATGTTCCGTCGGCCTGGTAAAAAACGGCGAGTTGATCTCGCTCAGAGAGAGTAGCGAAGGGAGGGACCACGCCCGTCGGATCGCCGTATTCGTCGACGACGTACTGCGCGGGACCGACATCGATGCCGAAGAACTCGATGCCGTGGCCATCAGCAAAGGTCCGGGATCATACACCGGACTGCGAATCGGGACCTCGTTCGCAAAGGGACTTTGTTACGGACTCGGCATCCCCCTGATCGCCATAGGATCGCTCGACAGTCTCGTGGAGGTGGCCGCCGATGACAACGACGCCGGAATCCTCGATATCGACGACTGGGCAAACGCCCTGCTCGTACCGATGATCGACGCCCGACGCATGGAGGTCTACACCCAAGTGTGCGACACCCATGGCAACCGTCTTTCGGAGGTCGAAGCGCTGATCGTCGACGAAAACACCTTCGCCCCCTACGACGACGGCAAAAGAGAACTGGTCCTTTTCGGAAGCGGAGCCGCCAAATGCGCAACCGTCGTACCCCATGCCAAAGTGGTCGAGGTAATTCCCTCTGCCCGTGGGCTCGCCAGACCCGCCCAAGCCGCCTTCGACCGAAAAGCGTTCGAAGATGTAGCCTATTTCGAACCTTTCTACCTGAAAGACTTCGTCATCACCCAATCGAAAAAAAAGTTATTCTGAAATATGGGTTACAAAGAGGAAAAACAACGACAACTCGACATGCGCTACCTCCGCATGGCCCGAATATGGGCTGAAAATTCCTATTGCGTGAGACGCAAGGTGGGCGCACTGATCGTAAAGGACAAGATGATCATCTCCGACGGATACAACGGAACCCCATCCGGATTCGAGAACATTTGCGAAGACGAAGCCGGACTGACGAAACCCTATGTGCTCCATGCCGAAGCAAACGCCATTACCAAAGTGGCCAAAAGCGCCAACAACTGCGATGGCGCCACGCTCTACATCACCGCATCACCTTGCATCGAATGCTCGAAACTGATCATCCAGGCAGGAATCCGTCGCGTCGTCTACTGTGACGAGTATCACAAAGACGACGGGCTGGAACTGCTGCGCAGAGTCGGCATCGAGGTAATCCATATCTCCGAAGAAGAACAAAATCTATAAAACAAAGTCTCAACTTAATCCATAACCAATCATGAAACCCAAAATCTCTTTCGTAGCAGCTCTTGCCACCATCGCTGCACTGGCAGGATGTACGAGCAACAACTCCATCCCGCCCTATCTTGATGACAACCAGCCCATCGAAGTGAGAGTAGAAGACGCCTTGCAACGCATGACCCTCGAAGAAAAAGTGGCCATGTGTCATGCCCAGTCGAAATTCTCGTCGCCCGGCGTCCCCCGACTCGGAATCCCCGAAGTGTGGTGCACGGACGGCCCCCACGGCATCCGCGAAGAGGTCTTCTGGGACGAATGGAGCGGAGCAGGATGGACCAACGACGCATGTACCGCTTTCCCGGCTCTCACCTGCCTGGCCGCCACGTGGGATCCCGAAATGTCGGCACTCTACGGCAAATCGATCGGTGAAGAGGCCCGCTACCGCAACAAAAACGTTCTGCTCGGCCCCGGCGTCAACATCTATCGGACTCCGCTCAACGGACGCAACTTCGAATACATGGGCGAAGATCCCTACCTGGCATCCGTGATGGTCGTTCCTTACATCCAGGAGGTCCAAAAGAACGGTGTAGCGACCTGTGTAAAACATTTCGCACTCAACAATCAGGAAAATGCACGTCTGCGTATCAACGTAACCGTAAGCGACCGGGCTCTGCGCGAGATCTATCTCCCCGCATTCGAAGCTGCCGTCAAACAGGGCGGGACCTGGTCGATCATGGGAGCCTACAACCAATACAACAACGAACACTGCTGTCACAACAGCATCCTGCTCAACGACATCCTGAAAAAAGAGTGGGGATTCGACGGAACGGTCATCTCCGACTGGGGCGGCACGCACGACACGAAACAAGCTGCAGAAAACGGACTCGACCTGGAATTCGGTACCTGGAGCAACGGACTAACCTGGAGTGCCAGCAACGCGTACGACAACTATTTCCTGGCAACGCCCTACCTCGAAGGACTCAAAGCGGGCACGTACAGCGAAGAACAACTCGATGATAAGGTTCGTCGCATCCTGCGCATGATCTTCCGCACGACGATGGATCGCACCCGTCCGTTCGGAGAATTCGTCAGCCCCGCCCATTTCGATGCCGCCCGCACGATCGCACAAAACGGAATCGTCCTGCTCCAGAACGAAGGCAATCTGCTCCCGTTGTCACCCGATAAGGTACAAAACATTCTGGTCGTTGGAGAGAACGCCAACAAACGCATGACCATCGGCGGTGGCAGCTCTTCGCTGAAAGTTGTCTACGAAAACCTGCCTCTGGAAGGACTGCAGTCACGCTACGGCAAAGACAAAATCACCTATATGAAAGGTTACACGAGCGGCAAGGATACCGTCGAGGAGCTCTCCGAACTGAGCGCCGCCGCTGAGAAAGCCGATGCCGTCATCTTCATCGGCGGGCTCAACAAACACGGTCATCAGGATGCCGAAGGAGGCGACCGGTTGAGCTACGGGCTCCCCTACGGACAAGACACCGTCATTGAAACGCTCGTTCAGGCCAATCCCCGCACCGTAGTGGTCATCATCAGCGGCAACGCCGTAGCCATGCCCTGGAAAGAGCGCGTTCCCGCCATCGTCGAAGGATGGTACTGCGGAACCGAAGCCGGAAATGCACTGGCTTCCATCCTGGCCGGCGACGTGAACCCGTCGGGTAAACTGCCGTTCACCTATTACGCCAGCCTCGACCAGTGCGGCGCTCATGCCCTGGGAGAATATCCCGGCGCAAACAACCAGGTGAACTACAAAGACGACATCTGGGTCGGATACCGCTTCACGGAGCGTGAAAAGAGCGCTCCGCTGTTCCCGTTCGGACACGGTCTGAGCTACACCTCGTTCGAATACAGCGACGTCAAAGCCAACAAGAAAAGCATGTCGCAAGAGGGCAAACTGAATATCTCCGTCACGGTGAAGAACAACGGCGACCGCGAAGGTTCCGAGATCGTTCAGCTCTACATCGGCGACAAGGAATCTTCCGTTCCCCGGCCGCTCAAAGAGCTGAAAGGATTCGACAAAGTGAAATTGGCCCCGGGCGAAAGCCGTACCGTCACCTTCACCATCGACAGCCAGGCCCTCCGCTTCTGGGATGAAACCACCAACGACTGGAAAGTGGAACCCGGAACCTTCACCGCTTATGTGGGTGCCTCTTCCGCCGATATCCGAGGAACGGTCGACTTCCTGGTGAAATAGACTTCTCGATGGGCAAATCGCTCCCTTTAATCTGTGCACTCCTTCTGTTCGCAGCTTGCGGACAGAAGGAGTTCGCATACAACGACCGACTCATCCGCCATCTGTACGGACCGGTCAAAGAGGTCCTGCCGGTAAACGCCGGAGAACGGCTTCGATTCGATTCGACGGGACATCTCACCGAAATCGAACGACTCGACGCCTCTGGAACCTCATGCGGTGTCAGCAGTCGCTATCGCTACCCTCGCTCCGATTCGGGCAACCATCTGCGCATCGAGACACAACTCCTCCACGGTAAACCGTATGCGATCTGGAACAGCACGATCGTTCCACAAAACGAAGGCTTCCGAATCGACTACTTCGAACCGGACAGCGCCACAGGAAAGCCGATTCCGACAGGCGTATGGGCCATCTATCGCTTCTCCGACGGACTCCTCGCGAGCCAAGTCGCCTGGGACGGAAGCGAGACCTCCTATGTGTACGAAAACGATGCCCGATTGCCCTGCGAAGAGAAGGTATCGCGAAACGGAGAGATCGTGCTTTCGATCCGTTACCGCTACGACCAACTGGACAGCCTGGGAAACTGGCTCGTCCGCACAACCCTCAAAGACCATGCGGAGCCTTTCACGGAACGGCGACAAATCATCTATTTTCCATAAAATCTCCAGCGTTTCCCGCGCCGAAAACAGAACGGCCCGACTTCCCTGACGACCGAAGGGAAAATTTTTCCAATCTCGCATTTTTTCCTAATTTTGTAGGGATAGGAGCCCAAGTCTCCTATTCCAGAGATACCATACCTCAATAAAAACAACGCACAATGAGATCGAAATGCCCGCTTCTGCTCACGCTCTGCGCACTGCTTGTCTTCTGTGCCTGCGACTCACAGCGTGTAAAACAGGAAAATCCAGCCACCATGAATCAAGATACCATTGTATTGGCACTGCCCCAAGAAACAGGTGCCACACTCCTCGATGCACTTAAAAAACGGGCCTCCGTACGCGAATATAGCGCCCAGCCTCTCTCCCAGGATCAACTTGCAGGCGTCCTCTGGGCTGCTGCCGGCATGAATCGCGAAAACGGGAAACTGACGGCCCCCTCGGCCCTGGCGCTCTATCCGATCACGGTCTATGCCGTAACGGCCGAAGGCATCTATCGCTACAACTCTGCAGACCATCTGCTGCAAAGAGTCGCTTCAGGCGATCTCCGAACGACAACCGGTCTGCAGGATTTCGTCTACTCCGCACCGCTCAATCTGGTCTACGTTGCCGATCTGAATGTCTACGACCCCGAAAAGTATCCGCAAATCTCCCGCGAAAAGGCGACCGTCCTGGCCGGCCTCGATGCTGCCGGAGCGGCAGAAAATGTCAACCTCTATGCCGCTGCCACCGGACTCGGATCGGTCACACGCGGCAGTTATCCGACGGCCGATTTCCTGCAGGCGGCCAAACTCGATCCGGAACGCTATACCGTGGTCCTGGCTCAAACGATCGGCATACCGGCCCAATAAAAAGCAGAAAGCTAATGGCTTAAAAAATTCCCATCGATTCCATGAACAGATTCATTCTTTTATACCTAGGGGCGCTCCTCTGCCTGTGCGGTTGTAAAAAAAATAGCGCCGAAACGATCTCACTGACTCTCGACAACCCTTCCCAAACCACATACACTCTTGAAGGCGCGGGAGAAACCGTCAAAGTAAAATTCCGCAGCGGCGCAACCTGGAGCACCTCCGTCGTCTACAAAGAGGGTACGGACTGGCTCCATCTCTCCCCCGAAACAGGCAACGCCGGAAACCAAACCCTCTCGATACGGGCAGACAAAAACGATACGGGGACAGAGCGATCGGCAACGATCACGATTCTCTCGGGATCCGAAAAGTGCTCGCTAACCATCGTACAGCCGGACAACACCGAATTTATCGTTCAACAAAAAGATTTCGACGTCCCGGTCTCCGGTGATCTGATCGTGATCGACATCTCGATTAACCGCTCCTTTACGGTCACTCCCTCCGTGGATTGGATTACTCCGAACGACGACATTCCTCCGACCAGCGACACAAAAATGCTCGTATACCACGTTGCCGCCAACCCGGGACCTACGGAACGGATCGGCTACATAGAGATCGTTTGCGGCTCCCTGACAGAAACTGTTACCGTCCGGCAGGCCGGAGAAGAGACCCTCGAAATCGCCCCTGCTACCGCCTCCTTCGACCAAAACGGAGGGCCTCTGCAAGTAACCGTAACGGCGAACAACACCTACACCGTAGAGATCGATCAGGCGGCCCAATCGTGGATCTCCCGCGAAGAGGTCGAGACCGATGAAACCGGCCGGGAAAACTTCCTGATTGCAGCCAACACCACAAGTCACAAACGCACCGGAACAATCACAATCCGAAGCGCTTCCGGAGAGTTAACAAAAACAATCTCCGTATCGCAGGACCGTGGACCCATGACACTGCGCATGATGACCTACAACGTCCATAACTGCATCGGTACCGACGAAAAAACCGATTTCCAACGTGTAGCCGATGTCATTGCGGCCCAGTCGCCCGATATCGTCGCACTGCAGGAACTCGACAGCGTCACAACCCGCAATCCCGTCTTCGTCCTCCAAGTCCTGGCCCAAAAAACGGCCATGCCCTATTACATATTCGGCCCCACGCTCTTCAATTACCAAGGTGGAAAATACGGACTTGGCATACTCTCCAAAGAAAAACCGATCTCCTGGTTCCAGGTAACGATCCCTTCGGAAAACGAAATCCGAACAGCCCTATTCGTCGAGTTCGAGAATTACTACTTCTGCTCCACCCATTTCCCACTCAATGCCGACGAACGCACAAATGCGTCTGCCATCGTTTGCGAAGAGGCGGCCAAACTCGACAAACCCGTTTTCCTGGGCGGCGACCTCAATGCTTCGCCGGCCGAACAGTCGATCATCCGATTGAGACAACACTTTACCATGTTCAACAACATCGGTGAAGGGACCTTCCCGTCGGCTGCCCCGACCATATTGGCCGACTACCTTTTAGGCTATCCAATCGATTACTCCTTTGAGATTCTCGAAAAAGAGGTGATCGCAGAACCGGTCGCATCCGACCACCGACCGTTCTTTGCAGTCGTGAAATTCTAAATTTCACCATACCACGAAGAAAAGAAAGGAGATGCTCTCTGTCGGGGGCTCTCCTTTCCTATTTCAACAGTTCCAAAAGGTTCATGCAATCCCACACGATCATCCGCCGCCCACAAATCAACTCCATCGCTGATCCATTTCTTCCTTTCTTTATTTTATCCCTAAGAGTAGTAGCGTGAAATGCGGGCCCGGAGGAGAAGAAAAACCTCAGTTTACAAGTTCGATTATCCCAAGCTGTGCCTATGTCAGAAAAAAATAGCGAAAGATACCTTCAGAGGCAGTCGAAAACCACGGTTTTCCGATTGGACTTTGCCGAAC
>CALUND010000003.1 GCA_944321925.1 uncultured Rikenellaceae bacterium | reverse complement strand
AACTCCTATAACACGCAAAGGACGCACTCCGGGAAATACTGTTTCGGGAAAACACCCATGCAGACTTTCCTCGAAGGAATGGAGGTGGCAAGGAGATATCAATTGCAGGATGCAGGGAAAATACAACCTGATGAGCAGGTTACTGGCTCACCAGGTTGTGAGAGTGAGAATAGTTGCGTATCTTCGCAGATGGCATCGGACACTTTTTTTGTCCGATAGTATATAAAATGTCAGAACAAGTCTTGACTATTACAGATTACTCCTGCTGGGAAGCACTCATAGCGAGGCCGAATATCCTGAAAGAAACGATCCCGAACAAAATCGATAAAGATTATCCCGGTTCCCGCTCCTACCGATTCAAAAATCCAGAAAACTGTGGCGATTCCCGTCACAGTTTTTTATTCGGAAACACTATCCGGATGGCGACCGAAGGGATGATTCGGACTCAATACCACAAAAGCGAGCGGAAACAGTAATTTTGTTCCCGCTCGCTTTTTTATCGACAATTTTCGAGATTCAATCTACTGCTTCAGCAATTGGCGCACATCGTCGTAAACCGTTGCGGCCGAGAAGCCGAATTTATCGTCGAGGACCTTGTACGGTGCAGAATATCCGAAATGGTTGAGGCCATGGATCCGGCCGTTCTCTCCCACCAACCCGGCCAGATTGATCGAGAGACCGGAGGTCATGCCGTAACGTTTCACCCCTTCGGGCAAAATCGCCGAACGGTACTCTTTTCCCTGGTCGAGGAACAAACCTTCCGACGGAACCGAAACAACACGGACCTTTACTCCATCGGCGACAAGTCGTTCGGCTCCTTCGATCAAAGTAGAGACATCCGATCCGTTGCCGATGAGAACCACATCCGGATCGCCTGCGCAATCCATCACCACGTAGGCCCCCTTTTCGATCTGGGCAGCCTGTTCGCGACGATCTGTCCCCGGCAGATCCTTCACGTTCTGTCGCGAGAGAAGCAGGGCCACAGGACGCTCCTCCTCGATCGCCTTCTTCCAGGCCCACACCGTCTCAGCCCCATCGGCCGGACGCAGCACCACCATCGAACGTTCTCCCTCGTGGTTGTGCAGATGCTCCAGAAGGCGAATCTGCGCCTCCTGCTCCACCGGTTCGTGCGTAGGACCGTCCTCGCCGACACGGAACGAATCGTGGGACCAGACGTAAATCACATGGAGTCGCATGAGTGCCGCAAGTCGAATCACCGGTTTCATGTAGTCGGAAAAGACGAAAAACGTACCGCAAGCCGGAATGATTCCTCCATGAAGAGCCATGCCGTTCATGATGCAGGCCATGGTGAATTCACTGACACCCGCCTGCAGGAACTGTCCGGAGAAGTCGCCTTTGCGGAAAGCGGAACTCTTCTTGAGAAATCCATCGGTCTTGTCGCTGTTGCTCAGGTCGGCCGAAGCGACCACCATGTTGCCGATCTTCTCGGCATAGAGGCCCAATACGGCGGCCGACGCGTTGCGTGTAGCGACATCTTTCCCGATCTCGATCGACGCATAATCGATTTCTGGCAGACGTCCGGAGAGGAACTGATCGAGCACGGCTGCCAGATCGGGACGTTCCGCCCGCCAAAGGTCTTCCGTGCGCTGCCGTTCGCGAGTCCATTTGCGCAACTCCTCTTTTCGCCGGTCATAAAGTTCCCGACTCTCCGGGAAGATGGCGAACGGGTCGGACGGATCGCCCCCGAGATTGCGAATCGTGCCCTCTATGTCGGCCCCGGCGGCAGAAAGGGGTTGTCCATGGGTCGAAACCTTGTTTTCGAAACTGCTCCCGTCTTTGGCCACGGCCCCTTTGCCCATCGTGGTGTGTCCGATGATGAGGGTCGGGCACTCTGTTTCGTCATTTGCCGTGCGGAGCGCCTGACGGATCTCATCGGCGTTTTGTCCATCCACTTCGAGGACCTTCCAGCCCCAGGCGCGGTATTTGGCGGCGATGTCTTCCGTATCGACGGAATCGACCGTCGTAGAGAGCTGCACGTTGTTCGAATCGTAATACATGATGAAGTTCGACAGCCCGAGATGGCCCGCAATACGGCCTACGCCCTGCGAAACCTCCTCCTGAATGCCTCCGTCCGAGATAAAGGCATAGGTCTTATGCGCCATCCATTCGCCGAAACGGGCCACGAAGAAACGTTCGGCGATCGCCGCTCCGAGGGCCATGGCATGACCCTGTCCGAGGGGGCCGGAGGTATTTTCGATGCCGTGCTTCAGGTCGCGTTCCGGATGCCCGGGCGTATTGCTTCCCCACTGCCGGAAACCCTGCAGATCCACCACCGTATAGTAGCCTGCCAGCGCAAGCGTGGCATAAAGCATCGGCGACATGTGGCCCGGGTCGAGAAAAAAACGATCCCGGAAGGGATAGGCCAGATTGTCGGGGTCATAACGGAGAAATTCCGTATAGAGTACATTGATGAAATCGGCACCTCCCATGGCGCCTCCGGGATGCCCCGATTTGGCCTTCTCCACCATGGCCACAGTTAAAACGCGGATGTTATCGGCGGCTCGTTCTGTCTGGTTTTTCATCGTATTTCGGTTTTTCGGTTGCTTGGTTAGAAATTGCGGGGTACGGTCAGCTGGCCTGACGCACCTCTTTCATCTGTTCGAAATGGGCCTTCTCCACCCGTTCCCGGGCAAAAGGCAACGTCACCCGGAACTGGGTGCACCCTTCGCGTGACGGCACATCGAACATCGTATCCATCATGATCGTCTCGCAAAGCGAACGAAGACCGCGAGCACCCAATTTATACTCGATCGCCTTGTCGACAATATAGTCAAGAACTTCCGTATCGAAAGAGAGTTTCACGCCATCCATTTCGAACAGACGGATATACTGCTTGATGATGGCGTTTTTCGGCTCCGTGAGGATCGACCGCAGCGCTTCGCGTCCCAGTGGCTGGAGGTAGGTCAATACCGGGAGCCGGCCAACCAGTTCCGGGATCAATCCGTAGCTCTTGAGGTCCTGCGGCATCACATACTGGAGCAGGTTGTTGCGATCTATCGTTCGGATCGCCGACTTGCCGTAACCGACGGCCCGAGTGTTGAGTCGTTGAGCGATCTTCTTCTCGATCCCGTCGAAAGCGCCCCCGCAAATAAACAAGATGTTGGAAGTGTTCACCTGGATGAACTTCTGATCGGGATGTTTTCGTCCCCCCTGAGGCGGCACGTTGACGGTCGTACCCTCCAGAATTTTCAGCAATGCCTGTTGGACCCCCTCGCCGGAGACATCGCGCGTGATGGACGGGTTGTCGCCTTTGCGGGCGATCTTGTCGATTTCATCGATGAAAACGATGCCCCTTTCAGCGGCTTCCACGTTGTAATCTGCCACCTGCAACAGCCGTGACAGGATGCTTTCCACATCCTCTCCCACATAACCGGCCTCCGTGAGCACCGTGGCATCCACGATGGTAAACGGAACCTTCAGCAGACGGGCGATGGTCCGTGCCATCAGGGTTTTGCCCGTACCGGTCGCGCCGATCATAATGACGTTCGACTTGTCGAGCTCCACTTCGTCGGCCTGCGGTTTGTGGATCAGCCGCTTGTAATGGTTGTAAACCGCCACGGAGAGGTAGCACTTGGCATCCTCCTGCCCGATTACGTACTGGTCGAGAAAGGCCTTGATCTGAGCCGGTTTCATCAGCTCCGCAGGGGAGAAGTCGTTCGCATGCGAAGCCGGTTTGCCCTGTCGCGCCACTCCGCTCTCCGTGAGGATGTGATAACCGTGCTCGATGCAATTGTTGCAGATGTTGACGTTGCCATTGCCCGAGAAAAGCACCTCCACGTCGGAGCGGGGCGCTCCGCAAAACGAACAGCGATCTTCGTTGTTCGAACCTCCTCTCGTATTTCCTTTTCCGTTTGCCATATCGATTATTTCTCTTTTTCCCGTTTCACGAGCACTTCGTCAATCAGGCCATAGTTGCGGGCCTCGTCGGCCGTCATCCAGTAGTCGCGATCGGCATCGCGTTCGATCTTCTTATAGGATGCGCCGGAGTGTTTCGAAAGAATCTCGTAGAGTTCGCGTTTCGTGCGCAGAATCTCCCGGGCCGTGATCTCGATGTCGGAGGCCTGTCCCTGCGTACCGCCGAGAGGCTGGTGGATCATCACCCGCGAATGGGGCAATGCCGAACGTTTGCCTTTCGTCCCGGCCGTGAGCAACACGGCGCCCATGCTGGCAGCGAGGCCCGTACAGATCGTTGCCACATCGGGAGCGATCAGCTGCATGGTATCGTAGATGCCCAGACCGGCCGTCACCGAACCGCCGGGCGAATTGATGTAGATCTGGATATCCTTCTCCGGATCGGCCGACTCCAAAAAGAGGAGTTGCGCCTGAATGATGTTGGCAGCATCGTCGTAAATCGGAGCGCCGAGGAAAATGATACGGTCCATCATGAGCCGCGAAAAAACATCCATGGTGGCGACATTGAGCTGACGCTCCTCGATGATCGTCGGCGACACGTAGGCGTCGTTCACTGCGGCATAGTCGTGCAGCTTAAGGCTGCTGATACCGAGATGTTTGGTCGCGTATCTTTCGAATTCGTTTTTTTTCATGGTATCGGTATGAATTTGGCGGGGATTCTCGTTGCGGCGTGCTGTCCGACGAAACGTCGCCTGGCGACCCTCTCATCAACAGAGACACTTTCCCGCACGAAAAACTCCGTAAAAAGCGGTTCGTACAAAAACCACTCCTTACGGAGTCAAAGGTATCTATTTTTTCCGGGAAAAACCAATTCCCGTCGCTACAAATCGTCCTTTTTTTCGCTCGTCGCGAACAGATTGCAAATGTACGACGAGGTTATGGGAAGTTACGATCGGAGTGTCAGGCCACCGATTCGGCCACCTTATTGAACTCTTCGGGCGAAACATTCTTGGTGACCACCTTGATCTGCGGTTTCACCGCCTCGATCACCTTCTTTTCGCGCAACTTCTCACGGATACGACCGGCCTCCTCCTTGTTGCCGAGGATACTCTTGGCATACCCGGTGAGGGTTTCGTCCGGCACGGCGCTCATGCCATACTGGGCGAACTGCATGCTTGCCAACTCCTTGGCCTCCTGGAGCTCCTCTTCCGGAGTCACCTCGATCTTGAGCGAATCGATGTAGTGTTTCTGAATGAGGTTCCAGGTCATCATCCGAAGGAATCCGGCGAAATCCTTCTCGATCTCCTCCATGGAGAACTTGCCTTCGTTGATCGTATAGAGCCATCTCTTCAGGAAGTTCTCGGGCAGCGAGAGACCGGCCTTGTCGAGCAGGTAGTTACGCAACGTAGCGGTGAACAGGAGTTCGCTCTCCCGGTCGAGTTCCGAAGCGATCTGGGCGTCGATGTACTTGTCGAAACCGGCGGCATCGGTCACATCACCAGCCGGGAATGCCGTTTTGAAGAACTCTTCGTTGAGTTCCGGCTCAGCGAAGCGACGAATTTTGGTAATGGTGAGCGTAAATTCAGGGTTGATACCCTCCAATTCATTCTCTTTCACCTTCAGCACGGCGGCCCGCTGCGACGGCGTTTTGTAAAGGTCGTTTACATTCACGGCAATCGTATCGCCCACCTTCTTACCGATGAACGGTTTGCGTTCCTCTTCGCTCATGGAGATCAGTCCGACGTAAGCATCTTCCACTTTCACTTCGCCGTTATCGAGCGTAGCGCTGAGAGCCTCGTCCGAGGTGGCCTCTTCCACATCGACCAGACGGCCGAACCGACGCAGGAAGTTGGAACGGAATCCCTCCTTCATCTCTTTGGTCGGTTTGATCTTGTAGTAGGTCACTTTGTCCGACTCGCTCAACGGAATATCGACTTTCGGGGCCAGACCCAGTTCGAAAACGAATTCATGTTCGGTATTGGCATCGAAATCGAGCGCCTTTTGCTCGTCGCTGGGGATCAGATCACCCATGAAGTCGATCTTCTCCTTCTCCACGTAATCGAATGCCCCCTTGGTTGCGGTGCGATAGGCCTCTTCAGCGACCACACCTTTGCGATAGAGACGATTGATGATCGTCATGGGGACCATTCCGGGGCGGAATCCCGGGACATTCGCCTTGCGGCGGTAATCTTTGAGCGTCTTTTCGACGGCAACTCCGTAATCGGCCTCTCCCACGGTCACTTTCAGCACCACGGTAAGGTCTTTTCTCTCTTCTTTTACGATATTCATATAGCGGGTATTATTTCTCGTAACAAAGGCGGGCAAAGATACGGTTTTTTTCCTTTCGGACAAAATATTGCCTGTTAAAACGTCACGTCTGGCGATCCGTTCGGCTGCATCCGGCCCGTGATTCCTTTAGGGTTGTGACGCGTCGGCTTTCAGACGCTCGATGAACTCGAGGGTTTCCGGAGTGAGGACATCGTTGCGATCCACCCACAGCTTCTGTTTCGTCAGCCATTCGCGCCGATGGTTGATCCGCTTCGAGATAAGGAATCGTGGTTTCGGCTTACGGAGATAGGTTTCCCGTTGCGACGGACGGATCGTGCGATCGAACACGTCGCTGCGGGAGGGTTTCCGTTCGATCTCCCAACTGAACATCGGCAAGGTCTGGGGCTGACTCGACGGGATCTTATCCATGGGATAGATTTTCGAGTCGGGATTTCCCCGCGCGATGATGTAGGCAACAAACTGGTCCTCAAACAGGAAGGAGATGTCGGCACAGATCAGAACCAGGAATCCCATGAGTTCCGGATCGTCGTCCTCCTGCAGGTAGTAAAGGGCCTGGGCATTTCCGTCGACATCGTTGCGGTAGACTTCGCTGTTGTGGAAATAGGCTGTCATGGTCTTGCCGGCCACCTGGTTGAAGTGCGTCGAGTCGAGTTTCGAACACATGATCGGGGCACCGATAAATTCCGCCCGATCGATCTCCTCGCCCTTCGTGTAGATATCCATCACATCCGACTTGATCTGGTTTTCTCCGCTCCAAAGCACGGGATTGATGTAGAGATGAAGCGTGGAGTCGGTGGAAAAGCCGACGATCGAATCCCCGACGGCCTGCATGTCGCCGCGGTAGATCTTCACGTTACGGAATCCGCGCACGATTCGTTCCACCGTATCGGTTTGGGTCGGCTCCGGCAGCGGACGGATCGCTTCGAGCGAATCCATAACCGAAGGAATGCTGTCGAGTTGCAGCGAATCTTTCAAGGCCGTGGTATCGGCCGGCACAGGACCGTAAATAATCCCCCGTTTGGCAAGTCGCTCGCGTAAACGGGCCTCTCGCGCGGCCCGCTTTTCTGCGCGAAGCTTTGCCTTGCGTTCGGCACGGGCCTGTTTCTCAAGCCGCTTCAGTTCTTTCTTGCTCAAGTTTTTCAACGTATCCTCCACGACAGAGAGGGAATCCTGCACAAGAGTGTCACGAACGAGGCTGTCCCGTGCGATACTGTCCGATGTCAGCGAATCGGAAACAGGCCGTATATCGGGCGGTGTCGGACGAATGTAGCGTTCGGCTTTCGACAGGCTGTCGACCCGAGCCAACAGAGCGCGTCCCCGGCTCTGTATATCGATAATATAGTCCGGGATCTCGGGCAGGCCTTCCGGTTCGTCCAATTGCTCACGAAGCTGCGACAGATCGATCGTATCGATCACCGGAGGCACGGAATCGGATAATACCTGAGACACGATCTTTTTCAGCGAATCCGGAAGCGAGACGGGAACGGATAGCGAATCCGGCATGGAGATCGAATTCGAAAATGCCTTCGAAACCACACGCTGTGCCAATTCCGAAATCGGGACCGAAGCGGGAACTGTGTCCGGAAGTTGTCGGGCAGGGCCCATTCGGGTCGGATCTTCGGCTTCGATTTCCGAAACCGGTTCTTCGAATCGGATGGAGTCGGAATCGCCCGCAACAGGCACGTCACCGATCGTCTCGCCCGGGATCGTCTCGCCCGGGATACCGACCGTATCGAACCCCGACTCCGGAGAAAGGGAGTCGATGGCCGGGGAGTCTCCCGTCGAATCGGCCGGAGGCATGAGCTCCCTGATAAGACTGTCGGCAAGCTGCATCAGGCTGTCTCCTTCGGCACGCAATACCCGGATGACTGCGGCCAGACTGTCGGCCAACTGGATGCGGACCGTATCGGGCAGGGAATCGGCAAAACGCAAGTGGGCATTCGGATCGACGGCCGGTTTTTCCTGCTCGGCGCCCGGGGTTTGCGGATAATCCGAAGGATAGATCACATAGAGAAAGAGAGTATCGGCCCGCAGGAAAAGGGTGTCTTGTCCGTTCTGCTTTTCGTCGTAATTGAGAATGGAGGGAGTCCGCGTGAGCATGGTCTCTCCGCGCAAGCCCCAATATTGTCCGTAGTCTCCGAAAGCCATGCTTTTGCGATCCGAATCGTTGATCTGGATGTTTCCGAGCATGATCGAATTCTGAAGCGTACCGTTGTAATCGATCGTATCGGCCCACAGTTCGCGGGTTTCGCTCAACACATAGGCTTCCCGGGTGAAATAGTAGGTATCGTTGGCCTGATCGTAAGCACCCTGATCGGCGCTGAGTATCTCCCCTTTCTCGTTCCAGATGTAACTCCGGGTAAAGAAGCGTGCGATACGGGTATCCATATTGTAACAGAGCGAATCGCCGCTCAGTTGGTAGCTCTCGTTACGCATCTCCACATCGGAGACACAGATGATGTCGCGCGTATCGGCATAATAGTAGCCCCGTTGCGATTCGAGAACGTTGTCGGCCTGAAAAACGACACCACCGCCGGAATATTCGCCGATGTTGTCGAGCGTATTGAATCGGAAAGTATAGGTGTAGAGGGTCGCATCGCCGTCCGTAACCTTCACGAGCGGTGAGTAAACCTGTGCCAGATTCAGGTCGCCGTTGTAGTCGGCGCGGTCTCCGTAGACGTAGGTCGAATCCTTGTTGATGAGGACATTTTTGAAACACTCCATCCGTTTGTCGCTGTAACGGACGGCACTGTCGCAGGTGATCACAGCCCCGTTGTGGTAAAAGATCACGTTACCCACCAGGCAGATGGCCGACGAATCGCCGGTCTGAATCGGATACATGATGTCGGCCTTGATGTCGACGAGTTTTTTCTTCCCTTCGTCGGGTTCCGGATCGACGGCATGCGACCAGAGGACTCCGCCGCCGAGCAGCAGCGCAGCGATAAGCAAAATTGTGCGCGTCCCCTTCATCGCCTGTTTGGTGGCCTATTTGAACCAGTTTTTATTCTCGAATTCATCGGCGGAGAACATCGGATCGATCCGAACATACATGCCGTCGATTTTGCGATTGACCCAGTCGAGGAACACGTTGTTTTGTTTGTCCCGCAAAGCGATCTGTTCGATATCGAGATAGTCCTCGGTGAGATTCGCCGTGTGGGTCGGGATGATCCGCACGAGCTTCACCAATTTACCCATGACATTCTCTTTGAAGTCTTTGGCCAGGAAGGCCTGCGACATCTGTCCCTCGGAAAGGCGACTCAACTCCCGGTAATCGGTAGGAGGAATGTTCTCTTTGGGGAACTGGATGCGGGTGGCAGAGGCATCGGCACTCTGCATCAGCTCCATGATGTCGTGGTTGGAGACGATTCCGCCGTTGAGCCGCGAGAAGGGGTCGTCCGAATTCTGCAGGGCAGCCTCTTCGAAGGTGAGTGTTCCCTCGCGAATCAGATTGGCGATGCTGTCGAGCGAAACGAGCGTCGCCGTCAACTCATCGTCCGTATAGTCGGGTTTCAAGAGAATATGGCGGAAATGGTAGAGCGTGGGCGACGGCATGTCGATCAGCTGGATCAGGTGATAGCCGTACTCCGTCTCCACGATGCCGGAGACCTGTCCCGGTTTCAGCTTGGTAAGCGCATCGGCGAACGACGGGAGCCAGTTCTCCTTGGGGCCGGGATCGATCTCGCCTCCGCGTATGGCCGAACCGGGGTCCATCGAATACATCCGGGCCAGCATGTCGAACCGCGCCCCCTTGATGATCCGCTCGCGAAGCTCCAGCAACCGCTCTTTGGTGTGGCGCTTGGCCTCCTCAGTCGATCGGGGCAGGCGGGTGATCTGCGCGTAGACATACTGCTCCGGGATGAGGGGAAGACTGTCCTTATCGATATGGCGATAGAAACGGGTCACCTCGCCCGGCGTGATCTTTACCGCCGACTCGATCTGCGAACGCATGCTATAAGCGGCATACATCTCTTCGATCTGCGAACGCAATTCGTCTTTGATCGAGAAGAGCGGACGGTGCTGCTGTTTTTCGAGCTCTTTCACACTGCCGGCCTGATGGATCATCTCGTCGAGTTGCGCGTCCACCTGCGACTGGATCGCCGAAGAGAAATGATCGATACTGACCGAGTCGATCAACGACTGCTGATAAAGCAACTTCTGGAGCATCAGCGTCTCCAGCGCTTCGCTCATCGGGTCGCGCAAAGGGGTATAACCCTGTGCCCGAGCCTCCTCGACGATCTGCCGACTTTGATCCACCACCTCCGAATAGAGAATGGCAGAATTGCCGACCACGGCCACCACTTTGTCGGCTACGATCGATTGGGCCGAAAGAGCGGTCGCAGAGAAGAGTGCGACGAAAATAAGGATCGTTTTTCTGAACAGGTTGTCGTTGCGCATATTTACAGATTGATCGTTATGTTTTTTTCAGTCAGGGCTTGCTGGTAGACGCTGTCTTCGTAGGCTTTGACGATCTCGGCTTTACGCTGGTTGATGACGACCCAACGCACCACGTCCTTCACCCGTTCGTAGGGAGATTGCATACCGGCCGTACGGTAGTCCGCGATCAGAAAATAGTAGTGCATATTTCCGTCCACCATCTCCTGGACGCCCTGTTGTTTGAGCAGGTTGTCGTACCGTTCGTTGCGTTTGGCCGGAAGCAGCGTAAGGAAATCGGAAAAGTCGGTCCACTCGGTCACCTCCTGCAACGAGAATTCGTTTTTCTCGCAGATCGCCTTCAGATCCTCTTTTTTCTCCTTGCTGCCCGAGCCGAGGAGCTCCTTGATCTTGCTTTTTTGCCGATAATTGTCGGGACAAACCACCACCGTCCCCTTCACGATGTCGCGATCGAGAATATACTCGCCGCGATGTTGCAGGTAATAGCTTTGAAGATCGGTTTCGGTATACAGCGAATCGCCCGTAGCCTGATCGATGCAATATTGTTCGAACTTATGGGTGAGCAACGTATTGCGATACTGCTCGACCAGCCGTTCGATATTGGATTCGCTCGACCGGAAAATACGGGTCGCCTCCTGCAGTTTGAGCTGATCCCGGACCCAACGGTCGACATAGGTTTCGAGCAACTGCACGCTGTCCTCTCCCGAAATACCTCTCGGGAAGATCGATTGCACGTCCATCATGCGCAGCGTGACGCCATCCACCTTCGCCAACACGCGATCGCCTTCGAAGGGGTTGGGAAACTCCTTGCAGCCGACAGTCAGCAACAGCAGAAAAAGCAGGACTATTTTGGGACGATTCGTCATAAATCAGGGTACAAAGATAGTTTTTTGCTCGTAAATCAACGAACCATCCCCTTTTATTATTGTCTGTCCGACGGCGTATCAGCCTTGGGAGAGGGTTGTTGGGAAGCAGGGTCGGTCTCTTTCGCAAGGGACTGTTCTTTCGCCTCTTGGCGCCGGACGATGAGCACGATGGAGACGAATCCCGCTACGACCAACAGCGCACAAACCGCATATACGACATGATAAACGGTCGGATTGGGAATGGCTTCACGAATGCTGAATCCGGAAGAGCCCGTCACATGCATGGTGAGCATGGCGATGCCGTTGTTCACGGCGTGAATCAACATCACCGAAAACAGCGATTCGGTCTGGATGTAGACGAATCCGAGCACAATGCCCATGAAAAAGGCATAAATCACCTGTTGGGGAATGAGATGGATAACGCCGAAAATGGCGGCCGAAAGGAGAATGGCCACAAAGGCACCGCTTTTTTGCCGGATCGACTCCAGGATGATGCCTCGGAAGAGCGTCTCTTCGAGCACGGGAGCGAGAACGACAGCCGTCAGAACCGCCCAACCGCCCGTACCGATCGTCTCATCGAGCAGATCGAGGTATTTGTCGGGGAAGAGGTTCTGCAGAGGCTCGATCACGATGGAGACGGCGATCATCAGCACAAGCCCCCAAATGACCAGCGCCGCATTGAACCATTTGATGGAGAAACGCAACAACTTCCCCTTACCTCCTCTTTTCCAACGATAGAAGAGGATGCCCGCGATCGTAAGACCGAACTGCAGCATGTAACCGATTGCCGTTAACTCCTCTCGGGGAAGCGTGTCGGAGAAGAACACGAGCAAGAGATTCGCAATGGTCGCCGCCACTACGAAAATTCCTAAAAATACGAGGATATCGCCCCACGTGGGAAAAGTCTTCGCTTTGGGGACGATCTTCGTCTCCCGGGATTTCTGCGGTTGGGGACTTTTCTGTCCGACAGAGGAAGTACCTGTTTTGTGCGCTACGTCTTCCATGTACTGGCGTTGTTCTGGTTGGAAATCTATTTCAAATCGCCGAGCGTAGCGACCATGACCGCCTTGATCGTATGAAGCCTGTTTTCTGCCTCGTCGAAGACGATCGACGCCGGACTTTCGAAGACCTCATCGGTCACCTCCATCTCGGCAATGCCGAATTTCGCCTTGATCTCGGCCGCCACGCGCGTCTCTTCGTCGTGGAAAGCGGGCAGACAGTGCATGAACTTCACTTTCGGATTGCCCGTGGCCTCCATCACCTCCCGATTGACCTGGTAGGGTCGGAGCAGGCGGATCCGATCGGCCCAAACCTCATCGGGCTCGCCCATCGAGACCCACACGTCGGTATAGAGGAAATCGCACCCGGCGACTCCGCTTTTCACGTCGTCCGTGACGGTGATCCGGGCGCCCGACTCGGCAGCCACCTCACGGCAGGTAGCAACCAATTCGGGACTCGGCGCGCAAGCCGACGGGCATACCGCCCGGAAATCCATCCCCAGTTTGGCAGCAACCACCATAAGCGAATTGGCCGTATTGTTACCGGCATCTCCCAGGTAGGCGAAACGGATCTGTTCGAAAGGTTTGTCGGAGTGTTCGCGCATGGTCAACATATCGGCGAGCATCTGTGTAGGGTGGAACTCGGTCGTCAGTCCGTTCCAGACCGGCACACCCGCATACCGGGCGAGCGTCTCGACCACCTCCTGTCCGTAACCACGATACTCGATGCCATCGTAGATACGTCCCAATACCCGTGCCGAATCCTTGATACTCTCCTTTTTCCCCATTTGCGAACCGGTAGGTCCGAGGTAGGTCACATGGGCGCCCTGATCGTAGGCAGCCACTTCGAACGAGCAACGGGTGCGGGTCGAATCTTTCTCGAAAAGCAACACGATGTTTTTTCCGCGCAACGTCTGTACCTCGCGTCCGCATTTTTTATCGGCCTTCAGGGTGGCGGCCAAGTCGATCAGGCCGAGAATTTCGTCGGCCGTAAAGTCGAGCAACTTCAGAAAACTGCGTCCCTTCAATTGGATCATCTCAATAAGGTTTGATATTTGACAGCTCCAAATATAGCCATAATTCCGGGAAGAGGGATGAAAAATCCGAGATTTTGCCTATTTTTGTAGGATTCTTATCACGAACTAAGTCGCTCATGGGGAAGGTAATCGCGTTGGCGAATCAGAAGGGTGGCGTCGGAAAGACCACCACAGCCATCAATTTGGCTGCAAGTTGTGCTGTTTTGGGTAAAAAAGTGTTGCTCGTGGATGCCGATCCGCAGGCCAACGCTACGTCCGGGCTCGGAT
The DNA here is from genome assembly GCA_944321925.1 of uncultured Rikenellaceae bacterium. Lineage (GTDB taxonomy): Bacteria > Bacteroidota > Bacteroidia > Bacteroidales > Rikenellaceae > UBA940. The sequence goes on along the minus strand of CALUND010000003.1, from coordinate 5,855 downwards.
TCGAAATCCATGGCCCCGGAATCTACGACTGCATCACGGGTCGAAAATCGGCCGAAGAGGTCATTCGGCGAAGCCCCGACGTGAAAAATCTTTCGGTCCTTCCCTCGAGTATCGAACTGGTGGCGGCCGATACCGAACTACCGGCCATGGAAGAGGGACACCATGTGATCGCGAAAATGTTGCAACCGGTACGCGACAACTACGATTTCATCTTCGTCGACTGCTCCCCCTCGCTCGGCTATACGACGGTGAACGTATTGGTGGCTGCCGACAGCGTACTGATCCCCGTGCAGTGCGAATACCTCGCACTGGAGGGGTTGAGCAAACTGCTCAATACGATCAAGATGACGCAGGGACGACTCAACCCCGCCCTGCAGATCGAAGGATTCGTGCTGACCATGTACGGTCGCAACCGACTGGCCAATCAGGTGGTCTACGAGGTGCAGAAACACTTCGGATCGCTCGTTTTCGACACAATAGTAAATCGAAATATCCGTTTGAGTGAAGCCCCCGGTTATGGGAAACCGGTGCTTCTCTACGACGCTTCGGCGAGTGGCAGCGTCAATTACCTGAATCTGGCCAAAGAAGTGATCAAGCGGAACAGGAAAACGAAATGACAGCTATGAAACAGAAAGGTTTGGGTCGAGGTCTCGATGCCATTTTCGGACAGGAGAATCTTGTCGCCCCTCTCATGCAAAAACCGATGGAAGGCGTACGCACGGTGGCCGTGTCGCTCATCTCGCCCAACCCGAAACAACCGCGTACCCGTTTCGACGAAACCGCCCTCGAAGAGCTTGCCGATTCGATCCGTGTCCTGGGGGTCATTCAACCGATCACGGTACGGCCCACAGCCGACGGACGTTACGAAATCATCAGCGGCGAACGACGTTGGCGAGCGGCAGGAATGGCCGGTATGGAAGAGATTCCCGTCTACGTGAGGGAGGTCGACGACCAGAACCTCCACGAAATGGCGCTTGTGGAGAATATCCAGAGACAAGACCTCAACGCCATGGAGGTCGCCATCAGCCTGCAGCGACTGATGGACGAATGCGGCCTCACACAGGATGCCCTCTCGGGCAGAGTGGGGAAGAAACGCTCCACCATCGCCAACTACCTGCGCCTGTTGCATCTGCCATCGGAGATACAGCTCGCCTTGCGGGAGGGTTACATCACGATGGGGCATGCCAAGGCGATCGCATCGGCCGAGGAGAAGCACCAAGCGGCGCTGCTTCGCAAGTGCATCCGGAAAGGACTCTCCGTCCGACAGGTCGAGGAGTTGGCTGCCCGCCCCCACAGAGAGCCGCAACAGGCCGAAGAACGGGAATATCCGGAAAGTTATTCGCGACTGGTAGAGTATTTGGAACGTTTCTTCTCCGAAAACATCAGCATCAAGAGCTCCCGGAAAGGGAAGGGCAAAATCGTGATCGAATTCAACGACGATAAAGACATAGAACGTTTCTTGAATCGATTCGAACAGGTGAGTCGATGAATCTTCGTGCGAAAATAGGCCTTGCAGCGATGTTGTTTCTGTCGCTGGTCGTCTGTGCATCGGCGCAGACGGTCTCTCCCACGCGGGGTGAACGGATTCTCGTCCAGAAAGGCCTGGCGGCGAAAGGAGTGATCAACAAGCTCGGAATCGATATTTCACTCATGTCGAGCGATTCACTCTACCGGTTTATGGCGGTCATCGATTCGCTCCGCGGAGACGGCCGGCAGTACGACCTTACCGTCGTCGATTCGATGCTCATGAAGCCGGTGGAGGTCACCATTCCCGATTCGCTCTGGAACGACTCCTTGCCCACCGATCTCTCCCTGTCCGACTCTCTGCGCGCCGACTCCCTGCCGGTCGATTCGGTCCGAAAAAAGATCGTCTGGGAGCGTTCGCCGAATCTCGGTTATGAGGTGGTCAAACTGTTGATGAACGACCCCAAATTCCTCGATCTCTACATCTCGGGGGCCGATACCCTGCTGGCCAAACTCCGCCCCGTGGATTCGACTCGCCGGGAGATGACGCCACGCGAACTGCGCCGGTGGGCCCGCGACACCTCCACCTACCGATACACCAAACTTTTCCGCGATACAATCCCGTTCTCGAAACTGATTGCTCTCTCCGCAATTGCTCCCGGACTCTCCCAATTCTACAATCAGCAATATTGGAAAGTCCCCGTATTCTATTCGACGGTGGCTGCCGGACTCTTCTTCGGATTCCGACAAAACACCGTCTATCAGCGCTACAAAAAGGAGTACGACCACATCATCGCCTACGAAGGCAGCGGACGGACCGACCACCTCAACACCGTTCAGGGGAAAATGATCCAGCACAATACCTATCGACAACTCTTTTTCGGAGCTGCGATCGCCTCCTACATCTATTTCCTGGGGGACGGTGCCGTCAACTATCCCTCGCAGGTAAACGCGGTGAAAAAAGCAACCACTTTGTCGATGATCTGTCCGGGCGCCGGGCAGGTCTACAACAAAAGTTACTGGAAACTTCCTTTCGTGTTGGGCGGCGCGGCGTCGCTGATCTATTGCGTGGATTTCAACAACCGGGGGTATCAACGGTTCAAGCTGGCCTACGAACTGCTCACCGACGGAGACGATGCAACGCAAGATGAATTCAACGGACGCTATTCCGAAGACTATTTGAAAAACCTCAAGGATAGCTATCGAAGGAACCGGGATCTCTGTATCATCCTGACCGCCGGATTTTATATCCTGCAGGTAATCGACGCCCATGTGGACGCCCATATGAAAACATACGATATCAGCGACGACCTCTCCATGAGTGTGGAACCCTACATGGAAAACATCTACTCCCAACGCTTCGGACGGGTCAGCACGCTGGGCTTCAACATCAACTTCAAGTTCTGAAATGAATCGGCTATTTATCGCTTCGGTCACTCTCCTCGCCCTGTTTCTCGGATTCGTCTCGCCGGCTTACGGCGATGGCGACCAGCCCCAGAAACCCCGCTCGAAATTCATCCAGTTCTTCACCGGCAATCGGGATGAAAAACGGGCCGAAAAGAGAAAAAAGAGAACCAAACAACTGGCGCTCCCGAACGATACAATCCCGGTAGATACCCTGCCAGCGATCATCGACCGAGATTCGCTCGCCCGTCCGGAGACCGAACAGCCGGACCAACCGACGCCCTATTTCTCCGAAGAGGAGCCTCGGGTACAATCTCCCGAAGAGCTCGATTCGTTGCTCAGTTGCCTGAACTCGAACAACACGGTCGCCTCGTTCGAGACCTTCTTCGACGACTTCATCGATCTCGACACGACCGAAATCTTGACAAGTTCGATTCCCGATTCGGTCTACGAAGCCCGTCTGCGGGCGATCTTCTCCCCGATCGGCATGCCGTTCAATCCGATCGTCAAACAGTACATCATCGCCTACACGACCACCAAAAAAGCGACCGTCAGTCACGTACTCGCCCGTTCGCAATATTACTTTCCGATCATCGAAAATGAACTGATCATCAATCATATGCCGCTCGAATTACGGATGCTCCCCGTCGTCGAATCGGCGCTCTCCCCGATCGCCCGTTCACGCGTAGGCGCCATGGGACTGTGGCAATTCATGTATGGCACCGGCAAACATTACGGCATGGAGATCACCTCGTTCGTCGACCAGCGTTGTGATCCGGTCGCCTCCACCCGCGCCGCCTGTCGTTACCTGAGCGACCTGTACGATATCTACGGAGACTGGACCTTGGCCATCGCCGCATACAACTGCGGACCGGGAAATGTGAACAAGGCCTTCAAACGGGCTGGCGAAGAGGCTCGTACCTACTGGGACATCTATCCCTACCTGCCCCGGGAGACCCGAGGCTATGTTCCCTCGTTCATTGCCGCCACGTATGCCTATACATACCACAAACAGCACGGTATCGACCTCTCCGAAACCCATATCCCGCTGGCGACCGACACCATCGTGGTCGACCGGGTGATGCACCTGGAACAGATCTCCTCCACGATCGATATCCCCATCGACATCCTCCGGCGACTCAATCCGCAATACACGCGCGACATCATCCCGGCTCTCGACAAACGGTATGTACTGGTGCTTCCACAGAGCCAGATCGCCAAATACCTCGACAAACAACCGGAGATCATGGCCAAAGACACGACCTACCTCGCAGAGTATCTCGAACCCTCCAACATCGATAAAACCAAGCAGGTTTTCAACCTTTCCTACATTACGCATCGCGTTAAAAGCGGCGAAAACCTCGGTATCATCGCTCGCAAATACGGCGTGACAGTCAAACAGATCGTTCGTTGGAACAACCTCCGCAATCCGAACAGTCTGCGGGTGGGACAGCAACTCGAAATTCATCGATAAATGGATCGGGAAGATACCATAGCCGCCATTGCCACGGGACGTGGAGGCGCCATTTCGGTCATTCGGTTGAGCGGCCGCAGGGCCTTCTCCATCGCGGACAAACTCTTCCGCGCAGCGAACGGCCGGCCCTTATCCGAAGCTGCGGGCGGCACGGTACATTTCGGCCGAATCGTCGATGCGAACGGCGATCTTCTGGATGAAGTGCTGGCAACCGTTTTCCGAGCTCCCCGCTCCTATACGGGCGACGACCTGATCGAGATATCGTGTCATGGCTCCGCCTACATTGAAAAAGAGATCATGCGGCTGCTGATTGCCGCCGGAGCGCGTAGCGCCGCCCCCGGAGAATTTACGCTTCGCGCCTTTCTCTCCGGAAAGATGGATCTTTCGCAAGCCGAAGCCGTAGCCGACCTGATCGCTTCGACCGATCGCGGTGCCCACACGTTGGCCGTAAGTCAGATGCGCGGCGGATACTGCGAGCGCCTCAAACAGCTTCGTTCGGAGTTGCTCGAACTCGGATCGCTGCTCGAACTGGAACTCGATTTTTCGGAAGAGGATGTGGAATTTGCCGACAGACGACAACTGCAAAAACTCATGGCCGGCATCATGTCCGAGATCGATACCCTGACCGCCTCCTTTTCACTCGGGAATGCCGTTAAAGAGGGTATTCCGGTAGCAATTGCCGGACCTCCCAACGTGGGAAAATCGACCCTGCTCAATGCACTGGCCGAGGAGGAGCGGGCTCTCGTCTCCGATATTGCAGGTACGACACGCGATGTGATCGAGGAGAGCCTCTGCCTGGAAGGAATCCGCTATCGGTTTTTCGACACGGCCGGCATCCGCACCACGGAAGACCGGCTCGAACAGATGGGTATCGAACGGGCCGTAGAAAGTACCGGCAAAGCCCGAATCGTTTTGCTGCTGCTCGATGCCTCGAAAGGGGAACCACAAGCCCTCCTTCGGCAAGCTCATGAATTGCAGCAGCAATTGCACCTTTCTGATAGTCGACCGGTATGCATCGTATTGAATAAGATCGATCTGCTTCCGGCGGCAGTCCGTGAACAGCTGGAACGGGAGATGACGACCGCCGATCTGCCGACTCTTTTTCTTTCGGCCAAACGCCGCATCGGGGTCGACCGATTGAAGAGTTTTCTCAGCGGTTGCGTAGACCGGGAGCGACTCGATGACGGGGCAGCTATCGTATCGAATTTTCGACACTATGAAGCTTTGTTGCATGCAAGAGAGTCATTGGCGCGAGGCTTGGAGGGGCTTAAAGCGGGGCTGTCTTCGGATTTATTGGCAGAAGAGGTCCGGGCGGCACTTTATCAGATCGGTTTGGTGGTGGGAGAGGTTACCACAGACGAAATTCTCGGTCAGATATTTTCCAAATTTTGCATCGGCAAGTAACGGCTTGTAAACAGCCATAACCAACTATAACCATTTAGAATAAAGTCGCTGTATATCAGCGACTTTTGTTTTTATGTACTTTCCAGACCGTATTTGGAAGTAACGGTTT
>CALUND010000002.1 GCA_944321925.1 uncultured Rikenellaceae bacterium | reverse complement strand
GTTCGGCAAAGTCCAATCGGAAAACCGTGGTTTTCGACTGCCTCTGAAGGTATCTTTCGCTATTTTTTTCTGACATAGGCACAGCTTGGGATAATCGAACTTGTAAACTGAGGTTTTTCTTCTCCTCTGTCCATCTTTTACTCTTTTTTTACCCTGTCTATTAGTATGGAATTGTATAATAGGTGTTTAGGGTAGTTCAAGGTGTGTTGCGAGGGCCCGCATGCTCTTTAATTTTTTCCTTCTTCTTTTTTAACCTTATTTTCCCGTTCTTTTTTGCCTCCTATTTTCAGGTTTTACGTTGCGGGTCGTGGTATGCTCACACTTCTCGGATAAGAGTGCTTGCCATCTATTCCGATGAAAGTCGGTGATGGAGAGACGTGGCGAGGACAGAGAGAAAAAGATCATGAGCTGAGAGGAAAAATCTTTCGGGATGAGTTCAGAACATTCGGATTGGAACCCAAAGAGCCCTCTCTCGTTTTAATGCTGTTACATACTTTGTTTAGGCTATATGCGCATGAAATTTCCTATTTCCGTGGGATTCTTTTGTCCTGACAAACGAATTTTCAGTCGGATTGCGTTCCATTAGAGAATGGAGTGATTCGGGATGGTGATCCGAGCCTGCTGCCGGGGATTGCATGAACCTTGTATATTGTATAATATAGTGTATAATTAATATAGTGTATAATATGGAGAATGGAAGGAGGAAAAAATGAGAAGTCTGTTTAAGATTTTGTGTTTGGCGGTTTTGGGAATGGCTCCGATTACGACCTCGGCTGCGAGGCCGGCCAAACAGGATGTGCAGAAAGATACGGTTACGCTGCAGCGGATCGAACAGCGTGATTTTGCCATTCGTGTAATGCGCGCCATGCCTTCGGGAATGGGCATGGTCACACTCTCAACCCCTTATTCGCTGAAAGTGGATGGCAATACGGTTACCTCCTATTTGCCCTATTTCGGTCGGGCCTATTCGTTGCCTTACGGGGGCGATCAAGGTTTGGTTTTTACGGGAGAGATTCGGGATTACGAGGTGAAACAGGGCAAAAAGACGGTCGATATTTCGTTCAATGTAAAAACGGATGTGGATTGGTTCGATTTCCGTATTGCGGTCTATCCGGGAGGGGATTGTTACCTGAATGTCTATCCGAATTATCGTCAACCGATCGGCTATTCCGGGACATTGGGGCCGTTGGAATAACCCGAAAGATCGGATACGAATCGGACTCGATTCGTATGCCGAGAGAATTATGACGTAAAATAGTCTCTTGTTGAAACATTTTGAACGGAATTTCGTATCTTTATAGAATCCCGTTGGAAGGGGGTATGTAAAGGAAACAACTTAATGTAAAATAGATTATGCTTAGTCAAAAATTGCAGGATGCGCTTAATGCGCAGGTCAATGCGGAGATGTGGTCCGCTTATCTCTATCTTTCCATGTCGGTGGATGCCTCTCTGAAGGGTTATAAAGGTATGGCCAACTGGTTTGCCATTCAGTTCCGTGAGGAGCAGGATCATGCGCAGATTCTGATCAACTATCTGCTTTCGCGTAACTGCGCCGTAAAATTGGCTCCTATTGCTGAGGTAAAAACCTCGTGGAAGAGTCCTCTTGCGGCGTTCGAAGATACGCTGACTCATGAGAAAAAAGTGACGGCGATGATCGACAATCTTTGCCGCATTGCCGCCGAAGAGCAGGATTTTGCCACTGCCAATATGTTGCGTTGGTTTGTCGACGAACAGATCGAGGAGGAGGAGAATGCACAAGATATCATCGATTCGCTCGAAAAGGTCGATGACAGCAAGTTGGGCCTCTATATGATCGACAAAGAGCTGGCACAACGCGTATACAGCGCACCGGCTCCGTTGACCAAAGAGTAGGGATATATTCTTGTCAGGAAAGTTTGCCCTGCGATGACATCATCGCAGGGCTTTTTTTGTCGGTCAGGAATCAATGAAAAAGGCCGTTCCGAGGAATTGTGGAACGGCCGGAAAAACCAGCGAACTGTCGTCAAAGCGCAGGTGAGACAGACATATTTCGGGCTTAAAACGGCAAAGACCCGAAACGCTGGGCAGTTGAATTCAAGTTTGGGTTATGATTGTCATCAACTCTTGTCCTTTAGACGAAGCAGCAGCAAAAATGTTACAAGGATGTGGTAAAAAAGGCTGCAATAAATTGTCATTATTGTCTTTTTTGTGCTGATGGTTTCTTGTGAAACCCTTCCGGTGATGCTAAATATCTGGTAATAAGTATGGAATTGTGCGGAAATCCGTTGCCATCGCGCATGCCGTTTTTTTTTGTAAAAAAAGATAAAAAAGGCCGGGATGAATCCCGGCCTTACCCTTGTTGAGAGAGTCGAATTACCAGATCACGACACGTTCTTCCGGAGCAAGGAACATTTTTCCCTTCTCGATGCCGAACGCTTGGAAGAATGTGTCGATGTTACGCAGGGTAGCATTGACACGCCATTTCCCGAGCGAATGGGGATCGAGTTTGGTCAGACGTGCGATCTCTTCGTCGCGGATGTTCTGAGCCCACAGGGTCGCATAGGCCAGATAGAACCGCTGATCGGCAGAGAATCCGTCGATCGGAGCCGGTTCATTTCCGTTTTGGGCCTGTTTCATGGCGGTATATGCCACCCGCAGGCCGCCCTGATCGGCGATGTTCTCACCCAGTGTCAGCTGTCCGTTGGCGTGCATGCTGTCGACCACCACGATTGCATTGAATTGTTCGACCAGCCGATCGGCGCGGCTTTTGAACGCTTCTGCATCGGCGGCTGTCCACCAGTCGTTCAGGTTGCCCTCCTTGTCGAACTGGCGCCCCTGATCATCGAACCCGTGCGTCATTTCATGTCCGATTACCACGCCGATCGCTCCGTAGTTCACCGCATCGTCTGCCTCCATGTTGAAGAATGGCGGTTGAAGAATGGCGGCCGGGAAACAGATCTCGTTGGTTGTCGGATTGTAATAGGCATTCACGGTCTGGGGACTCATGTACCATTTGTCGCGGTCGACCGGTTTGCCGACTTCGGCGAGCTGATCGGCCGACTCCCAGGCGTTTGCCCGTTTGATGTTCTCCCACCAGGAGAGTGTCGGGTCTATGGTGAGTGCTGAATAGTCTTTCCATTTGTCGGGATAGCCGATCTTGACATAGAATGCATCCAGCTTTTCGAGCGCTTTGGCTTTTGTACTGTCGCTCATCCACTCCAGGGAAGAGATATGCTTGCCGAGCGCCTGTTGCAGATTCTTCACCATCTCCAGCATGCGGGTTTTGTTCTCCTCGGGGAAGTATTTTGCCACATACATCTCACCCACGGCTTCCGAAAGGATGTTGTTCGGTACGGCGAGAGCCCGTTTCCAACGCGGTTTCTGCTCCTGCTGTCCCGACAGGGTCCGTCCGTAGAAGTCGAATCGCGTTGCCGCGAAGTCGTCGCTCAGGTAGGGCGCCGCACTGTTCAGGTCGTGAAAGACGAGGTAGTATTTCAGTTCGCGGTCCGATGCCGATTCGAGCAGGCGGTTGACAGCCTCCAGTTGGCTCGGTTGGCCGACGTTCACTTCGGTGGGGCGGATACCCAACCCTTCGAAATAGAGATCCCAGTCGATTGCTCCGTAACTCTTTTTCAGTTCCTCTATCGAAACTTTGTGGTAATTTTTGTAGGGATCGCGCAGTTCCACATTGGAGTAGGATGCTTTGGCGATCTCCGTTTCGATCCGCAGTACGGCATCGGCAGCGGCCTCAGCCTCATCCGGAGTGTATCCGGCCAGTGCGAAGAGCTGCGTGATGTAGGAGCGATAGCTCGTACGGATCGCTTCGTTCTCGGCATCGAGGTAGTAGTCCCGATTGCCCATTCCCAGTCCGGCCTGATAGAGGTAGAGCATGTTCATCGAACTGTTCATCATGTCGGCCTCCACGTACGGGGCGAAGAAGGGAGCTGCCGTGTTGAAATGCATCGAGGCCAACAGGCGGCTGTAGCCGTCGCGGCCCGAAACCTTTTCGATTGCGGCCAACTCCTCCCGAACCGGTGTCGCTCCTTCGGCATTGAGCCGCGAGCTGTCCAGCCCCAGTTTGTAGAGATCTCCGATCTTCTGCTCCACGCTTCCCGTCTCGGCTTGTTGTTTTTCCAGTTCGGCGAAGAGATCACGGATGCGCACTTCGTTGTTTTCGCGCAGGACATCGAATGCACCGTAACGGGCATGCTCGGGGCGGAGCGGATTTTTCTTCTGCCAGCCGCCCGTAGCATGTTCGTAGAAGTCGTCTTCCAGCGCGACCGATCGGTCGAAGTTGGTGGTGTCGATCGCCGGTACGGAGCTCTTGTTCCCGTCACCGCCGCAACTTGCCAGAAGAGCCACAGATGCCATAATCATTACCCGTTTCATCGTGACCTGAGCATTATTTTCCGCGGATAGCCGCTACGCCCGGAAGTTCTTTGCCCTCCATGTATTCGAGCAGGGCGCCACCGCCGGTGGATACGTAGCTGACCTTGTCGGCGAAGCCGAATTTGTTGATGCAGGCAACCGAGTCGCCGCCTCCGATGAGCGAATAGGCTCCTTTTGCGGTGGCCTCCACGATCGCTTCGGCTACGGCTTTGGAACCGGTGGCGAATTTGTCGATTTCGAATACGCCTACGGGACCGTTCCAGAGGATGGTTTTGCAACCGAGGATGTGGTCGTGGAAGATTTTCTTACCTTCTTCGGCAATGTCGACACCTTCCCAACCGTCGGGAATAGCGTTCGAGGGGCAGATTTGTGTATTGGCGTCGGCCGAGAAGGCGTCGGCGCAGAGTGCGTCGGGCGAGAAGACGAGCTGTACGCCTTTCTCTTTTGCCTTCTTCAGGATCTCGAGCGCTACGGGGAACATGTCGGGTTCGCAGATGCTTCCGCCGACCTTACCGCCCTGTGCGGCAGCGAACGTGTAGGTCATGCCACCGCCGATGATGATGCTGTCGACCTTCTCCATGAGACGTTCGATGATCGAGATTTTGGTCGATACTTTCGATCCGCCGATGATGGCGCAGAAGGGACGTTGGGGGTTCTGCATGATGCCGTCGATCGCCTTCAACTCGTTCTCCATGACGTAGCCGAACATTTTGTCGTTCGGGAAGTATTCGGCGATCAGGGCCGTGGAGGCGTGGGCGCGGTGAGCCGTACCGAAGGCGTCGTTGATGTAGACATCGGCATAGGAGGCCAGTCGCTTTGTGAAATCTTTCTGGCTCGCTTTGACCGCTTTCTTTGCAGCCGCTTTCTCTTCGTCGGAAGCGTCGTCGGCCAATCCGCGGGGTTTGCCCTCCTCCTCGGCGTAGAAACGAAGGTTCTCGAGCAGCAGTACTTCGCCCGGTTTGAGGTTTTTGGCCATTTCGGCCGCTTTATCGCCCATGCAGTCGCCGGCGAACAGCACTTTCTCTCCGAGTCGTTTTTCGATGGCGGAGACAATATGTTTGAGCGAGAATTTGTCGTCGTTGTTTTTCTTGGGGCGACCGAGATGCGACATGAGAACTACCGATCCTCCGCCGGCAAGCACTTTTTTGATGGTAGGAATGGCGGCACGAATACGGGTGTCGTCGGTGACTTCGAAGTTTTCATTCAAGGGCACATTGAAATCCACGCGAATGATGGCGCGTTTTCCTTTGAAATCGTAAGTGTCGATCGAGTTCATAATTTTACGTATTTAATTGTTAAACGTCATTGTCCGTTGCGAATTACGGCGCAAGTTACGAAAATCCGCGCGAATGGGAAAACCGTATTCCGGGAATTTGCAGTTTGCGCATGAAAAATGTGGCATAAAGCATTCCGTTTTTCAGGGAAAAGAGCTAACTTTGCTAACAGTTTGAAACCGTAAACAGACAAATTTCTAAATACCCTAACACTATGTACGGAAAAATAAAAGAACATCTCCAGAAGGAGATTGCCGACATTCAGAATGCCGGACTTTACAAGACCGAACGAATCATCGAGAGCCCGCAGCGTGCAGCAATCGAAGTGGGCGGAAAGACGGTGCTGAATTTCTGCGCCAACAACTATCTCGGACTTTCCGATAATCCGCGTCTCGTGGAGGCGGCCAAGCAGGAGATGGATCGTCGCGGTTTCGGCATGTCGTCCGTCCGTTTTATTTGCGGTACGCAGGATATCCACAAGGAGCTGGAGAAGGCGATTGCCGACTATTTCGGTACGGAGGACACCATTCTCTATGCGGCATGCTTCGATGCCAACGGAGGTGTTTTTGAACCGCTCCTGACCGAGGAGGATGCCATTATCTCCGATGCCTTGAACCACGCCTCCATTATCGATGGCGTTCGTCTTTGCAAGGCGGTGCGTTATCGTTATGCCAATGCCGACATGGAGGATCTCGAGAAACAGCTCAAGTTGGCTCAGGCCCAACGTTTCCGGATCATCGTCACCGATGGCGTCTTCTCGATGGACGGCAACGTCGCTCCGATGGATCAGATTTGCCGTCTGGCAGAGAAATACGATGCGCTCGTGATGGTGGATGAATGCCACTCGGCCGGCGTGGTCGGCAAGACGGGTCGCGGTGTCACCGAACAGTTCAATTTGCGCGGTCAGGTCGATATCATTACCGGCACGCTCGGCAAGGCATTCGGTGGCGGTATTGGCGGTTTCACCACCGGTCGCAAGGAGATCATCGAGATTCTCCGTCAGCGTTCGCGTCCCTATCTGTTCTCCAATTCCGTGCCGCCTGCCGTGGTCGGAGCGAGCCTCGAGGTTTTCCGGATGTTGAAGGAGTCCGATGAGCTGCACGATCGCCTGGTGAAGAACGTGGAGCATTTCCGGGCTGCTATGCTCGCCGCCGGATTCGATATCAAACCGACGCAATCGGCTATCTGTGCCGTGATGCTCTACGACGCCAAACTGTCGCAGGACTTCGCCGCCCGGTTGCTCGACGAGGGAATCTACGTTACCGGATTCTACTATCCGGTAGTGCCGAAAGGACAGGCCCGTATCCGCGTGCAGGTGTCGGCCGGCCATACCATCGAACAGCTCGACAAGTGCGTTGCCGCTTTCGTGAAGATCGGCAAAGAGCTGGGCGTGTTGAAATAGGCCTTTCGGGGGGCGGAGCCCGACCGAATATTGATGAGTTGAACGTTAACCCCTAAAAAACCGATTCGCCATGCCGAAAGTGGAAATGGACGCGATCGATCATAAAATTTTGCGCAGCCTGATCCGCAACGCACGCACTCCCTATCTGGAGATCGCCCGTGCGTGCGGAATCTCGGGCGCCGCGATCCATCAGCGCGTCCGCAAGTTGACCGAGCAGGGTGTCATTCATGGTGCCCGGCTGGCTGTCGATCCGAAGAGTCTCGGATTCGACGTTTGTGCAATCATAGGTATCCAGCTGCAGGATCCGTCGCTCCACGGAACGACCGTCGAGTTGCTGCGACAGATTCCCGAGATTGTGGATTGCTATTTCCTTACGGGAAAATACAACATCCTGATCAAGGTCTATTGCCGCGACAACGAACACCTGATGCACACCATTTTCGACGGGATTCTCAAAGTGCCGGGCATTTCGGGTACGGAGACCTTCATTACCCTCTCGGAGGCTTTTTCCCGTCAGGTTTATATCGAAAATCTCGACAAATAGAGCATGCGGGACGGGGTGATTCGACTCAGCCGGGAGTTCTCTTTCGAGATGGCCCATTCGTTGGAGGGTTACGACGGGGCCTGTCGTGAAATACACGGCCATTCGTATCGGCTGGCGGTTACGGTGAGCGGTCGGCCTCAGGCTGATGAGACCTCCCCGAAACTCGGTATGGTGGTCGATTTCGGTCTGCTCAAGCGGATCGTGAACGAACGGATCGTGTCGCGTTACGACCACGCCTTCGTGGTGCGTCGGACCCCATCGAACGGTGCACTCATAGAGGCTTTGCAGGCGAAGTACGCCAATTTGCGGGTCGTCGATTACCAGCCCACGAGCGAGAATTTGTTGCTCGCTTTTGTCGACGAGTTGCAGCAGGCGTTCCCTGACGGAGTGCGCCTCGAAGCGGTGCGCCTGTCGGAGACCGCCTCTTCGTCGGCCGAATGGTTGCGGAGCGACAACCTCTGACCGGAAAACGACCAGACGGATGAACAAACTCTTTCTGATAGATGCTTACGCCCTGATTTTCAGGATGTATTATGCCTTCATGGGGCGTCCCATGCGGAATGCGGCCGGAATGAACACTTCGGCCGTATTCGGGTTTGCGAAGTTCCTGCGTGATATTATCACACGGGAACGTCCGCGCTATCTGGGGGTGGCATTCGATCCTCCGGGAGGCAATTTCCGGCACGAACTCTATCCCCTGTATAAGGCCAACCGTACGGCTACGCCGGAGGATATCGTGGCATCCCTCCCCTACATCAAACGGATCCTGGAGGCGATGCGTATTCCGATTCTCGAGGTGTCGGGCTATGAGGCGGACGATGTCATCGGAACTCTTTCGCTCAAGGCCGCAGAGGCGGGGTTCGATGTGTTCATGGTGACGCCCGACAAGGATTACGGTCAGCTGGTCTCCGACAGAGCGGTTATCTACAAACAACAAAAAGGTGGCGAAGGGGTCGAGATTGTCGACCGTGCCGCCATCAAGGCTCACTATGGATTCGACGATCCGAAGTTGGTGATCGACATTCTCGCCTTGTGGGGCGATGCTTCGGACAATGTGCCGGGGGTGCCGGGGATCGGGGAGAAAGGGGCAATCAAGCTGGTCAATCAGTGGGGACCCGTGGAGAATATCCTGGCCCATGCCGATAAACTTCCCGAAAAACAGCGACAGAATCTGCTCGCTTCGCGCGACCAATTGTTGCTCTCGAAACGGCTCGTGACGATCGACCGGCAGGTCCCGATCGATTTCATTCCCGAGGCGCTGTTGATGGAGGATCCGGATTGCGATGCGTTGCGACGGGTTTATGTGGAGCTGGGCTTCAATATGTTCATTCGGGAGATGGAGCAGCATGCGCAGTCTCCGTTCCATTCGGCCGTGATCTGTAGTGGAATGACCACCGAGGCCGATCAGGTTTCGGTGCAGGCGGCTCAGACGCAGTTGGCCAAAGTCGCTCTGGAGAAGTCGATCCGTTCGCGGGCCGAGAAGTTGAAGGGGCAGGGGTCGTTGTTCGATACCCCTGGGGAGGAGTCGGCACTCCCGTCGGAGATTGCGCCGGCTCCGATGCAGGGCGATCTGTTCAGCGAGGCTTTCGTGGAGTCGATCCGTACGACGGAGCATGCATACCATACGGTGCAGAGCGATGAGGAGCTGCAGGAGCTGGTTTTCAGACTCTCGTCCGAACCGGAGATCTGTTTCGATACGGAGACGACAGGCTTCGATCTGTTTAACGATCGGCTGGTGGGTATTTCGTTCGCACTCCGTGCCCACGAGGCCTATTATGTGCCGTTCACGGTGGAGAATACCCCCCGAAGACTGGAACGTCTGAAACCGCTGTTCGAGAACGAACGGATTGCCAAGATCGGTCAGAATATCAAATTCGACGTGATGTTTCTCCGGGTACAAGGGGTTGTGGTGCGGGGATTCAAATACGATACGATGATTCTCCATTACCTGCTCGATCCCGAGTCGCGGCACGGAATGAACTATCTGGCCCATAAATACCTCAATTACGATCCTGTTCCGATTGAACAGCTGATCGGAAGCGGTTCGAAACAGCTCACGATGGACATGGTTCCGGTCGATCGGGTTGCCGAGTATGCGGCAGAGGATGCCGACGTGACCTGGCAACTCAAGCAGTGTCTGTGGAAACAGGTTTGCGAGCAGGGTCTGGATAAACTTTACGAACGGATCGAGGAGCCGATGATCGATGTGCTGGCCGATATCGAGATGGCCGGAGTGAAGATCGATACGGCGATACTTGCCGACTATGCCGTGGTTCTCAATCGGCAACTGGCCGACATGGAGTCCCGCATCCGGGAGCTTTGCGGGGAGCCGACGCTTAATGTCAATTCGTCGCGTCAGTTGGGCGAGGTACTTTTCACCAAGTTGAAGGTGGATGCGAAACCGCGCATGACCCGTACCAAACAGTTCCGTACGGACGAAGAGTACCTGCAGATGCTCGCTCCGCGACATGAGGTGATCCCCCTCATTCTGGAGTATCGAGGGGTCAAAAAGTTGTTGTCTACCTATGTGGAGGCACTTCCGCAGTTGGTGAATCGCAAAACCGGGCGTATTCACACCTCGTTCAATCAGGCTGTTACCGCTACGGGAAGACTCTCTTCGACCAATCCGAACCTGCAAAACATCCCGGTACGGGAGGAGCAGGGGCGTCGGATTCGCGAAGCGTTCGTGCCTTCGGACGAACGGCATCTGTTGTTGTCGGTGGATTACAGCCAGGTCGAGTTGCGTCTCATGGCGCACCT
Source organism: uncultured Rikenellaceae bacterium (assembly GCA_944321925.1). GTDB lineage: Bacteria > Bacteroidota > Bacteroidia > Bacteroidales > Rikenellaceae > UBA940. Next base: position 248,754 of record CALUND010000002.1, on the reverse strand, counting down.
GAGCGGAGACCCCCATTTGTTGGAAGCGTTTCGTGTCGGAGAGGATATTCATCGCGCTACCGCAGCCCGTATTTTCGGCGTGCCGCTTTCGGAGGTGACACCCGAACAGCGTCGCAGAGCTAAGACGGCCAATTTTGGGATCATCTACGGTATCTCCGCTTTCGGGTTGGCGCAACGGCTCCAGTTGCCGCGGAGTGAGGCCAAAGAGATTATCGATGGCTATTTCCGTTCCTATCCCGGCGTGAAGGAGTACATGGAGAAAGCGGTCAAGCAGGCCGAGGAACTGGGCTATGTCTCGACGATTTTTGGCCGGCGACGTTATCTGAACGACATCAATTCGCGCAACGCCGTAGCACGCGGATTGGCCGAACGCAATGCCGTCAATGCGCCTATTCAGGGGAGTGCCGCCGACATCATGAAGATCGCGATGGTTCGTATCCGGCAGGCGTTCGAGGAGCGCGGGTTCCGTTCCCGGATGATCTTGCAGGTGCATGACGAGGTGGTGATCGATCTGCTGATCGAGGAGCAGGAGGAGGTAATTCGCGTGGTCGTGGATGCGATGGAGCATGCTGCCGACCTGAAGGTAGCCCTTACGGCCGATTACGGCGTGGGGAAAAACTGGCTGGAAGCACATTGAAATCGGGAGGAGAAACGTTATGAGAATCTTGATACAACGGGTAACTCGGGCCTCGGTAGCGATCGGAGGAGAGACGGTTTCGGAGATTGGTCCGGGAATGTTGATCTTCGTGGGGGTAGAGGAGTCCGATACGGAAGAGGATGGGGCCTGGCTGGCTGGTAAGGCGGCCCGCTTGCGCATCTTCGACGACGAAAACGGGGTGATGAATCTCGATATACGGAGTGTGGGCGGAGAGGCGTTGGTGGTGAGTCAATTTACCCTGCATGCCTCGACGAAGAAGGGGAATCGTCCCTCTTACATCCGTGCGGCTCCCGAACCGGTTTCGCGGCCTCTCTATGAGCGGTTTGTGGAACAGCTGGAGACCGAACTCGGACACAAGGTATTTACCGGGAGATTCGGAGCCGATATGGCGGTCGAACTGGTTAACGACGGCCCCGTGACGATATGGATCGATTCGAAACAAAAGGAATAGCGCTATGACGATCAATGAGATGCAGGATTTGGTGGCGGCATGGAACGCCAAACAGGGGAAAGAGGTCCCGAAGAGCTTATGCCCGCAGGCCCGACCCGATCTCGGGGAACGGCTGTGGCGGTTGATCGAGGAGGCAAATGGATGCGAAGCAACTCTCGAAGAGTTGTTCATTGCTGAGCTCGAAGAGAAAAACCGCGAAAAAGCGCACAATCTTTGATTATTTTTTTCTACTTTTGTCACGGATCGTATCGTGGAAGGATGCGACCCGGAAGGTGAAATCAATCTTTTGAATCTGTATGGATGACGGTCCGACGTGTCAGAATAGCTGCGGTATCCTACCTGAATACCATACCCCTTCTGTATGGTATCGAGCATGCGGAGCATCTGCATGCCCAGTTGCTGTTGTCTTCACCCGACCGCTGCGCCGAAGCCTTTAAGGCGGGAGAGGCCGATCTGGCCTTGCTCCCCGTGAGCGCTCTTCCCGAAATCCAAAACGCCGATATCGTGACATCGTATTGCCTCGGAACGACCGAGAGCATGCGGACCGCCGTTCTGTATAGCAACGTACCGACAGAACAGATTCGGCGCGTCTGGCTCGACCGCCGCTCGTGCGCGTTCGCGGCGCTGACGCGGATTCTGGCTAAAAAGTCCTGGAAAATAGCTCCGGAATGGCTCGAAATGGAGAATTACAGCGTCATGGATCGACCGGCGGAGGGGGATGCTTTCCTGGTGATCGGCGATAATACGCTCGACAGACAGCGCAGCTTCGTCCATGCCTGCGATCTGGCCGGCTGTTGGAAAAAACTTACACGTCTGCCGTTCGTTTTTGCCGTCTGGGTAGCCCGAAAAGAGGTCGCTCCGGAGACGCTCGACGCGTTGGAGGAGGCACTGACCTGGGGGATCGAACACACGTGGGAGGCGATCGTGCAGTACGGATACGAAGGGAGTGATTTTGCGTACGATTATTTGACGCGAGAGATCGATTATCTGTTCGACAGCGAGAAACAGAAAGCATTGAAGAAATTTTGGGAGGATGGTCTGAAAGCCACACTCCGTGTCAATCCCGGCTGAAGGCTCTCTTTCAGGTGAGAGACCTGCGAGCGGAAATGAGTGGAAAACGCTTCAAAAACGGGATGACATGATTACGATCTATCTGAAACAACACAACAAGATCATTCGGAACGCCGACCTCGAATTGTTCGATGAGTTGGGGTACGACGATATCCTCTGGATCGACCTGCTTTCGCCTACGATGAAGGAGCAGAAGGCCGTGGAGGATTTCATGGATATCGATCTGCTGACCCGTCAGCAGGTGGAGGAGATCGAGAGCTCCTCGAAATATTCGGAGACCGAGAACGCCATCATCTCCAACTCCAACTTCTTTTTGCCCCAGAACGAGAGTTTCATTGTGGAACCCGTATCGTTCATCATTGCCGAGGGCGTGTTGGTGACGGTGCGCAATGCGGAGTTCCGTACGTTTAATGAGGCGAGCAAAAGATTGCAGATCAATTACAAGGCCTATTCGACCGGCTACCATATCTTTATCTCGATTCTTGAAGTGCGGATCGATTACGATGCCGATTTGGTGGAGGCCGTAGCTCGTCAGATTACCTCGCTCAACAAGGCGATCAGTCTCGAAGAACACATCGACGAAGAGGTCATCAAACGGATCAACCACCTGCAGGAGAACACCATGTTGCTTCGGGAGAATATTTTCGACCGGCAACGCGTCTTGTCCGGTATTCTTCGCAGCGAACATTTCCCGAGCGATGTCTACCCCCGTCTGCAGCTGATGATGCGCGATGTGAATTCACTCATCAGCCATGCCGATTTCTCTTTTGAGCGTCTCGACTATTTGCACGATACGGTGTTGGGCCTGATCAACATCGAACAGAACAACATCGTGAAGATCTTCACGGTGGCTTCGGTCTTTTTCATGCCGGCCACGCTGGTGGCCAGTATCTACGGCATGAATGTCCATCTTCCGTGGGAGGATCAGCCCGGGGCTTTTTGGTTTACGGTGGTGTTGATGGTCGCTTTATCGGGCCTCACGTTCGGCTATTTCAAGTTCCGGAAATGGCTTTGACAACTCTTGGATAGAGACTTGCGAAGAGAAAAACAGCCGGACTCCGATTGAGCCCGGCTGTTTTGTCTCTTTATTTGTTCCTTTATTAGTGTGGTGTGCCTAAAATTTCCAACCCACCATCACTTGGAGTGCTCCGCCGCGTTGACCTCTGATGGTGTTGAAGGTGTTCGTGAGGGAGTAATGGTAGCGGCCTTCGATGAAGAGTCCGAAATTGAAGTCGTAGGCCATGCCGGTCAGAACGCCGACATTGTAGTGATTGACCTCGTTCTTGATGCCGTAGCTGGGCCCTTCGCCGATTTGCTCTTTGGCATTGATCAGATAGGCAGCCTGTGCTCCGACCTGCAGGTTGAGGCCGCCGATCAGGTAGATCTTCGCTACGACAGGCATTGCGATGTAGTCGAGACGGCATTCCGTTTTAACTCCGTCTATTTTTGTGTCGAAACCCTGTTGGGAGTAGAGCAGCTCTCCCTGGATGGAGAACCAGTCCAATATAGCGCTTTCTACAAATGCACCGGCAACTACTCCTGTGCGGGCCCGTGCATTTTCAACACCATTGATCGAAGAGAAGGCGACACCGGCTTTCGGGCCGAAGCTCCACGGTTGTGCCTGAGCTGCGCCTCCGAGTAGGAGCAAAGCGGCCAGAGCGAGTAAAGATTTTTTCATAGTTTTTTCTTTTTTTTGGTTTTTTCCGCATGTTCTCATGCGCATACAGAGGCCTCTTTGTTCAAATTGAGTGCCAGATGCGGCGTTTCTCCCGATCCGAAAGAATAAAAACCGTTCTATTGCGCTTGTGCACGTTTTGTCGTAACTTTGGAGAGCTATGTATGGAAAATTGACAAAAGAGGAGCAGGCCATCATCGAAGCGACGAAAGAGGCCGGAAGGATCGCTTATGGAGAGCCCGTCGACAAAGCGACGGACCGGCATCGGATTGTGCGGATGGTTTTGTGTTGGGCGGGTATCGTTCTGCTTTCGGCTGCAGTCGTATTTCTGGCGATCGTTGTCGGGCGTACTTTGTGATTCCTTGCGGTCTCTGCCGGAGGCCCGACGGAAGGGGTTGCGGAGAAGTCGCCGCTGTTGTCGAGCGTAAAGGAGAAGGTGCCGTCGGCCGTTATGTTGTCGGCAGAGGTTGCCGATAGGTAAAACAGAGACGTGCGGGTTTTCCCCGTACGTCTCTGTTTTGAGAGGAGAGCTCTCTCTATTTCCCGATCAGATAGAGGTCTGCCAATGCGATGGCCAATGCGGCTTCGATAACCACAGCGGCCCGGAGTGCAATGCAGGCGTCGTGTCGACCTTTGATGACGAGCGGCTCGATCTGTCCGGAGGCGAAATTGAATGTCTGTTGTTCGCGAGCGATGCTGGCGGTCGGCTTTACGGCAGCTCGCAGGACAATCTCATTGCCATTCGAGATGCCTCCGTTGATTCCACCGGCGTGGTTCGTGGCGGTTGTTCCGCGAGCATCGATGATCGGATCGTTGTGTTCCGATCCGCGCATGCGTGCTGCGGTGAATCCGCTTCCGAATTCCACCCCCTTGACTGCCGGCACGCTGAAGATCAGATGGCTGGCGACGCTCTCTACCGAATCGAAAAACGGTTCCCCGATTCCGGCCGGAAGACCTTTCGCACGACATTCGACGATGCCGCCTACCGAGTCGCAGGCGCGTACAGCCTCTTCGATGATGGTCTCGAAACATTCCGGATTTTTTTCGCCGCCGATCTCGATGAGTGTCGTTTGGAACGAAACGTCGGGCAAGATTTTTTTGGCGACCGCTCCGGCGACAACCATTCCGAGCGTGACTCTTCCGGAGAAGTGTCCTCCGCCTCGGTAGTCGTTGCAATGGTTGTATTTCATGGCAGCTACCCAGTCCGAATGGGAGGGGCGCGGGTGGTCGATCAGGTTGCGGTAATCGGTCGACCGTGTGTTTTCGTTGCGGAAGGTCACGCAGAGCGGAGCTCCCGTCGTTTTCCCTTCGAAGATGCCGGAAAGGATTTGGGGTTGATCGGCCTCTTTGCGGGGGGTCGTACCCGGCTTGCCGGAACTGCGACGCCGGGCGAGATCGGCTTCGAAATCGCTCTCAGAGAGAGGAATGCCGGCAGGGATGCCGTCGATGACCACGCCGAGGCCTTCGCCGTGGGATTCGCCGAAGAGGGTGATTCTGAATTTTTGTCCGAAACTGTTCATCGTTTTGGCTTTTTTCTCTATGCCGGGTTATGGATGGCTTCGAAATCGTCCCAGAAGTCGCGGTAGGATTTTGCGACGCATTCAGCATCGGTGATCGTTACCGCTTCGTCGGCTGTCAGTGCGGCTACGGCCAGCGACATGGCGATCCGGTGGTCATGATGGCTCCAGACGTGTGCTCCGTGGATCGGTCCGCCCGTTATGCGCATCAGGTCCGGTTCCGACAGATCCACTTTGATGCCGAGTTTGCCATATTCTTCGGCGATTGTTTCTGCCCGGTTGCTCTCTTTGTGGAGCAGCCGGGAGGTGCCTTTCAGTTCCGAGGTGCCGTTGCAGTTGGCTGCGAGGGCCGCCAGGGCCGGGAAAAGATCGGGACAGTTGGTGGCGTCGAATTGGAATGCCTCGAGGGCGCGGTGAGAGACGGTCACCGAGTCTGGCGTGGTGACGATCTCTGCTCCGGCACGCGACAAAGCCTGAATCATGGCTACATCGGCCTGGAGGGAAACCGAACGAAGGTTGTTCAGCGTGACGCTTCCTGCGATGGCTCCCGCTGCGAGCATGCAGGAGGCGCCGCTCCAGTCGCCTTCGATCTCGTAGCGAATCGGTCGGTAGCGCTGGCTGCCCGGGATGTAGAATTCCGCGTATTCGCGATGTTCCACGCTGATGCCGAAATCTTCCAGCGTGTGGAGCGTCATATCGATGTAGGGGATGCTGCGGAGTCCGTCCACGTAGAGTGTGGTGTCGCTTTGAGCCAAGGGAAGCGCCATGAGGAGTCCGGTGAGGAATTGGGAACTGATCGTTCCGTCGACCTGCGTCTCTCCTCCGTGGATCGGTCCGCAGACTGTGAGGGGCAGTCGTCCCTTTCGGGTTTTGATCTCTACCCCCAAGTCGCGAAGCGGCGCCTCCATCATGTCGATGGGACGGGTGAGAATCGAACCGTGCCCTGTGACGGTGACCGGACGGTTCCAGAGAGCGGCGATCGGTGTGAAAAGACGGGTCGAGAGGCCCGATTCGCCGATGTCGAGTTTGTTCGAGACCGGATGCAGTCCGCCCCGGATCAGATAGGTTCCTGGCTCGGGATGAGAAACGGTTGCTCCCAGTACCTGTATGACGCGGAGGGCGGCTTCTGTGTCGTCGCACAATTCCACGCCGGAGATTACCGACTCGCCCTCGGCGAGCAGCGATGCCGCGATGGCGCGTTGCGCGTAACTTTTCGAACTGGGAGGCGTTACGCTCCCATTCATGGTGCCTTTGGTGACGGTCTTGTCCATATCGCCTAACGCAGTATGAAATCTTTACCCAAGTAGACCTCGCGTACCCGTTGGTCGTTGGCCAACTCTTCGGCCGTACCGGCCCGGAGGATTTTTCCTTCGAAGAGCAGATAGGTGCGGTCGGTGATCGAGAGAGTTTCGTGAACGTTGTGGTCGGTGATGATCACGCCGATACTCTTCTGTTTGAGGGTCGCCACGATGCTTTGGATATCTTCCACGGCGATCGGGTCGACTCCTGCAAAGGGTTCGTCGAGCAGGATGAATTTCGGGTTGATGGCGACGGCCCGGGCAATCTCCGTACGGCGTCGTTCGCCTCCGGAGAGCTGGATACCCATGCTTTTACGTACTTTGCCGAGTCCGAACTCGCTGATAAGACTCTCCAGACGCTCTTTTTGGTACTCTTTCGAGTAGGAGGTCATTTCGAGCACGGCCCGGATGTTGTCTTCCACGCTGAGCCGACGGAAGACGGAGGCCTCTTGTGCGAGGTAGCCTACGCCCATTTGTGCCCGGCGATAGACCGGATCGTCGGTGATTTCGGTGACTTGTCCGTTCTCTTCGAGGAAGATGTGTCCTTCGTTGGGTTTGATCAGTCCTACGATCATGTAGAATGTGGTGGTCTTGCCGGCGCCGTTGGGGCCCAGCAGACCGACGATCTCTCCCTGGTTCACCTCGATCGAGACATGGTCCACGACCGTGCGTGTCTTGTACTGTTTGACGAGGTCTTTGGTGTATAATCTCATCGCGCGGAATAAAAATTTTCTACAAAGTTAATGTTTTTAGAGAAAAATTCGTATCTTTCATCTCCGATCGACAAAACAACCATCTCGCCACGCCGATGAAAAAGCAAGAGGATTCCCTACTTTACGACAAATTAAGAGAATATTTCGGATTCACCTCTTTTAAGGGCAATCAGGAAGCCGTCATAAAAAACGTATTAGCCGGGCGCGATACCTTTGTCCTGATGCCGACAGGCGGTGGAAAATCGCTTTGTTATCAACTTCCGGCGCTTATCATGGAGGGGGTGGCGATCGTCATATCGCCCCTGATCGCTTTGATGAAGAATCAGGTCGATGCCATGCGCTCGTTCAGCGCAGAGGAGGGTGTTGCCCATTTTCTCAACTCTTCGCTCAACAAAACCGCTGTGGCCCAGGTGCGTAGCGATGTGTTGGCCGGCAAGACCAAGTTGCTCTATTTCGCGCCCGAGTCGTTGACCAAGGAGGACAACATCTCTTTCCTGCGCAAGATCAAGATCTCGTTTTTCGCCATCGACGAGGCGCATTGCATATCGGAATGGGGCCACGATTTCCGCCCCGAGTATCGTCGTATACGGCCGATTATCAACGATATCGGTAATGCGCCGATCATTGCTCTCACCGCCACGGCGACCCCGAAAGTACAGATGGATATTCAGAAGAATCTCGGCATGCTCGATGCCGCGATTTTCCGCTCCTCGTTCAACCGGCCGAACCTCTATTACGAGATCCGTCCGAAACACGATGCGGCCAAGGAGATCATTCGTTACATCAAGCAGAACGAGGGGAAATCGGGGATTATCTACTGCCTGAGCCGCAAGAAGGTGGAGGAACTCACCGAACTGTTGCTTGCCAACCGCATCAAGGCACACGCTTACCATGCGGGCATGGATGCTGCGACACGGGCGGCCAATCAAGACGATTTCCTGATGGAGAAGGTCGATGTGATCGTGGCGACGATTGCCTTCGGCATGGGTATCGACAAGCCGGATGTGCGTTACGTGATCCATTACGATATTCCGAAGAGCCTGGAGGGATACTATCAGGAGACCGGACGGGCCGGACGCGATGGCGGCGAGGGTCGTTGCATTGCGTTCTACAGTTATAAGGATATCCAGAAACTCGAAAAGTTCATGCAGGGTAAGCCGGTGGCCGAGCAGGAGATCGGTAAACTGCTGTTGCTGGAGACGGTTTCTTATGCGGAGTCGTCGATTTGTCGGCGTAAAACGCTGCTTCACTACTTCGGTGAGGAGTATACGGAGGAGAATTGCGGCAATTGCGACAACTGCCTCCATCCCAAACCGAAGGTCGATGCGGGAGCGGAGATGCAGCTTATGCTACGGACATTGACGGTTATCGGTGACAAGTTCAAAGCCGACTACCTGATCAATGTGCTGGAGGGAAAGACGACAGCCATGATCAAATCGTACGGTCATCACAAATTGGAGCTTTTCGGTGCCGGCGAGGAGCATGATGCCCGTTTCTGGGGTGCTGTTATCCGGCAGGCCCTGATCCTCGGTCTGGTCGATAAGAACATCGAGAATTACGGACTGCTTGCCATCAACGAGAAAGGGGCCGATTATCTGCGCAATCCGTTCCCCGTGCAGATCACGCTCGATCACGACTACGACGCCGAGCAGGAGGAAGAGGCGGCAGCCTTGCCTACAGGCAAAGGTGGCGGGGCGGCGGACGAAGAGTTGTTCGCCATGTTGAAGGACCTGCGGAAGAAGGTCGCCAAACAGCATGGACTGCCTCCGTTTGTCGTATTTCAGGACCCTTCGCTCGAGGATATGTCGGTTCACTATCCGATCACGCTCGAGGAGATGCAGAATATCAGTGGGGTAGGAGTGGGTAAGGCCCGGAAATTCGGCGAGGAGTTCATCCGGTTGATCAAACGCTACGTCGAGGAGAAGGAGATCGTCCGACCGCAGGATATGGTGGTGAAGGGGGTGGCCAGCAAGAGTGGCAACAAAGTCTTTATCATCCAGAGCATCGACCGTCAAATGGATTTTGCCGATATCGCCCGGGCTCGCGACCTCGATTTCGAAGAACTGCTCACCGAGATCGAGACGATCGTCAACTCCGGCACGAAGCTCAATATCTCCTATTATATCAACGAGTATATGGACGAGGACAAGGCCGAGGAGATCTATCTCTACTTCAAGGAGGATGCCGAGAGCGATTCACTCGATGAGGCGCTTCGCGAACTCGGCTCCGACTTCACCGAGGAGGAGATTCGGCTTGTGCGTATCAAGTTCATCTGCGAACAGGGTAACTGATTTTTCCCCTCCCTCTCTCATAAATTTGGGATGCGTCTCATGCGTTTCTTTCGCCGGATAAGGACGAAGATGCGTCGGGAGGTGATCGTAAGGTCCGAAAAGCGGAGACTTCCCCTGTCGAAGAAGATTGAAAACCCAATGAAGAAGATTGAAAACACCAGGGAAGTCCCGAAATTACATCGGGGATTTATGATTTTTATAGCTGGTGTCATCGCCCTGGCAGCCGTCTCGTGCGGACGCTCCGACCTGCGTACCATGAGGGTTTCGGGACAGGGACTGGATTTCTATCCCGACAGCACGCGGGTACTCGTATTCCCGTATGGTGCCGACTACCGGTTCGAATCACCCGTGGCGAGTGCCTTCATTGTCGACGGGGCCTTCAGCCTGTCATTTCACGATTCGATCACACGGGTCTATGAAATGGCCGTCGAGGAGGAGATTTTTAAAGGATCGTTTCAGATCTATCCTTTCTTCTCGGACGGCGAGCTTTTGTATTTCTCTTTTCGCCGTCGGTTCGAGACCATGCGTGTAGAGGTCTCGGGAAGTCCCGACAATGAAGAGATCTATCTTTACCGCAACCAATGGGAGAATCTCTACGAGCCTATTGACAGTATTACCTGTGCGATCAAAGAGTGGATCAAGGCCAAGTATGGCGAGGATCGGTTCCCCGAGGAGGGTTCGGCCGACTATATCCGGTTAGGCAAGGAGTTCGAACGAGTGTCGGCCTTGTCCGACAGCATCTTCGAGGCGGCGGATTATGATGGCTGGCAGAACGATCGGATTCGCTGTCATCCGACGCTTGCCGGACTTTTCGAAATTTCAACGGCATTGGAGAGAGAGGCGCGGATCGCCAAGAACGACGCCGGACACAGAATAGACACGACGTGGCTGAACCTGTATAACGATTACCACGACCGTTATCCTGACAGTTGGCTGGTACAACGCACCGATAAACTGTTGGCTGCTGTAGACCGATTGGCTCCCGGGGCACCGTTTCCCGACTTTACGGCACCGTCGCTCGACGGAGAGCGTCATCGGCTCGGGGAGCTGATCGAAGGGCAGATCGCCGTGCTGGATTGCTGGGCTTCGTGGTGCCTTCCGTGCCGGCGGCACTCCATCGAACTGATCCCGATTTATGAGCAATACCGCGAACGTGGCTTTACGGTCGTGGGTGTGGCCCGCGAGTACGATGACCTCGACGACATGCAGCGGGCCATCGAAAAGGACGGCTATCCCTGGATACAGCTATACGACCTCGACGGTGCGGAGGGAGTATGGGATCTCTACGGTCTTTCGTCGGCTGGCGGAGGCATCTTCCTGATCGATCGCGAGGGCCGGATCGTCGAAAAGGTCTCCGATGTGGCGCAGGTGCGCCGCTACCTTGAGGAGCAGTTGGGCAAATAGCGTAACCCGACGGAAGCGGGGGGAGAGAAAGTGTCGCCAAGAATCGGTGGCCCGGGATGTTTTGTTGCATCGTCGTCCGTTTTGCCCTATCTTTGCAGCCGTATGACAGAAGTTAGAGCCAAAAAAGCCCTGGGTCAGCATTTTTTAACCGACCTGAACATTGCGCGCAAGATTGCCGACGCCCTCGCCGGTGGAACACCCGAGGCTCCTGCAGCGGTGCTCGAGGTGGGTTGTGGCATGGGGGTGCTGACGCAGTTCCTGCTGCAACGCCGCGACATTACGACGTGGGGCGTGGAGATCGATCGCGAAAGTATCGGCTATCTGCACGACCGCTATCCCGATTTTGCACCGCGCCTGATCGAAGGCGATTTCCTGAAGATGGATCTCGGGGAGTTGTTTCCCGAGGGCTTGCGGCTGATCGGGAACTTCCCGTACAACATCTCGTCGCAGATATTTTTCAAACTGCTCGAAAACCGCGACATGATTCCTGAATGCGTGGGGATGGTGCAGCGCGAGGTCGCCGTGCGGATCGCCGAGAAGCCCGGGACGAAAGAGTACGGCATTCTGAGCGTGTTGTTGCAGGCGTGGTACGACATCGAATATCTGTTTACGGTTAATGAAGGTGTCTTCAACCCGCCGCCCAAGGTGAAAAGTGCCGTAATTCGGCTGCGTCGCAACGAAGTACGACAGCTCGGGTGCGATGAGCGTCTTTTTGTCCGGGTGGTGAAAGCCGCTTTCGGTCAGCGGCGGAAAACTTTGCGCAATGCGTTGCGAGCCGCATTCGGTGATTTTGGGGGCATGGAACATCCTTTCTTCCCCCGACGGGCCGAGCAGTTGTCCGTTCCCGATTTCGTGGAGTTGACGAAGTGGGTGGCGGAGAGTCTGGGGGAATCCCGCTCGGTGTGACCGATTCTGTCGGGCGGATGAAACATGGCGATCTCGCTGTTCAGGCCCTGTCGGGTCGCAGAGTCGTGTCGGAAGGGTGATTTAATCCCTTGGGTTTATTCGTAAGTAAAAAAGCCGCCGGAAAACCGGCGGCTTTTTATTGTTTGGCTTAAGGTATTAGCGACGGCTTTTGGCCTGACGACGCTGCATCTCCTGTTGTTGTTTGAGGGCTGCTTCGTAACGCTCCTGGAACTTACTCTTCTTTTTCGGTTTTTTCGCGTTTTCCAGCATCTGCTGGTGGAGTTTCTCGTCATCCACGAAGTAGCGGATCAGGTACATCTGTCCGATGGTAATGAGGTTCGAGAGGAAGTAGTAGTAGCAGAGGCCGCTGGCGTAGTTGTTGAACCAGAGAAGCATCAGGATGGGCATCAGATAGAGCATCATGAATTTCATGCCGGCCATTTGGGGCTGGGCGGCGGCGTTCTGCTTGAAGTTGATCCAGGAGTAGACGAACAGAGCCGCTGCCATTAACAGCGCGAAGAGACTCACGTGGTTCCCGTACCAGGGAATGTTGAACGGCAGATTGAGGATGCTGTCGTAGCTCGACAGGTCGTCGGCCCACAGGAACCGTTCGCCGCGCAACTCGATGGAGGCCGGGAAGAAACGGAACATGGCCACCAGAATCGGGAACTGGATCAGCATCGGAATACATCCGCTCATGGGGTTGATGCCGGCCCGTTTGTAGAGATCCATCATGGCCTGTTGTTTCTTCATGGCATCCTCTTGTTTGGGGTATTTGGCGTTCAGCTCATCCACCTCCGGTTTGATGAGTCGCATCTTGGCTGAAGAGAGATACGACTTGTAGGTAAGCGGAGAGATGATGACCTTTACCAGGATCGTCAGAATCAGGATGATCCAGCCGAAGTTGCCGATGAAACGGTTGAGGAAATCGAATACGGGGATTACGAACCAGCGGTTCACCCAACCTACGATGCCCCATCCGAGCGGGACGAGTCGTTCGAGTCCGATGTCGTATTGGTCGAGGATGGAGTATTTGTTGGGTCCGAAATAGAATTGGAATCCGTATTCGCTCTGGTTGGGTACGAAGGGTACCGAGAGTTGGGCCTGGAATTTTTTGATCAGTTCTTGTCCCGGCTGATAGGTGTAGTAGTTCAGCAGGGCGTTCTGGAAGTCGTCGTCGGCGATCATCACCGAGGAGAAGAACTGCTGCTTGAAGGCGATCCACTGCACGCGGCTCGAGATGTCTTCGCTCTTTGTTCCTCCCGCTTTGGCCATGCCGAGGTCTTCGATACTTTTCTCTCCGGGGAAGTGGTAGGAGATTGTCGTATAGTTGTTTTCGTTGTCGAATCCCTTCTCGTTCTGCTGGCTGACGTTTTCCCACTCGAAGGTGAAGTCCGTCTGGTTGGAGAGCAGGTTCTGCATGTCGACGAATCGGACGTCGAAGTCGATCATGTACTGATCGCGATAGATCGTGTAGAGGTATTCGAGGTAGGCTGTGGAGTCCATGTAAAGTTTCATGGAGACCGATTTGCTCTCCTCGCCTTCACGCCATGCGGTGTCGGCCGGGAGGTCGCAGACGAAATGGTAGGATCCGGTATTGATCTCTGCGTCGTGGAAGTTGCGTTTGATGAAGAAACGCATGTCGAACCGCTCCGATCCGGGCCGGAACATCTCGAGAGCTCCGCCGTTGTAACGTTTGTACTCTTTCAGCGTGACGTTGTCGATCTTGCCTCCGAGCGAAGAGAAATCGATTTGCATCACGTCGTTGGAGAGCGTGAAATTTTTTTCTTCTCCGTTTTGTGCGGCCACAAGCATCTCTCCGAGGTTGGCTGCCAAGGCATTGGCTTTGCCCTCTTCGGAGAAGTCCGTCGTCGATAGTGTGTCGGGTCGGAACGATAGCGTGTCTTGAGCCGATCGCACCGTATTCAGTCGTGCGATGGAGTCGAGTCGGGCCCGCTCCTCCTGATATTTTTTCTGTTGTCGTCCGGTGTACCAGGTGAATCCGAACAGGATGATGCCGATTAATAGAAGCCCCAGTAACGATTTTTTGTCCATTCGTTTTGTGCTCGTTTATTGTTTCTCAGATTGTTCGCTCTGCTCGATGGCCGCCTTCACGAAGGCGACGAACAGGGGGTGGGGGTAGAGTACCGTACTCTTGTATTCGGGATGGAACTGCACGCCGACGAACCAGGGATGATCTTCCAGCTCGACGGCCTCCACCAGATTCGAATCGGGATTGATGCCTACGGGCTTCATTCCTTTTGCCGCAAACTCATTCAGGAACTCGTTGTTGAACTCGTAGCGGTGACGATGACGTTCCGAGATGTGTTCCGTTCCGTAAGCCTGCTGCACTTTCGATCCGGGGGTCAGCTGGCAGGGGTAGGCGCCGAGACGCATGGTACCGCCCTTGTCCTGAATTCCTTTTTGTTCCTCCATCAGGTCGATCACCGGATGTTTGGTGGTATTGCTCATTTCGGCGGAGTTGGCGTCGGCGTAACCCAATACGTTGCGGGCGAATTCGATCACCGCACACTGCATGCCGAGACAGATGCCGAGGAACGGAATCTTCTTTTCGCGGGCGAATTTTGCAGCGAGAATTTTCCCTTCGACGCCCCGGAATCCGAATCCGGGAGCGACCAGGATACCGCTCATGCCTTGCAGTTTTTCGTCGATGTTCCGTTCGTCGAGCAGTTCGGAGTTGATGTAGTGGACTTTTGCCTTGACGTGGTTGGTCGCTCCGGCGTGGATGAACGATTCGGAGATCGATTTGTAGGCGTCGGGCAGTTCGGTATATTTGCCCACCAGTGCGATATTGATGACCGTCTTGGGGTTTTTCACCCGTTTGACGAATTCGATCCAATCCTTCAGGTCGGGTTCCTGTACAGTCGGCAGGTTGAGTTTTGCGAGCGTCACCTCGTCGAGGTGCTGTTCGTGCATTTTGAGCGGCACTTCGTAGATCGTCGGTACGTCGATCGACTCCATGACGGCATTCTGGTCTACGTTGCAGAAGAGGGCGACCTTGCGTTTGATCTCTTCGGTGATGTGCTTTTCGGTACGGAGTACCAGGATGTCGGGTTGCAATCCGTTTTCGAGCAGCGCTTTGACAGAGTGTTGGGTCGGTTTGGTCTTCAGTTCGCCGGAGGCCGACATGTAGGGAATCAGTGTCAGGTGGATGATCGCCGTATTCTGGTAGCCGAGGCTGTAGCGCAGCTGTCGCACTGCTTCGATGTAGGGTAGCGATTCGATGTCGCCCACCGTGCCGCCTATTTCGGTGATGATGATGTCGTACTGTTTCTTGCTCCCCAGCAACTGAATGCGGCGTTTGATCTCGTCGGTGATGTGGGGGATGACCTGTACGGTTTTGCCGAGATAGTCGCCCCGCCGTTCTTTGTTGATTACGGTCTGGTAGATACGACCCGTGGTGACGTTGTTGGCCTGCGATGTGGGAATCGAGGTGAAACGTTCGTAGTGTCCCAGATCGAGGTCGGTCTCGGCACCGTCCTCCGTCACGTAGCATTCGCCATGTTCGTAGGGGTTCAAAGTGCCCGGGTCGACGTTGATATAGGGGTCGAGTTTCTGGTTGGTTACCGAATAGCCCCGGGCCTGGAGCAGTCGTGCCAACGAGGCGGCGATGATTCCTTTGCCTAATGAGGAGGCCACCCCACCGGTGACGAAAATGTACTTTGTGGGTTTTGTCGTATTGTCGTTAGCCATGATGTTATTGCTGTTGCTCGTCGATTAATTTCACCTTTTCGATCGTGAGGGCCATCTCTTCCTTGGCTCGGGCGATTTTTTCTTTCACATCGTTGATCATCGCCTCGGCGTTTTTCGATTTGGAGAAGAAGCCGATGTTGTTCTCGAGCAGAGCGATGTCCGCCTCCAGCTGACGCACTTTGTTGTAGAGTCTTTCGCGTTCATAGCGGAGTCGTTTGTCGTCGCTGCCTTTGAGGGCAGAGATGCGGTTACGGAATTTGTCTACGCTGCGTTCGCGTTCGCCGCCGCGGATGGTGCCGAAGAATTTGTCGACGATCTCCTTGTAACGTTTTTGCACCGTCTCCTTCTGTTTGATGGGCACGAATCCGATTTCGCTCCAACGTCGCTGGAACTCCTTGATGGTCTCGAAATCGATCTGACTGATATCGAATGCCTCCATCTCGTCGAGCAGCGTCAGTTTCTTCTCCAGATTGGCTTTGTGTTCGTTGTCCAGCTCGGAGAAGTGGGCGTTTTTCCGCTCGAAGAAGTGGTCGCAGGCAGCACGGAACCGTTTCCACACGGCATCGGAGTTGCGCCGCGGAACGGGACCGATCTCTTTCCAACGTTTTTGCAGGGCGATCAGTTCGTCGCTCGTTTTTTTCCATTCGTCGCTCTCCTGAATGGCTTCGGCAGCTTCGCAAATTTCGTTTTTCAGCTGCAGGTTGTGTTCCATCTCCTCTTTGAACTGGAGGTAGAAGGTCCGTTTGGCCTCGAAGAAGCGATCGCAGGCGGTACGGAACCGTTCGTAGATCTTCGTGTTGTCTTTCTTGGGGGCAAATCCGATGGTTTTCCAGACTTTCTGGATCTCGAGCAGCTGAGTCGATGCCTTGTTCCACTCCTTGCGGGTGGTATGCGGATAGGCGGAGAGCTCTTCGGTCTTTTCGCAGAGTTCGGTTTTGAGCGCCAGGTTTTTCTTCTGCTCCTCTTTGATCGCGTCGAAATATTGCTGGTGCTGTTTGTTGATGCGAGAGCTCGCTTCGCGGAACCGTTCCCAGAGCTGCTCTTTGAATTCGAGCGCTACGGGGCCGGTTTCGCGCCACTCTTCATGGAGCTTTTGCAGCTTGTGGAACGCCGCGACGATCGATGGCTCGAGTACGAGCGCTTCGGCCTCTTCGCAAAGTTTTACTTTTGTTTCGTAGTTGCGTTTGAGGTCGAGATCGCGCAGTTCTTTGTTGATCTTTATGAAGTTATAGAACTGTTCGACGTAGAGATTGTAGGTCTCCCAGAGATCTTTTACGTTGGCCTGAGGCACGGGACCGATCTCTTTCCAGCGTTGTTGCAGTTCGCGGAAGGCGTTGAAGGTGTGGTTGAGGGTCTCGTTGCTCCCGATCAGAGTCTTGAGCTCCTCGATGACGGCGAGCTTTTTTTGCAGGTTTACCTCTTTGCTCTGTTCGAGCGTGGCGATGAATTCGTCGCGCAGACGGCGGTATTCGCCGATCTGTTCTTTGAGTCGTTGTTCCTGTTCGTCGGGTTCCGGGACAAATGTTTCCGGATCGCCGCCGGCATCCAGGAAGGCGCGCCGGGCCGCTTCGGTTTCAGCACGATGGATTTTGTAGAAAGCCACTTTGATCGCCTCGGCATCGCGACGGAGAGTCTGGATCGGTTTTTCGGCCAGCAGCCGGTGGAAAAGATCGACCAATTCGGCTTTCCCGAGTCCTGACAGATCGAGTCCGTCGCCCTCCGTTGCAGCCGATTGTTCCATTGCTGTCTCTTCCTCTTCTTGCGGGGCCTCGCCCAGATCCACATCCGATGCTTCGGCTGCCAGGGCGGCCTCTTCGTCGGAGAAGTCGAGGCGTTCTTCTTCCGGAAGCTCCTCGTTTTCGACAGAGAGCGACTCTTTTTTCTCCTCTTTTGCGGGAGCAGACTCTTCGTTCAGAACCTCTTCCGTCGCTGTTTCGGGAGCGGAAGGGGAAACGGTAGCATTTTCAAGCGCATCATCGGTAGGATTACCGACAGGTTCCACCGGAACCGATTTTTCATCAGTAGCCATCACTTCGTTTTTTTTAAGGGGCTGTACGAAACCGTACAATATAGTGCAAAGTTAGAGCAAAAAACCGAATCTACCTAAAAAACGGAAATATTTCGGCGGCGGGTTGCGGTAGGCCCGGAGAAAAAAACTATTTTTGTAGAGATAAATTCCAAAAACAGCTTGCCATGGCCTATCGTATTTTGCTTGTAGACGATGAACTCGATATTTTGGAATTCGTGGGATACAATCTCATGCGGGAGGGTTACGAGGTCTATACCGCGACCGACGGTGAGCAGGCGGTCGCCCGGGCCCTGGAGGTGGAGCCACACCTGATTCTGCTCGATGTGATGATGCCCCGTATGGATGGAATTACGGCGTGTCAGCGGATCCGCTCCCATCCTCGGATTGCCGATACGCTCATCATTTTCCTGACGGCTCGCAGCGAAGAGGAGTCGCAGATCGAAGGGTTCGAAGCCGGCGCCGATGACTATATCTCCAAGCCGATTAAAATGAAGGTGCTCGTGAGCCGCATCAAAGCGGTCTTTAAGCGGATCGACCCTCCGTCAGAGGGCGCCGCTTGTCAGGGCGTGGTTATCGATCGGGAGCGTCACGTGGTCTGGCTGGATGGCGAGCAGGTCGTATTGCCCCGCAAGGAGTACAATTTACTGGAGTTGCTCTCGTCCCGTCCGGGACGACTCTTTACGCGCGAGGAGATTTACGACCAGGTGTGGGGCAACGAGGTGGTCGTGGGTGAGCGGACGATCGATGTGCATGTGCGCAACCTGCGCAAAAAGATCGGCGAGGAGCGGATCGTGACGGTAAAAGGCGTGGGCTACAAATACGAGGAGCCGTCGGCCGAATAAGGCATGCCGTTTGAGCAGAGAGGTGTGGCGATCGGCCGTTTGTACAGTGTGACCCGAAAGGCCATGAATTTCTGCCAAAAAACGGTTCTTAAGAGTAACAATGAGAGCTGTAAACGGTTATTTTTGCAGCGAGTTTTGAGAAGGACTTTTCAATCTTCTTCTAAATCATTAGCGGGAATTTTCCTAAAAACCTGACATAGATTATGGAACTTATCCAACAGATTAAACGCAAAGCGGCAAGTTGCAACCGTCGCATCGTGCTGCCCGAAGGTACGGAACCGCGTACCATTCAGGCGGCCGATCAAATCATTGCCGAGGGCATCGCACAAATTACCCTGATTGGCAATCCGGCCGAGATCGAAAAGCTGGCGAAGGAGTATTCGTTGAAACATATTCAGCAGGCCCGTATTGTCGACCCGATGAATGTCCCCGATGCAGATCGCTACATCGAGATGATGGTCGCTCTCCGGGGAAAGAAAGGTGTGACGCCCGAGATCGCCGCGCAACAATTGCGCGATCCGCTCTATTTGGGGGCGGTTATGGTGAAAGCCGGCGATGTCGATGGCGAGGTGGCCGGCGCCCGCAACTACACGAGCGACGTTCTGCGTCCCGCTCTGCAGTATGTCAAGACGAAGCCGGGCGTAAGCATCGTTTCCGGAGCCTTTTTGATGGATATTCCCGATCGTTCGTTCGGCGACAATGGGTTCATGATTTTTGCCGATTGTGCGGTGACGCCCAATCCTACGGCCTCCGAACTGGCCGAAATCGCCGTGATGACCGCTCGTACGGCCCGGGCGATCGGTGGCATTGAACCCCGGGTGGCGATGCTCAGCTTCTCCACCAAAGGGTCGGCGAAGAACGAGATGACGGAGAAGGTGGTGGAGGCGACCGCTTTGGCACAAAAGATGGCTCCCGATCTGCTGATCGACGGTGAGTTGCAATCCGATGCGGCGACCGTTCCGGAAGTCGCTCGGCAGAAGGCTCCGAACAGTCCGGTTGCCGGTCGGGCCAACGTGCTGGTATTCCCTTCGCTCGAGGTGGGCAACATCGTTTATAAGCTCGTACAGCGGATGGCGCATGCCGAGGCGGTAGGTCCGATCCTGCAGGGTATGGCCTCGCCGGTCAACGACCTCTCGCGCGGATGTTCGGTATCCGATATCGTGGGTTTGGTAGCCATTACGGTTTGTCAGACAGAGATCAAATAGATGAGGAAACAGATTTAGGTTATGATTGTATTGGTATTGAACTGCGGCAGCTCCTCGATCAAGTATCAGGTGATCGATATGGAGCGTGCCGGAAAGAGCCGTTTACTGGCCAAAGGCCTGGTGGAGCGCATCGGCCTTGCGGAGGGGATGCTGACTCACAAACCGGTCGGAGGCGAAAAATTCGAGGTGACATCTCCCATTCCCGACCATACGGCCGGTATAAAATTGATTATCAGCGCGCTTACCGATCGAGACCATGGGGTGATCGGTTCGCTCGACGAATTGAATGCGGTGGGCCATCGGGTGGCTCATGGCGGAGAGTACTTCAAGGAGAGTGCAGTGGTCGACGACGATGTGATCGCCAAGATCCGGAGCTGTTTCGAGTTGGCTCCGCTTCACAATCCGGCCAACTTGGAAGGAATTCTGTCGATCGCCAAACTGTTGCCGCAAGTGCCGCAGGTGGCTGTTTTCGACACCTCTTTCCACCAGTCCATCCCGTCCGAAAACTATCTCTATGCGCTTCCCTATAAATATTACGAGAAATATCGGGTGCGGAAGTACGGTTTTCACGGAACGAGCCACTGTTTCGTGGCGCAGAAGGGTGCTGCCATGGCTGGAGTGGATTTCCACAATGCGCGCATCATCACCTGTCACGTAGGAAACGGAGCTTCCGTGGCGGCTATTCGGAACGGACGCTCTTTCGACACCTCGATGGGCTTTACGCCGGTCGATGGCCTCATCATGGGGACGCGTTGCGGCTCGGTCGATCCGGGAGCGTTGCTCTACATTGCCGGGAAGGAGCATTTTTCTTTCGAGGATGTCAGTCGTATGATCAACCGGGAATCGGGCGTGGAGGGCATCACGGAGATTTCGTCCGACATGCGCGATATCGATGCGGCTGCGGCTGCGGGGAATGAACGGGCGATTCTTGCCTTGAAGATGTACGACGAACGGGTGAAAAAGTTCGTCGGAGCTTATGCCGCCATCCTGGGTGGCGTCGATCTGATCGTCTTCACGGGCGGTGTCGGTGAGAACAGCGATCGCCTGCGTCGCAATGTTTGCCAGGGTCTGGAATTTATGGGCGTGGAGTTCGACGAGGAGGCCAACCGGGGGTGTCGCGGAGTCGATAAGATTTTGTCGAAACCGTCGTCCCGCGTGAAAGTGGTTGTGGCAACTACCGACGAGGAGTTGGTGATCGCCACGGATACGTTCCGTTTGGTCGGAGAAAACAGGGACTAACAAGACTATTTTTCCCCGGTCGTTTCACGACAATAGCGAGGGGTTCTGCCGGCGAGTCGGGCAGAGCCCCTTTGTTTTCTCCGAATAATTCCTATTTTTGTTTTTTTCAGAAAAATAAGAGAATCATGATCAACCATCTGAAAGATATTGTCGCCGCTTCGTGCCGTAAGGGCCGTCGTCGGCTTGTGGTGGCTTGTGCCGCCGATCTGCATACGCTCCAATCGGCGGCAGATGCTGTCGAGGCTGGCCTGGTGGAGGCGGTGCTTACCGGACAACGGGCGGAGATCGAACGAGTTTGTCGGGAGGGAGAGATCGACCCGACCCGGTTCCGTATCGTAGAGGTCGAAGGCGATGAGGCTTGTGTAGAGATGGCAGTGCGGATGGTTCGATCCGGGGAGGGCGACCTGTTGATGAAGGGGATTGTCTCTTCGGATCGTTATGTGCGGGGTATTCTGAACCGTGAATGGGGCCTTCTGCCGGAAGGGGGAATTCTCAGCCATGTGTCGGTATTCGAACTGCCGGTTTATCATAAACTGCTTGTGATCTCCGATCCGGCGGTGATCAGTCTTCCCGATCTGCGTCAAAAGATCGCTATTGTGCGTTATTTGGCCTCCGTAGCGGGCTTGCTTGGGGTGGAGAGGCCGAAAGTGGCGTGTCTGGCTCCGAGTGAGCAGGTGCTGCCGTCGATCGTCTCGTCGACCGATGCCGCGATACTCTCCAAGATGTCCGAACGGGGACAGTTGGGCAATGTGTGGGTCGACGGCCCTCTGGCGCTCGATGTGGCGCTTTTCGAAGAGGTCGCCCGAACGAAGAAACTGCAGGGGAGCCGTGTGGCCGGCGATGCCGACTGTCTGCTCTTTCCCTCGATCGATGCGGCCAATGTCTTTTTTAAGTCGATGACGAAGGTGTGCGGTGCGGAAGTTGCAGGGATGCTTGCGGGGACGACGAAACCGTGTGTGATGACTTCGCGCGGAGATAGCCGTGCCGCAAAATTCCACTCCATCGCATTGGCTGCCCTCACTGCTGGACGAAACCTGTAGGACGGACCACTCAAATTATCGAGATATGTACAAGATTTTAGCCATCAATCCCGGTTCCACGTCGACGAAAGTGGCTGTTTACGACGGCGAGGAGCTGGTTACGGAGCTCACGTTGCGTCATTCGGCCGAGGAGATCTCCCGTTATCCCGACATAGCTTCGCAGTTCGCGTTTCGGAAACGGATCGTACTCGAGGCGGTGTGCGACGCAGGAGTCGATTTGTCGACGCTCGATGCCGTGATCGGTCGAGGAGGCCTGGTGAAACCCATACCGTCGGGTGTTTATGAGGTGAACGACCGTCTGAAAGAGGATCTGATCCATCCTGTCGGGGAGCATGCGTCGAATTTGGGCGGACTGATCGCCCGGGAGATTGCCGATGAACTGGGCATCAGGGCCTTTATTGCCGACCCGGTGGTGGTGGATGAGCTTCAGGAGGAGGCTCGGGTTACCGGTCTTGCCGGCGTGAGTCGCCGTTCGATCTTCCATGCTCTCAACCAGAAGGCGATGGCTCGTCGTTATGCCGAGGAGATCGGTCGCCGTTACGAGGCGTTGAATCTGATCGTGGCCCATATGGGTGGCGGAATTTCGGTCGGGGCCCATTGTCGGGGCCGTGTGATCGATGTCAACAACTGTCTCGACGGCGAGGGACCGTTCTCTCCGGAGCGGGCCGGAACGGTGCAGGCGGGCGATCTGGTGAGCCTGTGTTTTTCGGGCCGCTACAGTGAGCCGGAAGTACGTCGGATGATTACCGGCAAAGGGGGACTCGTCGCGCTGCTCGGCACCAATAGCGTGCAGGAGGTCGTGGCACGGACTCAGGCGGGCGACGCCGAGGCCAAACGGGTGCTCGATGCCATGAGCTACCAGGTGGGAAAGGCGATTGGTGCTGCTGCTGCGGTGCTGCACGGTGCGGTGGATGCCATTATCCTGACGGGTGGGATTGCCCATAACGCTCCTGTGTGCGACTACATCCGGAAGATGACCGATTTCATTGCGCCTGTCGTGGTACGGCCGGGAGAGAATGAGTTGGAGGCGCTTGCGATGAATGCGCTCCGGGTGTTGCGGGGCGAGATCGAGCCGTTGGTTTACGCCTGACGTATGGGGCCGGATTGTTCCGTGCTGCTTTTTTGAACCGATTCGGACGGTTGTCGGACGATCTTGCTTTTCTGTCCGTGGGGTTGCTCTGGGAGGATCGGATTCGGAGGACCGTTGCGTGCAGCGTCCTCTTTTTTTTTGCAAGTTTCCGGGGGAGAGGTCTTCCTTACCGTTTTTATGGCTATTTAAAGAATCAATGTGGGTTGCGGCTCGGCAGAGGCAAATCGGAAAACATTGTTCCCCATTTGCCTCTGCACGTGCCTTTGCTTATCTTTACACGAGATAGGAGTCGGTTCGGCTTCAGCCCTGAAAACTTTTTTCGTTTGCCGTTGCCATCGCCTTTCGCTATCTTTGGGCGTGGCGGTAGAAACCGCGCCGGTTTTATAGCAGATTTTGATGATGAGAACGATACGACGGCAAGACCGGCTTCTCGGTCAGGAGGAGGCTCTCGAATTGCTTCGGCATGGGGAATACGGATTTCTTGCGATGGTGAATGCCGATGGTGGCGGTTATGGTGTCCCGTTGAGTTATGTCTACGAGGATGGGATCGTCTACTTCCATTGTGCGCCGCAGGGCCATAAGTTGGATAACCTGGCCCTGGACGATCGTATGACCTTTACGGTGGTCGGGGCGACGAAAGTCATCTGCGGCGGGTTTACGACCGCCTACCAGTCTGTCATGCTTTTCGGCCGGGTTCGGCTGGTGCAGGATGATCGGGAGCGATTCGAGGCTCTGGAGCGATTGGGGACGAAATACAATCCCGGGTTCGAAGAGGTCGCGAAAAAGTACATCCGTGGTTCGTTTGCCCGTACGGCGGTTCTCCGATTCGATGTGGAGGCGATGAGTGCCAAGGCAAAAAAGGTGTGAGGCAGGTGCGATCGAGCCGGAAGCTACGCACTCCAATACATGGGTTGAATCGTGTGCTGTTGCTTTTCCCGTTTCATCGCCCTCCCCATTAGTCTTTCCTCTTGCGGTTGCGCAGACCGCGACCCGCTCTTGTCCTTTTGTTCGTCCCTTTGCTCCCTTTTTTCTTCCCGACCGACCCCAATTCCGATCAACCAAACAAAAAAGCGCTCTTTCCCGGTAGGGCCTGAACCGTGGGGAGGGGGTAACGAGGTCCTGCAGAATATTTTGCACCGTTGTTAAGTTGCGATTGGCATTACTCTTGCTTCGGAGAGGGAGGAATAAACCTTTTGCCGATGAAAATCAATACGGGACAAGGGCAGATATCCCTTGTCGTTCTTTTGGCCATTTGGTCGGTCTCTGCCGTCGTGTCGTTGCCGGGACTGGCCGTTTCTCCCATTCTGGGCGATCTCCACAAGATTTTTCCCGGGGTGAGCGACCTCGAGACCCAGATGCTCACCTCTTTGCCATCCCTGCTGATCATTCCGTTTGTCCTGCTCTCGGGAAAACTCTCCGTGGGACGAAGTACCATCCCGATTCTCATGACGGGGCTCGCCATCTTTTTTCTCTGCGGGATAGGTTGCTTTTTTGCCCGAAGCATGCGGGCCCTCATCTGGATCAGCTGCTTGTTGGGGGTTGGCGCCGGCATGGTGATCCCCATATCGACGGGTCTCGTTGCGGACTATTTTACCGGCTCCTATCGGGTGCGGCAACTGGGTTACAGCTCGGCCATCAACAACCTGACGTTGGTCCTGGCTACGATGCTGACGGGATATCTCGCCGAGAAGGATTGGCACCTGCCGTTTTTGGTCTACACGTTGCCGGGGGTAGTGCTTATCCTTTCGTTCTATATTCGTCGTTACCCGCCGAAGGTGATGAGCGTGCGACCCCCGAAGGGTCAAAAAGAGAGCCTCTCTCAGATCGACTGGAAACGGCTCACGGCTTTGATGGGGTTCTATTTCTTTATTACGTTCGTCGTTTTGGCGATCGTCTTCTATCTGCCCTTCCTGACACAGGAGTATCGGTTGGACTCCTCTTTTTCCGGACTATTGATCTCGCTGTTTTTCCTGGCGATTACCCTGCCTGGAGTGCTGCTTAACCGAATTATCCGTTTGTGGCGGGCGAATGTGAATCTGGTTTCGCTGTTCTGTTTGGGGGTGGGATTGCTGTTGATCGCCCTTTTCCGCAACGACGGGCTGCTTATCCTGGGATGTATCGTCACAGGGTTGGGTTACGGCGTTATGCAGCCGATCATTTACGAGAAAACCACGGTGACGGCTCCGCCCCAATTGGCGACATTCGTTTTGAGTTGTGTGATGTCGGTCAACTACCTGGCGATCATGATTTGTCCCTTCATGATCGATCTGTTGCGGAAACTGTTTCACACGACGAGCGACCTTTTCCCTTTCTGGTTCAATGCTGCTGCGGCTTTGGTCGTAGCCGTCTATGCGTGGCGTCGTCGGGGCTCTTTCGTCTTGGGAATGGATACGAGTTATTATGAATAGTCATTCGTTGAGGGGTCCTTTGCTGTTGGGGTCTCGCGGATGGCGCCTTCGAAGCGATTCTAAAAAATCCCCGCATTTGCTAATGCGGGGATTTTTGATTTTGAAAGATCGTCCGAAATCGGAACTATTTTTTCTTTTTGCTCTTTTTGAGCAGTTCGAGCAGCAGGATGGGATCGTCGGTCGTGATGTAGTCCACTCCGAGATCGATGTATTTTTGCATCAGAGCAGGATCGTCGATCGTCCATACGTTCGACGAAAGTCCCAGTTCGCGTGCCTCCTGAATCCATTCGGGATGTTGGTCGAGTACTTTGTAAGAGTAGTCGAAACCATCCACGCCCCAATCTTTCAACTCCTGCGGAGTCATGTCACCGTTGAGGTAGATGATCTCCTGAGGAACGTCGGCTTTGAGCAACTCCTCGATCGACGTGCGACCGAAAGTGATGTATTGAGCCTCGTCCGCTCCTACGTTGTGGGCATTCATCACCTTGATGATTTCATGCACGATGTCGCGGTTGCGTTGGTCGTCGCGGTGACGTTTGATTTCACAGATGAGCTTCGTAGAGCCATGATTCCATGCGGTCAGATACTCGTCGAGTGTCGGGATCACCTCTCCGTTGGGCAGTTTGTCTGCTTTGGCGCGCAGATCGGCCAGCGTGGTATTCTGGATCAGGATGCCGTTTGCCGTTTTGGAGTTATGATATACGACCGGGACATTGTCTGCTGTCAGCCAAACATCGAATTCGGCGCCGTACATTTTGTGCTCGACCGCTTTTTTGATCGAGGCGATCGAATTTTCGTGCGAACCGGAGGTCTTCCAGTAGCCCCGATGGGCGATTACATTCGTCTGTGTCTTTGGACTCTTCGCCGTGGACGTTCCCACAACGGTCAGCATGGCAAGTGTGGCCAGCAGGATTGTTTTCATAGCTTTTCGGTTTTATAATGTGAATTAAAGGTCTAAGGAGACTTTCTCTTTCCCGTGTACACGCTCCCACTCCATGTCGGACATGTTGGGCATGGGTTTCTGGTAATAGCCGCTTGTGAGCTTCTCCCGGATGGAGCTGAAACAGTCGAGCGTGAAGGCCACGTCTTCGAGCGTGTGGGCGGCCGTCGGGATGATACGCAGGATCAGTTCGCCTTTCGGGATGACGGGATAAACCACCATCGAGCAGAACAGACCGTGGTTTTCGCGCAGGTCGACCACCAGGTTGGTTGCTTCGTTCAGATCGCCTTTCAGGAAGACGGGGGTAACGGGCGAGTTGGTGACGCCGATGTTGAATCCGCGTTCACGGAATCCGTTTTGCAAAGCACGGGTGATGGTCCACAATTTTTCCTGATATTCGGGGTGTTTGCGGATCAGATCGAGACGTTTGAGGGCTCCCATGACCATCGGCATGGGCAGACTTTTGGCGTAGAGTTGCGAGCGCATGTTGTAGCGCAGGTAGTCGATCAGCCATTTGTGCGACGAAACGAAGGCTCCGATGCCGGCCATCGATTTGGCGAACGTGTTGAAGAGGACGTCCACACCGTCTACGACACCGAAATGAGCCGCCGTACCGCGTCCGCCGGGACCCATGGTTCCGAATCCGTGGGCGTCGTCCACCAGCAGGCGGAACGAGAACTCCTTCTTCATGGCTACGATCTCGTCGAGTTTGCCCAGGTCGCCTTTCATGCCGAAGACACCCTCCGTGATAACCAGTACGCCGCCGTTGTTTTCGTCGGCCACTTTTTCAGCGTGGATGAGCTGTTTGTGCAGGCTCTCCATGTCGTTGTGGGCGAAGACGAACCGTTTGCCCTTGTGCATGCGGAGGCCGTCGATGATGCAGGCGTGTGCTTCGGCGTCGTAGACGACCACATCGCGCGGGGTGAGCAGGCAGTCGATGATGGAGACCATGCCCTGGTATCCGAAGTTGAGCAGGAAGGCGTCCTCTTTGCCGACGAATTCGGCGAGTTGGCGTTCGAGTTCTTCGTGGTATTTTGTCTGTCCACTCATCATGCGGGCACCCATCGGGGCAGCCATGCCGTATTTGGCGGCAGCTTTGGCATCGGTTTCACGTACTTCGGGGTGGTTGGCCAGACCCAAGTAGTTGTTCAGACTCCAATTGAGAACCTCTTTACCGCGGAATTTCATGCGGGGACCGATTTCTCCCTCCAATTTCGGAAATGAAAAATAGCCGTGCGAGAATTTCTGGTACATGCCGATGGGACCGCCGGCATTTTTTTCCAGTCTGTCTAAAATGTCTACCATAATTCGTTATGCGATGTTGTATTGAATAAACTTCGAGTTTTGCGGAAAAGCCGTAAACGCGACAAATTTAGGTATAATTATTGGGAAAAGGCCCTTTCTTCTCGGTTTTTTTCTGTTTTTTTAAGGGAATTTCATCGGGTCGTGGCGTGCCGGGCTTTTGTTTGCCCGGGTTAGGAGCGTAATTTGCAGGAGAGAAATCGATCCGGAGAGATCCGACGAGGGAGAGAATTGTTTTTTGTAAATCGTTGGAATTTTATAAAACAAGTTATAAATTTACACAAAATTTCCGGATGGGAATTTTTAAATGGTTGAAGCCCTTTGTGATCCGGGATCCGAGTATGTGGGTCCCGGATTCGGGGCCTTCCGAACCGTCGGTACGATTGATGTTTGAAATGGGGCTTTCCCCGACACTCCCCGCAATCGCATTTTTGTCTTGCGTGTTTTTTTTGTGCACTTTTCCCCAATCCCAATAGAGAGAGGCCCCGATCGTATTATACCCCGTTTAAAAAAGCAATAATATTTTTTTGTACTCGTTAAAAATGTGATAACTTTGCGTCGGGTTTTATGCCCGGCGCATAACGATTCTATTTTCAGGAATGAGAGAGCGATACGGGAAATTGTTGATTTTATTGCTTGTCGTGTTCTTCGCGACGGGAAGCATGGGCTATGCTGCTGCACGGGAGAAGACCCCCAAAGAACCGAAACAAAAAAAAGAACTGGGCTACAACCGTTTGCTTAAGAGCAACGACGTGGAGTTGAAGTACCGTCGTGCGTTGGAGTATTTCAATATGCGTAAGGTGGGCCGCAACGGTAAAGAACGCAATCCGATGGCCAATTACGAACGGTGCGGCACGCTGCTCGAACAGGTCCAACCCTATTTCGTGGGTACCGCACGGGACGATTCAGTCGCTTACTACATCGCTACGTCGCTTTACAAGTCGGGTAGTTTCGACCTGAGCAGTGCCTATTTCGATCAGTTCCGGCGTCGTTTCCCCTCCAGCGTTTTCATCGAGGACGTGGAGTATATGTATGCTTTGGGCTTTTACTATTCGTCGCCCGATCCGGAGTTCGATCAGTCGACTACGATGCAGGCGATCATCTCCATCAACGAGTATTTGGAGCGCTATCCCGCGTCGCGCAAAAAGGAGAGCCTGGAGGAGAAGAAACAGGAGCTGGTGCAGAAACTCCACGACAAGAGCTACATGAATGCCAAGGTCTATTACACAATCGGCAAATACAAATCGGCCGTAGCGGCGCTCAACAATGCTATCGACAAGTATCCGGAGTCGAATCACCGGGAGGAGTTGATGTACCTGGTGGCCAAATCGCAATACCTGCTTTCGAAAAATTCGGTAGCGCATTTGCAGCTTGACCGCTATTTGAGCATGCTCGACGATTATTACAATTTCGTCTCCGAGTATCCGGACAGCAAGTATCTGAAAGAGCTCGACAAGATGCAGGAGGAGGCGAAAGAGTTTATCGCCGCGCACAGAGATGGAAAAACAGAAACAGAATCGGAATATGGAATTGAAGAAAAGTAATGTCCCGAACAATACGGTGACTCGCAAGCTGGTCGACCTCGACGCCCCGACCGGCAATATTTACGAGACGGTGTGCATCATCGCCCAGCGTGCCAATCAGATATCTACGGAGATCAAACAGGAGCTGATGCGTAAACTCGACGATTTCTCGAGCACGACCGACTCGCTGGAGGAGACCTTCGAGAATCGGGAACAGATCGAAATATCGCGTTATTACGAACGGATGCCCAAGCCGACGATCATTGCTACCGAAGAGTTCCTGGAAGGTAAAATCTATTTCCGCGAAGGAAACCAAGAGGAGAAAGAATAGTCTCCGATTCCGTTCACGTACCGAATCTCGATCCCAGTCATGCTTCGCGGCAAGAAGATCATCGTGGGTGTAACGGGCAGCATCGCTGCCTATAAAGCCGCTGTGCTCGTGCGGTCGCTTGTGAAGGAGGGAGCCGAGGTACGGGTCGTAATGACTCCGCTGGGCCGGCAGTTCATTACGCCGCTCACGATGGCCACACTCTCGAAACATCCGATTCTTGTCGATTTTTTCAATCCCGAGAACGGAGAGTGGAACAGCCATGTGGCACTCGGCGAGTGGGCCGATGCCTTTCTGATTGCGCCCGCTACGGCCAATACCCTGGCTAAGATGGCGACGGGCGTAGCCGATAATCTGCTGCTTACCACCTATCTGTCGGCTCGTTGTCCGGTTTTTGTCGCTCCGGCCATGGATCTCGACATGTTCGCTCATGTGACCACGCAACAAAATCTGGCTCGCCTTCGGACGAATGGCGTGCGGATCATCGAGCCGGAGGAGGGAGAGTTGGCGAGCGGACTCAGCGGCAAAGGCCGGATGGCTGAGCCGGAGACCATTGTGGAATATCTCCGGGTGTTTTTTGCAAAAAAAAAGAGCCTTTCGGGGCGTAAATTTTTAGTGACGGCCGGTGCGACGATCGAGGCGATCGACCCGGTTCGTTTCATCTCCAACCATTCGTCGGGCAAGATGGGTTATGCCGTAGCTGCGGAACTGGTGGCACGGGGTGCCGAGGTGGTGCTTCTGAGTGGCCGGACCTCGTTGCCTGTACCTGGAGGCGTCCGTCTTGTAGAGACACTCTCTGCCGATGCGATGTGTCGGGCGGCACTGGCGGAGTGGCCGGCTGTCGACGGAGCGGTGATGTGTGCTGCTGTAGCCGACTATACCCCGGTGGAGTGCAGTCCGATCAAGTTGAAAAAGGACGAGGGGGAGCTTTGTATTCCTTTGAAGCGTACGGTCGATATCGCTGCCGAGTTGGGCCGGTCGAAAGAGGGACGTATTCTGGTTGGTTTTGCATTGGAGACCGATCACGAACAGGAACATGCCGAACAGAAACTGCTTCGTAAGAATCTCGACTTCATTGTGCTCAATTCGTTGCGCGATGCGGGGGCCTGTTTCGGAGGCGATACCAATAAAATCACATTGATCGATCGCAAGGGGCAGACCGAGTTCCCGCTCGAAAGCAAACAGCGCGTAGCCGAACGGATCGTGGATCGGATCGTTGAGCTGTTGCAGTGAGGCGCGGTCTCCGGTTGTTTCATTTTTTTAAGGTAGGTCTATGCTTCGTCATCTTTCCGTCGAAAATTATGCGCTTATCGATAAGTTCGATATGGAGCTCGCTCCCGGATTGAATATCATCACGGGCGAGACCGGTGCGGGTAAATCGATTTTGCTGGGGGCTCTCGGGCTTTTGGCCGGAGCCAAGGCCGATGCGGGCGTATGGAAAAACCCGGCGTCCAATTGTGTCGTCGAAGGTGTTTTCGACGTGACGGATGCCGGATTGGAGCCTTTTTTCGAGGAGAACGATCTGGAGTGGAGCGCGACGACGATTTTACGTCGCGTAGTCTCTCCGTCGGGCAAGAGCCGGGCCTATGTGAATGACCTGCCGGTGCAGCTGGCTACGCTGCGCGATTTGGGTGAACGTTTGTTCGATATTCATTCCCAGCATCAGAATTTGTTGTTGCGTGACGATGCGTTCCGGTTACGCGTCGTCGATGGCATGGCCGATCATGCCGATCTGTTGGCGCGCTATAAGACTCTTTACCGCGAGCTTCGGCAGACACGCCGCGAATGGGACGAGGCGATGGAGGCCTGTGAACGGAGCCGTCGCGACGAGGCGTGGTTGCGGTTTCAGGTGGAAGAGTTCGAGGCTGCGGCTTTGCGGGTCGGCGAGCAGGCTGAACTGGAGGCGGAACAGACGGAGCTGACCCATGCCGACGATATTCGTGAGACGCTTGCGACTGTCGGAACGGGGCTGGCCGAGGAGGAATCGGGTATTCTGGTCCGTTTGAAAAGTGATGTGACGGCGCTCCGTCGGGTCGAGTCGCTCTATCCGGTAGCCGGATCTTATGCGGCGAGGATCGAGTCGGCCTATCTTGAATTGAAGGATCTGGAGAGCGAATTCTCCCGGGAGGTTGATCGAATCGAATCCGATCCGGCCCGGCTGGAATTCGTATCGGATCGTCTGAATACGCTTTGGACCCTGCAGCAAAAGCACCATGTCGCTTCCGAAGAGGAGTTGCTCGCCCTGCAGCGGGACTATACGGCGCGTCTGGAACTGATCGAACATGGCGAAGAGCGTTTGGAGGCTCTTCGGATTCGGGCAGAGAAGTTGGAGGCGGAAGCTCGGTCGTTGGCCGGACAACTGAGCCTCGATCGGAAGAGGGTGGCCGTCCGGTTGCAGCGAGAGGTGGAGGAGCTGCTCGCGCGCCTCGGTATGCCGGGGGCACGTTTCGAAGCAAATGTCGTCGAGACTCCCGAACTGGCGCCGACGGGTTGTGACGAGGTGGAATTTCTTTTTACGGCCAATGCCGGTATGCCGCTCCGGCCGGTGGAGAAGATTGCCTCCGGAGGAGAGATATCCCGCGTGATGTTGGCCCTCAAGTCGTTGGCCGTTCGGCATGCGGGACAGCCTACGATTGTTTTCGATGAGATCGATACGGGGGTTTCGGGCCGAGTGGCCGACGCGATGGGCGAGATCATCCTTTCGCTCGCTTCGGGGATGCAGGTGATCAATATCACGCATCTTCCGCAGATTGCCGCCAAGGGAAGCACCCATTTCTTTGTCTATAAAGAGGACGGCGCCTCCCGCATCGACCGGCTTACGCCCGAACGCAGGGTGGAGGAGATCGCCAAAATGTTGAGTGGTACGGCCGTTACCGATGCGGCGCTCCGACAGGCGGCTTTGCTGATCGGAGAGGGCGGTAAATCGTAAATATGTTGGGGATGGCCGCCGATCGCCTTCTTTCGGAGTTTCTTTTGTAAATGACAATCGCCACGATCATCGCTTTGTCGCTTCGCATTCTGATCAACCCGTTGTCCAACGTTTTTCAGAAGCGGATGACACAACGGATTCATCCGTTGGCGGTCAATAGCGCCACATTTCTGTTGCTGGCGCTCTGTTGTCTCCCAGCTCTCTTTTTTATCTCCTGGGGCGACCTGCCTCTTCGGTTTTGGCTTTACACCCTGTTGACCGGAATATTCTGTGCCGCCGGTAACGGATTCCTCGTCTGGGCACTAGAAACAGGCGATCTGTCGGTGCTCGGGCCGATTAACGCCTACAAATCGGTGATCGGATTGGTGGCGGGCGCAGTGATGTTGCGGGAGTTGCCGAATCCGTGGGGGCTTCTGGGTGTAGCCCTGATCGTGGGCGGAAGCTATTTCGTGCTCGGTAACGGGAACGCTACGTTACGCGGCTCTTTTTTGCGCAGTCGGGCAATTCGTTACCGATTCATCGCGCTCCTTTTTACGGCTGTCGAGGCTGTCTTCATCAAACAGCTTATTCTGCTTTCGTCGGTCTCCGTCGCTTTCGTGGTGTGGGTTTTGTCGGGTGCTTTTTTCTCCTGGATCCTGATGCGTCTTTCGGGGCATACGTGGTTTGGAGCCTGCCCTCGGGATCGGCACATCTTTTGGGGTCTCGTCGCTTTGGCGGGTTGCGTGGGGCTGATGCAGGTGTCGACCAACTATGTCTTTGCCCACATGGAGGTGGGATATGCCTTGGCTCTTTTCCAGCTGTCGGCTGTGGTGAGCGTTGTTTTCGGCTATCGTTTTTTCCGAGAGCAGGAGATTCCTCGCAAACTTTTCGGTTCGCTGCTCATGGCAATAGGGGCGGCCGTCATTGTGCTCGTCTGACCTGCAAGATCAGCGGTCTGTCGCTCTGTCAGGTCCTGTTCCCGATCCGCTTTTAACAGAAAACTAAAAAACTTGAAAACTTTTTTGTTGCATAAAGTTTTCTTGCTATCTTTGTCCCGTCCAAAAAAGATGTAGCGTATATGCCGGACAGAAAACAGATTATTCAAGAGGCATCGGAGATGTTTATTACGCAGGGGATTAAGTCTGTGCGTATGGATGATATTGCCGCCCAACTGGGTATGTCCAAAAGGACGCTGTACGAGATGTTTGGCGGTAAGGAGGAGTTGTTGTCGCTTTGCATGGACCATTATTGGGAAATGATGATCCGGAAACGAAACGAGCGGAATGCCCGGGCACGCAATGTGATGGAGGCGGTTTTCCAGTCGATGGCGGACATGCTCGAGCAACGCGATACGACTTTGAGTTTAATGGTCAGTTTGCGCAGATTCTACCCGAGAATCTATACCAGAGTGGGCGAAAAATTGTTCCATTCGGGGTGCGATGCGCTTCGTCAACTCATAGAACGAGGCGTTCAGGAGGAGTTGTTGTTGCCCGATCTGAATGTGGAACTGACAGTGATTACATTCATCTATTCGATCACCGGGTTGATGAGAGACGGGAGAAAGCATTTGTCTGACAGCAAGATATCGCTTCCTGTGGCGTTCGGTTATGTGGCGGTCAATTTTTTTCGGGGCAATGCGACGGAGAAGGGTCGAGAGGTGATAGATGAGTATATTCGAATGTACAACGATCGGAAAATCAATATGCTTCGGCAGAAGATCCGGGACGAAGAATAGGAATCATTAGTTCAAGAGGTGTGATGAAAAGAAAAATTGCGTTGTTGTGTGTGATGATGCTGGCCGCGTCGGGAGTTTGGGCGCAGCAGGACACGTTGGTACTCGACCTGAAGAAGGCCATCGAACTCGCCTTGAGCGATAACCCTACGGTGCGGATAGCCAATCTGGAGATCGAGAGACAGGATTATGTGCGGAAGGAGTCGCGGGGTGATCTGCTTCCGAGTCTCTCCGCTTCCGGACAGTATACTTATAGCGTGGTGAAGCAGGAGATGGCCAAAGGACTCTCGTTCGGAGCCGACAATACCCTCACGGCGACCGCCAGCCTTAGCGTGCCGCTTTTCGTCCCGTCGGTTTATGCCACCCTCAGAATGAATCGGGATCAACTGGCGGCAGCCGTCGAGAGCGCCCGCGGGAATCGGATCGTGTTGATCGGCGATGTGAAGAACGCCTATTACAATATTTTGCTGGCCGAACAGTCGCTCGCCGTATTGGAGAGCAGTCGCCGGAGTACGGCCTCCACGGTGGAGAGTACACGGGCGAGCTTCGAGCAGGGGCTTGTGTCGGAGTACGATTTGCTTACGGCCGAGGTGCAGTTGCGGAATCTGGAACCCAGCATCATCGAGATGCGGAATGCCATCGAATCTTCCAAGCTGTTGCTCAAGATGTATTTGAGCATTCCGGAAGAGATTCCGATCGAGGTTTCCGGTTCGCTCGACGACTATCGGGAGCAGGTGCTGGCCGATTTCGATCCCGTGGGGATGGACCTTTCGGAGAATACCGATCTCCGTTCGCTGGAGCTTCAGCAACAGTTGATGGGGTCGCAGATCAAATTGGCGCAGACGGCCCGGATGCCGGTCATTTCTGCCTTCGGATCGGCCATCTATACAGGAAACGACATGGAGAGGATCAATTTCGGATCGTTTACCGGCGGAAGCGATGACGGTTCGTCGGAGAACGGATTCTGGTGGCAGCATCCTGTTTCGGTCGGGGTTCAGCTCTCCATTCCGATCTTTTCCGGATTGAAAAACACACAGCGGGTGAAGCAGTTGCGCAACAGCCTTTCGCAACTCGATCTGCAAAAGGAGTATTTGGCACAGAGCCTCCGTGTGCAGCTTATCACGGCACGGAACAACCTGTTTACGGCTCGCGAAAAGATGACGGCCAATGAACAGACCGTGCTCCTGGCGCAAAAGGCCTACGATATTTCGCGAACCCGTTTCCGGACCGGTACGGGCACGATCGTCGAATTGAACCTGGCTGAAACGAAATTGACAGAGGCGCGTCTGAGCTATTCGCAGTCGATTTTCGACTACCTTGCGGCGCGCGTGGAGTATGATAAAGTGATCGGTGTCGAGAAAATAGATTAAAAAAACAGATAGAGCGATGAATCGAAAAATTTCATGGATTGTGATGGGTGCACTGGTTTTGTCGCTTCCCGGTTGCGGAGGCGGCGACAAAGGTGCAACGACGGTGCAACAGGCGAAAGTGTTGGTCAAAACGGCTCCTGTGGAGAAACGGATGATCAACGAAGAGGTGGAATTTACGGCCAACATAGAGCCTTATAAGAAAAACTATGTCACACCGGCGGTCTCGGGTGTGCGTATCGATCGGATCCTGGTCGACGTGGGAGATCGGGTGCGTAAAGGACAACTGCTCGTGGAGATGGATCCCGTGCAGTACGACCAGCAGATGGTTCAGCTGATGAATCAGCAGGCCGATTACAATCGGATCAAGGCGGTGTATGAGGCGGGTGGCGTCTCGAAACAGGAGCTCGATCAGGCCGAGACCCAACTGGAGATCCAACAGAAAAACGTCGACAACCTGAAGAAAAACATCCGGCTCGTCTCTCCGATCGATGGTGTGGTGACAGCCCGCAATTCGGAAGAGGGCAATCTGTTCGACAACCAGCCGGTTCTGGAGCTGATGCAGATCGATCGGCTGAAGGTGATGGCTGCGCTTTCCGAGCAGTATTTCTCCAAGGTGAAGGTCGGCATGCCGGTGGCCGTTACGGTCGACATCTATCCGGGCGAGACGTTCGAAGGACGCGTTTCGCTTATCTATCCGGCTCTCGATCCGCAGACACGGACCTTCCAAGTGGAGGTTACGATTCCGAACGGCAACGGACGTTTGCGTCCCGGCATGTTTTCCCGTTCGATCTTCAATATGGGTGAGAAAGAGGGCCTGATGGTTCCCGATGTGGCGGTTCAACGTCAGGCTGGGACCAACGACCGGTTCGTCTATGTGATCAAAGACAGCGTAGCCGAATATCGTCGGGTGAAGACAGGCCGACAGGTGGCAAGCGAGATCGATCTCCTCTCCGGAGTCTCCGAGGGCGAGGAGGTTGCCCTTACCTCCTTCACGAAACTCGATGACGGAACACTCGTGCAGATTAAAAACGACTAAATTCGTCCGACGACATGAAAATCTACGAAACTGCGGTCCGCAAGCCGATATCCACCATACTGATCTTCACGGGAATCGTGATTTTCGGTCTGTTCTCTCTGAGGAACCTGGCCATCGATCAGTATCCGGAGATGGATATGCCGGCGATTACGGTGTTGACGACCTATGCGGGTGCCAATGCCACGGACATAGAGACAAATATTACCCGTGTGTTGGAGGATCAGCTCAACACGGTGGAGAACCTGAAAAAGCTGACGAGCAAATCGTCGGACAACTTCTCGATGATTACCCTGGAGATGGAGTGGGGATCCGACCTGACGGAGGCGGCGAACGACGTGCGCGATGCGGTAAACCGATCGATCTCGCTGCTTCCCGACGACGTGGATATGCCGTCGGTCTTCAAATTCTCCTCGTCGATGATGCCGATCATGATTCTCTCTGTGATGGCCGACCAGAGTTATGCAGCGCTCAACAAACTCCTCGACGACAAGATGGTCAACGTCCTGAACCGTATCGATGGAGTGGGTGCGGTGAGCATTACGGGTGCACCTGATCGGGAGATCCAGGTGAATGTCGACCCGAACAAGATCGATGCCTACAATCTGACGGTGGAGCAGATCGGTCAGATTATCGCGGCGGAAAATGTCAATATACCGGCCGGAACGATGGATATCGGCAACCACACGTTCAACATCAAGTCGGACGGGGAATTCCAGCTGAGCGATGAGTTGCGCAGCATTGTGGTATCGAATGAGGGCGGGCGGACGGTTCGTCTGGAGGATGTGGCCGAGATCAAGGATACGTTGGCCGAAGCGACCCTCGATGAACGGGTCAACGGTCAGCTCGGTGTGAAGGTGGTCGTCCAGAAACAGTCCGGCGCCAATACGGTGGATATTGTTCGGGAGATCAATGAACTGATACCGTCGATCAAGGCGTCGCTCCCGTCGGATGTGCAGATCGAGCAGATCTTCGATGGCTCGGAGTCGATCGTGGACAGCATCAACTCGTTGAGTGAAACGGTGATGTATGCGTTCATCTTCGTGATTCTCGTGGTGATGTTTTTCCTGGGCCGCTGGCGGGCTACCTTCATCATCTGTCTTACCATACCGATTTCGCTCGTTACGGCCTTCATCTACCTCTATTTGACCGGATCGACGCTCAATATCATCTCCCTGTCGTCACTTTCCATCGCCATCGGTATGGTGGTCGATGACGCGATCGTGGTGCTGGAGAACGTGACGACCCACATCGAACGGGGCTCGAATCCCAAGGAGGCGGCCATTTACGGTACGAACGAGGTTTGGCTTTCGGTGATCGCCACGACGCTCGTGATCGTGGCGGTGTTCATGCCGCTCACCATGTTGCAGGGTATGGCCGGAGTCATGTTCAAGGAGTTGGGTTGGATCGTCACGATCGTGGTCTGCGTCTCGACGGCGGCGGCAATCTCCCTTACCCCGATGCTTTCGGCTTATATCCTGAAACTCGACGGAGGAGTACATACTTACAAGGGAATCGGGATCATCTATAAACCGATCGACCGTTTCCTCTCCAACCTCGACAACTGGTACGGCCGGTTGCTCGGTTGGGTGGTACACCATCGTACGGTGACGATCTCGGTAACGATGGGGCTCTTTTTCGTCTCGTTGCTGCTGTTGCGACTGGTCCCGACGGAATTTTTCCCGCCGCAGGACAACGCCTCCATCTCTGCGACGATCGAGCTCGATCAGAACGTTTCGGTCGACTATACCTCTGCGGTGGCTCGTCGGATCGACAGCATTATCTATGCAAAATATCCGGAGGTTTACCTTGTTTCGGCCAGCTCGGGAGCCAGTGATGGTGACGATGTCTATTCGGCCATGATGGGGACTTCGGGTTCGCATGTGATCAATTATCGGTTGCGTCTGCCTCGTCTCTCGGAGCGTAAACGGACCATTTACGAGATTTCCGACCTGTTGCGTCGCGACCTGGATGGGATTCCGGAGATCCGGCAATATACGGTTACTCCGGGTGGACAGTCTGGTGGAATGAGCGGAGCAAGTACGGTTGAAGTGAAGGTGTTCGGTTACGACATGGAGGAGACCAACCGTGTAGCCAACGAGTTGAAGGCAAAGGTAGCAGCGCTGCCTGGTACACGCGATGTGAAGCTCTCCCGCGACGATCTGAGGCCGGAATACAATGTGCGCTTCGATCGTACGAAACTCTCATATTATGGATTGAACGGGTCGACGGGTTCGCAATATGTGCGGGATCGGATTAATGGATTGACGGCGACGAAATTCCGGGAGGACGGCGACGAGTACGATATCGTGGTACGCTATGCCGAACCGTTCCGCAAGTCGTTGGAGAATGTGGAGAACATCTCGCTCTATACGCCTGTCGGACAGCGGGTCAAGTTGAAAGATGTCGCCACCGTGACGGAGGAGTTCGCTGCGCCGGCCATTGAGCGGGAGAATCGTCAGCGTGTAGTTTCTGTGGAATCTTCGCTCGGTCAAGGGGTTGCCCTTGGCGAGGTCGTGCAGGAGATCAATCAGATGCTCAAGAATTACGAAGTGCCTGATGGCCTTTATATTGAGGTGGGCGGTTCCGTGGAGGATCAGCAGGAGTCGTTCGGAGATATGCTGACGCTGCTGGTGCTGATCGTACTGTTGGTCTACATCGTGATGGCAACGCAGTTCGAAAGTCTCAAGATGCCGTTCATTATCATGTTTACCATTCCGTTCGCCTTTACCGGTGTCTTCCTCGCCTTGTGGATGACCAATACGCCTCTCTCCATGATCGCCCTGATCGGTGCCATCATGTTGGTCGGCATCGTGGTCAAGAACGGTATCGTGATGGTCGACTACATCAACCTGCTCATCGAACGCGGCAGCAATGTGCTCGATGCCGTGGTTGCTGCGGGTAAGAGCCGTCTGCGTCCCGTGCTCATGACCTCGTTTACCACGATTCTCGGTATGCTCCCGATGGCGCTCGGTATCGGTAATGGTTCGGAGTTGTGGCAGCCGATGGGTATCGCCGTGATCGGCGGTTTGACCTGTTCTACCTTGCTGACGTTGTTGGTGGTTCCGGTGATGTATGCCATTCTGGGCGTGCGTAAGAAGATGAAGGCTCGCAAGACGCTGACCAAACAACTTGCATGAAAAATTAAGGAGAAAGAGAAGAGATGAAAGCGGTATTCATAACATACAATCAGGCGCTCACAGAGCGCATCATGGCGATGCTTGACGACAACGGGGTGCGCGGTTTTACCAAGTGGGGATTGACCGAAGGACGCGGAAGCCGCGACGGGGAACCTCATTATGGGACCCATGCCTGGCCGGCGATGAATGCATCGATTCTGGCCGTGGTGGAGGATGCGAAGGTCGCACCGATGTTGGAAGCGTTACGCAAGATCGACGAAGCCGCCCGTATGCAGGGCGTTCGGGCTTTCGTCTGGACGATCGACGAGCAGATGTAGCTTGTCAGTCGGACCGATCGTAAGGCGGAGATACTCGGAAGAAAGAGTATCTCCGTTTTTTTTTCGGTGAAATCGGAACTCCGCATGCGATTTCGGGAACGATTCTTGTCGGACTCGGTCGAGGAATACAATTTGACGATTATGATGGAAAAAGTTACGATCGCTTGGACGCATGGAACGGATTTCGAACTTCGTGATCAGACGTGCGATCGCCTCAATCCCAAGGCTTTGCTGCTGTATGCATTGGCCCGATGTGCGGGAATGACCGCTGCGGCGATCTTCCAGAAGATGGAGATCGAACCCGAATCGTTCGAGATTATCTGCCGGGGAGAGTTGTCGACCCCTACGTTGATGGCGGAGAGCGTATTTGTCTCGTTGGATATGAATTACAACGTGAAGTGCCGTAGGTTGAAGGATCAGGTGCGGGTGAGCCATGCGCTTGATCTCACGCATGAGAAGTATTGCGGATTGGTGAAGATGATGCGTAAAGTGGCGCCGTTGTCGCACGAGATTTACATCCACAGTTCCGAAACGGTCGGGCAGCAGGCCTGAGGTTTCGTTGCGGACGACTTGGGGTACGGGTCTCTCACGGAGGGTTTCCCTTGTGTTTTGCCGGGAGTATCGGACAGAAAAACCGCTGCCATACAGTTTACGGCAGCGGTTTCTATTTTGCGTCGTCGAAACGGATTATTGTTGTGCGGAGACGGTGTCCATCGGTATGGGTTCCAACAGTCCTTCAATCAGTTCCGGTTCGATGTCGAACAGGAACACATCATCTGGATTGGTTGCTTTCTGGGTTTCGACCATGTTGTTCAATCCGGAGATTCCTTCATTCATGGCTTTGAAGATACGGTCGGAGATGCCGATCTCCTCTCCACTCGTAACTGAAACGACATACTTGTTATCCACGAATTTCACCTGTTTCATGAAACGATAGGCTGCGGCCTGTGCGATGCGGTTCGGGAGCCCTTGTACGATCGGTTGATTGGCTTCCATTGCTTTCATGGTCGCAGCGGAGAGCGAGTCTAAGTCTACATCGAGAAAATAATCTCCCAAAGCGAGTTCCCGTATCGTGGCGCTCGGATCGATCGATTGGGTCGGATGTTTCTGCTCCCGGTTGCCGCACGAAACGATAAGTGCCGCAATGAACAGCAAAGCGAGTAATTTGTTTTTCATGGCAAAAGAGATTTATGAAGATTGAATTTGTTTTGTACAAAAATAGAAAATATATTCTTATGCACAATATATTTTTATACAAAATAGTCCCGGCAAACGTATTTTGTATTTCAAAGGGCCGTTTGTCGGGTGAAATAATTACCGGATCATTTGAAATATTTCCACTGGAATAGCAGCAGATAGATGACCGCTATGGTGATGTAACTGTCTGCCACGTTGAAAACCGGACTGAAAAAGGTCCATGTTCCGTCGGGGCCTGCGAGCCAGGAGGGCGCATTTTGCAGGGTGAAGAGCGGGAAATAGAGCATGTCGACCACCTTGCCGTGCAGGAAACCCGCATAGCCTCCACCGGGAGGGAATAGGGTTGCAACGGTTGTGAAGGTACTTTCCGAAAAGATCAGTCCGTAGAATGCCGAGTCGATGATGTTTCCCAGCGCTCCGGCGATGATCATCGAGATGCCCACGACCACGCCTGAGGGGGCTTTGTGCCGCAACAGGTGGTGCATATACCAACTTAACAGTACGACGGCGACGATACGGAACAGGCTCAGGAGCAGTTTCCCGTGATCGCCTCCGAGTTGCATGCCGAACGCCGCACCCGGATTCTCGATGAAATTGATGAAGAACCAGTCGGGAAAGACGGTGATGCTCTCTCCGATGGTCATGTTGCATTTGACGAGCAGTTTGGTGACCTGATCGAACAGAAGCAGGCAAAGAATGAGAATCGTGGCTTTTTTCGGGGTCATGGATTTTGTATTATCTGTCGGCAAAGGTAGTGTATATTGGGTGCAGTTGCAAATGGACGGTCGGTTTTGCGGTAAGCCGTATTCCGAAACCGGCCTTCGGAATCGGAAGTCAGGCGTTCGGGCTTTTCTCGAGCAGTCTTTTCGTGGAGAGCAGGCCGCATGCCGCTTCGATGTCTTCACCGCGGGAGGCGCGGATGGTTGCGATGAATCCTTTTCGGATCAGGGCGTCGCGGAACGCCTCCATCTCGCTTTTCGCCGGGCTGACGTAGGGCGATCCGGGGATGGCGTGGAAACGAATCAGATTGATACGGCAAGGCATTCCGGCCAGCAGGCGGGAGAGCGCGCGGATGTGGGCCGGTGTATCGTTCAGACCTTTGAAAACGATGTACTCGAAACTGACCCGTCGCTGGTGGGTGAAGTCGTAGCTTCGCAGCACCTGAATCACCTCTTCGATCGGCCACGCCTTTTCGGCCGGCATCAGTTGCTGTCGCTCCTCCGGGATCGCATTGTGGAGACTGATGGCCAGGTGGGCGCGGCTCTCTTCGAGAAACCGTTTGAGTCCTGGAATGGCTCCGATCGTGGAGAGGGTGATGCGGGTCGGACTCCAACCGAAACCCCATTCGGCTGTCAATACCTCGATCGATCGGAGCACGGCATCGGGATTGTCCAACGGTTCGCCCATGCCCATGTAGACCACGTTGGTCAGTCGGTCGCATTCGGGCAGGGAGATGATTTGGTTGAGGATCTCTGCGGTGGAAAGATTGTGTTGAAAGCCCTGTCGGGCCGTCATGCAGAACGAACACCCCATTCGGCAACCCGCCTGGGAGGAGAGGCACAGTGTTGCCCGGTCGCCGTCGGGGATGAAGGCCGATTCGATGAATTTCCCGTGTTCCGTAGAGAAGAGATATTTTTTTGTTCCGTCGGAGGAGGTCGTTTCGCGGATCGGAGCCGATAGCCCGATTTCATAACGTTCCGA
Organism: uncultured Rikenellaceae bacterium; assembly: GCA_944321925.1. GTDB lineage: Bacteria > Bacteroidota > Bacteroidia > Bacteroidales > Rikenellaceae > UBA940. Next base: position 205,712 of record CALUND010000002.1, on the reverse strand, counting down.
GAGGAGGGTTCGGTTACGCAGCGAGAGGTTGCTCATCTGATCGATCCTTGTGACCCGTTTCCGGTAGATCCACGAAGCGATCTGTTGTCCGGCGAACGGGGGTAATTCCAATGAGGAAGCGATCTCCCTGAGTTCCTCCGGTGTTTTACCGAGCAGTTTCTCTTTCATAGACAAATTTCACAGACTAACGAGGCTGAGGGCCGCTGAGCAACGCATTGTCTTCCTCTGTGTGCGTCCTGTTGCAGGACAAATATACGAAAAGGCGAGCGCAGAGGTAAATGGAAGCCGAAGTTTTCAGGGTCGACTGTGCCGAGCCGCATCCTACTACTCTACAAATATAACGGAAAAAGCAGGATTTTTGTTCCCGAAATGTTTTTTTTGAAGAATTGTTCCTATATTTGTAGATGGAACGAAAGTGTTCGAATAAACTTAAAAAGCTATAAATAACTGATATGGAACTAAAAAAATCCCCCAAAGCGGATCTCGAAAGCAGAAGAAGTCTCTTTCTTGAGATCGGTTTGGCCCTTTCCCTTGCACTGGTGATTCTCATGTTCAGCTGGAGTCAGAAAGAGCAGGTCGTAGAGAAAATCGATATGGGTCTGACTGCTCCCGAGCAGGAGATCATTGAGGTGACTACTCAGGAAGAGAAGCCGGTTGTAACTCAAAAACAGACCATTCAGGTGCTCTCCGACTTTATCAATGTGGTGAAGAACGAAACCAAAATCACGACAGAGATCAGTTTCGAAGATTTCTCCGAGGATGTGGTGATTGCGCCTCCTGCCGCTGTTGTGGAAGAGGTGGTCGAGGACGATGCTCCTGTGATGATCGTGGAAGATATGCCCTCTTTCCAGGGTGGAGGTATCGAGGTCTTTCGTAATTGGGTGATGGAGCGTTTGCGTTATCCGCCGGTCGCTCAGGAGAACAATATTCAGGGAAAGGTCGTGCTTTCGTTTGTGATCGAGCGCGACGGTTCACTGTCCAGCATCGAAATTCTGCAGTCGCCCGATAAATCGTTGGCCGATGAGGCCAGCCGCGTGTTGGCTATGTCGCCCAAGTGGAAACCCGGTAAGCAGCGTAACCTTGCGGTACGTGTGAAATTCGTTTTGCCGGTCGAGTTCAAGCTGCAGTATTAAACGTTTCTGCGCCTTCGTGAGCGAACATTTTCCGGAAGGGTGGTCGTGGTAAAAGAACGGTGTTTCTTTAACGGATCGGTTCGGAAGGAGAGGGTGAACTTCTCGGATTGCGCGAAGAAATAATAAAGAGCCGCGTTACGATTCAGTAACGCGGCTCTTCTTTTTTGCTTATTTTTTTTCTTCTTCTTTTGAAGGTAAATAGAATTACTTGCAACTGTTTTGCCTGTCTGGACCGTATGATCCGCCCATTTTCCGTGAATGTCCTACAACAATGGACTCAACAGCCGGGCGACCGATTCGAACGTCGCGTGATAACCGGGACGGGCCTCCCACGCTTCGAGTGTTACTTCCGTACTGTGTTTCAAATCCTCGAGGAAAAGATGCTCCAGTTCGCCGGCGATTTTTCGATCGTACATAATAGCTGAGACTTCGAAATTGTCTTCGAAACTGCGAATATCCATGTTGGCCGATCCGACCGAGCTGAACGTCCCGTCGATGATGATCACTTTGGAGTGGTTGAAGCCCGATTGATAGAAATAGACCTTGATACCCGCTTCGAGCAGCTCCGAAACATAGGATCGGGTCGCCCATAAAACGACTTTGCTGTCGGATCGTGCGGGTAACATTACCCGGACATCGATACCGCTCAATGCGGCCACCTTCATGGCCGTAAGCAACGACGCATTGGGCATGAAATAGGGCGATGCGATATAGATCCTGTCGCGAGCCTTGCTGATAGCGGCAAAAAACGCCTGCATGATCGCCGCCCAATCGGAGTCGGGTCCTGAAGAGACGATTTGCATCGGAGAGACCGTCCGAATGCGCGATGGCGGGAAATAACGTGCGTTGTCGAGCAGCTCCTGAGGTTGAAGAAAATACCAGTCGGTTATGAAAATGGCCTGCAGCATCCGGACAGCTTCACCTTCGATTTTCAGATGGATATCCCGCCACTTCCCGAATCGGGTTCCGGTGAGATATCGTTCGGCGATATTGATTCCTCCCGTGAAGGCTATTTTGCCATCGACGACAACGATTTTCCGGTGGTTGCGATAGTTCACCCGACTTGTCAGCCATGGGAAAACCACCGGCATGAAACACTCCACCTGAATACCGGCCCGACGCATCCTGCGGACCAGTCCGACATTCAAACCCCAGCTGCCCACGGCATCGTAAATAAGTCGGACTTCGACGCCCGCCTGGGCCCGTTCCATGAGTATTTGAGCGAGCCGGAGGCCGATGCGGTCGTTTTCGAAGATGTAGTATTCCAGATGGATCGAGGATTGGGCGTTTCGGCACGCCTCGAACAGGGCAGTAAAGGTCTCTTTGCCGTTGTTTAGAATTTTTACCCGGTTGTGGAGGGTCAGGAGGGCTTTGCTGTTGTTGAGCAACAGGCGGATGATCTCGCGGTTGCGATCGATGCCGTCGGCTTTTTCAAGTTCGGGGTTGTTGATGTTGTCGATCTGCTCGGAGCACAACTGCTCGAGATGCTTCGCGTCGATGATCTCTTTGCGATTGAAGAGCTTCTCTTTACGCAGGTTGCGTCCAACCAGAACGTAAAGCAGCATGCCGAGGGCGGGAATCGAGGCAATGACGACGATCCACGCGAGAGCCTTGACCGGGTCGCGTTTCTCATGGATCACCACCACGATCGTGAGAAGGGTCAGCGCCACATAAAGCGCGGTGAAAATGGCTTTCGGCCATCCGACGACCCATAACATCACGATCCCAAGCCCCATAGGCTCTAAAAATAGGTGATCTCCTTACCTTCGATTGCACTGATCAGGTGGTTGGCCAACGAGCTCGCTCCGATCCGGAACAATTTCGGCGTAAGCCATTCCGGTCCGAGAATCTCCTCGACGATGGTGTAATACAGGGCAGCCTCTTCGGCGCTACGGACACCTCCCGCAGCCTTGAAGCCGACTTTGCGTCCCGTTTTCTGATAGTAATCGCGTATGGCCGTACACATTACTACGGCCGCTTCCGGTGTGGCATGCACGTCGATTTTACCCGTGGAGGTCTTCACGAAATCGGCGCCGGCAAACATCGCCAGCAACGACGCCTTGCGAATCAGCTCCGGCGTTTTGAGTGCCCCCGATTCGATGATGACCTTCAGCACAACTTCTTCGTCCAGTTCTCCTCGGATCACAGCCAACGTGCTGGCCATTCGGTCGTATTCGCCGGTCAGCATTTCGCCGATGGAGATCACCACATCGATCTCGTCGGCTCCGTTCTCCGCGGCCATGGCTACTTCGAGCATCTTCACCTCGATGAAGGTTTGTGAGGAGGGGAATCCGCCGGCTACGCTGGTGATAGCCAGATCGGAGTTGCCCAAAGCCAGTCCCACCGTCTCCACGAACGACGGATAGACACAAATGGAGGCGACATTGGGGATGTCCGGGAAGTGGGTCGGAAAGGTTACGGCCTTTTCGGTGAAGGTCCGAATGCGGGATTCCGAATCGGTACTGTTGAGCGAGGTCAGGTCGATCGTGCTGTAACACAGTTTGTAGACCTCTTTGTTTTCATTCCGGTGAGCTGCCGAACGAAGGCGTTCCACCTCTGCTGCCACCTGTGCTTCATCCATTGCAGGGGCATATTCCTGGAGCATTGCAGAGTATTCCATAGTTTCTTGAATTTTGCGTACTTTGAATTTCCAATGTCTACCTTTTGGCAAGGTAATCATTTTTCGACGATTATGCAACTTGTCTCCCTATCTCTTGTCGAGATCTTCGTACAGGGTCTGGAGCATCGCTTTTCCCTTCAAAATTCGTTCCCGGCAGAGCGAATCGGCTCCGCGGGAGTCGAGCATCGTCTCGCTGTCGCAATCCCACACCGTTGCACCGCAACGATCTACGATTCCGAATCCGTTGTTGAAGGTATAAAAGGCGAACTCCGGCGATCGGCTGTCGAACAGATTTTTGCTGAAGGCGAATTCGTCGTAGGAGAGACCCAATTGGGCCAGAAGCGTCGCTGCGATATCGATCTGAGAAGCGACACGATCCACGGTTTTGGCTTCTCGCAACGCTCCGCCCAGCCAGAGCATCGGGATGTGGTGCCGATCTATGTCGTGGGCCCGGAGTGTCTCGGGCCAGGTCAGTGCATGATCCGCCACAAGTATCAAAAGCAGATTGTCCCACAGGGGGCTGCTTTTCAGACTGTCCACGAACCGGCCGAGGTGTTCGTCGGCAAACGCCATCGAGTTGAGTACCTTGTTTTCGAAGCGGTTGCCGGGCACATCGAAAGGTTCGTGGCTGCTGAGGGTGAGGAATGTAGCGAAGAACGGACGTTGCTGCTCCTCCAGCCGACGACGAAACTCGACGAACATCACCGAATCGTTGTAACCCCACTCGCTCCGGGGGGCCGCCAGACGCATGTCCTGCTCGCCGGTGACCCGATAGTAGCCCGATGCGTAGAAGTAGGAGCGCATGTTGGTGAAGTTGATGTCGCCGCCGTAGAGCATGCTTGTGACATACCCTGCTGAATCGAGCGATTGTGCGATGGAGGGCAACGTCTGACTCTTCGACGGATATTTCATGATGGAGGTGGTGGGTTGGGCCGGATAGCCGTTCAGGATCGAGACCAATCCCCGGTCCGTACGGAAACTGTTTCCATAGAAGTTGGGGAACCAGACTCCTTCCGTTTTCAGTGCATTGAACCGGGGAGTTACCTCCTGGCCGTCTACGCGCTCTTCGAGGATGTTCGAAGTGAAGCTCTCCAGTACCACCAGCACGATGTCGGGACGTGAGGTGACCAACAGAGAGTCCGTCAGGGTCTCGATGCCGGTCGGATCGCCACACATTTCAGCGAACAGACGAGCCCGTTTCTCTTCGTCGAAATAGGGATACAATCGGGAAAAATTGTGCTCTTTGGTGATCGATTCGAACAGCGAGAAGGCCGGATTGATCGCGGCATGGTTCAGGAACATGTTGCGGCTGAAGTAGACCTTGCCGACATTGGCCGTCGCCTGCGTCACTCCACCCCGGATCGAGAGAAACAGGACTCCGCCCAGCAGCAGGAACAATCCGCTCCATGCCGCACGATTCAGCCGAACCGGAGGAAGATCGGCGAGGAGCTGCACGATTTTGCGCATGAGCAGGTAGCTCGCGGCCCACCAGACGGCCAGTACGGCTATCTGGGTCCAAAAGAGGCGGGGCGGGATGCTGGCCATCGCATCGGCGGGACTCTGGAGATAGAAGAGTACCGTGGCATCGAGCCGGAAACGCCAGAAGGGATAGAGCGCCATGTCGCCTGCGAAGATGAGGGCCAACAGGAAGGTGAACAGCAAAAAATAGACCCGCAACGAAACGACCAGCCAGCGACCCGGAATCCATACGGAGATCATAACCAACAGCCAGGGCAAGACGGTCGAATAGCCCGCTACGCTTATATCGAGCAACATGCCGTGCAGGATTACCCGGAACCAGTCGGCTGCGGGTATTCCGGCTGCAATGTCACCCTGATAGAGCATGAAAAGCGGTTTCTGCAGGGCGAACAGCAGCATGAACCCTGCATACACGGCTATCAGGAAGAGGAGTCGTCGTTTCATGGCATTTTGCGGTCGGAGGAGCGGTTTAAAGTTTCTCTCCGTAAGCCAGGTCGCCCGCATCGCCGAGCCCCGGAACGATGTAGGATTTTACCGTCAGCTCTTCGTCGACAGCTCCTACCCAGATATCGACACTCCGGGAGGGAAGATGCTCCTGTACGTATTCGATTCCCTCCTCGCTGGCGATTACCGAAGCGATGTGGGTATGGCGCGGAATACCGCCCTTTTCGAGCAGTGCCTCGTAGGTCAATACGAGGGAAGTTCCTGTTGCCAGCATCGGGTCGACCAGCAGCAGCACCTTGTCCTGCAGATCGCCGCAGGAGATGTATTCGACCTTGACCTTGAACGAACCGTCTTTGCTGTATTTGCGGTAGGCCGAAACGAAAGCATTTTGTGCATCGTCGAAGTAGTTCAGGAACCCGCGATGGTAGGGCAATCCGGCTCTCAGGATCGTGGCGATGACCACTTGATCGTCTGATAATGCCACCTGGGCCTCGCCGAGCGGCGTTTCGACCGTGCACATCGAGTAGTGCAGCGTTTTGCTGATTTCGTAGGCCATCACTTCGCCCACCCGTTCGAGATTGCGACGGAAACGCATGCTGTCGGTCTGGATCTGCCGATCGCGCATCTGGGCGATGAATTTGCTGAGAATCGTGGGGGTCTCTCTGTCGAGGATGTGCAAATGGGTCGTATTCATATCGCTTAATTGTTAATTGCTGGAGATCAATAGAGGAAATTGTTGAACGGATACCGACCCGCATGTATCTCACGAACCATACCATAGAGGTCGCGACGGAACTTGTCGATGCCGATCCGGTCCCGTGCCGAGATGAAGATGCAGGGCGTGCCTGCGCGGGCGATCCAACTCTGCTTCAACTCTTCGAGCGAGAGATTTTCCCGGTCGGCAGGAGTCAGGTCGTCTTCCGCTTTTCGGACGAAATGATACGCATCGATCTTGTTGAAGACAAGAAATACCGGTTTGTCCCCTGCTCCGATGTCGCGGAGCGTCTGGTTCACGACGGCGATCTGATCTTCGAAGCCGGGGTGGGAGATGTCGACCACGTGCAGCAACAGATCGGCTTCCCGCACCTCGTCGAGCGTCGATTTGAACGATTCGACCAGTTCGGTCGGCAGTTTGCGGATGAATCCTACCGTATCCGAGAGCAGAAAAGGGAGGTTTTCGAGTACCACTTTACGTACGGTCGTATCGAGCGTGGCGAAGAGTTTGTTCTCGGCAAAGACGTCGCTCTTGCTGATCAGATTCATGATCGTCGATTTCCCCACGTTCGTATAACCTACAAGAGCCACCCGTACGAGCGAACCTCGATTCCCGCGCTGAATGGCCATCTGGCAGTCGATTTTTCGAAGGTCCTCCTTCAGTTTGGCGATCCTGTTACGAACGATACGCCGGTCCGTCTCGATCTCCCGTTCACCGGCTCCTCCGCGGGTTCCCGTACCGCCTCGTTGTCGTTCGAGGTGGGTCCAGAGACCGGCTAATCGCGGTAGCATGTATTCGTATTGTGCCAGTTGCACCTGAGTGCGGGCGTAAGCCGTTTTGGCCCGGCTCATGAAAATATCGAGGATCAGGCGGGTGCGATCCAATACCCGACAGGGAAGGGCCTGTTCGATGTTGCGCGTTTGCGAGGGGGAGAGCTCGTCATCGAAGATCGCCACGTCGATTCCTTCCGCTTCGCACCAGGCAGCGATCTCTTCCAGTTTCCCTGGCCCGACATAGATTCGGGAGTTCGGCATGGGCAATCGTTGGGTGAACCGCTTGACCGGAATGATGTCGGCCGTAGCGGCCAGAAACTCCAGCTCGTCGAGGTATTCTTCGGTCTGACGGGCCTCTTGCCGATCGTTGGTAACGGCCACCAGTACGGCTCGTTCTTTTTTGATCTGTTCGGTTGTCTCGGTCATTTTCGTTTCGAGAGGTCTCTGCATCTGAAAAGCGCTCGAATAATCTTAATCTTCTTTCACAAAGATATAAAAAGTGAGGGCCAAGGCAAACGAAAACCGAATTTTTCGGAGGTATCTGTTTCGAATCGCCGGCCCAGAATTTTCAGGGATGCAGGAAAGTTGTTAAAAAGTAAAGGCCTGTTGGCGGAATAGCGATACATCATTAAAAACGAAGTTCGAAAAGAGTTTCGGTAACGATTTGGTAATAAAACTTTTTCTGAACCTTGTTTTTGCGTCTGGACGGTTCACTTATCTCCGGACCAATGTTGCTAAAATGCTATTAGCAATTATTTTATGGATTGTTGTCTCCTGTCTTATTTTTTAGGATTCTTCGTTTAGAAGAATGCCTTTACTCCTACGAGGACATTGGTTCCCAGGCCCCGATAATGGTTGTAGGGATAGAGTTTGCATCCGGCCAGGTTACCCCCTTCGACGAAGAGCCATAAGCGGCGGCAGAGTTTCACTTCGGCATCGAGCGTAACGTCTACGACGGCCGATACGCGGTTCGTCTCGATTTCGATATCCGAAGACCACATGGCCGGAGAGAGCGGATTGGCAACCTCCGGGAAGTAGCGTGTTCCGATCAGAAGAGCCCCTGCCGAGATCGAAAAGAGGTCCCGATAACTGTACCGGAGCCGGAGTCCCATTTCACCGGTCGGGAGACCTCCGCCTTGCGGTACATGGTTGAACGTATAGTGCGTATAGCGACCCGTAAGGGTGGCGAAGAATTTACCCCGGATGGAGAAGTCGAGATCGGCTCCGACGGTGAACAGGCTGCCGTCATCGACCAGAATGCCGGCTTGTCCTGTCTCGTCGGCATCGTTCAGCCGATAGAGGCTGGCAAACAGATGGTGGCGATTCAGACGGCTGTATCCGGCTTCGATCCGGTAGGCGAACACGCTCTTAACGGATCCGGCGATACCTCCCCGGAAATGGTAGGTGATACCGGTCGGAGCAGTCGTTCCGGGTGCCAGGTAGGGATTTTCGCGGATAAGGGCGTCGAATCCACCGTTTACGATCTCTCCGTTGATTCGGGCAAAGGGCACGAAAGCGTTGCTGCGTCCGATGCGGATGCGGAAGTCGAGTGCCGGAAGGAGCGAAACCCGACTCTGGTTCCAGGCATGGTTTTCCGTATAGGCGATATCGGCTCCCAAAATCATTCGGATGCGTTGGGTCGAGAGCAGGTAGCGGGGCCCTGCCACAAACTGGTGACTGCTTGCCGTATCGAGTGCTCCTCCGCCGAAGGTGCCGTTATAGGCCGCTTTCACGGTGAATCCATGACGTTCGCGGTACATCTTTCCGATTTCCGCCGCGAATCCGAAACGACCCTCCCGGTCTTCGTTCGTATCGCCCGTGAAACCTCCGTTCAGGCCGATGCGGAAGTTGAAAAGCGAAAGGTCCGTAAAGTCGTTGCCGAAGGTGAGTGCTCCCGAAACACGGTTGTAGTTGATGCGTCTCTCCTTTTCCGAGTCGGGTAAAAATCCTTCGGTGGCGGTAGAATCCATGGAGAAGGCTCCGTAACGGTGATAGAGGAGATTCTCATATTGGGCCTCTCCATGCAGGTGGAGCCGGTTGCGCCAGGTGCGCGTACCGAAAACCCCGATGGCATTCTGCATTTCGGTGGCGTTGCGTTTTTCGCCCAGGTCATCCCGCAGTTCCGAATAGGATCCTTTGTGGTTGAGATAGAATCCTGCCTGTCCCTTCCCGTTGGGATTGGTGGAGGCGTAGAAGTCGAGCAGGCTCTGGAGTGGATAACCGATGCCGGCCTTTACGTAGAACGGATTGTTGCGCAGATAGGGCGTGGCATTGACCGAGGCGGGACGGAATGCGGGTACGTCGAATCCGGTTTTCCAGGCCGATGGCCGTATGGAATATTCGATCTCCGGTCGGAGCGTTACCGTGTCGACCATGCGGGGTTGGATGGAGAGTTTGGCCGCCTGTCCGACATGGGGAACATAGGCCCGGGTTACCTCCACCTGTTTGGTCAGTTTGTCGTCTTGAGCTTGAAGATCCGTTGCAGCGAACAAGGCGAGGAAAAGAAACGGTAGATATCTGTTTTTCATAATCGACTGCATCCTGTGTGGAGGTTTATTTCAGTTTACTGATCCGTTCGCGGGCTGCCTCCACGATACCGTCGTCGTCCGGTGTGTAGCCGTCTACGATACTTTGGTAAGTGGCCCGTGCCTGGAACGAGTCGCCGTCGTCTACATAGATGTCGCCCAGCGTAAGGAAGGCCATACCCACCCAATAGGTTTGGGGCGATTTTTTATCCGAGAAATCGAATATGGCTTTTTCTGCGCCGCGTCGGTCACCGCTGCGGTAGAGGGCTTCGATTACCCGGTAGGCCGATTCGGCCCCTTCGGCACTCTGTACCTCCTGGCTTAACTCCCGATAGATGTCGAGGGCCAGGGCTTCTGAGCCCGTTTCACGCAGGACGGTTGCCTTGGCGAATTTTGCTTTGCGGAGAGATGCAGCAGGCACTTGTCCCATGGCAATCACTTCGTCGGCCATCGTTTTGATCCGTTCGGGATCGCCTTCTGCCACGATAGCGTCGACATAACCGGTAATCGCTTTCTGTTTGGAATCGTTTCCGGGAGCGATGTCGATGAGTCGTTTGTAGGCTTCGGCCGATTCCCGGTAGCGTTTCTCCTGGTAGGTGAGCGAGGCGAGTTTTTCCAAACCGCGTACGGTATAGTCGTTTTGCTTGAGTGCGGACAACTGCGAAAGGACGGCAATGGCCGAATCGGCGACAGATGTCTGTATATAGCAGTCGCTCAGGTAGTAGAGCGCTGTCGGGGTGTAGCGTCCATCGGGATGGGCAGAGAGGTATTCGGACAATGCCTTGGTCGCCCGGTTCGGATTGCCCGACAGGTAAACTTTTTCTGCCGAGATGAAGGTGAGCGAGTCGCGTTGCAAAGCGCCCAAGTCGGTCTCTACGCCACTTTTTTTCGCGTAATCGAAATAACTGTCCACGTCGTTGCTGTCGACGTATATGCTTCGGATGCTGGCCAGAGCGTCTTGGGCCTCCGAGGATTTGGGGGCGTAGTCGACCACCATTTTGTAATAGTTCAGAGCTTGCCCCTTGTCGCCTACGTTGAGATAGGCGAGCCCGAGGTTCAGCAAGGCGTCGGCATATTTTTCCGATTGGGGGTAACGGGCGATGAACTGTTTGAGTGCTGCTACACCCTCGTTGAATCGGTCGCCCGCAATGTAGGTGCGTCCCAATTCGTAGGTCGCATCGTCTACGTAGTCGCCCTCTCCGGTGGAGATGATCTTGCGGAGGCTTTCGATTTTACGTTCGGGCCTCTCTACCAAACCCAACATCAGGGCTCGCTGGTAGGCGGAGTAGTATTTGTCCTCCGTGTTGATGGCTGCGGCCGCATCGTAGCTTTCGATCGCCTTCCAATAGGAACGTTCGGCGTGTTGCACGTCTCCCAGTCGGTTGAACGCGTCGGCACGATAGCGATCGCGGGTTTTGTAGCGGGAGAGGAAATCGGAGAACCACTTGTTGGCCTGGTTCCAGTCCTGCAGATTGAAGTAGCAGTACCCCAGGTCGTAGCGGGCCATGAGATTTTCGGGTTCCGATGCGGGGGAGAGTTTGAGGTAGGATTGGAATTTCGGAATGGCCGAAAGGTAGTTCCCCTGTGCATAGAGTATTTCGCCTTGCCAGAAGGAGGTGAGGGCCGTGTATTTTGGGTTGTAACGGTACTGTGCGGCATTTGCGAGCAGTTTTGTGGCCTGATCGATGTCGCCGGCGTTCCAGCACTCCAGTGCACGGAAGTAGGTGATTTTTTGCAGGGCGGCCTTGATGTTGTTGTCCGGATTCGGATATTGCATGATGGCGTTGTAGGCCGCTTCGTAGTCGTGCGAGTTGTAGTAGGCGGAGATCAGGTAGGCTCTCACCTGGTTGGTCGATTCGTTGTTGGGATAGAGGGTCATGTAACGGTTCAGCACATTGATCGCCTCGTTGAAGCGACCGCTGCCCAGTTCGTACTGGAGTTTGCCGTAGTTGAAAAGCGCATTTTCGCTGATCGCCTCGTCGTAGTTGGCGGCGGAGGCGATCGAGAACGACTGCATGGCTCGTTGTTTATCGCCGAGCTTCAGGTAACAGTCGGCCAGGTGATAACTTGCATTTTGGGAGAGCCGGTCGTCGGGACCCACGACTTGTGCCAACTCCTCGGCGGCCGTTTTCCAATCGCCCTCTTTGTAGGCGGAAAATCCGGTGAGGTAGTGCTCGTTCCGACCGATCGATCCTCCCGTTGCGCGGAATCGGCGCATGTAGTCGAGGCATTGAGCATATCCTTCTCGGTGGAACCACGCTTCAGCCATCATGCGGTTCAGTTCGGCCTGTCGCTTTTCGGTTGCGGCCGCGATCAACGGATCTCCGTTCTCGATCACGTAGTCGTAATTGCCTTCGAAGAACTCGATCTGCAGCAGGTAGAAGGGGACGATCTTTTCGTAGGATGGTACATCGGCCAGTTCGGAGAAGTGTTCTTTGGCAGAGTCATACTGGCCATCGGCATATTCGATGTAGGCGATGTAGTATTTGGCGTGGGGCGCGAAGGCTCCTTGAGGATCGACCTGTTGGAGAAGGTTGTTGGCTCTGACGTAGTCACCCTCCGTGAAAAATGCGTGGCCTGTTTTGAAGTTGTATTCGTCTTTTTGGCGTCGATTGAGCCCTTTCGTATCGACGGCGAGCAGCTTCTCCAGCGCAGCGGCATATTCTCCGCGGTTGTACAGCAGGGTCCCGGCATAATATCGGAGCATGTTGTCGTACACCGATCCGGGATATTGGTCAAGCAGTTGGTCGACGAGATTTTCAGCTCCGGGTTGCCCGAGTTCTGCAGCTGAGGCGGCGATAAGATATTCGAGTTCGGTACGTCGGGGTTCGTCGATTCCCGGTTGTTCGAGGGCTTTCCGGAATTCGTTTTGAGCGGCGAACCACTCTCCGGTTTCGAAGAGTGCGATTCCGCGACGGTAATGTTCATCGTCTGCTGTCTGCTGAGCCGATGCGGTCGAGGCGACGGCCATCCCGACAAAAAGAAGGACCGTATAGAGAAATTTGCGCATAAACTCTCGGGATTACATCTCTGCAAAGTTAAGCATTTATTTGATAAAGCTGTCGAGCGGGTAGTTCAAATTGCGTGATTCCTTCAGGTAGGCCCTTACGCTGCCTACGCGTACGGGGGTTTCGATGAGGAGCGGGATGCGGTTGCGGTCATCCGAGATCCAGAGATCAAATTCCGAACCGTCCTCGAAGCTGACGCCCGAAGAGGTGGCGATCTGGCAGGTGAATCTCAGTGCGCGGAATCTTCCCAGGCCTTTGACTTTGATCGTTTCCGGGCCGACGTATCGGTAGCGGATGGTGCGGATCGTGTCTTCGAGTACCAGGGAGAGCGACTTCTCCTTACCGGGTTCGTAGGTGGAGGGATCGGATGCCCGCAGGTTGTAGAAGAGGGCCACCGCATCGAAACTGGTCGGCGAGAGGGGCATGCTTTTGAAACGGTCTTCGGGCCAGGCGTGGTTGCGGTAGGTGTTGTTGACGCGCCGGGCAACCCAATCGTAACGGTATTCGCTCGAGAAGAGGTAGGTGTCTTCCTGCAATTGGACGCTGAGCCGGCGGGGGAGCAGGGAGGCGGAGTCGATCCAACTGTGGTAGACGTCGTTCAGGTCGTAGAACCATCGGAAAAAGGGGAGTGTACGGCCTGTCGCCGTGATGTGGTAGGCCGGTTTCCCGTCGAAATTTTCGGCATTCAATCTCAATACGGCACGTCCCACCTCCGTATTGGGAATCAGTCGTGCACGATATGCCACGGCATAGACCAGCTCTTCGCCGTCGCCGAAAGGTCGCTCTCCGGCTGCATGGGAGAGTGTATGGCAGCACAAAAGGGCTGCAAGGAGGAGTAAAAAAGAGGATCGTTTCATATCGAATCGAACGGGCGAATGGGGTGAAAAATTATGAGATCATGCTGTAGTCGCGTCCGGCCGAGGTGGAATAGCGGTCGCGCAGTGTTTTGAGCAGTGCATTTCGGGGGTCGATGAGCTCCGGGTCGTTTTGGAGGCACTTTTCAGCTGCACGGCGCGTCAGTTCGACCAGTTGGTTGTCCTGACTGAGGTTCGCGATTTTCAGGTCGAAAGCCATGCCGCTTTGCTGGGTTCCGGCCAGGTCGCCCGTACCTCGCAGGCGCATGTCGAGTTCCGCCAGTTCGAATCCGTCCGTCGTTTCGACCATTGCCCGGAGGCGTGTGCGGGCCTCTTTCGAGAGTTTGTCGCCGCTCATCAGGATGCAATAGGACTGTTCGCCACCCCGTCCTACGCGGCCACGAAGCTGGTGGAGTTGCGAAAGTCCGAATTTTTCCGCGCTTTCGATCACCATCACCGTGGCGTTGGGTACGTCGACTCCCACCTCGATCACGGAGGTCGCCACCATGATCTGGGCCTGTCCCTCGGTGAAAAGGCGCATGCCGGCCTGTTTCTCTTCGGGTTTCATGCGTCCGTGCACGACGGTGGTGAGGTAATGGGGCGGCGGAAATTCGCGTGAGATGCTTTCGTAGCCATCCGTGAGGTCTTTGTAGTCCATCTTTTCCGACTCCTGAATAAGAGGATAGACGACATAGATCTGTCGGCCTTTGGCGATCTCCCTCTTCATGAAGCCGAACAGGGCCAGCCGTTGGGCATCGGTCATGTGGACGGTTTTGATCGGTTTGCGTCCGGGCGGCAGCTCATCGATCACCGAGACTTCGAGGTCGCCGTAGAGGGTCATGGCGAGCGTCCGCGGAATGGGAGTGGCTGTCATGACCAGAATGTGGGGTGTTTGTCTATTTTTCGTCCAGAGCCGTGCGCGTTGTTCCACCCCGAAACGGTGCTGTTCGTCGATCACTACAAGTCCGAGGTCGGCGAATTGCACCCGTTCTTCGAGGAGGGCGTGCGTGCCGATAAGGATTTGGATTTCGCCCGAAGCGGCTCCTTTGAGAACTTCGTTGCGCTCCTTCGTCTTCGAGGCTCCGGTGAGGATGCCTATGCGGATGGGAAGTCCTTCGATCATGCGGCTGATGGATGCGAAGTGCTGGCGGGCCAGAATCTCTGTGGGGGCCATGAGGCATGACTGGTAATGGTTGTCTGCCGCCAGCAGCATGCTGACGAGGGCGACGAGTGTTTTGCCGCTTCCCACGTCGCCCTGCAGGAGCCGGTTCATCTGGTGGCCGGAGACCGTGTCGTTGCGGATCTCCCGGATCACTCTTTTTTGGGCGCCGGTCAACGGGAAGGGGAGCTTTTCGTGGTAGAAGGCGTTGAACAGTTCGCCCACTTTCGGGAAAAGGAATCCATTGGCACGTTCCAGTCGGATCGAGCGACGGGAGAGGATATGGAGTTGGATGCCGAACAGCTCTTCGAACTTGAGCCGGTATTGGGCGGCCCGGAGTTGTTCGTGGCTCTGGGGAAAGTGGATTTCGAAGAGGGCGTCTCGAAGGGGAATGAGCCCGTAGGCGTGGCGTATTTCGTCGGGCAGGGTCTCCTCGATGCGCTCTTCGCACAGTTTCCAGGCGTTGCAGACGAGGTTGTAGATTCCTCGTGTGCCGAGTTGGATGTTGGCGAGTTTTTCGGTTGTGCTGTAGACTCCTTGCAGCGATCCGTTGGGCCTGTTCAGGGCGGCGGTGACCGATTCCACCTCCGGGTGGACCATGTTGAATGCTCCTCGGAAGAAGTTGGGTCGGCCGAAAATGAGGTATTCGCGGCCGATCTCGAGCTTTTTTTCGATCCATTTCACGCCGCGGAACCAGACCAGTTCCGTGGAGGCGGAACCGTCGGTAACCGTTACGGAGAGGCGTTGTCGGCGTGCGGGTCCGAGGTGGTTGACGGCCAAAATGCGGGCCCGGAGCTGGATGTAGCTCTCCATCTCTTCGGTCACTTCGGCAATGCGCCAGATTTTCGTGCGGTCGATGTAGCGGAACGGATAGTAATGGAGCAGGTCCCCCAAGGTACGGATGCCGGCTTCTGCCGCGAGCAGCGAGGCCCGTTGTCCGCCCACTCCGGGGAGATACTTGATGTCGTTGTCCAGATAGCTCGCCATACGGTTTCAAAATTAGCGAAAAATGTGCAAAAAACGCTACCTTTGTCTGCAGCATAACCGATAATTCCCCATGGCCGAATTTTCTGCTTCGTTTCATCGATATCTCCGGCGTCCCACTCGTGTCGTCCGCATCGGCGGAATCGAGATCGGGGGCGACCGGCCGATTGCCGTGCAGTCGATGACCAATTGCGATACCAACGACACGGCAGCCTGTCTTGCCCAGACCGAGCGCATCCGCGCCGCGGGCGGACGTATCGTGCGGCTTACCGCCCAGGGGCGACGGGAGGCTGAGAGCCTTGCCCGTCTTGCTCGCGAAGTGCGGGGGCGTCAGATGGATGTGGCGTTGGTGGCCGATGTCCATTTTCTCCCTTCGGTGGCGGCTCTGGCTGCCGAATCGGTCGACAAGGTCCGGATCAATCCGGGAAATTATCACGATGCCGGGGGCGAATTCGAGGCTTTGCTCGAAAAATGCCGTCAGCGGAATGTGGCGTTGCGCATCGGGGTGAACCATGGGTCGCTGGCGCCACGTATCGTCGATCGGTGGGGCGATACGCCGGAGGGAATGGTCGCGTCGGCGATGGAATTCCTTCGGGTTTGTCGCGACAGGAGGTTCGAGCCGGTCGTTGTGTCGATGAAGTCGAGCAATACGCGCGTCATGGTACACGCCTATCGTTTGCTGGCGCGTGAGATGGCCCGCGAGGGGATGGATTATCCGCTCCATCTCGGTGTGACGGAGGCAGGAAATGGATTGGAAGGGCGCATCAAATCGGCGGTTGGTATCGGGGCTTTGCTGGCCGACGGCCTCGGGGACACCATTCGGGTGTCGCTCACGGAGCCGCCCGAACGGGAGATTCCCGTTGCATTGTCGCTGGTGGACTACTTTGCCGATCGGGTCGCGCATGCACCCATTGAACCGCTCCGCGATCCTTCGCTTTATCATCCTTATGCGTATGAGCCGCGTCGGAGCATCGCTTCGGGACGTATCGGCGGCGGGAACGTCCCTGTTATTTGGGGCGAACTCTCTGCCGGGGAGCGTCTCGCCGCGGGTCGCGATTATCTGCTCCTGGAGAGTACGACGGGGAATGCCCCGGCGGAGTGGCGGAGTGCCGTGTTGAATCGGAGTGCTGCGGGAGACCG
Source organism: uncultured Rikenellaceae bacterium (assembly GCA_944321925.1). Taxonomy (GTDB): domain Bacteria; phylum Bacteroidota; class Bacteroidia; order Bacteroidales; family Rikenellaceae; genus UBA940. The sequence goes on along the minus strand of CALUND010000002.1, from coordinate 188,878 downwards.
GCGTCCGGTGATCCTTTCGAAACGATACGATGTCGCCGATGCGGAGAGTCTGGCTCTGCGGGCGGCTGCCGATTTCGGGATGCTTTTCCTGGATGGGCTGGCTGACGGACTTCGCATTGAGGCTCCTTCGGTGTCGCAAGAGATCATCGATGAGATTTCATTATTGATCCTGCAGGCTTCGCGTGTGCGGATGAGTCGTACGGAATACATCGCTTGTCCCGGTTGCGGACGGACCCTTTATGCACTGGAGCAGACTCTGGCGCGGATCAAGTCGGCTACTTCCCATCTGCCCGGGTTGAAGATCGGGGTGATGGGGTGTATTGTCAACGGTCCGGGCGAGATGGCCGATGCCGATTATGGCTATGTGGGGGCCGGTCCCGGACGGATCACGCTCTACCGGGGACGTGAAGTGGTTCGGAAGGCTATTCCTGAAGCGGAGGCACTCGATGCGCTCGTCGACCTGCTTCGCAGCGACGGCCGTTGGATCGATAAACCGCTCGAACGATGATCGTTTTGCCGCTCACCTATTTGGGAAGTACCGGTTGGTTTTCCTCGCTGCTCGCCGGCGATTGCGTGGTGGATCCGTTCGAACCGTGGATCAAGCAGACGGAGCGTAACCGATGTACGATTCTTTCAGCCAATGGACCTGTCTTGCTGACTGTGCCGGTGGTAGCGCGGGACGGACGGAGGAGAACCGGAGAGGTTCGGATCGACTATTCCAAACGATGGCAGCACCAACATTGGATGTCACTTGTCTCGGCTTATCGCAACTCCCCCTATTTCGACTATTTTGCCGAGCGGTTCGAACCGTTTTACCGGGAGCGATGGGAATTGCTCGCGGATTACGATCTGGCGCTTGTACGGCTGTGCCTGGAGTTGATGGGGGTATCGAGAGAGGTTCCTTTGGCAGAGGCGCCTGTTGTGTTGACGGCTGCAGATACCGATCTGCGGCCGAAACAGCGAAAAGAGGGTGGAGCCGCGCAAGGAGACCCCGTTTGTTGGCATCCGGCGAGGTGGGACGAACATCCCCTGCCGGCCTATACGCAGGTCTTTGCCGACCGTTTCGGCTTTGTTCCGGGGCTTTCGATTATTGATCTTGTCTGTTGTGAAGGGCCTCGCGCCGTTGAGAAGCTGATCCCGCATCGATATTGATCGAAGTTTGGTCTGTCGCGTAACCCGAGCGGGCTTCCAGTCGATTGATTCCGCCGCGCATGTTGACATCTTTCCAGATGAAGATGCCGTTTTCTCCTTTCTGACTCCCTTCGGAGCGGTTGTTGACAAAAAGTTCGACCTCCTCCTGGTTCGAATAGACGCGAATGGTCTGTCGGCGGTTTGTACGACTGTCGTTCCGCTTTTCGGTGATGTAGACGAAGGGCTCGGAACGGTTCCAGTTGGCTTTATAGAGATAGTATGCGTCTTTGCGATCCTTGCGGTCGAACGTTACCAGGCCATGGTCATTGGTCCCTTTGTCGTCGCCCCAGTGGTTGGCCGCGGAACCGAAATCGAACATGTTGCCGACGAAAATACCCCAGAACAATGAGTCGCTTTGGAGGCTTTTCAGGTATTCTTCGTGGAAATAGGTTTGCCAGCCTTCCGGATGCCAGTTGCTTAGTATCTTCGGTCGAACCAACTCTTCGTCCTGTTGATAGATGGATCCTCCGGCCGAATAGCTTACACCGACTCGCAGTTGCGGCCAGTTCTTATGGATCTGCTCGCTCCATATTTTGATATCCGACGGCATTCCCTGTCTCCAGCCGAGCGATTGGTTGAATACGATCAGGTTGGTGATGAAATTGATGTCTCCGTCCTGATTGCTGCTTGCCACTGTCATTCTCGAAGGATCGAGGGCACGCGCCAGCGAATCGAGCTCCCGTACATAGGGAATCGGGTCGTCGCCCCGACAGGAGAGATCGGAAAAGATGCCCCACATTACCACGGATGGGTGGTTCTCGAGTTGGCAGATCATTTCGGAAAGTTGTTGGCGTCCGTTGTCCCGAAAATGGTCGGTATGGATGTAGTCGTTGTCTGTGAAGTAGGCGGCTCCCTGGAGCGGAGAGTCGTTCCAGACCAGGATTCCGAATTCGTCGCAGAGAGAATAGAAATAGTCGGAATGTTGACCTCCGGCTACTCGTACGGCCGTTGCTCCCATTTCGCGGATGATATTGAGGTCCTCCTCGATCTGGAACGGAGAGACCGCCGGTCCAACCATGAGGCGGTCGCGGTGTGCGACGACGCCTCGGATCGGGTAAGGTCGACCGTTGAGCAGAAATCCCTGCTGCGGATCGATGGACACGGTGCGGAATCCGGTACGGATCACGATTGAGTCGGACGTAAGGGAGTCTGCCAAAGTGAGTTTCACCTCCGTGTTGTAGAGATTGGGAGCTTCGAGTCCGTTCCATAGAGCCGGTTTGCTGATGGCGAACGGAAGGGTTATGGTGGAGGAGTCGGGATTGAGTGAGGTGACGATGCGACTTGTCTGTGCCACCAGTTGCGAATTGTTGTCGTAGAAGCGGACACTCACCCGCGCATTTTCCGGAACGGATTGTGCGGGAAGCAGTCGCAGGAGGACTTTGCCTTCGACTCTTTCGTCGGAAATCTTGTCCGGCCGAATTGATACGCCGTCGCCGCCCTCCCACAGTGGCGACACGGAGAATGGGTTGGTGACGATCAGTTCGACATTCCGGTAGATTCCTCCGTAGAAATTTTGTTCGCCGCCTGTCGGGAGAACGTCCAGACGAGGCGAATTGTTCACAAGTACCCAAAGATTGTTCTCTTTGCCATAATGGAGCAAATCGGTTAGTTCGACGGTGAAAGCCGAGTTTCCTCCGGCATGAACTCCGGCCAGTCGGCCGTTGGCCATGACGTAGGTTACTGCGTTTGATCCATAGAGGCGCAGAAAGATTCGTTTTCCTTTCCAGTTCTCGGGTATGTCTATCTTTTTCAGATAGTTGCCTACTCCGCGAAAATAGTCGCTTTTCCCGCTCAGTGCGTCGTTATTCCATGTGTGGGGCAAATTAACCTGTGCGGAAGCATCGCTTGAGAGATCGTTGTTGGTGAAAAATTTCCAATCTCGGTTCAGATTGTACACCTCGCGTGCTGAAACGGACAACGAACAGCTAAGAAGCAGGACAAGAATAATATATGTTTTTATGCAACGCATATTTCTTAGACAAAGTTAAAAATAAACGGAAAAAAATAGCTATATTTCGTCGATTTTAATATGAACTGGTTGGATATCGTCATCGCTGTACCGCTTTGCTGGGCCGTTTATCAAGGGTTTAAGCAGGGGTTGGTTGTGCAGCTTGTGGGTCTTGCGGCACTTTTCGTCGGAGTCTATCTCGCCTTTCGTTACGGGACGATGGTAGGCGAGTGGTTCCGATTGGAGAGTCCGACATCCCAGATCGTCGGGTTCGCTTTGGTTCTGGTGTTGGTCATCATTGCTTTGGCCCTCGTAGGGCGGCTGACTCGCGGACTTTTCCATATTGCGGGGCTCGGTATCTTCGATACGTTGTTGGGCGTTGTTTTTGCCGTGATCAAGGTCGGATTGATCCTCGGAGTATTGTTGGGCTGGTTCCGTGCCGTTGACAGCAAAGGAGAGGTGCTCAAAGAGAGTGCCACCTCGTCATCGGTCCTCTATGGACCGGTCATGAAGGTGTCCGACATGGCTTTCCCCTATCTGTTGGGGATGAAAGATAAGCTGCTCGGCGACGAGTCCGATCGTACGAATTTACAGGATATTTGAGTGATGGCCCTCTCGAGTGAAGCTACCGTGATGCGTAGTACAGGCAGTTGGTACGAGGTGCTGGCCGATGACGGACGGATACTTCCCTGTCGTGTGCGGGGGCGCCTCCGGTTGCGTGGTTCCCGGACTACCAATCCGGTTGCCGTGGGCGATCGTGTGGTTTATGAGATCGACGAAAAGGACGAATGTACGATCGTCGATGTGCTGCCGCGTTCCAATTACATCATCCGTCGCGCCTCCAATCTGTCGAAAGAGTCGCATATCATCGCGGCCAACATCGATCGGGCGGTGCTTCTGGCCACGCTTTTCCAGCCTGTTACCAGTTATGAATTTATCGATCGCTTCCTGGTTACGGCGGAGGCGTACGGGGTTCCGACCTGCATCGTCCTCGGCAAATATGACTTGGCCCGGGAACGGCCGGAGGAGTTGGAGGCCTTTCTTTCGGTCTATCGGGGAGCGGGTTATCGGGTGATTCCGGTCTCCGCGGTGGATGGTACGGGGATCGCTCAGATTAAGGAGTTGTTTGCCGAGGGTACCACCTTGTTGGCGGGCCATTCCGGAGTGGGAAAATCGACTCTCGTAGCGAGTGTGGAGCCGGGCTTGACGTTACGTACGGGTGAAGTGTCGAAGGCAAGTCACAAGGGGCAGCACACAACCACCTTTTCACAGATGTATCTGCTGTCCGGGGGCGGACGGTTGATCGATACGCCGGGAATCAAGGGGTTCGGACTGTTGGAGATCGCTCCGCAGGAGTTGTGCCGTTATTTCCCCGATATGGCTCGTGTGGCGCCCGATTGTGCTTTTACCAACTGTACCCATACCCATGAACCCTCTTGTGCCGTAATCGAGGCGGTGGAGCAGGGACGCATAGCGTGGCAACGTTATGAAAGTTATCTTAAAATGCTCGACGATGACGGGAAATATCGCAGATAGTGCAGGGCACGATGCCGCCTGGTATCGTGAGCGAACCGATTTTCTGGCGGATTTCATGACCGACGATCGGGCCGATACGTTGCGCCGTGTGCTTGCCGACAGGACGCGTTATGCGACGGTCTGCCTGGAGAATATGTTCCATCCGCAGAATGCCAGCGCCTTGGTTCGTACGTGCGAGGCGTTCGGACTGCAGGAGATGCACGCCATCGAGGAGAAGTGCCGTTTTCTTCCGAACCTGCCGATCGTGCGCGGAACTGATAAATGGGTCGACCTCCATACGCATCCCTCGACCGGAGAGGCGATCCGTTCGTTGCGGAGATCGGGATATCGCATCGTGGCTACGACGCCTCATCATGGCGATACCCCTCCGGAGGAGTTCGATGTGGAGCAGGGTCCGTTTGCCGTGGTGTTCGGAACGGAGCATGCAGGAATCTCCGAAGAGATGCTGCAGGCGGCCGATGCCTTCATTCGCATTCCGATGTGCGGATTCGTGGAGAGTCTCAATGTCTCGGCTTCGGCCTCGATCATATTGTATGAACTGACAACGCGGTTGCGTCGTTCCGGTGTGGCGTGGCAGCTGGAGGAGAGCGATCGTGAACAGACGCTCTATCGGTGGATGGTGCGTTCGGTCCGCGATGCGAGGCGGATTCTTGCAACCCGTTTCCCGGAAGAGTAATAAATCAGTTGAAACGATGGATATATTACGCAGACAGTTTTTGACCCATGTGGGACAGACCTCTCCTTCGCCCCTGTTGGTGGAGGTGGAGCGAGCCGAAGGGGTCTTTTTTTATACGCCCGAGGGGAAACGTTATTATGACCTGGTGGCGGGCGTCTCGGTCAGCAACGTGGGACATGCCAATCCTGCTGTCGTCAGGGCGGTGCAGGAGCAGGCGGCGCGTTACATGCACATCATGGTTTACGGCGAGATGATCGAATCGCCGCAGGTGCGTTACGCCTCTCTCTTGGCCTCCCGGCTGCCTGCCGGGCTGCAATCTGTCTATTTCCTCAATTCGGGCAGCGAGGCGGTCGAGGGCGCGCTCAAATTGGCCAAACGGGTGACGGGTCGTCGCGAGATCATCTCTTTCCGTCGGGCCTATCACGGTTCGACACACGGTTCGCTCAGTGTGATGGGCGATCCCGAGGGTCGGGAGTGGAAAGAGGCTTTTCTACCGTTGTTACCGGAGACGCGAGCCATTCGTTTCAACCGGTTCGAGGATCTTGCGCTCATCACGGAGCGCACGGCTTGTGTCCTGGTCGAGCCTGTGCAGGGGGAGGCGGGAGTCCGGCTTCCGGCCGAAGGATTCCTTAAGGCGTTGCGCGACAGGTGTAACGAAACGGGAGCCCTGCTCATTTTCGATGAGATACAGACCGGGTTCGGTCGTACGGGAGCCCTTTTCGCTCTCCAGAAATACGGGGTCGAACCCGATATTCTTTGTGTGGCCAAGGCGTTTGGTGGCGGGATGCCGTTGGGCGGATTCATCTCCTCGACGGAGCGCATGGGACAACTCGCTCACGATCCGGCTCTCGGCCATATTACGACGTTCGGGGGACATCCGGTTTGTTGTGCGGCCGGTCTGGCGGCTTTCGAATACCTGTTGGAGAACGATCTTGCGGCACAGGCCGAATGGAAGGGCGCGCTCTACGAAGAGCTGTTGTCGGGACATCCTCTTGTGCGGGAAATTCGCCGTGTGGGGCTGCTGTTGGCGGTCGAACTGGGTGATTCCGAGAAGCTCTATCGGATCATGAAGCTGTTTCGGGAGGAGGGAATCCTGAGCGACTGGTTCCTCTTTTGCGATACGGCTTTCCGCATTTCGCCACCGCTCACGATCTCCGAAGAGGAGATTCGCGAAAGTGCGTCGATTCTTCTGCACTGTCTCGATCGGTTGCGTTGATCGCGGGTCTTCTTTCCGATCGGCAGTTTCGCCGCCGTTACTCTTCTTGATCTCTTGCCGGAACGGCATCGAGATATCCTCCATGTGGGGACCTCGTTGTGGAGAGCGGGCAAGCGGATGTTGCCGAAAAGCGTGTGTGCAATCGATCTCACGAAGTGTTGTGTTGTACACACTCTCTCTGTTTGCCGTTCGTCCTTCATTTGTGTGTCATTGTGAAAAAAATAACGATAACTGCGGCATCTTCCGGTGAATTATCCGTATCTTTGCCGAACTTTGATTCGAATCAGACAGGTTTCGCGGTGCGGAGATCCCTCTTTCGGCGAGTCGGCGATTTCACTCCGTCTGTTCGATAGAGAAATTTTATGGCAGCTACGAATAACCCCGATCTCCTTGGAACGGAGAAAATATCGACTCTTTTAGCGCGTTATGCCATACCGGCAATCATCGCGATGGCCTCGTCGTCGCTCTACAACATCATCGACAGTATTTTTATCGGTCACGGTGTAGGAGCCATGGCCATTTCGGGATTGGCGGTGGCTATGCCGTTGATGAATATCACTTCGGCGCTCGGATCGATGGTGGGTATCGGTTCCTCGGCTTTGATCTCGATTCGCTTCGGGCAGAATCGCAGAGGGGAGACCTATAAGATATTGGGTAATCTCGTGTTGCTCAATGCGACGATCGGTTTCGTGGTCGGGCTGATCGGATTGTTTTTCCTGGACGACATTCTCCGGCTTTTCGGTGCAAGCGAGGCGACTTTGCCGTATGCCCGTTCTTTCATGCGGGTGATTCTCTGCGGCAATGTGGTGACCCATCTCTACATGGGGTTGAACGAGGTGCTGCGTGCTTCGGGGTATCCGCGTAAGGCAATGGCGATTATGCTCACTTCGGTCGGTCTGACCTGTCTGTTGAATCCGCTCTTTATTTTCGTGCTTCGTTTGGGGGTTGTGGGATCGGCTATCGCTACGGTGATTGCGCAATGTGTCGCCCTCTCTCTCGAACTGTATCATTTCTCTTCGTCCTCCAGTGTGCTCCATTTCCGTCACGGTATTTTCCGTTTCCGTCGCCGGATCGTAGGTGGTATTTTATCGATCGGTATCGCACCGTTTTTGCTCCATCTGTGTGCCAGTGTTGTTGTGATCTTCGTCAACAAGGCGTTGCTTCACACCGGTGGAGACCTTTATGTGGGTGCTTACGGCGTGGTGAATCGGGTGGCTCTCCTGTTCATCATGATCGTCTCGGGATTCAATCAGGGTATGCAGCCCATCGTGGGGTATAATTATGGAGCACAACAGTACGATCGGGTGGTCAAGACGTTGAAGCTGACCATTCTGTGTGCCATGAGCGTGATGACGGTCGCGTTCCTGATCGGACAACTGATGCCGCGCTATGTGGCGATGCTCTTCGTCGGAAATGCCGATGCCGAGGCGCAGCAGCTTGTCGATGTGGCTGCCCGGGGCATGCGGATCGTGATGATGATCTTCCCCATTGTCGGCTTCCAGATCGTTACCTCCAACTTCTTCCAGTACATCAATAAGGCTCCCAAAGCCATCTTCCTCTCCATGACGCGTCAGTTGATTTTCCTGGTTCCGCTGTTGGTGATCCTCCCCCGCTTTATGGGGAGTGACGGGGTTTGGTTCAGCATGCCGATCGCGGATGGAATAGCCTCTCTACTCGCGGCGATCCTGTTGTGGATGCAGTTGAAACAGTTTCGCCGGGAGGGTCTACAGAATGTAGGCCGCTAAGATGTTCTCTTTGCGCAGCAGGTGAATTACAACGGGATCACTTCCGGCAATCGTACCCTCCATCGTTTCGTTTCCGAGATCGCATCGGGTGATTTGCAGGTCGTGGCAGAAATCCAGGGCGGACTCAATCCCTTGTTGGGAGCCGTATTTGTAGAGAGCCTCTTTGGCACACCAGAGTGCGGCGGGAAAGAGCGGGTGATGCGCATCGGCGAGCGATCGCTCTGCATCGGAACAACAGCGGGAAAGGACGGCCGCGAAATTGCGGGAGAGCGGTTCGATATCGATTGCACAGGGTCTCTCCGACCAGACGACAGCCACATAACCCCGGCAGTGCGATACGCCGATCCAACCCAGGCCCGGATCTAAAACGGGAGTTCCTTTTCTATTGTAGAAGATAGCTGTTTGACGGCCCACTCTTTCGCGGATCAAGGCTCGCCAGGCAAGCCATTCGCGGCGTCGGGAGTCCGAACCGAATCGGAGCGCTTTTTCCCACTCCTCGTCGGTGACCCATTCGCGTAGACAGTCGATTTTGTCGGGAATCGGACGGAGATCAATCCAAGGGTTCTTCATTGCGGACCACTTTCACTTTGCCGATGCGGCGACCGTCGATGGAGATGACTGTGAACTGAAGTCCGTGGCAGGTTACGCTCTCTCCCTTCTTCAGAAAGTTGCGTTTGATCTCGAGCATCAGTCCTGCGACGGTTTCGGCATTGCCTTTTACATCGTTGAACAACTCTTCGGGCAGGCCGAGAATCCGTTCGAAATCGCCCAGATGGGTTTTCCCCTCGAAGATGTACTGCCCTTCTCCGAGTTTGGTATAAAAAGAGGTGGTGGTATCCGATTCATCGGAGATTTCTCCCACGATCTCTTCGAGAATATCTTCCAGAGAGAGCAGGCCGAGAGTCGAACCGTATTCGTCGACCACGATGGCCATGTGTACCTTGTTGGATTGGAACTCCTCCAACAGGTCGTTGATTTTTTTGTGTTCGGGGACGTAATAGGCCTTTCGGAGCAGGGTTGTCCAGTCGAAACCGGCTTCGGCATCGAGATGGGGCAGCACGTCCTTCACATAGAGAATCCCGACGATGTTGTCGATGTTCTCTTCGTAGACCGGTATGCGGGAGAAGCCGGACGAAATGATGATCTCTTTGACCCGTTCGAATGTCGCGCTACGTTCGATGGCCGTGATGTCGAGTCGGGGAACCATGATCTGTTCCACCTCCGTCGAGGCGAAACTGACTATGCCCGAGAGCATTCGTTTCTCTTCGCGGCTTTGGGTCTCGGTAATGTCGATGGCATTCGACAGTTCGTCGAGCGAGATGTTGTCGCGGTTTTTTGCGGCGAGGTTGTTGAGGCGGCTGCTCGACCGGACGAGAAGATAGGAGAGCGGTCGAGTCGCTTTGCGAAGGAAGAGAACGGCTCGCGCGCCCCGACGGGCAAATCCCAGCGGGTTGTACGAAGCGAATACCTTCGGCATGATCTCTCCGAAGAGCAGCAGGAGAAAGGTGACGATGACCGTCGTGAAGACGAATTCCCAGGCTGCGGAGCGGAAAGTGGTAGTTTCCGAGATGATGTTGGCCGAGAGGATGACGATGCAGATGTTGACCAGGTTGTTGGTGATCAGAATGGAGGCCAGCGTGTAGTCGGAATCCTCGAGCAGTTTCAGAATGGCTTCGTCCGAACGTCCCTTTTTTTCATGTGCACGATCGAGATCGGCCGGAGAGAGGGAGAAGAGGGCGGTTTCCGAGCCCGATACGAAGGCCGATATGCAGAGCAACAGAAAGAACAGCACGATCATGACGATCACGTGCGGCTCGCAGAACATATGGGGAGACAGATACACTTCGTTATCGGTAAAAAGGCGGTTCCGGTGTCGCTTCTACTCGTCGAAAAGCGATCCGGCCTGCTGAGTCGGTTTCTCTTCCGGACGTGTTCCTTCCTCTTTGAGCGAGGTTTTGCCTGCGGAACGTCCTGCATCGTAAGGATTGACCAGTTTGGCGCGGTTCCTCACCCAGGCGGGCGTATGGATCAACTGATCGATGTTGGCATACCGGTCCTTTCCTTTCCACTGCACTACGCTGCTTTGGGTCGGGGTTTTCAGGCGGACCTGAGGTTCGGGAACCTCTCTCTCCGGGACTCCTTTCGGCTTGTCTGTCGGCACGAAAGGGGTGGTGGCATGGTGCGGAGTCTCTTCCTGGGGAGTTGCAATGGAACGCTGTTCGGCGGGCAGTTCTTCGTTGTCGCCGAAACCTGTGATGACGACCGTAATCTCCAGTTCGTTGCCGAGGCTCTCTTTTTTGGCCGTACCCCAGATGATGTTGGCGGTGCCGCCCGTACGCATCTGCAAAAGGTCGCGGATCGTTCCGGCCTCCTTCTGCGTCACGGCTTGTCGGCCATAGGAGATGTTGAGCAGGATGTTTTTTGCTCCCGTGATGTTGCGGTTGTTGAGCAGCAGGGAGGTGAGCGACTGTTCAGCCACTTTCTGGGCCCGGTTCTCGCCATCTGCCCGTGCTGAGCCCATCAGGGCGCGTCCGCTGCCCCGCATCACCGTGTTGACATCGGCGAAGTCGACGTTTACCGTGCCGTGTCCCGTGATGATTTCCGCGATTCCCTTGACGGCGGTCGCCAGAACATCGTCGGCTTTCCAGAACCCTTCGACCAGAGGAAGGTCGCCGTACATCTCTTCGATGCTGTCGTTGTTGAGGATCAGAATCGAGTCGGTGTATTGCCGCAGCTCTTCGATTCCTTTGCGGGCCTGTTCCACGCGGATGTGTCCTTCGTTCGTGTAGGGTGTGGTGACGATGGCTACGGTCAGAATGTCGAGCTCCTGAGCTGCTTTGGCAATGATCGGAGATGCACCCGTACCCGTACCGCCACCCATCCCGGCCGTAATGAAGAGCATTTTCGTTCCTTCGCTGCGCAGGACGGCGATAATGTCGTCGAGACTCTCTTTGGCCGCTTCGCGTCCTTTGACCGGGTTGTTGCCTGCTCCCAGACCTTCGCCCAATTGCACTTTGATGGAGGCTTTGCTGTGGTCGAGAGCCTGCATGTCGGTGTTGCAGGCCATGAAGGTCACGTCGTTGATCCCCAAATCGACCATGTGGTTGAGGGCGTTGCCTCCTGCGCCGCCCACTCCGGCCACCATGATGATGGAGTGGGTTACCTGATCCATGTTGAGGGCTCCTATAATGTCGTCTTTCATATCGGACGCTGCTGCCATGTTTGTCGGTAGGTTAAAAATCTTCGTCGCCTTCGAGTGTTTCCGGGAAGAAGGTCTCGTCGAGTTTGTTCTTCACCCGATTCCACCAGTCGAGGCCCTTCCCTTTCCGATGCTCTTTGTGCTCTTTACCCTTGGTGATCTCCTCTTCGTCGTCATTTGTTTCCGTGGGATCGTTCTCTTCAGGTGTCGGTTCGTTTTCCGGCTCCGGTACATGCACGGGTCTTGCCGGTTCGTGTACGGGAGTCGGTTGAGGCCGTGGAGCGAAACGATTCCCTGCAATGGTGGAGATCTTTTCGACGCGATTGAATTTACCGGAGGCCATTGCTTGCAACAGCATGCCGATGGCTGTGGCATATTCGGGTTTCGAGGCGATCTCTTTCGATGCTTCGGTCACACGGAGATCGGGGGTGGCAAGACGCACCTCCATGCCGGTTTCCCGTCGGAACAGTTCGTCGATCCCCTGCAACTGCGAGCAACCGCCCGTTAGGACGATGCCTGCGGCGAGACGTCCGGCATAACCCGAATCGGCGATCTCTTCCTGAACGAATCGGATGATGTCTTTCAGTCGGTTCTCGATGATGATGGCGAGGTTTTTTTGGGAGATTTCCTGACGGTCGCGGGGTGTACGTCCCGGCATGCCGATCAGTTTGTCGGTGACGATTTCATCGGCTACGGCGCATCCGAACTGGGTTTTGAGATTCTCTACGTGGCGGTCGAGGATACCCTGTTGATGGATGTCGTGGTTGATATCTCCGGCTCCGAAGGGGATACCCCGCACGAATCGTACGACGTTGTCGTAGTAGATCGTGAGGTCGGTCGTACCGGCTCCGAGGTCGATGACCGCAGCCCCGATCTCTTTCTCTTCGGGAAGTGTTACGGCTTCGGCCGAGGCCAGTGCATTGGCGAAAGTCCGGAGCGGTTTGATGCCGAGTCCGAGGAGCGTTTTTTCAAGCCGGTCGATGGGGGTCGACGAGCCGAGGATGAAACAGAAAGTCGATTCGAGCTTTTTGCCGAATCGTCCTACCGGGTCTTTGACTTCGTCGCGTCCGTCGACGATATAGTTTTGGGGAATACGGTCGAGTATCTTGATTCCGTCTTCAGCCTGCACGTTGTTCATGCCGTCATGGAGGGCCAATACGTCCTCTTTCCGGATTTCGCCGTCGCTGCGTTCGCCGACGAAGACGAAATAGTCGTGGTTGGAGCATTTGATGTGCCGGCCCGAGACGCCGGTATAGACATCTGCGATACGGATGCTCAGCCTGTGTTCGATCTCTTCGATGACCTCTTTGATCGAGGCGGCCACTTGTTGGCGATTGGTGATTTCGCCACGGGTTACGCCGTCTGTGGGGCGTGAGACGATATCCGCTATCTCCAGTCGGCCTTCTGTGTCGACCGTACCTACTGCTATCGTTACGCTGCTGCTTCCCAGATCGATCGCTGCGATGTAGTTCTTTTTTTCCACGTCACTGCCTTTATTTTGAACAGACTATCTGATCCTTGAATTTGAGATTGATATAACGTTGTGCGTCCCAGCCCTCCCAGTCAAGTGCTTCGCGGTAGAACAGCCTCAGTTTGTCGAGTTTTTCCTGTTCCGTGCCATCCAGTTCCCCCAGCAGTACGATGTGGTTCCCGGCCCGGGGAACGATTTCGATTTCGGGGTGCAGGTCCGTTTGGTTGTCGGCGAGCACGTTGAGCTGGACGATCTGGGAGCTCCAAAAGTCATCCTTCTCGGTCCATTTTACAAAGGTAAGGAGTTTCGTCAAAAATAGATGTCTTTTTTCCGATTTTTTTTGGGCCTCGAGCAGATTGAGACGCTTTCTTTCGTTCTCCGCCAGGCTGCGATCGAGTCTTTCAAGTTCTGTTCCGAGTTCGGCCAGGGTACGTTCTTTTTGCTGCAGGAAAAGTTTGCGTTTCTCTTCGCTTTGGAGTCGTTTGGGCCGTTTGCTTCTCCATTCGCGGATCGAGAGGCGAACTTTCTCTCTCTCCGTTGAAAGACGGGTCTGCTCGTGGGTGATTGACGCCAGTTCTTCGCGGAAATGGTCGGCGGCTTTTCGCACGACCTCCTGGTAATCACCCTGTGTGCCCGGAGCGAAGGGGAAGGGACAGAATCCGGTGACGATCGGGACATAGGTTGCGAAATGGTTTTGTAGGGGGAGGATGTAACCGTCGTCGGTCAGGTAGAATCGGTAGCCGTTCGAACTCTCCACGCGCAAGACGGGACGTCGTTGGGCCACCCGAATGCGGAGCGTTCCCCGCAGGTCGGTGAAGGCGCGGACATTCTCAACGAAAAGGTGCGAGGAGATAATCTGCTCGATTTTTCGGGTGTCGACCGAGTCGATCGGTTCTCCGAGATATTCGGCCCGTTTTGCATGGAGCCATTCCCGGATCATTCCCGAAGAGACGATACGGCAGGAGGCGCTGTCCTCGACCGAGATTTCGATTCGTTGTACGGTTGTCTGGCGGCGCATGCGTGAGGCGTGCCGGACTGCCAACACGAGGAGTACCAGCAGGATCGTCCAAACCAGAAGTCGAAGCAGTATGTTGCCGCCGTTTTTCATGGGTTACAGTCCGTATTTCTCTCTGAGTCGGGCCGCGATCTGCGGACAGCAGTTCTCGATATTTCCTGCGCCGAACGTTACCACCACGTCGGTATCCATGGCCGCGAGCGTGTCGGCGAGCGTGTCGCGTTCCGTAAGCGACCAGGGAACGGTCAGTTCGTTACCGATCATCTCCGAGGTGACGCTGGGGATGGGCTCTTCGCGGGCCGGATAGATCGGGATGAGGATTACCCGGTCGGCCATGGAGAGGGCGGCGGCGAACTCTTTGTAGAGGTCGCGGGTTCGGGTGTAGAGGTGGGGCTGGAAGACGGCGGTGATCTTGCGCCCGGGGAACATGCCGCGCAACGAAGCGAGTGCGGCACTCAATTCGCGCGGATGGTGGGCATAGTCGTCCATATAGACGCTCTCCGGGGTATTGATGTAGAGTTCGAAGCGGCGGCGGACACCACTGAAGCGGGCCAGCGCGTCGCGGATTTTTTCGTTGTCCATGGGTTCTTCCCGGAGTGTCGTTGCCGTCCGGAACAGAGCGACGGCGGCAACGGCATTCTCGATGTTCACCTCGCCCGGAATGCCGAGTGTACAGTCGGCGAGGGGACCTTCGGGGGTGACGATATCGAAAAGAAAGTGTCCGTTCCCCATCGGGCGTATATTTTCGGCATGGAAGTCTGCCTGAGGATCGCTCAACGCGTAGGAGAAGCGGTGGATCGACGGGTTTTCCACCGCCACGTCGACCCCTTTTTTGAGAATGAGTGCTCCGCCCGGACGGATCTGTCCGATGAATTGGGAGAAGGCCTCTTTGACGGCTTCGTGTGTTCCGTAGATGTCGAGGTGATCGGCGTCGGCCGAGGTGACGACCGCCACGTCGGGATGGAGCCGTAGGAACGAACGGTCGAATTCGTCGGCCTCCACGGCAAAGCGATCGCCTTCGCCCAGTACGAGGTTGCTGCCGAAATTTTTGGAGATACCACCCAGGAAAGCGCAGCCTCCCTCCGGGCAGCAACAGGCATTGAGCCAGGCGGTCAATGTGGTGGTGGTGGTTTTCCCGTGCGTGCCGGCAACGGCCATGACGAATTTTCCTTCCGAGAGATGTCCCAACATTTCGGATCGTTTTTCGATCGTGAAACCGTTTTCCCGGAAGAAAACCAACTCTTTCAGATCGTGCGGAACGGCCGGCGTGTAGACTACGAGGGTGTGGTCGGGGTGGCGGAACGCTTCGTCGATCCGATCCGGATCGTCCGCATAGTGTATGTCGGCACCTTCGGTCGTCAGTTGGCGGGTGAGTTGCGTCTCGGTGAGGTCGTATCCGCCCACACGCACTCCCTCATGGAGAAAATAGCGGGCGATGGCACTCATGCCGATGCCTCCGATACCCAAAAAATAGACGCTTTTATATTCCATGTCTTTTCGTTTTTATTTTACCAATGCCAGGATCTCGTCCGCTACGCGATCGGCCGAATTTTCTTCGGCCAGCCGGGCGATGTGGCGGCTGAGCGAGGCGAGCCGTTCCGGATCGGAGAGCAGCTCCAGCGCGTGCGGAATAACCTGTTGCACGGCTTCGGAGTCGGGGATCATCTCAGCCGCACCCTCCTGTACCAGGGCTTTTGCATTTTTTGTCTGGTGGTCTTCGGCCACGTTGGGCGAAGGTACGAAAATTGTCGGTTTTCCCACAAGGCACAGTTCGGAGACCGTGCAGGCGCCGCTGCGTGAAACCACCAGGTCGGCGGCGGCATAGGCGTAGTCCATCCGGTCGATGAAGGCGCCGCGCCAGATGCCTTGTGCGGATTTGCCGGCCATGAATTCATCCATCTCCCGTTCGTAATATTTGCCGGTTTGCCAGATCACCTGGATTTTTCCCTCTTTCACGATCGGGTCGACCCAGTGTTTCATCATCTCGTTGAGCGTACGTGTTCCGAGACTTCCTCCCACGACCATCAGGACCGGTTTTTCGGGGACGAATCCGAAATAGGCGAGCGCTTCCGACCGGTCGGCCCGATCGGAGAAGCGTCCCCGGAGCGGATTGCCCGTACGGACGATCCGGTCGGCGGGAAAGAAGCGTTCCATGCCGTCGTAGGCGACGCAGATGCGTTGGGCGTGACGGCCGAGGATTTTGTTCGTGATTCCGGCATAGGAGTTTTGTTCCTGGATGAGCGTAGGAAGTCCCATCCGTTGAGCGGACCACAACACCGGAGCACTGGCATAGCCCCCGAAACCGGCCACCACGTCGGCTCCGAAATCGCGGATGGTCCGTCGTGCCAGCCGAAGGCTTTTGGCGACTTTGAAAGGTAGTTGCAGGTTGCGCAGGGAGAGACTTCGTTGCAGTCCGGCAACGGGAAGTCCCACGATGCGGTAGCCGAGTGCGGGGATTCGTTCCATCTCCATTTTGCCTTCGGCACCGACGAAAAGGAGTTCTACGTTGTCGTTCGTTTTGCGTCGGAGCGCTTCCGCTACCGAGACGGCGGGATAGATATGTCCTCCCGTTCCGCCGCCGCTGAGTATGATCTTTTTCTTCTCCATGTCGTTTGTTTTTTGTTGCGTCTCTCTATGCCAGCAGCGATTCGCTTTTCGGGGTGTCGAGAGTCTGTTCCTCGACCTGTCGGCTCACTCCGAGAATCATGCCGAGGGCGAGGGATATGAAGAGTTCCGAGGAGCCGCCCTTGCTGATAAGTGGCAGGGTGAGTCCGGTGGAGGGGACCAGGTCGACGGAAACGAGCATATTCGTGATGGCCTGCAGGGTGATGAGCAGCGCCAGTCCCAATACGAGCAGGCTGGGGAAGGCGGTTCCGCATTTGCGGAAGATGAGGATCGATCGGAAAAAGATCCATAGATAGAGCAGCAGCACCACCAGACCTCCGATTGCACCGTACTCTTCGACGATAAACGCGTAGGCGTAGTCCGATTCGGCGAGAGGCAGGTTGTTGCGCTGGACGCTTTCCCCGGCGCCGCGACCCAGCAAGCCTCCCGAGGCGATCGCTATTTTGGCCTGTTCGGTCTGGTAGTTGTAGTCGGCACTTCCCTCCTCTTCGGCGCCGATTCCTACGAAGTGTTCCACGCGGTGGATCCAGGTGTCGAGTCGTTTTGGGGCGTGTCCGATCAGTGCGAGAAATCCGAGGGCGAGGGTTCCGAAGAGAGCGACCGCCACGACGAATCGCATCAGTTCCCGCATGCGTACCCGCCCGATGAAGAGCATGATGAGGCAGGTACCGAAGATGACGAGAGCGGTCGAGAGGTTGGCCACCATGACCACGCCGCACGACAGCAGAATCGGAAGCAACAGGGGAATGGAGGTATTTTTCAGAATATTCAGGCTGTTTTTATTGGCTTTCCAGCCCCAGGGGGTGAGGGGTGGCAGAATCGGGATTCGATCGATGACTTTTTGCCTGCGGGCGAGTTGCCGGGCCACCACCATGACCGTGGCCACCTTCAGGAAGTCCGAAGGCTGGAACGAGAAGTTGATGATCGGAATCACCAGCCAACGTTGCGCTTCGGCCTTCGATTCGCCGAGTACGTAGGTGAGGGCCGTGAACAGGAATGCCAATACGTAGGCGGTTCGGGTGAGTCGGCCGTAGAATTGGTAGTTGACCTTGTGAACACACCAGAGCACGCCGATGCCCATGAGTACCATTCCCAGCTGGTGCATGAGTACCGAAAAGTGGCTCCGGTCGCCCGAAGCACTGTATACGGAGGCTCCGGCGGAGGAGTAGACCACCAGCAAAGACATGAATCCCAGGGTGATCACAATGGTCCAGAGGACTTTGTCACCGCCGAGGCGCAGGCTCCATCGATTGGCTTCGTTCGTTCCCATTGTTTTAGTGTCCACCGTGGAGACGAACCCATTCCTTGAAGAGTTCGCCCCGCTGTTCGTAATTCTTGAAGAGGTCGAAGCTCGCACAGGCCGGCGAAAGCAGCACGGTATCGCCTGCGGTCGCGACTTTGCGTGCGGCCTGCATCGCATCTTCGAGCGAATTGGTGCTGAATATCTGCGGAATGATGCCTTTGAACTCCTGCACCAGTTTCTGGTTGTTGAGGCCCATGCAGACGAGCGCTTTTACCTTCTGTTTGGCGAAAGCCTTGAGCGGTTCGTAATCGTTTCCTTTGTCCGTTCCTCCGGCGATCCAGACCACCGGTCGGGTCATGCTTTCGAGGGCGTACCATACCGAATCGACGTTGGTGGCTTTCGAGTCGTTGATGTAGGTTACTCCGTCGATCGCTCCGGCCGGCTCCAGGCGATGTTCCACGCCGGTGAAGGCGAGTACGCTACGGACGATGCTCTCTGCCGGCACGCCTGCCGCTACGGCAGCCAATGTGGCAGCCATCGTGTCGTAGGCGTTGTGGATGCCTCGGATTTGCATGCGGTTCGTGTCGATCGAGAAGAAGGTGTCGGCGGTTTTCACCCGGATCGTTCCGTCCTGGGCGAGCCAGGCACCCTCCTTCTGTTCGTGACGGGCCGAGAAGGGCAGACGCTGCATGGACAGCTCGTATTTCGGCAGTTCCGTAGCGATCACGGCGTCGTCGGCCGAATAGATGAACGCATCGTTTGGCCGTTGGTTGCGGATGATGCGCATTTTGCTGTTTATGTAGTTCTGGAAGACGTAGTTGTATCGGTCGAGGTGGTCGGGCGTGATGTTCATGAGTACCCCCACGTCGGCCCGGAAGTCGATCATGCCGTCGAGTTGGAAACTGCTCAGCTCCAGTACATACCAGTCGAACGACCCGGTCGCTACGGAATAGGCGAAACTCTCTCCGATGTTACCGCCGAGCGCCACGTTGTATCCAGCCTCTTTCAGGATCTTGTAGGTGAGTGTCGTGGTTGTGGTTTTGCCGTTCGATCCGGTGATGCAGATCGTTCGGGCGGAGGTATAACGTCCGGCGAATTCGATTTCGGACACGATCGGGACACCTCGTTCGCGGAGCGCCTTGACGATCGGGGCCTTGTCGGGGATGCCGGGACTCTTTACCGCTTCGTCGGCCGTGAGGATACGTTCTTCGCTATGGGTTCCCTCCTCGAAGGGGACTTCCCATTCGAGAAGTCGTTCTTTGTAGCGCTCGGGGATGGAGCCCTTGTCCGACAGGAAGACGTCGTAACCCATTTTTTTGGCGAGGATAGCCGATCCGTAGCCGCTGATGCCGCCGCCGAGTACGACCAGTCGTTTTGTAGCCTTGTTCTCCATGCTATTTTTTTGATGCTTGTTATCTGACTTTGAGGGTTGTTAGGGTAATTGCCGCCAGCAGGATCTGTACGATGATGAACCGGATGACGATTTTCGATTCGGGGAATCCTTTTTTCTGGTAGTGGTGGTGGATGGGCGACATCAGGAAGACGCGCCGACCTGTGCCGTAACGTGATTTCGTGTAGCGGAACCAGCTCCGTTGGATGATTACCGAGACGGTTTCTATGAGGAAGATGCCGCAGAGAACGGGGAGCAGCAGCTCTTTCCGGATCAGCAGCGCGAAGACCGCGATCACTCCGCCTATGGCCAGAGAACCGGTATCGCCCATGAAAACCTGGGCGGGGAAACTGTTGTACCAGAGGAATCCGATGAGTGCTCCTGCGAATGCTGCCGCATAGACGAGCAGTTCGCCCGAACCGGGAATATACATGATGTTGAGGTAATCGGCATAGATGACGTTACCCGAGAGGTAGGCGAAGATGCCGAGTACGATTACGATCGGGATGGAGACTCCGGTGACCAGTCCGTCGAGTCCGTCGGTGAGGTTGGCTCCGTTCGATACGGCGGTGATGATGAAAATCGCCACGAAGATGTAGAGCAACCAGGTGGCCGTTCCGTTATCTCCTTTTTGGCCGGTGAAGAGGCCGTAGTCGAGTTCCGTGTTTTTGAAGAAGGGGATGGTTGTTTTGGTGGTCTTTTCGCTGACGGCCGATTGGGCGATTTGTTGGGCTTGCTGATCGTTTGTGGAGCCGAGTTCCATGCGGGCGATGCGTGCATGGGGGATCTCCTTGACCACGATGTCGGTATTGATCCACATCGCCGTGCCGATGATGATGCCGAGTCCTACCTGTCCTACGATTTTGAATTTGCCGTCGAGCCCCTCTTTGTGTTTGCGGAAGACCTTGATGTAGTCGTCCAGGAATCCGATCAGTCCGAGCCACACGGTGGAGACGATCATGAGGATCGTGTAGATGTTCGAGAGGTCGCCGAACAGCAGGATCGGAACGAGGATCGCCGCAAGGATGATCAGTCCGCCCATCGTAGGCGTACCCCGTTTTTCCAGCTGTCCTTCGAGGCCGAGGTTGCGTATCTCTTCGCCGATCTGGTGGCGGCGGAGGATGCGTATGATGGCGGCTCCGAAGACCATGCCGATCAGAAGGGCCGTGATGATGGCCGCTGCCGAACGGAACGAGAGCGACAGAAACATGCCGGAACCCGGAATGTCGAAATGGTTGTTGAGATACTGTATGAGCGAATAGAACATGGTGTTAAGATTTTGTCACTGTGTGTGGATGGAAAAGGTCGAACGCGGCACGGACCTCCTCTTTGTCGTCGAAGTGGCTCTTCACGCCGCCGACATCCTGATAGGTCTCATGTCCTTTGCCCGCCACGAGGATGATGTCGCCGGGGGCGGCTCCCATGACGGCTTGTCGGATCGCTTCGCGGCGGTCCGTGACCGTGATCGCACGATCTGCAGGGGTCAGTCCGCTCCGCATCTCGGCCAGAATCGCCTCCGGACTCTCGGTCCGCGGATTGTCGGAGGTCAAGATCGCCAGATCGGTATCCGTCACGGCGATGCGGGCCATTTCGGGTCGTTTGGTCCGGTCCCGATCGCCGCCGCATCCGACCACGACGGTCAGGTGCTGTCCCGGACGGCGGATCTCATTGATCGTTGCGATGACATTTTGCAGGGCGTCGGGCGTATGGGCATAGTCGACGATTGCCGTTACTCCATCGGCCGAACGAAGGGTCTCGAATCGTCCGTTGACCGGAACGAGCATACTCATCGCCTGCAGGACTTCATCCCGGTCGGCTCCTAAGAGGCGCGCAGCGCCGTAGACGGCCAGCAGGTTGCTCGCGTTGAAACGGCCGAGAAAGTGGACCCAGAGCTCTTTCCCGTCGATCGAGAGCAACATCCCGTCGGGATGGGTTTCGATGATTCGGCCCCGGAAATCGGCCATACTGCGCAGCGAATAGCTTTGTGTCTGTGCAGCACAGTTTTGCGTCATGACGCAGCCGTTGCGGTCGTCGGCATTGGTCAGGGCGAATGCTTCGGCGGAGAGTCCGTCGAAAAGTCGCTTTTTGGCCCGCAGGTATTCGGCGAATGTCTTGTGGTAATCGAGGTGGTCGTGGGTGAGGTTCGTGAAGATGGCGCCTGCGAAATGGAGACCTTCGATGCGGCGTTGTACGATGCTGTGGGACGAAACCTCCATGAAGCAGTAGTCGCAACCGGCATCGACCATTTCGCGCATCATCGCCTGCAGGCGGATGGCATCGGGCGTGGTGTGGGTCGACGGGACGGTCCGTTCGTCGATGCGGTAGACGACCGTGGAGATCAGTCCGGCCCGGTAGCCCAGGCGGCGGAACAGATCGTAGAGCAGCGTAGCGATGGTGGTTTTGCCGTTGGTGCCGGTGACGCCTACGAGCCGCAGTTGCCGGCTCGGGTGGCCGTAGAAATTGGCCGCTGCCGTACCCAGGGCTTCATGCGTATCGTTCACGGCGATGCAGGGAATGTCGGGAGTCGGTTCGGGCA
This sequence comes from uncultured Rikenellaceae bacterium, assembly GCA_944321925.1. Lineage (GTDB taxonomy): Bacteria > Bacteroidota > Bacteroidia > Bacteroidales > Rikenellaceae > UBA940. The sequence goes on along the minus strand of CALUND010000002.1, from coordinate 167,087 downwards.
TGCGTTCGCAGACGATGGCTGAGGCGCCCCGTTCGATGGCCGATTCGATGTAGCTGTGTCCGTCGACGGCGCTCCCGGAGAGGGCGAAAAAGAGTGTGCCCGGACGCACCGTGCGCGAATCGAAACTGAGAGCATCGATCTCCGGATTGCTTTCCGTTGTGCGGGCGATGGGTGTCGTTCCCTGAAGAATATCGTGTAGTTTCATAGCGTTCGAATCAATTTAGACGGATTCCGATGGTTTGACCTTTGACAGCCCGGCTCCCGGCCCGGATGGTTTGCGAGACGACTCGTCCCCGTCCCGAGAAGTTGACACGGAGTCCTTCCCGTTCCAGCAGGTAGATGGCGTCTTTCAATCCCATGCCGATCACCGAAGGTACCAGCCCCTCTTGCGTTGCGACTCCTTGGGTGTGGATGGCTGTCGAGTCGATCGACGTGCGGACCCACTCGGCCGAATGCCGTTCCGTGTCGAGTTTTCCGCCCAAAGAGTGGGCAACCTGTTTTACGGCATCGAGATTTCCTCCCTTGACAGGCATGGGAAGCTCCGTGCGCCGTTCGTATTTTTCGCGGACCGGTTGTTGCCAGTCGATGTTGGTGGCATAGACCCTGTCGGCCACCGCCTTGAAGACGGGACCGGCCAGCGAAGCTCCGTAGTAGGTTTGGTAGGAGCCGCGTCCGTAGTAGGTTTTGATGGCCACGATGCAGCTGTATTTCGGATTGTCGGCCGGGAAGTATCCTACCATGGTGGCGAGGTAGTTCCGGCCGCCCCATTCGTCGGTATAGCGGCCGTTTTCGCTCAGCATTTGTGCCGTACCGGTCTTGGCGGCTACGGTGTAATAGGGGTTCTTCAGGGCGCTGCCCGTTCCGGCATCCACCACTCCCTCAAGACATTGCCGTACGCGTCGGAGAGTGCGGTCGGAACAGATGGACGAATTGATGACCTCCGTATCGAAACGCTCCAGCTCTTCTCCGTAGGCGTTGATCGATCGTACGAGTTTCGGACGGACCATTTTTCCGCCGTTGGCTACCGCATTGTAGAGTGTGAGAGTATGCAGGGGACTGATTTCGAATCCGTAGCCGTAAGCCATGTTGTTGAGTGACACGCCGCTCCATTGTCCTCGCCCCTTGTCGTCGGGTCCCCACATCTTCGGGACGGCTTCGCCTATGATGCCGGTTTCGAGCGGTTTGTCGAATCCCAGGTCGCGGATGCACTCCACGAATCGTTTCGGACGATCCTTGTAGTGTTTGTCGACCGCCTTGATGAACCCGATGTTGGAGGAGACTTCGAAGACGCGCTGCAAGGTGATGACACCCTCTTTGTGGTCGTCGTAATAGGTGCGTCCGTTGATCTTCGCGACGCCTCCTTCCGTATCGATCTCTTCGTCGAGGTCCATGCCTGCGTCGTCCAGGAGGGTGATGAGCGAGGCCAGTTTGAAGGTCGATCCCGGTTCGAACCGTCCGCCGATCGCATAGTTGTTGTCTTCGTAGCAGGCGTCGCCCTTACGGGTGAGGTTGGCGATGGCCCGGATTTCGCCGGTGGCGACCTCCATCAGGACCACGGTGCCCCAATTGGCTCCCGCCTCCAGCAGTCGCTGGCGGAGGGCCGATTCCGCTACATCCTGGTAGTCCATGTCGATCGTTGTGACGACATCCTTGCCGTTGACCGGTTCGACGTTGAGATCGCTGTTGGCTACGGGGATCCAGAAATTGCCCGAAATCTTCTGTTTCAGGACCCAGCCGTGTTCGCCCCGGAGCTTGTCGTCGTAGGACTGTTCGATGCCGATGCTTCCGCGTACGGTCCGCACGGTGGTTTGGCTGCGTCGGGACGTGTCGCGGCTCGGCCGCTCCACCTGCATGTCCACTTCGACCGTCTTGCCGATCGTTCGTTCGGCCAGCATGCCGAAAGGCCGTTCCCGTTCGATGAGCGGCTCCTCCACGCGGCCGCCCCGGTTGGCGGGAAGACGCAACAGCGGGAATGTTTTCAAGGTCTGCAGTTCGTTGTAGTCTACCAGACGGGGGGTGATGCGTTTGTAGCGTCGGCCCTCTTTGTTGCGGTCGCGGTAGGCGGTTTCGAGCATGGTGCGGTAGGCGGCGGCACTGCGATCTCCGAAGAAGCGGGAGAGGCTGGAGGCGAGACCTGCCACGTTGTTGCGGAAGAGCTCTTCGGTGAGGCCGGTCGCTTTGAAGTCGATGCCCACATGGTAGCGTTGGACGGAGGTAGCGAGCAGTTGTCCGTCCCGTGCGAAGATATCTCCGCGGCTGGCATCGACGCGTGCGACGCTGAAATTGCGTCGTTCGGCCTTTTGTCTCAGGGAAGCGCCCTCGGGTCCGTACTGGATCCAGAGGATGCGGCCGAAGATGCAGAGGCCGATCAGAAAAAACATCGCATAGAGGAATTTGACCCTCACGAGGATGCCTCTCTTGATATCGGTTCGACGCTGTCTCATGGCTTTATTTCTCGATTATTTTGACCGGGGTAGTCGACTCTTTTAGGTCGAGACCCTGTTCGCGGGCCTGGCGCACGATACTGCTTCGTTGGGTCTGTTGCATGCGTGTGGCGGAGAGCTCCACGGAGCGGGTCCGCAGCTCTTTGATCTCCGCATCGAGCCTTTGTTGCGTGCGGTAGAGCCTTTGCAAGCCGAAAATATTGGCGATGTAGAGCAGAAGCAGCAGGGCGAAGCCGATGAGGTAGGGATAGAACTTGCGCAGTTCGTTGTCGGAAAGGATGCTTCCCGAAATGATCGAGGCGATCCGTTTTTTTGTCTTGGGACGTGCCGGTGCCGACTCCGTGGGGTCGGGATCGAACGGCGGGGTATCCTCTTCGGGAGGGTTTTGCCGGGAATATCGTTCGATTTCACGGCGAATCTTCTCCGTCAGCTCCCGGTCGCGTTCGGCTGCTTCCAGAGCCTCTCGGATCGAAGGGTCGATTTCAGGATCGTATTTCGTATCGTTTCTCATGCTTTGAGTCAAAGTTTTTCGGCTGCACGGAGCTTTGCGCTTCGGCTGCGCGGGTTTTGTTCGATCTCCTCTTCGGACGGAACAATGGCCTTGCGAGTCAGGAGTCGGAAGGGGGTCTGCGTGCGTCCGTAGAAATCTTTTTCGGGGGCGGCGGAGAAGGTGCCGTTACGCAGGAAATTCTTCACCAACCGGTCTTCGAGTGAGTGGTAGGAGATCACCACCAACCGACCGCCGGGACGAAGAATCTTCAACGACTGTTCCAGGGCCATTTTGAGAGCCTCCATTTCGTGATTTACCTCGATTCGGAGCGCCTGGAAGAGTTTCGAGAGAAATTTGTTCTCTTCGGCGCGGGGTGTGCGGGGCTTCACCGTTTCGATGAGCTCGAACGTGGTCGTTATGGGAGACGACGAGCGAGCCTGCACGATAAGTCGGGAGATCGGTCCGGCGCCGTCCAGTTCGCCCCAGTCGCGGAAGATACGGATCAGCTCCTCTTCGGGGTATTCGTTGATGATTTTTGCGGCGGAGAGTTCTCCTTCGCGGTTCATCCGCATGTCGAGCGGTGCGTCCGAACGGAACGAGAATCCGCGTTCCGGAGTGTCGAAATGGTGGGAGGAGACGCCGAGGTCGGCCAGAATGCCGTCCGCTTCCCGAATGCCGAGCAGCCGCAATTGGGCCCGCATGAACCGAAAGTTGCTTCGGACGAATGTGAGCCGCGGGTCGTCGGGAATGTTGGCCCGGGCTTCGTTGTCTTGATCGAAAGCGAAAAGTTTTCCGGCGGCATCAAGTGCGGAGAGTATGCGACGGGAGTGTCCGCCGCCGCCGAACGTCAGGTCGACATAGACTCCATCGGCCTTTATGCCAAGCAGTTCAATGGACTCTTCCAGCAATACGGGGGTGTGATAGACCGACATCTTTCGCTTCAGGGTATAATCGGTCGTAAAGGTAGGGATTTTATGCGAGGTTTTCAACGTCGGATTTGTTACATTTGCAGAAAAATTCAACAGCATGTCCTTTACTCGAGTATCGGTTGCCGAGATCCTGCAGGAGAAAAATCCGGCGGTCGCACGGATGGTGCCTCGCTTCGTGGTTGATTATTTGCGCCGTATCGTGCATGAGGAGGAGGTGAATTACGTGCTCGAGCACTTCGCGGACCTTCCTCCTTTCGAGTTCATCCGCCGAACGCTGGCTTATGTGGAGGTAGAGTATACGCTTGCGGGGCTGGAGAAGCTCGATCCTGCCGGGCGTTATATCTTCGCTTCGAACCATCCGTTCGGAGGAATGGACGGAATGATGCTGGCCGAGCGTCTTGCCGATCGGTTCGGCGACGTGCGGGTGGTCGTCAACGACATTTTGATGCATTTGACACCGTTGCGTCCGATTTTCGTGCCGGTCAACAAGCATGGCCGTCAACGGGGGGAGTATGCACGGGCCTTCAACGATGTTTTCTCTTCCGACCTGCAGGTGCTTACCTTTCCGGCCGGATTGTGTTCGCGTCGCATCGACGGGCGGGTACAGGATCTTCCGTGGCGTCCCAATTTTGTGAAACGGGCCATACAGACCGATCGTCGGATCGTCCCGATCTTCGTGGAGGGAGAACTCTCCAAATTTTTCTATCGCCTCTCTGCTTTCCGCAGGGCTTTGGGCATCAAGGCCAATATCGAGATGCTCTATTTGGCCGATGAACTTTTCGCTCAGCGCGGACGTCATTTCCGTATGCGGGCGGGAGATCCCATCGATCCGAAGGAGTTGGAATCGTTCGGCACGTTGTTCGATCAGGCTGCCGAGGTCCGTCGTCGCGTCTACGCGTTGAAAGGGTGACCGGTTTCAGCCGTTGATTTTTCGCTTTGATCTTGTGGAATTGCGTTATTGCAGCGCGCCGGAATGGGCGATGGCCGCCATGGCATCGGCGAGTCGTCGTACCAGCAGCGACATGAAACGAAATCCGTCGCAGGAGGCGAACGAAGTGATGCCTCGTGTGTCGACGAAGAAGAGCTCGTCGTAGACGGACAACTCGCTTTGCAGGATATCTGCCTCCAAGAGGGGAAGATTCGCCTTTTTTGCGGCAGCGGCAAGGAGTTGCCGCTCGACGCTGTCGGCTGCGCCCGACTCGATCGGCGGAGTCACGATCGTTCTTCCCCGGATGGCGAATATCGGGTCGTCCCCGACGGAGAGGAGGGCTCCGTTTTGTGTTTTCCGTACGGCGGTCGCTTCTCCGGCGTGGATTTGGGCGAGTCGATGTGCTGCACGGGAGGCATCGGTGTGGCACAGACCCAGAGGCCATTCGTAAACCACGGTCCGGGAGTCGGGACGAAGGCTCGTTACATCGTACGTCTCATAGAGCAGGATGCGGGGCGCCCGCAGTACGATATGGGAAGTGTCGTCGGGATAGAGCTCCAGTGTGACTTCGATGCTCCGTTCCGGGAATCGGTTGGCCGCGAGAAAACAACGGATATTTTGTTCGATCTCGGTCGGATCGAGTCGGAGGTCGCGACCCGTGAGAGATTCGCAGGTGCGACGAAGGATCTCTGTGTGATTCCTGAGAAAGAGGGGGCGATGGCCTTCCGTGCGGATGCGTTGGTAGAGGCAGCTTCGTCCTTCGAGCCGCTCCTGCGCCCGGTCTTTTTCGATCGGTGTGCCGTCGAACAGGATGAACCGTTCGTCGTTCATGCGAGGAAGATTTTAAGCAGCAGTTCACGCAGCAGTTCGCCGTCGCTCATGCCTCCGTTCATCATTCCCTTGCTTTTGGCATCGTATTCCCGCAGCAACCCGAGGATGGAGAAAACTTTCCGGTTGGGGTAGTTGTCGGCGGCCTGTTTGATTTCGGTGAGGGCAAAGGTTCCCGGGACCCGCAGAATGCGGCAAAGTTCGCCGTCGGAGGGCATGGGTGTTCCCTTGTGGCGATTGAGCCAGCGATAGTAATTGAGCTGGAACACCTGTCGGAATTCGTTGAAAAGAGCCATCACGGTGAGCAGCAGGGGGTACTCTTTCGGGTTGCGGGCGAAGGTGTCGGCAATCGTGAGGGCCCGTTGTTCGTTGCGGGTCATCACCGCCTTGCAGAGTTCGAAGTTGTTGTAGTCTTTGCTGAATCCGGTGTGGCTTTCGATCCGTTCGGGGGTCAGTTTCGTCTCTCCTTCCGGCAAGGAGACGAGCAGTTTGTCGAGTTCGTTGGAGATTTTCGAGAGGTCCATGCCGAGGTGTTCGATGAGCATCTCCACCGCTTTGGGACCCGCTGTGAATCCTTTCTGCTGGATGAAGCGGGTGAGCCATTCGCGAATTTCGTAATCCCGCGGCCGGACCGATTCGAAGACCACGCCTCGGGTTTCGACCTGTTTGTAGAGCTGGGTGCGGCGATCGAGGTTTTTCTCTTTGTGGCAGAGCACCAGAAGCGTGGATGGCGAGGGGGCTGCCGTGTAGAGGGAGAGGGTTTCGATGCGGCGCAGTTGTTGGGCTTCCCGCACGATCACGACCTGTCGGTTTCCCATCATCGGCATCTGGCGGCAGAGGTTTACGATCGCTCCCGGATCGCTGTCTTTGCCGTAGAGAATGGTTCTGTCGAAAGTCTTTTCCGCCTCGCCGAGCACCTGTTCGGCCAGTATGTCGGTGAGCACGTCGATGAAATACGACTCTTCGCCCATCAGCAGGTAGATGGGTGCATAGCGCCGTTCGGCAAGATCGGCGCGGATGCGTTCGAAGGCCGCTACGCTGTCGCGGAATTTGATCGTGCTCTTGGCCATCAGATAATCTCGCGGGTGATTTTCAGGATGTTTTCCGTCTTGTCGGTGATTTTGAAACGGTCATCGAGTCGGCGGCCCACCAGCCAGACGATCTCGCCCTGACTCGTGAGGACGAATTGCCGCTGTTTTTCCGGTACGGAGACTTTGGCATCGATCAGAAAGTCGCTCACTTTTTTGTGACCTTCCATGCCGATCGGGACGAATGCGTCACCCTCCTGCCACCGGCGGAGCGTCAATGGGAAACTCAACTGATCGGCATCGATCAACGCTACGTTTTCGGGTTGGGAATAGGAGGCAACGCTGTCCACGTCGGTCCATTCGAGGTAGAGTACCGAGTTACCGCAGTAGGCTTTCGATGCGCCCCGTTCGACCTCCACGGTGCAGGGATCGTCCGTGGCGATCGGTTCGACCACGATCTCCTGCCGATCGACCCACGCCACATAGTCGCGCGAGTAGAACCGACGGCCCGAAGTGCCTTCGTCCAAGGTCCGGCACATGGCATCGATTACATCCCCCTTGAAACCATAGGCGGAATTGAGCAGTTCGAAAATGACGAAACTGACCGGAAATTCCGGATCGATCCGCTCCGTGTGGACGATGGCTGCGCCGTTACGTGTTTCGATCACCCGGTCGCGGAGTTTTTCGATGCCGTGGTTGATGAAGAGTTGGGCGTCGGTCAGCCGTGAGATATTGAGGCGCATGGTGTCGGTAAAACGGGGATTGATCTCCCGGATACGGGGGACCAGACCCAGTCGTACCTTGTTGCGCAGGTATTTGGTCGAACGGTTGGAAGAGTCTTCGCGGTAGGGGACTTTGTTGGCAATGGCGTAGTCCGTAATCTCTTTCCGAGAGGCGAACAGCAGCGGTCGGATGACCCTGCCTCGTACCACGCTGATGCCTGTGAGTCCTTTCAGTCCGGTTCCGCGCAGGAGGTTGATGAAGAAGGTTTCGATCGAGTCGTCGGCCTGGTGAGCGATGGCGATTGCGGCGTAACCCTCTTCGGAGCAGAGGGTGTTGAACCAGTCGTAGCGAAGTCGTCGGGCAGCCATCTGAACCGATTCGCCCGTACGTTCCATCTCGGAACGGGTATCGAATCGCCGGTTGTAGAACGGTACGCCGTAGCGTTTCGCCTCGTTTTCGACCAATACTTCGTCTTCTTCGCTCTCCGCGCCCCGCAACTGGAAGTTGCAGTGGGCCACGCCGATGTCGTAACCCGCACCGACGAAAAGCGAGAGCATCACCATCGAGTCGACGCCGCCGCTTACCGTGAGCAACACCCGTTCTCCCGGCTGAACCAGTTTGTTTTCCCGGATGTAACGCCGGAATTTGTCGAGTAACGTAACCATTTCCTTCCTATCGATTTAAATGATGTTTACCTCCGTTTCGATCCGAATGCCGAACAACGCCTCCACATCGTGTTGAACGGCCCGGGCCAGTTCGATGATCTCCTGTCCCGAGGCTCCGCCCAGGTTGATCAGCACGAGGGCCTGCCGATCGTGTACGCCGGCCCGGCCCAGGTTGCGTCCTTTCCAACCGGCCCGTTCGATCATCCAGCCGGCAGCCAGTTTCTGCCGGTTCGGGTCGGCTGTAGGGTAGAGCGGAAGGTCGGGATATTGGGCTTTCAGCTTTTCAGCCCGGGAGCGTTCCACCGTCGGGTTTTTGAAAAAGCTGCCGGCATTCCCCGTTGTTTTTGGGTCGGGCAGTTTGCTGCGCCGGATTGCGATGACTGCGTCACGGATGTTGCGTAACGAGACGCCTCCGCGAGCCTCGGTTTCGCGAAGCAGATCACCGTAGCCGAGTTCCGGTCGGGGACTCTCCGAAAAACGCAGGGTGACCGCCGTTACGATGGCGCGCCCTTTCAGCTCGTGTTTGAAGATGCTCTCCCGGTAACCGAAGTTGCACTCCCGGGGGTCGAGCGTCCGGAAGACACCCGTTTCAGGCAGATAGATATCGACCGACTCGATGAGCTGTTTCGCTTCGGCTCCATAGGCGCCGATGTTCTGTACGGGAGCGGCTCCGACCCATCCCGGAATGAGCGAGAGGTTTTCCGCACCCCACCAACCGTTTGCCACGGTGAGCTCCACCAGATCGTCCCATTCGACTCCGGCCGATGCCTTGATACGTACGGAACCTCCTTCGCGGGACAAAACTTCGATGTGCCGCTCTTCGGGATGGAACAGCGTCCCCGCATAGTCCTGCGTGAAGAGGATGTTGTTGCCTCCCGACAGGATCATCCAATCCCCCTCGAAATAGCCCTTCTCCCGCAGCGAAGGGAGTTCATTGGCTGCGGAGAATCGGATAAGACGGGTTCCTCGTGCCGTTACGCCGAAACTGTTGAGTTGGGTAAGGTCTGTATGTTCGCTTATCGAGATCATCGTTTTTTTCTGTTCGGTGTCGTGTGGAGATCATTCCTGCGAAAGTTTCTCCCTCTGTTCCATGCCGTTCGCTGCAAATTCGCGGCAAAGGTAATATAAGCCTGCGGCATGCGCAAACGGACACCCGACTGTATCCCTGTTAATCGGTTCTTTTTTAGCTGTTTGCCGGAGATTCGACAGGGAATCGTCCGGATCGGTTCTCAAAGATACAAGAAGTTTTGCAGAAAAAGAGGCAACTTGAAACGATTTTCACGGGAAGGCGGTGATTCGTTTCGGGTAATCTTCCCGGTTATCGGCGGAAACGGGCTTCCCATGTGGTTTTGTTGCCGGCTCCGTCGCGGAGAGTCAGCACGAGCCGATGCATTTGACCGCGCGGGGTACGACGGTCGTCGAAGTAGTGGGTGAGCACACCCCGTCGGGCATCCTGTTCGAAGGCGATCCATTTCCCGTCGATCGTCGCCGAGAAGGAAGCGATGCCCGAGAAGTTGTCGTGCACCTTGAAGTGGATCGACCGGTTGTTTGTCAGATCGGCTCCGTCGCGGAACGAAGCGGCGATTTCGGGCCCTTTGGTATCAGCTACCACGCAATAACGACCGAACGAGCGGATCGATCCGTTCACCCGTCCCTCTTTGTAGCGACCGCCTGCGAAATAGAGATCGCCTCCAGCGCTCACTCCGGCCAACGAGGCGCGTGCCTGCAGGCTGTCGGGAAGGTCGCAGAACAGGGTCACCGCTACCGAATTGTGAATCGGTATTTTCGGATCGCCGATTCGGAAGACGGGTGAAAGGGGCGCTATGCGGTCGGAACGCATTTTTACGTGGCAGCTGTCGAGCTGTTCCTGGGTGTAGAAGATCGATTCGTAAAGCGCATGGGCGGGAATCGTGACGGAGCACCCTTCGCGGAGCGTGAAGGAGCAGCGTCTGTCGTGGGGGACGACGACCCCTTGCGGACGGACGGGCGCATCGCTGTGCGGAGCTCCGATCGCATCGAACGAGAGTCGCGAGAGGTTGCCGCAATCGTCCGTCGCGTCGATCACGATCTGCTTCCGTTCTCCTTCGGCCGCACGGACGACGCCCCGATCCACGACTTTTTTGTACATCGGGAGGTGGTTCCCGCTCTGGAGGGCCAGCATCAGCAGCTCGTTGCGCGAGGATAATTGCATGGGGTAATGGACGGAGGCGTTGCAATAGCGAGTGTTGGAGAAGAGCAGGGCGTCTTTTTCGAACTCGAGGATGGTTTCGCCATCGACGCGGGCCGTCACTCTCCAGACACCGAACGTATTCGATACGTCGTTTTTCCGGTCAGTCGATTCGAGGATGAAGTAGGTATTCCCCTCCAACGGGACGCATGCGGAGTCTGCCAGGGTATATTCACCCCTCTCCGTTTGCTGTACCGCATAGGCCCGGGGCGTGCCGTGAATCGGCACGCCCAACAGGGTGTCGATCGATACGGCCCACAGTTTTACGATACGGGGCGGTATGTCGTCTTTGGGACGGATCCATCCGTTGGCGATGGGGTTGAGGGTGCGCGAGTCTTTCGTGCGGCGTACTTCGAAATGGACATGAGGCCCCAGGGACCATCCGGAGTTGCCCGAAAGGCCGATTACATCCCCCTGGCGTACCGGGAAGCGGGAGGCTTCGGGAAAGAGGTCGATGTTGCTTCGTTGGGCGCGGTAGCGCTCTTCGTCGAGGTAGCGTTCGAGGGCATCGGTGAAACGTTCCATGTGGGCGTATACGGTTGTCGTGCCGTTGGGGTGGGCGATGTAGATTGCCCGTCCGTAGCCGCTTGGGGCGACCGAGATGCGGGCTACATAACCGTCGGCTGCGGCATGCACGGGATGTCCGGTCGTCCCTCCCGTTTTCAGGTCGACGCCGGAGTGGAAATGGTCGGGGCGCATCTCGGCGTAATTGGCCGACAGCAGACACGGCAGGTCGAGCGGATAACGATAGTAGTCTGCAGGTTGCGCGGATGCGGAGAGGGTGAACAGCAGAAAACCTAAACTCCACAGGAATCGTCTATTCATCGTAGTCTTTCATAAGCAGGTTGACCGTGTCGGTCACTTGTTCGTATTCGTAGCCGAGCGAGATGCCGTAACGCATCAGTTTGGCTTTCCGGTCGAACGGCGAGGAGGCTCGGACCGTCCGGTTTTTGCGCCGGAGCTGTTCCTCCAATCTGGACCGCTCTTCTTCGGAATCGATGGGTGCGAGCACCTCGGCAATCGTCTCCGGAGGCAGTCGTTTGGCGGCAAGCGCCGTGCGGATTTTGTGAATCCCCCAGTTGCTCAGCCTCCGTTTTTCCCGGACAAAGGACTCCGCATAGCGGCGGTCGTCGATGAACCGATCGGCAACCAACCGCCGAAGGATCTCTTGGCGATCGGCCGGAGCGATACCCCAGCGAACGAGCAGTCTCGAGGCGTCTTCCGAACACTTCTCGGCACGCGAGCAGAGTCGCATGAGGGCACTGAGAGCCTGTTGGGGTGTTTTGTCGTGTTTCAGCGGCGGCATCGCAACATGCGGGGCTTCTCGTTGATATCCTGGCGGAGTTGAACGTCGCTGAATCCCATCTTTCGGAGCAAGGCGACGGTTTCGTTGGCCAGCGTTTCGTTGATTTCGAAATAGAGTCTTCCGTTCGGCTTGAGGGAGCGGAGGGCAAAATTACCGATGGCACGATAATACAGGAGCGGATCGTCGTCCGGCACGAAGAGAGCCTCTTCCGGTTCGTAACGGGTGACATTGATCTGCATTTTGCTGCGCTCCGCCGTCGGAATGTAGGGCGGGTTCGATACGATGACATCGAAACGACCCAGGTCGAGTTCCGGATCGAGGATGTCGGCCTGGATGAATCGGACGTCGGTATCGTGTGCGAAGTTGTTGCGGATGGCCCAGGTCAGGGCTTGTTGGGAGATGTCGATGGCTGTAACGCGGCTGCGCGGCATCCGGAGAGAGAGCGTGACGGCGATGCAGCCGCTTCCCGTACCGATGTCGAGCAACTCTTCGTAGGGGCGGCTTTCGCGCAGGATCCATTCCGTCAGCTCTTCCGTTTCGGGCCGGGGTATGAGCGCTCCTTCGCCCACTTCGAAACGCATGTCGCAGAAATCAGCCTTGCCCAATACGTATTGTACGGGCCGCCCCGAGGCGAGCTCCGCAACGATCTGTTTGATCTCTTCTCCCGTTCCTTTGACCGGGGCTTTCGGATCGAGAGCCGTTTCCATGCGGCTTATCCCGAAACGCTTCTCAGCCACGAGGCGTGCGATGGACAGAGCCTCTTTTTCTCCGTAGAGGGTGGTGAGCCGGCTGGCTATTCGTTCGATCAACTGTTTGCGGGTCATGGGAACGAGAGGGGTTTATTTGTGTCTTTTTGCGAGTTCGGTCTCCAGATCGGCGATCGAGCAGCCCATCTGTTCGAGCAGGACCAGTAGGTGGTAGATGAGGTCGGAGGCTTCGTAGATGAAACGTTCGCGATTGCCGTCAACGGCTTCTATGACCGTTTCGACCGCCTCTTCGCCCACTTTCTGGGCGATTTTGTTCACGCCCTTGGTGAAAAGTTTGGTCGTGTAGGATCCCTCGGGCATCTCGGCATGACGTCCCTGAACGATGTGTTGCAGGTAGCGGATGAAACCTTCGTCGTCCGGGGTGTCGAAGCAGGCTTTCGTGCCGCGGTGGCAGATCGGACCGTGGGGGATGGCTTTGATGAGCAGCGTGTCGCAGTCGCAATCGGTGTCGATCGAGACGATGTCGAGCCAGTGTCCGCTGGTTTCGCCTTTTGTCCAGAGTTTGTTGCGCGTGCGGCTCCAGAAGGTCACCCGACCTTCGGCCACGCTCTTTTCATAGGCTTCGCGATTCATGTAGCCCAGCATCAGCACTTTGAGCGTGTGGGCATCTTGAATGATGGCGGGAATCAGTCCGTCGGCATTCTTGGAGGTGTTCAGTTCGTCGAATTTCATAGTCGTACGTTTATATTCATTTTTTTCAGCTCTTTTTTGAGATGCGGGATCGGAATCTCGCCGTAGTGGAAGATGCTGGCGGCCAGTGCGGCATCGGCTTGTCCCGCGGTCAGCACTTCGGCGATGTCCTGTATGCTTCCGGCTCCGCCCGAGGCGATGACCGGGATGGACAGTTCGTCGGTCAGTCGGGCGTAGGTTTCGCACGGGTAGCCGTTTTTCGTACCGTCGTGGTCCATCGAGGTGAAAAGGATCTCGCCGGCGCCTCGCTCTTGGGCCTCTTTGGCCCAGGAGAAGAGTTCGCGATCGGTCAGTTGGCGCCCTCCGTGGGTCGTTGCCCGCCAGACGCCGTCGATCTGTTTGGCATCGATGGCAACCACCACGAATTGGTTGCCGTATTTGGCGGCAATCCGGTCGATGAGTTGCGGATCGCGGACGGCTGCGCTGTTGAGCGACACCTTGTCGGCTCCGGCCCCCAGCAGTCGGGCCGCATCGTCGAGCGACGAGATGCCCCCTCCTACGGTGAACGGGATGTTGATCCGGGAGGCGATTCGTTCGACCAGTTCCGTGAAGGTCTTGCGCCCTTCGTGGCTGGCGCTGATGTCGAGGTAGACCAGTTCGTCGGCCCCTTCGTCGGCATATTTACGCCCCAGTTCGACGGCATCGCCCACGTCTTTCAGCCCGACGAAGTGGATGCCTTTCACCGTGCGGCCGTCGCGCACGTCGAGGCAGGGTATTATGCGTTTTGCAACCATTGCGTAAGTGAATTAAGCGTGATGCGTCCTTCGTAGAGCGCTTTGCCCACGACGACGCTGCGCAGTTGGAGTGCGTCGAGTTTTTGCAGATCGTCGAGCGACGAGATGCCGCCGCTGACCGTGATGTCCACCTGCGGGAAGCGCTCCTGCAGGGCGGGATAGAGATCGAACGAGGGCCCACACAGCATGCCGTCTTTCGAGATGTCGGTACAGATCACCTGACAGAGACCGGCCGACAGGAACCGTTCGATCAGCTCTTCGGCGGAGAGTGTCGAACTTTCGAGCCAACCTTGTGTGGCGACCTTCCCTTCGCGCAGGTCGGCACCGAGAATGAGCCGTTTCGGGCCGAACGATCGCAGCCACTCCTCGAAAAGTTCCGGAGAGCGTACGGCGATGCTGCCGCAGATGGCGCGGGAGGCTCCTGCGTCGAAGACGGTGCGAAGCGAGTCGGCACTTTTGACGCCTCCGCCGTATTGGATATCCATGCCGGTGGCGGTGGCAATTCGTTCCAGTACGCGGAGGTTGGCCGTTGCCGGAGCAGCGGCTTTGGCTCCGTCGAGGTCGACCAGATGGAGCCGGTGGAATCCGTTGTCGGCATAACGTCGGGCGGCATCGGCCGGGTCTTTGTAGTAGACGGTTTTGCGTGCGTAGTCGCCCTGGGTGAGTCGCACGCACTCGCCGCCTATGAGGTCGATGGCTGGGATAACGGTGATCATAGCGCTAAAAAGTTTTTGAGAATCTGCTCACCCACCGATCCGCTCTTTTCGGGGTGGAATTGCGTGCCGTAGAAGTTTCCCGTATGGAGGGCGGCGCTGAAGCAGGTGCCGTTTTCCGTTCGGGCGATCGTGGCGGCGCAGAGCTCCGCCGCGTAGGAATGAACGTAATAGACCCATGCACCCTCCTCCACCTGATTGAACAGCGGTGTGCTGAGGTCGGTAAGGGTGTTCCACCCCATGTGGGGCACTTTTACGCCTTTTTTCTTATCCGGAGTAAAGCGGCATACGTCCGTGGGGAAGATTCCCATGCACGCTGCATCGCCCTCTTCGCTGTGCCGACACATGAGCTGCATGCCGATGCAGATGCCGAGCACGGGACGGGTGAGGCTGCGGATCGTCTCGTCGAGACCCCGTTCGCGCAGCCGGGCCATGGCCGTGGAGGCCTCGCCTACGCCCGGAAGCAGTACACGATCGGCTTCGAGCAGCGTTTTCGGATCGGACGTGAGCAGGTATTCTGCTCCTACGCGTTGCAGGGCATTGACCACGGAGCGCAGGTTGCCGGTGTCGTAATCTACGATTGCAATCATAAGACCCCCTTGCTGCTCGGCAGCTCGTAATGGAAGACGTCGCGGCGCACGGCGGCACGCAATGCGCGTGCAAAGGCCTTGAAGACCGCTTCGGCCTTGTGGTGATCGTTTTCGCCCCGTGCCGCGATCTGCAGGTTGCACTGCATGGCGGAGGCGAGTGTTTTGAAAAAGTGTTTGAACATCTCCGTCGGCACGTCGCCCACCCGTTCGCGGGTGAAGGTCACCTCCCAGTCGAAATCGATGCGTCCGCCGAAATCGAGCAGTACCATGGCCCGGCAATCGTCCATCGGCAGGGCGAATCCATAGCGTTCGATGCCCCGTTTGTCGCCGAGGGCCTGACGGATCGCCTCTCCGAGCGTGATGGCCGTATCTTCCATGGTGTGGTGTTCGTCTACGTCGAGGTCGCCTTGGGCTTCAATGCAGAGCGAGATGCCTGCATGGTGGACGATCTGGTCGAGCATGTGGTCGAAGAACCGCAGGCCTGTTCGGATGGAAGAGGAACTCTTTCCGTCGAGGTCCACCGTGACGCGGATTCGGGTTTCGCGCGTATTGCGTTCGACGGTCGCACACCGTTGCGTGGTTCGCAGGAACTCGGCGATTTCGGCCCAGCTCTCCGCGATGCATGCACAGGCTTCCGAGACTCCCTGATCGGCGAGCATACGTGCGCCGGCCTCTCTGTGCGGCGTCAACAGAATCCCTTTTGCACCGAGGTTGCGGGCCAGCTCGATGTCGGTCGCACGGTCGCCGATAACGAAACAGGCGCCCAGATCGTATTCGCCGGAGAGGTATTTGGTAAACATGCCCGTGCGGGGTTTCCGGGTGGGTGCATTCTCCTCCGGAAGCGATGGGTCGATGAGGAAGTCGTTGAAGAAGACCCCCTCTCCGCCCAACGTACGGAGCATTTTTGTCTGTGCGGGCCAGAAGGTCTCCTCCGGGAAGGAGTCGGTGCCGAGGCCGTCCTGGTTGGAGGCCATGACCAGTTCGTAATCGAGCTCCGAGAGGCTTCGCAGGCCCGAGATGGCTCCCGGAACGAACTCCATTTTTTCCAGCGAATCGATCTGTTCGTCGGATGGCTCTGCGAGGATCGTCCCGTCGCGGTCGATGAAGAGCGCTTTTTTAGGCATGTCGATAGTTTTTTACGATTTCCAACATTCGGTCGTTTTCTGCAGGCGTGCCCACGGTGATGCGCAGGCAGCCTTCGCATCCGCGGATGCGCGAACGGTCGCGCACGATGATGCGGGCAGCGATCAGCTGATCATAGAGGTCGCGCGGGTCGGCCGTACGGACCAGCACGAAATTGGCATCGGAGGGGAAAATCTGTTCGATGGCCGGGCAGGCGGCCAGTTCGCGTTCGATGCGTTGCCGTTCCCTGCGGATCTCTCGAACCTTGTCGTCGACCCCCTCTTCGAGCAGTTTCGATACGATCTGTTGCGTCGCGACATTGATGTTGTAGGGATATTTCACCCGAGAGAAGATGTCGATTACCTTCGACGAAGAGAAAGCCAGTCCCAGACGCAACCCCGCCATACCCCACGCTTTCGACAGGGTCTGCAGGATGATCAGATTGGGCCTCCGGTCGAGCTCTCCCAGGAATCCAGGTTCGTCGGCGAAATCGATGTAGGCCTCGTCGAGCACCACCATGCCGTCGAAACGACGGAGAATCTCTTCGATCTGCGTGTGGGGAAAGCATTGTCCGCTCGGATTGTTGGGCGAACAGAGCCACAGCAGTTTCGTCTGCCGGTCGACGACGGAGAAGAGGCGCTCCGTGTCGAGCGAGAAGTCGGCTTCGAGTTGCACTTCGCGCATCTCCACGTCGTTGATTGCGGCGGCGACCCGGTACATGCCGTAACTCGGTGCGATGGCTACCGCATTATCGATGCGGGGCTCGCAAAAGATACGGAAACAGAGATCGATCGCCTCGTCGCTGCCGTTGCCGATGAAGATGCGGTCGGCAGCAACCCCTTTGATTGCGGAGAGCCGTTCCTTCAGACTCTTTTGGGCAGGATCGGGATAGCGGTTGTAGCCGTTGTCGTAGGGGCTCTCGTTGGCGTCGAGAAAGATGCCGAGGGGGCCTTTGTATTCGTCGCGCGCGGTGGAGTAGGGCGTGAGCGAAAGGATATTGGGTCGGACGTAACGGATAGGGTCTTTCATCGTGTTGCATTTTTAAGCTGTTCCAGACGCAGAACCACCGCTTGGGCATGGGCTTCGAGCCCTTCGGCCCGGGCCATGGCGGTGATGACGCCGCTCAGACTTTCGAGGCCTTCGGGCGAGAGTTCCTGGTAGGTGATCTTGCGGGTGAAACTGTCGAGGTTTACTCCGCTGAAGGCGCGGGCCCATCCCGAAGTGGGCAGGGTGTGGTTTGTCCCCGAGGCGTAATCGCCGGCGCTTTCGGGCGAGTAGTTGCCGATGAAGATGCTGCCGGCGGCCGTGATCTTGTCGGCTGCTTCCCACGGATCGTACAGCGAGATGATCAGGTGCTCCGCGGCGTAGAGGTTGGCGAAGTCGATCATCTCCTCCCGGCTGCGCAGCACGACGATCCGGCTGTTTGCCAAAGCCTTCTCTGCAATGGCGTTCCGTGGCAGGAGGGCGAGTTGCCGGGCGACCTCCTCGTCGGTTTGCCGGGCGAACTCTTCCGAGGTGCAGACCAGGATTGCCTGGCTGTCGGGACCGTGTTCGGCCTGGGAGAGCAGATCGGAGGCGACCAGAGTCGGCAGGGCCGTCTCATCGGCCAATACCATCACCTCCGAAGGCCCGGCCGGCATATCGATGGCGACATCGGCCACACTGAGCCGTTGTTTGGCCTTGGTGACATAGCGATTGCCCGGTCCGAAGATCTTGTCGACTTTCGGTACGCTCTCCGTGCCGTAACCCATGGCGGCGATGGCTTGGGCTCCGCCCACACGGAAAATCCGGTCGATACCGCAAATCGCGGCTGCGGCGAGTACTTCGGGAGCCACTCTGCCCGCTTTGCCCGGAGGGGTGCAGAGTACGACCTCCGGACATCCCGCCACCTTCGCGGGGATGGCCAGCATCAGTACGGTCGAAAAAAGCGGGGCACTGCCTCCGGGTACGTAAAGACCTACGCGGCGGATCGGGACAGCCCGCTGCACGCAACGGACTCCCGGCATCGTCTGCATGTCGATGCCCGAACTGCGTTGAGCCGTGTGGAACGCGCGGATGTTCTGTGCCGCCTGTTCCATGGCCGACAACAAAGTGTCGGGAAGCGACTGTTTCGCTTCGGCGATCTCTTCGGCCGTAATTTCGAGTCTGTCGAGCTGGACACCGTCGATTTGGGCGGTCAGCTCCTTCAGGGCCCGGTCGCCCTCCTCCTTTACGCGTGCCAGAATCGCCTCTACGCGCGAAGCGATTTCGGCATCGGAAAAGTTGGCCCGGGCTGTGAGTGCGGGCCACGTGTTTCGATCGGGACGTAATAGGGTGCGTATCATGGTTAGCGGACGATTTTTTCGAGCGCGAGCACCAGAATGTCTTCCGCTCCGATCTTTTTGAGTTGTTCGATTTTATCCCACAGTTCCCGCTCGTTCACTACGGAGTGGAGCGAGCACCACCCTTTCTGGGCGAGCGGCAATACGGTCGGGCTACGCATGGCCGGAAGGATCGCAACGGCGTTCTCCACCTTCTCTTCCGGAAGGTTCATGACGAGGTATTTCAGTCCGCGGCTGTCGATTACCGCCTCGAAACGGAACATGAGCTGTTCGAGCAGGGCCCGTTTTTCGGCTTCGAGTGCGGGGTTGGCGATCAGCACCGCTTCCGAAAAGAGTACCTTCTCCACCTCTTTCAACCCGTTCGAAACGAGTGTTCCGCCCGACGAAACGATATCGAAGATGGCGTCGGCCATTCCTACTGCCGGGGCGATCTCTACCGATCCGGCGATCTCGTGGATCTCGGCCCGTATGCCGTTCTGCTCGCAGTAGCGGGCGAGAATTTTGGGGTAGGAGGTGGCGATTCTTTTTCCGTTGAACCAGGCGGGGGAGTTGTATTCTTCCGCTTTCGGAATGGCGAGCGAGATGCGGCAGGCTCCGAATCCGAGTTTCTGTGCGATCTCTACTTCGAATCCGCGCTCTTCTACCTCGTTGAATCCGACGATTCCGAGGTCGGCAACCCCCATGGCTACGGCCTGCGGGATGTCGTCGTCGCGCAGATAGAGCACCTCGAGTGGAAAATCTGCCGAACGGGTAAGAAATTTCCGTTTGTTTTCGTCGATGTTGACGCCCGCTTCCCGGAGCAGTTCGACGCTCTGTTCGTTCAGCCGGCCTTTGGCTTGAATGGCGATTCTGATCATAATTTTTTATCTGTTATTTTTAATTCTTTGTTCGGAGTATATGAAAAAAGGCCCACCTTTCGGGTAAGCCTTCTTTTATTGCAGCAACGGCACGAACCTACCCTACCTCTCACGAGATATGGTGATGATGGTGCGCGTTGTAAAATTTTTTCATTTGTCGATAAGTCTCATTTCACGTTGCAAATGTAACGATAAAAAGCGAAAAAACAAAAGTAGTTCCGGTTTTTTTATTTGCGGTTCCGGATCGCTTCGTTGAAGCAATGGCGGCAGAGCGGTTCGTAGGTGTCGGTTTCGCCCAACATGACCAGATGTTCGTCGCCGGTGAGGCGGTGCGAATGTTGGGCGAGGTTGCCGCAACGGACACAGATGGCATGTACCTTCGTCACATACTCTGCCGTGGCCATAAGGTCGGGCATCGGGCCGAACGGCTTGCCCGTATAGTCCATGTCGAGACCGGCCACGATCACCCGTATGCCGCTGTCGGCCAACTTGCGGCAGACCTCCACGAGGCTTTGATCGAAGAATTGCGCTTCGTCGATTCCCACCACGTCGACGTCGCTGGAGAGGAGCAGAATGTTGCCGGGCGATTCGACCGGGGTGGAGCGGATGGCATTGGAGTCGTGGGAGACCACATCCTCCTCCGAATAGCGCACATCGATGGAGGGCTTGAAAATTTCTACTTTCAAGTGGGCGAATTGGGCTCGTTTGAGTCGTCGGATCAGCTCTTCGGTTTTGCCCGAAAACATCGATCCGCAGATTACCTCTATCCAACCTGTGTTGGTGCGGCTTCCCTCGGAAGTGCGGAGCGTGGAGCGATTTTCGTAGGAAAGGGTGTCTTCCGTAAACATGGTGACGCTGTTCTTATGGAACAACAAAGATAACGAACGGAGTCGGAACCTGCAACGGACCGGCGGTGAAAAATGTCGGATTTCGTGTGATGAGACGGAGCTGGGTCTGATGGTTTGGAATGAGGTGCGGGGCGCTGTGACTTTTTTTGTTGCACTTTCGAGGGGATGACCGGAGATCTTTTGCATCGGAGAATCGGAGAGTGGTGCTTCCCAATGGGCGGAGGGAAAATGTCTTTGGATCGGATGGATCCCGATGCGGTTGCGATCGGACTGGTCAGGAGAAGCACTTTGTCCGGTTGAGAGAGAAGACCTAATCTGTTTTGCGGTCCGCGCGGCGTAGGTAAAACGACATGCGCCCGCATCTTTGCCAAGGCGATCAATAGTTTTCCTGACTTGTTTGAAGAATCTGCAGGCAATCCGAATGTTGCTGCATGGGTCGGAGGGGGTGCCTTTCTCCCGGTCCGTGCGAATGGATGGGCCTAAAAACAAGAAAATCGAAGTCCGGGCTGCTGCCCGCCTCGATTTCCTCCACTAACCTAAAACTACTAACCTTTATGAAACTTGGAATTTCAGGTGCAAATGTAGGGCCAAATTTCGAATTGTGCAAATGTTTATTAAAAAAATTTAAGAAAAAATTAAAAAAACTTAAAATAGTCGTCTGAAAGGTCCGTTTAATTCGCTGCTAAATTACTGATTAATTGTGTTTTATGTTCTTTGCGCGGTTTCGTGCTTTTGGCGGATAATCGGCACGGCGAGCTGCTTTTTGCCTGATCGGAAGTTTTTTGGCCTTTGTAATTTTTTCCGGGCGCTATAAAAACAGAAAATCGAAGCCAGAGCAGGGCGCTCGCCTCGATTTCCTCCACTAACCTAAAACTACTAACCTTTATGAAACCTGGAATTTCATGACACAAATATAGGACCAAAATTTGGATCGTACAAATATTTATTAAAAAAATTTAAGAAAAAATTAAATTAATTTAATAACTGCTTTGTTTTGCAGCTTTTTGCGGGGTTGGCGAAAAATGCGTAAGTTTGTCGTTGGGTAATTGAATCTATGGAAAATTTTATCGTATCGGCTCGTAAATATCGTCCAGCCACGTTTCGGTCGGTGGTCGGACAACAACATATCACTTCGACGCTTCGAAATGCCATCAGTCGCGGACAGCTGGCTCATGCCTATCTGTTTTGCGGTCCGCGCGGCGTAGGTAAAACGACATGCGCCCGTATCTTTGCCAAGGCGATCAATTGCATGAACCCGCAGGAGGGGGGAGAGGCCTGCAACGCCTGTGAATCGTGTCGCAGTTTCAACGAAGGACGCAGTTTCAATATCCACGAACTGGATGCGGCTTCGAATAATTCGGTGGACGACATCCGAAACCTCACCGATCAGGTACGTATTCCCCCGCAGGTAGGTCGCTACAGCGTCTACATCATCGATGAGGTTCACATGCTCTCTGCGGCCGCCTTCAACGCCTTTCTCAAAACGCTCGAAGAGCCCCCTGCGCATGCCATATTCATTTTGGCGACCACGGAAAAGCACAAGATCATCCCGACGATTCTCTCCCGTTGTCAGATTTTCGATTTCAACCGGATCCGCATCGAGGACAGCGTCGGTTACATGAAGCATATCGCGGCCGAAGAGGGGGTGACTTACGACGATGAATCCCTCAATCTCATCGCCCGCAAGGCCGACGGCGGTATGCGCGATGCTCTCTCCATGTTCGACAAGGCCGTTTCGTTCTGTGGCAACGATCTCCATTTCAAGGAGGTGGCCGCATCGCTCAATGTGCTCGACTACGACACCTATTTCAGCGCTACGGATACCCTGCTGTCCGGTGATTATCAGGCGGCATTGCTGCTTTTCGACGGGGTGTTGCAACGCGGTTTTTCGGCTCAGATCTTCCTTTCCGGACTCAACGGTCACATGCGCGATCTGCTGGTCTGCAAGAATGCCCGTACGGCGTCGCTCCTGGAGGTTACCGGCACGCTGGCCGATCGTTATTCCGAACAGGCAGCCCGTTGCAGCGTGGAGTTTCTCTTCGGGGCGATCGAACTGTTGACGGGGCTCGATGCTTCGTTGCGCACGTCGGGTAATCAACGGCTGCTCGCTGAACTGGGGTTGATGAAGCTGGCCGGACTCGGTCAAAAAAAAAACCGTGACGGCGAGGTAACCTACGAGCTTCCCCCTTTGCATAAAACGGAGACCGCCTCTTCGCACAACCCGGTTTCGACAGGTACTGCCCGGTCGGTCGCATCGGATGCTGCACCTTTGTCCGGACATGCCGCACCGGCGACACCTTCCTGTAATTTGACCCCGACCAATCCGGTTCCGACAGGCGCTGTCCGGTCGACTGCATCGGACGTTGCTGTTTCTGTGGCCGCTGGCGGTGAATCTTCGGGACAAGGGCGTAACAACGGGGAACCTGTGGCAGAGGAACCGGTTGCAGTATCGATCGCAGTAGAGCGTGCGCCTGCAGGGGAGGAATCCGTATCGATGGCTGAGACCGTGTCTGCGGCGACGAAACCGGTTGCGGCAC
The DNA here is from genome assembly GCA_944321925.1 of uncultured Rikenellaceae bacterium. GTDB lineage: Bacteria > Bacteroidota > Bacteroidia > Bacteroidales > Rikenellaceae > UBA940. The sequence goes on along the minus strand of CALUND010000002.1, from coordinate 144,340 downwards.
CGATCGCTGAGACTATGCCGACAGAGACGAAACCGGGAGTTCCCGATCAGGGGAAACCGAAGAGAATATCGGTTGTTTCGCCGCTCTCTTCGCTCTCCGGCCGTCCACTTTCCGATATTTTGGGCGGGAAAGAGGAAACGACGGAAAAAGGTCCGGAGGAAGAGGATGCCGAGCGTGTCGTTGATCCGGAGTGTGCCGATAAGATCGAAAAATTCCGTGAGCCGTTTCTGAAGGCGTTGGCTGCCGAGCGTCCTCGGATTGCTGTTGTTTTCGAGACGATGCGGACGGAGGGAAATACCGTTCGGATTCGGGTCGCCTCGGAGGCGTTGCGGGAGGAGGTTTTGCGCAACCGGACCGAGGTCCTTTCCCTGTTGGCATCGGTTGCCAGCGTGAATGGTTCGATCGAACTGGAGGTCGAGGTGGATCAGACGCTCGGAGCCGCGAAACCGATCCGTCCGGAGGATAAACTCCGCTACCTGACGGAGCAGAATTCGGTCGTCACCGATCTGCGTCGGATGCTCGATCTGGAGATCGAATAACGAACGGAGAACGGATTCGGGAAAAAATGGCTACCTTTGTCCCCCGAAAATCGAAACCTATTTATATATTAAATAACGAATCATTCGATGAATTTTGTAGAAGAACTTGAGTGGAGGGGTATGATCCACGACATGATGCCCGGAACGAAAGAGCAGTTGGACAAAGAGATGACGACGGCCTATCTGGGAATCGATCCGACGGCCGATTCTCTCCATATCGGACACTTGGTCGGGGTAATGATCCTCAAGCATTTCCAACAGTCGGGACATCGTCCTGTCGCCTTGGTGGGCGGCGCTACGGGCATGATCGGCGACCCCTCGGGAAAATCTCAGGAACGCAATCTGCTCGATGAGGCTACGCTGCGCCACAATCAGGAGGCGATCAAACGTCAGCTCTCCAAATTGCTCGACTTCACGTCGGACGCTCCGAACGCAGCCGTGTTGGTCAACAACTACGACTGGATGAAAGACATGAAGTTTCTCGATTTCATCCGCGATATCGGCAAGCTGATTACCGTCAACTACATGATGGCCAAGGACTCCGTCAAGAAACGGTTCAGCGGCGAGGGCGATGGCATGTCTTTTACCGAATTTACCTATCAGCTCGTTCAGGGGTACGACTTCCTCCATCTGTATGAGACGTTGGGTTGCAAGATCCAGCTCGGCGGTTCCGATCAGTGGGGCAACATCACTACCGGCACGGAATTGATTCGTCGCAAACTCGGCGGCGAGGCGTTTGCATTGACCTGCAAGTTGATCAAGAAGGCGGACGGAACCAAATTCGGCAAAACGGAGAGCGGCAATGTCTGGCTCGATCCGCGTTACACCTCTCCCTACAAGTTCTATCAGTTCTGGCTCAATGTGAGCGATGAAGATGCCAAGAGCTATATCAAGATATTTACCCTGCTCGATCGCGAGACGGTAGAGTCGCTCATCGCCGAGCACGAGGCGGCTCCGCACGAAAGAAAACTGCAGAAGCGGTTGGCGCAGGAGGTCACCTGCATGATCCATTCCGAAGAGGAGTGGCGTAAGGCGGTAGAGGCTTCGGAGATCCTGTTCGGTCAGGCTACGGCCGAGGCATTGCACCGACTCGACGAACAGACCATTCTGCAGGTGTTCGAGGGTGTTCCGAATTTCGAAGTGCCGGCATCGCTGCTCGAAGCGGGCGTTCCGTTCGTCGATCTGGTGACGGAACATGCAGCAGTCTTCCCGTCGAAGGGGGAGACCCGAAAACTGGTGCAGGGCGGCGGTGTGTCGCTCAACAAGGAGAAGGTGACCGATCCTTTCCGCGCCGTCACGACGAACGATTTGTTGGCCGGACACTATCTGCTCGTACAGAAGGGGAAAAAGAATTACTATCTCATAACCGTAAAATAATTGTCGGACCATGGCGCTCATTTTGCCCAAAGGATACAGGAATCTGCTCGGCGGGGTGGAGAACACCGAGAAAGCGATCAAATATGTAAAGGATATGTTCCAGGAGAATCTCTCCGCACAGTTGGTGCTGCTGCGGGTGACGGCTCCGATGGTTGTCCTGCAGGGGACCGGTATCAACGACGATCTGAACAGCGTGGAGCGTCCGGTCTCGTTTCCGATCAAGGATCTCGATGAGCGTCGGGCCGAGGTGGTACACTCCCTGGCGAAGTGGAAACGGCTCAAACTCGCCGAGATGGGAACGATGCCCGGTCGCGGAATCTACACCGACATGAATGCGCTTCGTCCCGACGAGGAGCTGGACAACATCCATTCGCTCTACGTGGATCAGTGGGACTGGGAAAAGGTGATTCGGCGCGAGGATCGCAACATCGCCTTCCTGAAACAGACCGTGCGTCGCATCTACGAGTCGATCAAGGTGACCGAAAACAAACTCTACGTGGAGTTTCCGCAACTCGAGCCGCAGTTGCCCGAAGATATCTTTTTCATCCACTCGCAGGAGCTGCTCGACCGTTATCCCGGTCTGTCGCCCAAGGAGCGCGAGAATGCTGTGGTCCGCGAACATGGAGCGGTATTCGTGATGGGCATCGGCCGCGAATTGAGCGACGGAAAACCGCACGATGGCCGTGCAGCCGATTATGACGACTGGAGCACCCCCAATGAGGAGGGTCAGTATGGCCTGAACGGAGATATATTGCTCTGGAATCCGTTGTTGGAGAGCGCTTTCGAGGTGTCGAGCATGGGTATTCGTGTCGATGAGGAGGCTCTGCGGCGCCAGTTGGCTCTGCGAGGTCAGGAGTGGAAATCGGAACTCTATTTCCACCGTCGTCTGCTGGCAGGCGAACTGCCTTGTACGATCGGAGGCGGAATCGGGCAGTCGCGGTTGTGTATGTACCTGTTGCGCAAAGCCCATATCGGAGAGATTCAGAGCAGCATCTGGTCCGACGAAATGCGTGCGGTTTGTCGGGAGGCCGGAATCGAACTGGTCTGACCACGGGCCGATACAACAGGAAGGGTGGGTGCCGAAACAGGATGTGGCGCTCACCCTTCTCGTTTTTTCCGGTCGTCCCGCCGTATCGCTCCGTTGAGTTGCAGGTGTATTTTTGGATAGGCCGATTGCAGGCCTATTTTATTATTCGGGGAGGATATCCCGGGTGTTGTAGCCGCAAACCGAATTCGGTGAATGCGAATTTCGGTCCGTCGGTAAGTAGGGCTTTCCATAGACATTTGGAGCGTTGTCTGACCTGAGCGAAGCGAAAATTCTGCTTTTATTTTTGGTGGTTCACCCATTCGGCCAAGTTGTTCATTTGAGGCGATTTGCTGGAAGAGTGGAGGTCTCCGGACACACGTTGCGGAAATTTTATTTTGCGATTAAATGAAATTTGTATTGCATAGTACATATTTTTTTTGTATATCTTTGTTGGACAAAGTTAAAAATACTTGAATCTCGGTGTAATTCATCAATCGAACCTTGTTATGTGTAAAAAAAGTGCTTTTCTGACGGTAGCTGTGGTTTTGTGGTGCTTCACAGCCTGTGTGCAACGCAATAAGAGCGTTGAGTATCCTCTGATCGAGTCGGCCAATACCATGACGCTCGACATCTCCAAAATTGAACAGACCGATACGGCGACTGTGCTCTATGTGGAGGCCAATTCCCGGCCACGCAGTTTTATAGAGATCAGCTCCGACGTCTACCTGCAGGCCGATGGAAAGAAATATGCCCTGATCGAGACGCCGGAAACTCCGGTTGACTCCCGCGTGTTGGTCTCCGAAACGGGAGAGGCTTTTTTTGTCTTTTTCTTCGAACCACTGCCGAAGAAAGCTCGTTCGTTTGACTTCATCGATCCCAACTTCAAGTTGTATGGCGTCGATCTGACGGGAGAAAAGAAATTCGGACCCCCTGCCGGCACGCCCTCGTCCGTCTGCCGTAATACCGAAACGGCTCCGGATCCTCTGCCCGCCCCGATATTCAAAGTGGGTGAAACGGTGCTGCACATCCATCTTCCGAACGATCAGCGGGAATCGATCAAGAAGGTCGAACTCTATCTCAATACCCTGATGAACAGTCAGCAGTCCTATACGTCTGCCGTCGATCCTGAGACGGGCACGGTCGAATTCAGATTCTGGCAGTACGGTATCGCTTTTGCGGTGATCAACCTCGGTGATATGGGATTCGGAGAGACGTGGCTGGCTCCGGGCGAAGAGGTCGATATCTATGTGAATTCCTCGTGGAGTGGGCAAATGCTGATGGCTCGTCGGGTGATGACGAAAAACTTGCCTTTGTTTGATCTGGTCCCTCTGTGCTACTCTTCGGGCACCTATGCCGGCCTGATCCCCGTTTCGTTGCGATGGAAGCCGGGTTATAGCCTGAACCTGTTTAACGGAAAGTTTGCCGACTACAGAATGAGTGCAGCCGAATATACCCAGTATGTCATCAACTCCTTCCAGGCGCTTTCCGACAGTGTTGCTCGTTCCGATCTGTCGCCTGTGGCCAAGGAGATGGAGATGTTGAAATTGAAGCAGGAGGCTGTGATGGCCATCGCTTTGGGAGACAACATCCGCGAACGCAATTACAGGACCGTCAAAAACCAGTGGGATTACTCCAAACCGTTGGATGTGAAGATCGATCCGCTGACGGCGGAGAATCGGGCGGAACTGTGCAAACTCTTCCCGGTTGTCGATCCGATGTTGTTGATGGGTGACGATATCACCGGTTATGTAGTCGCTTTGACCGATCCGGACATCGAATGGCCCGAGGAGGCCGGTTTGGAAGGCTCTTTTGCCTCCGATCTGAGACTCGCGTTGCCGTTGGTGAAAAAAGCGTCTAACGCAGCGCTGACCGACGATGACTTGAAGAGTCTCGATAACCTGCAGGATCCCTTCTATCGGGAGGCGCTCCTGAAGATGCAGGAGAATGTAGAGGCTCTTCTGAAGTTGAACGAAAAGGAGTCCGTTATCGAGAAGACGCCTGAGGTCGCCCTGGAACAACTTTTCGATGCCATCATCGCGCCATACAAGGGCAAAGTCGTTTTGGTGGACTTCTGGAACACCTGGTGCGGTCCCTGCCGTTCGGCCATCAAGGCCAATGAGCCTCTGAAAGACAATGAACTGAAGAGCGATGACCTGGTGTGGGTCTACATTGCCAACGAAACCTCGCCGCTCGATGTCTATATGGAGATGATTCCTGGCATACGGGGCAAACACTATCGGTTGAATCAGGAGCAGTGGGACTACATCGGCAAGAAGTTCGGATTGGACGGTATTCCTTCCTATGTGTTGGTGGACAAGTCGGGTCACTACGAGCTTCGCAACGACCTGCGTTCTCCCTATCGGATGGAGCCCGAACTGAAAAAGATGATAAATGGGGGAAAATAGGGCCTCGATCTCTCCTGTAGATTGCGCCTCCAGGGGTGGAGGAATCGTCCTTCGCCGAATCGCGGAGTGGCGTGCAGAATGCGGCGGAATGGAGATATCCGGTTTCCGGACTTTGTGAAACAGATCTGAACTCAGGAATTTCCACGCCGTTGTCTGTAGAATACTCCGGTTTGTTCAACCCAACGGATTCAAAAGGGTGTGTCCTCTACGGGACACACCCTTTTGCTCTTTGTCGAATCTGTTGGTTGTCGGGTTTGCCGTTCCTCGTCCGGCTCCGACAGCGACGGGATCACGACTATTTTTTTGAATTTTTCGATGCCTTTGTCAACTCCAGTACCGTCACGACGGGAAAGTGGTCGGAGGGCATTCGGGCAACGCTCTGACGGAGTTTCACCTCTTTCGGAAAATCGGTGGCGTCCACTTCGCGCGAACTCTTCTCCTGGGTCCGGTAGCTGTCGGTGAGGATGCCGTAGCGTTCGACCCGAATATCGGGCGTGACGAAAATGTGGTCGATCCGGCTCGAGGTGTTCGAGTTGGGATTGAAGGAGTTGAACGTGCCCGTCACGGCGTAGCGGAATTCCGTTTTCTGATAGGAGTCCTCCACGGTGTTCGATTCGGCGAGAATCCGGTAGACGGAACTCTTCTGGTTGACGTTGAAATCGCCCGTCAGGATGACCGGTTCGTCGCCGCATTTCTCCCGGATGACCGACAGAACGAGTTTGGCGCTCTCTTCGCGTGCCTTGACGCCCCGATGGTCCATGTGCAGGTTGAAGAACCAGAAACGTCGTCCGCTCTCCAGGTCGCGGAAGTGTCCCCAGCTGCAGATGCGCGGAAGTACGGCATCCCATCCTTTACTGGGCGTTTCCGGAGTCTCCGAGAGCCAGAAGGTCCCGCTGTCGAGCAGTTTGAAACGATCTTTTTTGTAGAAGACGGGGGAGTATTCACCGCCAGTTTTACCATCGTTGCGTCCCACGCCGATGTAGGCGTATCCGGGCAGGGCGTCGAGCATGTCAAGCAGTTGGCGATGGGTCACCTCCTGCGCGCCGAAAATATCGAAATCGTGGAAACGTATGAGCTGACACAGGTAAGGACTGCGCTGCTGCCAGCCATTGCCTTTGGTGGAGTCAGTCCGGCTGTCATACCTGACGTTGTACGTGGCTGCGGTGAGCGTTTGTGCCTCCGTTTGCGTGCTCCAGCCGAGAAGAAGCAGCGTGAGGACGATCGTTAATCTTTTCATCTGTTTTTACTTGTTAGGTTTCTGGTTTTGTCGTTTGAGGAATCGCGGGCGGTCGTCGTTGGGTGTCCGTATCCGCTCCGTCCGTTTGGGGAGATCTCTTGGAGAGGAGCGCATGGACCGTCGTTCGTCTCGGAGACCTATCTTTTAGGAATGTTTGGTGGAAGTTTTTTGTTCAGCAGGTCGAGCAGTTCCCGGATGGTGGGATTGATTGCCAGAATTGTTCCCTTTTCATCCACGAGCACCTGCATGCCTCCGTCGAGCGGGGCTCCGTAACGCTCCCAGATGCGGTTTTCGCCCTTCAGGTCGATAAGACAGAGCCAAGGATAGCGATCCTCTTCCTGTGCGCGGGCAAACGAGAGATCATCCCGTTCGCGCGCCACGCTGACCACGGTAAATCCTCTGTTTTTGAAACGGTAGTAGAGCGGAATCGCAGCACTGCCGTTGTTGCGGCTCGGTGCGCACCACGAAGCCCACAGGTTGATGAGAGCCACTTTGCCGTTGATCTCTTCCGAGAGACGGTGGATGCGTCCATAAATGTCGGGAGCGGTGAAGTCGGGAACGTGGCTTCCCGGCACTACGCCCCGTGCGGAGATCATGGTTTCGATGTCGGAGGTGTAGGGGTGTTCGGCGTACCGTTTTCGGAACAGCTCCGTATAGGCAGTCGCAGCGAGTGTGCGGAGAAGTGGACGGGTAGTGTTGAAGTCGGTCCGTACGAGATAGTAGGCTCCGATGGAGGGATTCCGCTCGATGTAGGCATAGAGCGCTTTTTGACTCTGTTCATAGAGGGAGTCGATCTCGCGAATCGCATCCAATCCGGATGGAGTCATGCAGCTCGAGTCCTGAATCATCCGGTTGTATTCGGTGATCAGGTCGCCGGAGAGACTGCCTCCCTCCGAAAAGGTGTTCCGGAGCAGGCTGTCGAGTTCGATGAAACGGGCCGTGTAGTAGGTCGGGGAGAGCTTTTTCCCGTACAAGCCGGCTGTTATGCGATCATACGAGGAGAAGATCCGGTTGCGTTGGGCCACCAGGGCTTGCAATTTTTTGTTTTCACCCTTTCCCGAGACCTGGTTTTCGGTGTGACGTTCGGATGGGTAGAGTTGAAAGCGCAGGGTTCCTTTGTCCGGGATGAAATAGACCGGCTTCGGGTCTCCCTCGTCAATCTCTTCGCGGAAAACAAGCTGGTAGACTTCCGGTTGGACGGGTATCGGAATTTCGCCGTGGAATTTCCCCGCTTCGACAGGAAGCACGACGTAGTCGCTGACGAGCAGGTCGCGATTGGCCGGCAAGACGAGCACTTCCCGTGTCTCCGGCCGATCGTGAACGATGCCTTCGAGTCGGCACATGCGCTGTGGTTCTGCAGCAGGCGAAACGAAAGGCAGAAACAGTATGCTGATCAGCAAAAGAGGTGAAAAATATCTCATGGAATAGCTGCGTTTCATATTGTGTTTCGTTTGTAGCATGTTGGTTCTCTTGTTGTTCATTCGAATGTCGGTAACGATTCGTAAACGAGGTTCTCTCTTGCGTTTCATCGTTGCCGCGAATGAAGCCCGGAGTATTCGTACGGATCGTTTTTTCGTACGATGCGGATCGGGGCAGGTCCCGTTTCTACAAAGATACTCTTTTTCCCGTGCCGTTGTTTGCGGGATATCGTGAAATTTCATTTTGCAGCTTATTCTGTTTCGGAAGAGAGGAGCCGGGGTACGAGTATCGGTTACCTGTACTCTGCGCTGCTCTGCGGACGATTGTCGGGCGGGTTCTGCTGAGGGCGGGATGATCGGATCCTTGCAGGCAGGAGGGTTCGGTTCCTGTTTTCCTTTTCGGTTCTCTCGTTTTTCCCGGAGAGTTGCAGCTTATTTGCATCGGTAAAAAAAGACCCGGAAAGAAAAATCGAACGATTCTTGGAAGTTATCGAAACAATGTTTTACTTTGTAATAACAATATTGTTAAACAAATAAGTTAACAAATCCGATTCCGGGGAAAGAAAGGAAGATTGTGGATAAAACGCAGACAAACTCAAAAGAACAGGCCATCCTTTTGGCAGCGGAGCGGGAGTTCCTGACCAAGGGATTCGTCGGAGCACGGACCACTTCGATTGCCGAGGCCGCCGGTGTGACGCATGCCATGTTGCACTACTATTTTCGCACCAAAGAGAATATCTTCGAACGGATTCTCGATGAAAAGATTCGCCAGATGGGCGATTCGGTGCTGACGGCCGCTTTCGGTGATCCGAACCTTCCGCTGCTCGAACGGTTGCGCAACGGCGTGGAGCGCCATTTCGATTTCCTCGTAGCCAATCCCGATCTGCCCCGTTTCATTGTGAACGAGGTCTTTTCCCGTCCGGAGCGTTACGATAAGATGCGTAAACGGATCGAAGAGATCACGGCGGTGCTGTTCGTCGATTTGCAGCGGGAGCTCGACGATTCGGCCGCAAAACAGCAGACAGAACCGGTCGATGCACGCATGCTGATGCTTGATATCATCTCTCTCAATATTTTCCTGTTTATCGCCTATCCGATCATCGAGCCGATCCTCGGCGATTTGACAGCCGACCGGGAACGTTTTTTTGCGGAGCGCAAACGGGAAAACGTCGAATTGATCCTTAGAAGAGTTAAAAAGACGACATTATGAGACGCTTGTTTTTTATCTGTTGCTCGCTTTTCGTTGCCGTCGGCGCCCATGCGCAACTCACGCTCGATACGTGCCGGCAGCTGGCCCGGGAGCACTATCCGGAGGTAAGACGGTACGATCTGATTCGCCTGGCGACCGAATATACGGTATCGAATGCCCGGCGAGCCTATCTGCCGCAATTCGTTTTGTCGACGCAGGCCACGTGGCAGACGGCCGTTCCCTCCTATCCCGACGTATTGACCGATCTGTTGACCCTGCAGGGTATCGAAATGGAGGGATTGAGTCGGGATCAGTACAAAATCCAGTTGGAGCTCAGCCAGACGATTTGGGATGGAGGCAAGACCCGCGCCGATCGGTTGGCTGCCGAAGCGGAGGAGACCGAGGCCTTGCGTTCGGTGGATGTCGATCTTTATGCGCTCGAAGGTCGGGTGGATGAGCTCTATTTCGGTATTTTGTTGCTGGAGGAGCGGATCGCACAGATGGAACTTACGATCGAATTGTTGCGCAGCAGTCTGGAGAAGGTGCAGGCATTGCAACGCAGCGGAGTGGCTATGCAGAGCGATGCCGACGCTGTGGAGGCGGAGCTCCTGTCCGTAGGCCAGCAGCTCGACGGGGTCGAGACGGTGCGGGAGAGCTACCGACGTATGCTTTCGCTCTTTGTCGGGAAAGAGCTGGGTGACGAACGGCTGGAACGGCCCGTGGAGCTCCAGTTGCACACCGGAGAGGTGAATCGTCCGGAGTTGGCACTGCTCGATGCGCGTCAGGGAACATTGGCCGCTCGGGAGAAGTTGGTCCGTTCCTCCGTAATGCCCCGCATCGGACTTTTCGCGCAGGGTTATTACGGCTATCCGGGTCTCGATTTCCTGGAGAGTATGGTCGACCGCCAGTGGACGTGGAATGCACTGGTCGGTGTGAGAATGTCGTGGAATTTCGGCGCCTATTATACGCAGCGCAACTCGTTGAATAAACTGCGGAACGCCCGGCAACAGCTCGAGGTGCAACGGGATGTTTTTCTTTTTAACAACCGCTTGCAGGCGGCTCAGGAGAGTGGCGAGATCGCGCGTTTGCGTCGTGCGCTCGCCGATGACGACCGCATCGTGGCGTTGCGTCGTTCGGTGCGTGAGGCTGCGGAGTCGAAGTTGCGCAACGGCGTGATCGATACCAACGACCTGCTCAAGACCATCACCGAGGAGGATGCGGCTGCTGCGGCGCGCAGTGCACGGGAAATTGAACTGTTGAAAGCTATTTACGAATTGAATCATACCATAGGTCAATGAGAGAAGTTTCATTTTTCACTGCGGCGCTGTTGGTTTTGACAGCGTGCGGACATGGCGAAGATTTCGATGCCACGGGGACATTCGAGGCTACGGAGGTGACGGTCTCCTCCGAGGCGGCCGGACGTATTCTTCGTTTCGAAGTCGAGGAGGGCGATCGGTTGCAGGCGGGTGAGCCGGTGGGCGAAATAGATACCGTGCAGCTCGTACTGCAGCGGAAACAGTTGGAACGGCAACGTGCTTCGGTCAGAAGCGGTCGGCCCGATATCGCAAGGCAGGCTGCGGCGTTGCGCGAACAGATCGCCAAACAGGAGACCGAACGCAAGCGGGTGGCGAATCTGTTGCGGGACGGTGCTGCCACGAGCAAACAGCTCGATGATGTCGATGCCCAGATCCGGGTGTTGAAGGGGCAGCTCGATGCCCTGTTGTCCACCCTCGGAAACAGTGCTGCGGCGATCGACGAGAGTAGCTCCATGATCGATCTGCAAATTGCGGCGATCGATGACCGGTTGGCCAAATGTCGGATCGTATCGCCCGTGACCGGAACCGTCCTGGCCAAATATGCCGAAGCCGGAGAGTTGGCCTCCGTAGGACGTCCGTTGATGAAGGTGGCCGATCTGGATCATATCCGGTTGCGGGCCTATGTCACATCGGAGCAGTTGGCCGGGATTCGGCTGGGGCAGGAGGTGACCGTGACGGCCGATTTCGGCGGCGGAGAGCGATACGACTATCCGGGTCGCATCGTCTGGATCGCATCCGAGAGCGAATTCACGCCGAAAACGATCCAGACTCGCTCCACGCGGGCCAATCTGGTCTATGCAGTCAAAATCGCTGTGGAGAACGACGGCAGGTTGAAAATCGGTATGTACGGCGAAACCAAGTGGTAGCATGAAAGCCATCGAGGCGGATAATCTCTCCAAACGCTACGCGAAGACAGAGGCCCTTTGCGGGGTTTCGTTCGAGGTGGAAGAGGGTGAGCTCTTCGGGTTGATCGGTCCGGACGGCGCCGGAAAGACCACCCTTTTCCGGCTGCTCACCACCCTCATCGTACCCGACGGAGGCACTGCTTCGGTGGGCGGCCTGGATATCGTGCGCGACTATCGTCGGATTCGGGAGCTCGTGGGTTACATGCCGGGGCGCTTTTCGCTCTATCCCGATCTCAGTGTGGAGGAGAACCTCGCATTTTTTGCCGCTCTTTTCGGCGTTCGCATAGCCGACAATTACGAACTGATCGCTCCGATCTATCGTCAGATCGAACCGTTCCGCCGTCGTCGTGCAGGGAAGCTGTCGGGGGGCATGAAACAGAAACTGGCGCTTTGCTGCGCATTGGTCCATCGTCCTTCGATCCTCTTTCTCGATGAACCTACGACCGGCGTCGATGCTGTTTCGCGCAGCGAATTTTGGGACATGCTTTTTGAACTGAAGGCTCGCGGAATCTCGATGCTCGTGTCGACTCCCTACATGGATGAGGCGCGGCGGTGCGATCGTATCGCGTTGATCGATCGGGGAAGTCTGCTCGGAATCGATACGCCCGGTGGCATTCTGCACCGTTTCCGGGAGCCGTTGTATGCCTTGTCGGGCGACGATATGTATGGATTGTTGATCGAGGCGCGTCGTGCTTCGGGAATCCGGAAGTGCTATCCGTTCGGGGCGGCCCACCATTTGATCGCGACGTCCGATTTCGATCCGACGGCTTTTGTCCGGGAACTCGCCGCACGAGGATTCCAAAAGGTGGAGATCGTTCCGACCGAGCCGGGAATAGAGGATGTGTTTATTCAATTGATGCACCATGAGTGATACGATACTTTCCGTTCGGGATCTGACGAAAAAGTTTGGTGCGTTCACTGCTGTCGACCGCATCTCCTTCGACGTGGCGCGCGGCGAGATCTTCGGTTTCCTCGGGGCCAACGGCGCAGGAAAAACGACCGCCATGCGGATGCTTTGCGGCCTGAGTTATCCCACTTCGGGAAGCGGTACCGTTGCCGGATTCGATATCATGCGCCAGGGTGAGCGGATCAAACGCCACATCGGCTACATGAGTCAGCGGTTTTCGCTCTACGACGACCTGACGGTGCGGGAAAACATCCGCCTCTATGGAGGAATCTACGGCCTGACCCGAAGGGAGATTGCGCGACGTACCGTGGAGCTGCTCGATCGGCTCGATTTCCGTTCGGAGATCGATACATTGGTCGGATCGCTGCCGCTCGGATGGAAACAGAAGCTGGCCTTTCTGGTCGCTACGCTCCATCGCCCCGAGATCGTCTTTCTCGATGAACCGACCGGAGGGGTCGATCCTCTCACGCGTCGTCAATTCTGGGAGCTGATCTACGAGTCGGCTGCCGGCGGTACAACCGTCTTCGTGACGACCCATTACATGGACGAGGCCGAATATTGTTCCCGCGTATCGATCATGGTCGACGGTCGCATTCGTGCTTTGGGTGCTCCTGCCGATCTTAAAAAGGAATTTGCTGCCGCTTCGATGGACGAAGTGTTCCGTCTGCTCGCCCGCGAAGCCAAACGAACCGAATAGCCATGGGAGAATTTTTGTCGTTCGTCAGAAAGGAGACGCTTCACATCCTGCGCGATTCCCGCACGATGTTGGTCGTTCTGTTGGCTCCCGTCATTCAGTTGCTGCTCTTCGGGTTCGCCATCTCGACCGAGGTGAATAACGTGCGGGTGGCGGTCGTCGCTCCGCACCGTTCCGAGTCGGTGCGGCAGGCTGTGGAACGGGTCGCGGCCAACCCCTATTTTACCTTCGAAGGCTACATCTCGCAACAGGAGATCGACCGGACGTTGCGGGCGGGTCGGGCCGATGCCGTGGCGGTTTTCGCCGCCGATTTCGATCGTAAGGTCGATGCATTGTCGCGCGGAGAGTCTTCGGAAGCGATTCTGCAGCTGATCTTCGATGCTTCGAACACCACGCTGGCAACGGCCGGATCCACCTACCTGCAAAGCATCATTCTGGGGGATCTGCAGGGAAGTATGCCCATGCCCGATACAAGGCTTCTGTACAATCCGCAGATGAAAAGTGCCTACAACTTCGTGCCGGGAATCATGGGCCTGATCTTTATTCTGATCTGTGCCATGATGACGTCGGTGTCGATTGTTCGCGAAAAGGAGACCGGCACGATGGAGGTGCTGCTCGTATCACCCGTACGGCCGATACGGATCATCTTTGCCAAGATGGTCCCTTATTTTACCCTTTCGTGTCTCAATCTTTTGACTATTCTGCTCCTGGCCCGCTATGTGCTCGACGTGCCGCTGGCCGGTAACGTGGTGGCCCTGGTGGCCCTATCGCTTCTCTATCTGATCCTTTCGCTCGCCCTGGGACTCTTTTTCTCGACCATTACCAACAAACAGTCGACGGCGTTGCTGATCTCGGCCATGTTGCTCATGATGCCTGTCATCATGTTTTCGGGGATGATTTTTCCCATCGAGAATTTGCCGGTCGTGTTGCGAGCCATTTCCTGTGTGGTTCCTACCCGTTGGTACATAGAGGCCGTGCGCAAACTGATGATCGAGGGGTTGCCTTTTGTCTCCGTGATCCGCGAGACAGCGATCCTTGCGGCTATGACGGTGGCATTGATCGGTGTGGCACTTCGTAAGTTCAACGATAAACTCGAATGACGATGCGTACGCTGTTCGTTCTGCTCGACAAGGAGGTCCGGCAATTTTTCCGTAACCCCTTTTTACCTCGGATGGTGGTGCTGTTTCCGTTGCTGGTGATGCTCGTCATACCCTGGATCACGACCTTCGATGTACGCCACATCGGGGTCGCCGTGGTCGATCACGATCGTTCGGAGGTGACGGCGCGACTCATAACCAAAATAGGCGCTTCGGACTATTTCTCCCTTTTCGATGTGGTGGACGACTACACATCGGCGCTTCGCCATCTCGAAGCGGGGGAGGTGGATGCGATCCTGGAGATTCCCTCCGGATTCGGACGGGGATTGGAGCTCGGTACTCCCGAACGGGTCACCATTTCGGCCAACGGGGTAAATGCCGTAAAGGGGAGTGCCGGTATGCAATATTTGATCCGGGTCGTTACGCAGACCTGTTCCGAATTGCAGGCCGAGCGGGGGATTCCTTCCCTGGCCGATGCCGTGGTGGTGCAGAACCGCTACAATCCGACGCTCGAATATCGTAATTTCATGCTTCCGGCACTGATGATCATGCTGCTGATCATGATCTGCGGATTCCTTCCCGCACTCAACCTGGTGGGGGAGAAGGAGGCGGGAACGATCGAGCAGATCAACGTGACGCCGGTCAGCCGGTTCACCTTCACGTTGGCGAAACTGATCCCTTTCTGGCTGGTCGGATTTGTGGTGCTGACGATCGCCATGTTGCTGGCGTGGGCTGTGTACGGATTGACGCCTGCCGGCACGATCGGGGCGATCGCTCTGGCCGCCGCACTCTTCGTGCTCACCATGTCGGGAATCGGGGTGGTGATAGCCAACTATTCCGTCAACATGCAGCAGACGATGTTCATGATGTACTTTTTCGTGATGGTGTTCGTGCTGATGAGCGGACTGATCACCCCCGTCGAGTCGATGCCGGAATGGGCCGAGTGGATCACCCGTTTCTTGCCGCCGCGCTATTTCATCGACATCATGCGGGCTGTCTACCTGAAGGGAACGACCATCGCCGAATTGGGATGGAATTACGGAGCTCTGGCCCTGTCTGCCGTGATATTCGATCTGTGGGCCGCATTGAGCTACCGCAAACAGGCCTGACGATCCGTTCTCACGAGGTGCTCGGAGTGTGTGCAGCTCCTCGTGAGCCTATATCTCTCCGCCGAACTCCATCAGGTAGGCTTTGATGAAATCGTCGATCTCTCCGTCCATGACCGCTTCCACGTTGGAGGTCTGATGTCCCGTGCGGTGGTCTTTTACCCGGCGGTCGTCGAAAACGTAACTCCGTATCTGCGAACCCCATTCGATCTTTTTCTTCTGTTTCTCCAGTTGGTTCCGCAGCTCCATCTGTTTCTCCAGTTCGCGTTGGTAGAGCTTCGACCGGAGGATGCGGAGCGCATTCTCCCGGTTCATCAGTTGGGAACGGGTCTCGGTATTTTCGATCACGATGCCCGAGGGCAGGTGCCTCAGTCGTACGCCGGTCTCCACTTTGTTGACATTCTGGCCACCGGCGCCGCTGCTGCGATAGGTGTCCCATTCGATATCGGCCGGGTTGATGACGATCTCGATCGTGTCGTCCACCGCCGGCGATACGAAAACCGATGCGAAGGTGGTCTGTCGTTTGTTGTTGGCGTTGAACGGGGAGAGTCGCACCAGCCGGTGGACGCCGTTTTCGCTCTTGAGAAATCCGTACGCATAGTCGCCCTCGAATTCGATGGTGGCCGACTTGATGCCGGCTTCATCGCCCTCCTGCAGGTCGAGGGTGCGCACTTTGTAGCCGTTTCGTTCACCCCAACGGGTGTACATGCGCAGCAGCATGCCGGCCCAATCGAGCGCCTCTGTACCGCCGGCTCCGGAGTTGATGTCCATGATGGCTCCGAGCTTGTCCTCTTTGCCCTGGAGCATGTTGCGCATCTCGAGTGATTCGATGTGTTCCATTGTACGGGCGTAGTGGGCGTCCATCTCGGCCTCCGTAACTACTCCCTCCTTTACGAAATCGGGCATGAGCTGCAGGTCGTCGATCTCTTTGCAGATGGTGTCGTAATCCTCCACCCACCGTTTGATACCGGCCACCTTGCGCAATTGTTCGCGTGCCTTTTCGGGATCGTCCCAAAAACCGGGCTCCTGTGTCAGGGTCTCCTCTTCGGCTAACTGTTTCCGTTTGCCGTCGATGTCAAAGAAACCTCCCCAACGCATCCTGGCGTCTTATAGCTTCTTTAATCTGTTCCGCTAAAATCATAATTAGGTCGTTACGGTTGTATGCCATGTCCCGACGGAATCGGGACTGAAAAATTTTATAAAATGGGGTCGCCGCAGAAGATGCCTCGTGAAGGGGTTATTCGATCTCCCAGTCGCATCCGTCTTTACGGTCTTTCACCCGGATGCCGATTGCGGCGAGCCGGTCACGGATGGCGTCGCAGGTCGCCCACTCTTTGCGTTCCCGCGCACCGGCACGAATCTCCAGCAGCAGATCGACGACCGGAGCCAACAGGTCGTTACCGCCGGTCGAGACATTTTTCTCGTCCTTCAGTCCCAGCACGTCGAAGACGATCTGCTGGAACAGCGCTTTGAGCCGATCCAGATCGGTTGCCGTGAAGCTCTGTTGTCCGGCGGCCGCCTGGTTGATGATGCGGACCCAGTCGAAAAGCGTCGAGATAACCATCGGGGTGGAGAGGTCGTCGTTCATCGCTTCGTGGAAGTGTTGTTCGAGTTGCGAGACATCCACGGTACTTTGGTCTGCCGGTTGCAGTTTGGAGAGCGTCTCCACGCCCTTCATCAACCGGTCGAGTCCCTTTTCGGCTGCGGCCAACGCTTCGTTGCTGAAGTCGAGCGTCGAACGGTAGTGGGCCTGCAGGATGAAGAAGCGGACCGTCATCGGCGAGTAGGCCTGAGCGAGCAGTTTGTGCTTCCCGGTAAAGAGCTCCTCGAGCGTGATGAAGTTGCCGAGCGATTTGCCCATCTTTTGGCCGTTGATCGTGATCATGTTGTTGTGGATCCAGAAGCGGGCCGAATCGTGACCCGA
Organism: uncultured Rikenellaceae bacterium; assembly: GCA_944321925.1. GTDB lineage: Bacteria > Bacteroidota > Bacteroidia > Bacteroidales > Rikenellaceae > UBA940. The sequence continues at coordinate 127,199 of CALUND010000002.1, read as the reverse complement.
AGCGGCAGTACTCTGGGCGATTTCGCATTCGTGGTGGGGGAACATGAGGTCCATGCCGCCTCCGTGAATGTCGAACTGCTCGCCGAGGTATTTGGTACTCATTGCCGAACACTCCATGTGCCAACCGGGAAAACCGTCGCTCCAGGGCGAGGGCCACCGCATGATGTGTTCGGGCGAGGCTTTTTTCCAGAGGGCGAAGTCGTAGGAGTGGCGTTTGTCGCTCTGACCGTCGAGTTCGCGTGAGCCGGCCACGATCTCCTCCAGGTTGCGGCCGGAGAGTTTGCCGTAGTGGAATTTCTTGTCGTATTTTTCCACGTCGAAATAGACCGATCCGTTCGATACGTAGGCGAATCCTGCGTCGAGGATCTTCTGCACCAGGGCGATCTGTTCGATGATGTGCCCCGAGGCCTGCGGCTCGATGGAGGGGGAGAGGACGCCCAGCGCATCCATGGCTTTGTGGTAGCGTTCCGTGTAGTAGTGTGCCACCTCCATCGGTTCGAGCTGTTCGAGACGGGCTTTTTTCGAGATTTTGTCTTCGCCTTCGTCGGCGTCGTTCTCCAGGTGGCCGACATCGGTGATGTTGCGGACGTAACGCACTTTGTAACCGAGCGAGGTGAGGTAACGGAAAAGGACGTCGAACGTGATGGCCGGACGTGCATGGCCCAGGTGCGGATCTCCGTAGACCGTCGGGCCACAGACGTACATCCCCACATGGGGCGGGTTGAGCGGTTCGAACGGTTCCGGACGGCGGGTGAGCGTATTGTACAATACGAGTTTGGTATCCATATTCTTCTCTGTGTTACGTTGAGACCGTGTCTGCGGCCTCGGCAGTCCTGCAGCCGGCGGATCCGATTACGTGTCAACGGTGATGCCGATACGGCGTTCCGGGCGGCGCGGCGTGTATTCCCCGCAAAAATAACGATTTTTTCGCATACGAAGCATCCCGCGTGCGGCTATTTTGCGGCGGCGGGTGGAAAGCGATCCGAAATCGCTCCTTTTGCGGTGCAAATGCAGCTGTTCCCGGCCGGCGTCGTCATTCCGTCCCGCGGGGCGCTTGCCGTCTGCTCGATCGTCCCGGTTGCGGGGCGTGTGCGAGGAGTTCGTCCGAAGCGGGGAGGGGAGTATCAGCAGGCGGTTGCTGTGGCCCGCGTTGTATCGTCGGAGCGATGCTCGGTCGTTGAGCTTCGCTGGTACGGGCTTTTCGGAACCCTCTTTGGCGACTGCATCGTTAAGAACAGCAGTGTTTGTCGAAGCAACGTGCCGTTGCTCGCTGCGGCCTTTCTCCCGGTCGCGGCCTTTCCCATCGATCGGTTTGTCCCTGATGACTGCGTGGTGGCAGAAGCCGCATCGCAAAGTCACAAATCGAAAAGTGCGATGCCGTTGCTGCAGGGGGTTGCCGTAAGGATCGTAAGTACGACCGTGAGGTGGTGAATATGCGGGTAAAACGGCCTCGGAAGAGCATCTCTGCAAAGACGGAAACGATTCTCTTGTGAAACGACGGGAGGAAGACTCCCGGAACGATTGTTTTCGATCCCCCCGGGGAAATGGATTTTGCGAAATATCCCTCCGGGACGGAAAAATAGAAAAAACTCCTTTAATCTGGGAATAAAATAGGAATTTACCGCGTTATTTTCTTAATTTTGTGCCCGTGCCCGTCGTGCGGAAATCGCTTGAAATCGGCTGTGTCCTGATGTGCGGCGGCGTCAAATTTTACACGAAGATTTTCGATACCCGATGAACTATTTCAAAAAATGCAACAACTGGGTCGGATGGGCCGTATTTGCCCTTGCCGCCGTGGTCTACCTGTTGACTATGGAGCCGACAGGCAGTCTGTGGGACTGCATGGAGTTCATAGCGACCTCCTATAAACTCGAAGTGGGGCATCCGCCGGGAGCACCGCTTTTCATGATGATTTCGCGGCTCTTTACCCTCTTCTCCTTCGGAAATCCCTCCTATGCTGCAGCCATGGTCAACGCCATGTCGTCGCTGGCCAGCGCATTTTGCATCCTGTTCCTCTTCTGGACAATCACCCATCTGGCGCGCAAGATGTTCGGCAAAGGGTATGACCTGAGCCGTGCGCAGACCTGGACGGTGATCGGTGCCGGTGTGATCGGCGCAGTGGCCTACACCTTTACCGATACCTTCTGGTTCTCGGCCATCGAAGGCGAGGTCTATGCCCTCTCTTCGATGTTCACGGCGCTCGTCGTCTGGGCCATGCTCAAATGGGAGGATGTGGCCGACGAGCCTCATGCCAACCGTTGGCTGGTACTCATCGCCTACCTGATGGGCCTCTCGATCGGCGTGCACATCCTCAACCTGTTGACCATTCCCGCCCTTGTCTTCATCTACTATTTCCGGACCACGGAGCGGGTGACCGGTTGGGGTGTCGTCAAGGCGATCCTTGCGGCTTGTGCGATCCTGTTGGCGATCAACTCCCTGATCATTCCCTATACGGTGGCGATCGGTGCCGCTTTCGACAAGGTATTCGTCAATTCGCTGGGCCTGCCGATCAACAGCGGTTTGCTCTTTTTCGTGGTGGCGCTTTTCGTGGCGCTCGGGTGGGCTGTCTGGTACACCTACAAAAAGGGAAAGGTTGTGGCCAATACGATCATTCTCTGTCTGACGGTTGTCTTGCTCGGCTATGGTTCCTACGCGTCGGTCGTCATTCGTGCTGCGGTCAATCCGCCGATGAACAGCAACGACCCGGACAATCCCTACAGCCTGCTTTCGCTGCTCAACCGCGACCAGTACGGTAACCGTCCGCTGTTTTACGGGGCTCCCTATACCGCTCCGATCATCGATTACGAGTGGGGTACGGTAACCTTCGTGGGCGACGACGGCAAGTACAAGACGGAGCCTTCCATAAGCGGGTATGTCTATCCGCCGGGATTCCAGCAGTTCTTCCCCCGGATGTACAGCTCTCTCAAGGCGCAAGGGTATGAGGATTGGGTTGATGTCAAGGGCCGTACGGTACGGCTCGGTAACCAGGCCTTCAAAGTGCCTACCTTCGGAGAGAATCTGAAGTTTTTCTTCAGCTACCAGCTCAATTTCATGTATTGGCGCTACTTCCTCTGGAATTTCGTGGGGCGTCAGAGTAACAACCAGTCGACCGGAGAGATTACCGATGGAAACTGGTTGTCGGGAATTCCGTTCATCGACGAGATCTACTTGGGGCCTCAGGACAATCTGCCCTCCGAAATGGCGGCCAACAAGGGGCGTAATACCTACTATTTCCTGCCGTTCATTCTCGGTGTGCTCGGTCTGATCTATCAGCTCAGCCGCGACAAGCGCAATTTCACGGTGGTGCTCTGGCTCTTCGTGATGATGGGAATCGCGCTGGTATTCTATTTCAATACGGCGCCTTCGGAACCGCGCGAACGTGACTATGTGTATGCGGGATCGTTCTACGCCTTCTGTATCTGGATCGGTTTCGGCGTGATCTGGATCCAGGAGATTCTGGCCCGGCTTTTCAAACGCGACAATGTGGCGTCGGCGCTGGTGGCGACGCTCATTTGCAGTTGCGTGCCGATCATTCTGGCGGCGGAGAACTGGGACGACCACGATCGCAGCCATCGTTATGCCGGTCGCGATCTCGGCTACGACTATCTGCAGTCGACCCTGCCCAACTCCATCATTATGAATTACGGGGATAACGACACCTTCCCCCTCTGGTACAACCAGGAGGTTGAAGGGGTGCGGAAAGATGTCCGCGTGATGAACATGAGCTACCTGACCGGCGAGTGGTATATCGACGAGATGAAGTATCGCATCAACGAGTCGGATCCGGTTCCCTTCTCCTTCCCGCGGCGCGTCTATACGAATCGCAACGAGTCGATCGGCGTGGAGGAACGCAACGGCGGAAAGCCGCTCGATATCCGTACGGCGATCGAGTTCGTCAAGAGCGAAGATCCCGTTACCCGTCGTCCCGACTACGACGGCAATCCGCAGGATTTTATTCCGGCCAAGGTGTTGGCCGTGCCGGTCAATAAGGAGAATGTTATCGCGAGCGGCATCGTGCGTCCGGAAGATGCCGATCTCATCTTGGATACCATTTATGTGAAGATATCCGGTTCACACATCAATCGCGGTGAGTTGATGCTGCTCGATCTGTTGGCCAATTTCGACTGGAAACGCCCGCTCTATTTCACGCAGCCCCATTCGTTGGCGTCGCTCGGCCTGCGGGATTATCTCCAGCTCGACGGCATCGCCTACCGGTTGGTTCCCATCAGGACCCCCTACACCGACTTCACCTCCGTGGGGCGGATCGATACCGATTACCTCTACGATAAGTTGATGAACGTATTCAAGTACGGTAATGTGAAGGATCCGCGGGTCTATGTCGACAATTTCGTACAGATCAATTTCCGTTCGGCCATGTTCCGCAATGCCTTTGCCCGGCTCGCCAAAGCGCTCGTGGCCGAGGGCGATACCGTGCGGGCGGTCGAGGTGCTCGATCGGAGCATGGAGGAGTTGCCCTATTCGCAATTCGTCCACTCCTATTTCACCCTGCCGATCGTCGAAGCCTATTATGCGGCGGGAGAGATCGAGAAAGGCGATGCCCTGTTGGAAGATTATGTGAGCAAGCAGGAGGAGTTTGTCGACTACTATTTGCGTTTTACCGGCCGTAAGGAGAAACTGGTCGATCAGGAGCTGGCCGAACGGGTCGACAACATCTATCGCAGCTATCAGGTCGCCCGAATGTATGGACGGAACGAGTTCGTCTACCGCATCTACGATTTCCTCGGCGGAAAAGGAATGGTGGAGTGACCGGACTTTTCATTGGAATTTTCGAGCGGGGGCTTGTCGGGCCTCCGCTTTTTTTGTGGCGAGTGCTTTGGGTCGTGAGGCGAGCTATTCGCAAGGCGGGTTCGCATGACATTGCGACCTCGGACTCTCCGGCGAAAAGCCTTCGGACGGAACGAAATGGCACCAAACGTGCAGTTTCAGGGAGAAAACAGGAATATTTATGGCTACAACCGATTTTTACAGAGGCGCTGCCGCTGCCGCTCTTTTTCTCCTCGGAGCAGGGACGCTCTATGCTGCCCGTCGTACGGGATGCGGGATCGATCGTTCGACGGTCCCCGGATTCGATCTGCATCGCATGATGGGGCTCTGGTATGAGATCGCCCGATTCGACCACCGTTTCGAACGGGGACTGTCGCATGTGACGGCGGTCTATACGCTGGAGAGGGACGGTACGGTACGCGTGCGCAACCAGGGGCTCAAGGGCGACGAACTGACTTATCATGCCTCGCGTGCAACAGCCCGCATGCCTGACAGCCGCCATCCGGGTCATCTGAGGGTCTCGTTTTTCCCTCTTTTCTGGTCGGATTACAATGTGCTGGAGGTTGACGACGACTACTCCTGCATGCTGATCGGAAGCCGTTCGGACCGCTATCTCTGGATTCTTTGCCGACAGCCCGTCATGCCGGTCGGATCGTTACGAAAGCTGCTTACCCGCGCCTTGGGACGGGGATACGATATCCGTCGGCTGGTTTGGGTCGATCAGGGTTGAGGCTTTGTACCAAGGAGAAACGACGCAGGCCGTCGGAACGACCGTTTTTTCGTTCCGTTTGTTTTTTCGTATCTCTTTCGAAGCGTATTTAGGTGGAAAGGTCAGGCGGAGACCGAACAGGGAATGCCGAGAGCCTTCACCCGTTCTGCGATCGCTTCCATCTCGGGACGCGGGATTTTCTGCAACTCTTTGTCGGGCGTATCACGGTCGATCGTGTAGATCATCACCTGCCGGGGTGCGATTTGTGCAACCAACTCGAGCCAGGCCGATACTTCCCGTTCCGTCGTGTTGTCGACGATTTGCCCGTTGTAGCTTCCTCGCAAAAACATGGTCTGGACGATCAGCCGGCCTTCGAAACTTTTCATCCGCTCCACGGTCGTCGCCACGGCATACGCACCCTGGGGGCCGTTGATGAGACGTACGGTCTCGTCGAAAGCCGAATCGAGTTTGAGAATGTTGTTGTCGACACGCAGCAGGGCTCTTCGGACGCTCTCTTTGCCGCACATCGTGGCGTTGCTCAGTACGGATACCTTTGCGGTCGGACAGAGGGCATCGCGCAGCGAGAGGGTGTCGTCGATGACCGCTTCGAATTCCGGATGGAGCGTCGGTTCGCCGTTTCCGGCGAAGGTGATTACGTCGGGCGGGGTACCTTCCGCCACCATGTCGCGCAGTTTCTCGGCGAGCAGTCGGCGGACCTCCTCCCGGGCATTGAACTGCGGACGCATACCGGAGGTGTTCCACCCGCATTCGCAATAGATGCAGTTGAAGTTGCAGAGTTTGTTGTCTGTCGGGAGCAGGTTAACTCCCAGGGATAATCCGAGCCTCCGGCTGTGGATGGGCCCGAAAATGATGTCGTGAAACAGAGCGGTCATGGTGCTTGGTCGGCTCCCGTATAGGTGATTGTGAAGTTGTCGCGGATCAGGTCGTCGAGCGTATAGATGCGCTCCTCCAGGTAGAGGGTCTCCTCGTTCAGATCGCGTTCCGGAATCGAATTGATAAACTTCACGTCGTAGAAACGAACGATCAGCGTGGCTCCCTTCTCCAATTTTTTATATTGAGCCGGTCGAAGTACGATCGCCTCTTCGTTGTCGTGGGCGCGGTTGTGCGGCATCACGATGTACTGCTCGGGGTTGCGCTTGAGAAACCAGATCGGATTGTATCCCCAGTCGAATACGTAGACGGGGAAATCGGTGTGGTTCTCCACACGGACCACCTGCCTTTTGCCGGCCGCGTAGGCGATCGCTGCGAAACCTGCTGTGAAGCAGATGACAAGCAGAAGAGTGAAAATCTTTTTCATGACGGATCTCCGTATCTTATCTCTGCAAAAATAGCCTATTCCCCCTGAATGAGCAAGCGGTTTGGCGTAAAAATCGCATCCATTTTTCTGTCGTGATCCTCTCTGGGGAGCTCCTTTTCCAGCTGGCAGTCGAAACAGACGCCCGCTTTGAAGATGCGGGATGCTTCGGGTTGGGAGAGATAGCGGTCGTAAAATCCTTTGCCACGACCGAGTCGCCCGTAAGAGATGTCGAAAGCGGTTCCGGGAAGGATCATCAGGTCGATCGTTTCGGGCGGACACTCTTCGGTGACGGTGGGGCAAGGGATGTCGAACGCTCCCGGAGAGAGGGGCTGGGTCGGATCGTAGGGATAAAAACGCATCTCGGAACCCTCCACAACCGGTAGTACGATCCGTTTGGATAGACTCCAGATGCGTACGGATGCGTGGGTGGAGAGTTCGTCGGGCAGCGACCAGTAGAGCGCGATCGTGCGGGCTTGTCGGAAAACCGCCGAATGGGCTATCCGATTCATTGCCAGCAGGGAGAGTGTTTCCCGCTCTTCCGGAGGCAGAGCCAGTATGCGCGCCCGAATCGCCTTGCGTAACTCTTTTTTGCGTTGGGAGATCGCAAGTGCCGGAAATTTAGACGCAGAATTGTGTTGCAAATTGTTGTTATTTTAAAAACAATCAGATACCTTTGTGACGCCGAAGCTCGATTCAAAGATAGTAAAAATCAGTAATATAATCAAACACAAACTTTTCTGAATCTTATGGGTACTTTTCTCTACAATTCATCCATCGGGAAGAAACTGGTGATGAGCGTAACGGGAATTTTTCTGGTGCTGTTCATCCTGTTTCACATGTCCATGAACCTCGTGGCGGTCATCTCGCCCGAAGGCTATAACATGATCTGTGAGTTGCTGGGTGCAAACTGGTATGCGCTTGTCGGAACTCTCGTATTGGCAGCCGGTGTCGTGATCCACTTCCTCTATGCCATCATGCTGACCCTTCAGAATCTGGCTGCACGTGGCAAAGAGCGCTATGCCGTGACGGCCAAGGAACAGGGCGTTTCGTGGGCCTCGAAAAACATGTTCGTGTTGGGTACGATCGTTCTGCTCGGTCTCTGCCTCCACCTGCTCAACTTCTGGAGCAAGATGCAGCTGGTCGAGATCATGGGTCAGGAGACCAACTCGCTCGGGTTCGGTCCTGCCGACGGCGCTGCGCTGATTCGCTACACCTTCAGCCAGTGGTACTATGTGGTGGTCTATCTGATCTGGTTCGCCGCCCTCTGGTTCCATCTTACGCACGGTGTGTGGAGCATGTTCCAATCCTTGGGTTGGGGTAACAAAACCTGGTATCCGCGTCTCAAGAGCATCGCATGCATCGTGGCAACGATCGTTTTCCTCTGCTTCGCATTGGTGGTTGTTTTCTACTTCATCCAGAGCCTTTGCGGCGGAGCCTGCAACCTTTAATCTTAATCCGGAAAATATAAAATCAGACATATGGCTACATTAGATTCCAAAATCCCGCAAGGCGAGCTTTCCAAGAAGTGGAGCAACCACAAGGCGGCCATCAAGGTCGTGAGCCCCGCCAACAAGCGTAAACTCGAAATCATCGTGGTCGGTACGGGTCTGGGCGGTGCTTCTGCCGCTGCTTCGCTGGCCGAACTCGGTTACAACGTCAAGGTGTTCTGCATCTCCGACTCGCCCCGTCGTGCCCACTCGATCGCCGCTCAGGGCGGTATCAACGCGGCTAAAAACTATCAGAACGACAACGACTCGGTTTTCCGTCTCTTCTACGATACGATCAAGGGCGGTGACTACCGTGCTCGTGAGGCCAATGTCTATCGTCTGGCCGAGGTGTCGAATCTGATCATCGACCAGTGCGTGGCTCAGGGCGTTCCTTTTGCCCGTGAATACGGCGGTCTGCTCGACAACCGTTCGTTCGGCGGTGCTCAGGTTTCCCGTACGTTCTATGCCCGCGGTCAAACCGGCCAGCAGCTGTTGCTCGGTGCTTATGCCGCATTGAACCGTCAGATTGCCAAGGGAAATGTGAAGAGTTATCCGCGTCACGAGATGCTGAATCTCGTGGTCGAAGATGGCGAGGCGAAAGGTATCATTACGCGAAATCTGGTGACCGGAGAGATCGAGCGTTTCGGTGCCCATGCGGTTGTGATCGCTTCCGGCGGTTACGGAAACGTATTCTTCCTCTCCACCAATGCCATGAACTCCAATGGTTCGGCCGCTTTCCAGTGCTACCGCAAAGGCGCCTGGTTCGCCAATCCCTGCTTTACGCAGATTCACCCCACGTGTATCCCCGTGCATGGCGACCAGCAGAGCAAGCTGACGCTCATGTCCGAGTCGTTGCGTAACGACGGCCGCATCTGGGTGCCGAAGAAGATGGAGGATGTGAAGGCGATTCGCAGCGGAGCCAAGAAACCGACCGATATTCCGGAAGAGGATCGCGACTACTACTTGGAGCGTCGCTACCCGGCCTTCGGTAACCTGGTGCCGCGCGATGTCGCTTCGCGTGCCGCCAAGGAGCGTTGCGATGCCGGTTACGGTGTAAACGAAACCGGTTTGGCCGTATTCCTCGATTTCAAGACCGCCATCGAACGGTTGGGCAAGGAGGTGATTCGTCAGCGTTACGGTAACCTGTTCCAGATGTACGAAAAGATTACCGACGTTAATCCCTACGAGCAACCGATGCAGATCTTCCCTGCCGTGCACTACACGATGGGCGGTATCTGGGTCGATTACAACCTGATGACCACCATCCCGGGCCTTTATGCCATCGGCGAAGCCAATTTCTCCGATCACGGAGCCAACCGCTTGGGTGCATCGGCCCTCATGCAGGGTCTGGCCGACGGCTATTTCGTATTGCCCTACACGATCGGCGACTACCTCTCGCATAAGATCCAGACACCGAAGACCGATGTGAATACGCCGGCTTTCGATGAGGCTGAAAAAGCTGTCAAAGAGAAAATTGCACGAATCTTCTCCATCCAGGGCAAACGGTCGGTGGACGACATCCATAAGGAGTTGGGCCACATCATGTGGGAGAATGTCGGCATGGCCCGCACCAAGGAGAGCCTCGAAAAGGCGATCAAGGAGGTGCAGCGTCTGCGTGCGGAGTTCTGGAAAGACGTGAAGGTTCCCGGAACCAACGAAGAGTTCAATCAGGAGCTCGAAAAGGCGCTCCGTCTCTCCGACTTCCTCGAATTGGGCGAATTGATGGCTCGCGACGCCTTGAACCGCAACGAGTCGTGCGGTGGCCACTTCCGTTCGGAGTATCAGACCGCCGAGGGAGAGGCGCTTCGCGACGACGAGCATTATGCCTATGTCGCTGTTTGGGAGTACACCGGTGAAAACAAGGAGCCCGTCATGCACAAGGAGGAGCTTCGTTTCGAGGCGGTGCATCTCGCACAACGCAACTACAAGGACTGACGTGCCGGATAACCTGATGTAAAACTTTAAACGACCGAAGACAATGAATTTAACACTTAAGATATGGCGTCAGAAAAACGCCAAGGCAAAAGGGGCGTTTGAAACCTACCACGTGGAGAACATCTCGCCCGACACCTCTTTCCTCGAGATGCTCGACATCCTGAACAACAACCTTATTCACGAAGGAAAAGAGCCTGTCGTGTTCGATCACGACTGCCGCGAGGGTATCTGCGGCATGTGTTCGCTCCACATCAACGGACATGCACACGGACCCGACTCGGAGATCACGACCTGCCAGCTCCACATGCGGAAGTTCAATGATGGTGATACGATCGTCATCGAACCGTGGCGTTCGGCCGCTTTCCCCGTGATCAAGGATTTGGCGGTGGATCGTTCGGCTTACGACAAGATTCTCCAGGCCGGTGGCTTCATCAGCGTCAATACGGGCGGCGTTCCCGATGCCAATGCCATCCCGATTCCGAAAGCGGATGCCGACGAGAGCATGGATGCTGCGGCATGTATCGGTTGCGGAGCGTGTGCGGCAACCTGCAAGAACGGTTCGGCCATGCTTTTCGTGGCAGCCCGTGTTTCGTCGCTGGCCAAACTGCCCCAGGGCCGTGTGGAGGGCGCTCGTCGTGCCAAGGCGATGGTCGCTAAGATGGATGAACTCGGATTCGGCAACTGCACCAATACGGGAGCCTGTGAAGCCGAATGCCCGAAGGCGATCTCCATTGCCCACATCGCTCGTCTCAACCGGGAGTTCCTCTCGGCCAAGTTCAAGGATTGATCGTTGTGTCGTCCGACGGATCGGCGACGCGAATGACAATATGCAATCGGTTTCAGGCGGAAGGGATTCTCTCCTTCCGCCTGAAATGTTTTCGGGAGGGCCGATTCCGGCCGGAAAATTCTCTGTCGGAAAAGGAGTTGTGCAATAGGGCGCGAAGAAGCTGATGTGTGTAAAGAGACATTTATTCAACAGGAAGTGTCGTGAGCCAAATTTTTCTCCAAGAGATGCTGCAAAGAGGTGTTTTTCTGTTCGTGTCCGCTCTTGATTGGTCGGAAAGGTAGAAGAAAGTAGTCTTTCCTGTGCGGTTCGATTGTATGCCCGATCCTGTGTGGAGAAATAGAATCTATTTTTGTGTTGCTCCGGATCGGGAGGGGCAGAATGAGGCCGTTTCTCGAGCACCGATTCCGGATGAGGAAGAAAGTAGTCGAACTTAAAAAACAGTTTGTTATGAAAACGTTGATCGAGGAGGTGCAGCACTCCGTAAAACATTGGTGGCTTTCGTTGCTTGTCGGTGTGTTGGCAATTATTGTGGGTATTGTGTGTATTGCCATGCCTTTCCCCATGCAGGCATTGGCCACATTGGGGGCTTTGACGGTTTTGTTCATCGTGTCGTTCCTGGTGAGCGGACTTTTCGAGTTGATTTTTGCGATTGTCAACCGCAACAGCTTGAGTGGATGGGGTTGGCTGTTGATGAGCGGACTCGTCGATTTGATCCTGGGCATCATGTTGCTCTCCTGTCCGGCTCCGGTTGCCACGGTTTCGTTGATCTATTTTGTCGGCTTCTGGATCCTTTTCCACTCCCTGTGGGCGATCGGTTCGGCTTTCGAGCTTAGAAGTTGGGGAATCCCGGGTTGGGGCTGGTCGTTGACCTTCGCTCTCCTGAGTCTGATCTTTGCGATCATCTTTGTCTTCAGTTCGCCCCTGTTCGGAGGCGCATTTATTGTCACGCTGGTGCCGCTCTCCGTTCTTGCATACGGCGTTTTCAGAATCTACCTGGCCTTTCGGCTGAGGGCGATCAAGAAAGAGTTTGAATGAATTCCGCTCGGCGGAGAAAAGGAATGGGCCTCGACAGATACCGAGGCCCATTCCTGCTTCAGGATGTTATTTTTTTTGTGAGGATATTCTTCCGAAAGAGGGTGCGCTGAGAGAAATCAGTGCTGAGTGGCGTCTCTCTTTTTTGTATAGAGGAACCGTTTGATTTTCTGTGTGGGGGTTTTCTCGAAATCCTCCGGATGTTCCACAACGTGGGAGATGCGCGAGAAACTGCTCACTTTCGAATTGACGTAACGGATTACATCGGCTTTGATCTCCTCCATTTTTGCCGCAAGGTTGTCGCGCAGGTCGTAATAGCGCCGCTCCAACTCGTCGTAGTTGAACCGTACGAGGGCCACCAGTTTGCCCTTCTCTTCGGTGACGATGGAGTCGCTCACGTAAACCAGGCTGTTGAGGACGCTTTCGATCTCTTCGGGATAGATGTTCTCGCCGCTCGGCCCGACGAACATGTTGCCCAATCGTCCTTTGATGTAGAGATAGCCGTCCTGATCGAAGGCACCGAGGTCGCCCGTCCGGAACCAGCCGTCGGAGGTGAAAGCGGCCGCCGTGGCTTCGGGATTCTTGAAATAGCCCTTCATGGTACTGGGACTGAGTGCCACGATTTCACCCTCGCCCGTTTCGGGATTGACGTTGTCCAAACGCAGTTTCACACCCAGCATGGCGGGGCCTGTGCTTTGCAGCCGAACCATCGAAGGGGCCGCACCGGCCAGTAAGGGGGCCGTTTCGGTAAGTCCGTAGCCGATGGCGTAGGGGAACCGGGCGTCGAGCAGGAACTGTTCCGTGTCGGCATCGAGTTTGGCGCCGCCGATTCCGAAAAAGCGCATGCGTCCGCCGAATACCTTTTCGAGCCTCTTTCCCGCGATCCGGTGAAGTCGTTTGCGCAGAAATCCGTTGCGGTAAAGCATGCGCCAGAAACCGTTCGAGGTGAATTGTGCAACGACCTGTGTTTTGAATATCTTTTCGATGATCAGCGGTACGCTGAGCATGATAGTGGGGCGGAGTTCCCGCATGGCAGGAATCAGCGTGGAGGCCGTGGGAGGTCGGTCGAGGTAGACGACCGATGCTCCTTTGGCGAAGGGATAGAGCATCCCGATGGAGCATTCGTAGGTGTGGGATAGCGGCAGAATCGAGAGGAATACGTCGTCCGGATTGATCGGGAAAATATCGTAGGCCATGTCGATCTGAGCGCACAGGTTGCGGTGGGAGAGCATCACTCCTTTCGGTTTCGAGGTGGTGCCGGAGGTGTAGATGATGGCGGCCGTGTCGTCGGGCTTCGGTTCACACATCGAGCCCGGCGTGAGGTTTTCCTGTTGATGGATGATGCCGAGGTTCTTTGTGCGGATGACGATGTTCTGCCGTTCGATCGTCTCCCGGGAGAGTTTCGTGTAGAGCTTGTCAGAAACCAGCAGGGCCTTCGATTCACAATGGGCGATGATCATGTCGAACTCTTCGCCGGAGAACCCGGGAAGAATCGGGACGACGATCATGCCGGCTGTGACGACAGCGAAGTAACAGACAGGCCAGTTGGGCATGTTGTTGCTCAGCAGAGCCACCTTGTCGCCGGGGACGAGCCCTGCACCAACGAGCATCTCCTGCACATGTTTCACCTTGCGATCGAATTCGGCAAAGGTCGAACTTTCGCGTTCGAACATGGCGTTGGCTCTTCGGTCTGCAAAGGATGCAATGCTGTTGTTGTATAGTTCGAACAGTGTTTCCATAGGGAACGGTCGTGTAGGATTGTAGTATGAATATCCAACGCAAAAGTAGTCTTTATTATTTTTTTACCACTATTTTTGTTCCGAAAGTGTTATGTTGAGCGAAAAAGAGATAAAAAAGTGTGCCCGAGAGGCGGGGTTCGATCGGTGCGGAGTGGCTCCGAGCCGTCCGCTCGAGGAGCATCGTTCCCGTTTCACGGAGTGGTTGCGGGGCGGATTCTCTTCGACGCTCACCTACCTGGAGCGAAACGTGGAGAAGCGGCTCGATCCTTCGCGACTTGTGGCCGGTGCGCAGAGTGTGATTGTTTGTGCGGTGAGCTATCGGAATGCGATCAGCGGCGGTTATCCCGAAGGGTGGAACGGTCCGAAGATCGCATCGTATGCCTGTGCGAGAGACTATCATGACGTGATTCGGGGCATGTTGCTTGAAATGTTCGAACGACTTCGGGCTGCGGAACCGACTCTTCGCGGGCGGGTCTTCGTCGATACGGCCCCTGTGTTGGAGAAGGCGTGGGCCGTGGAGGCCGGACTCGGATGGATCGGTCGCAATTCGTTGCTCGTTGTGCCGGGGCTGGGCTCTTTCGTCTTGCTGGGCGAGCTGATCGTCGACAGCGAAGTCGACCGGTACGATCAACCTTATTGCGGTACGGGGTGTGGTTCGTGTTGGCGATGCGTGGAGAGTTGTCCGGCCGGAGCCATTCGTCCGGACCGGACGCTGGATACGTCGCGGTGCATCTCCCGGTTGACGATCGAGAGAGGCGATCCCGAACCGGAGCAGTTGCACGGCTGGATTTTCGGATGCGATGCGTGTCAAAGCGTCTGTCCCTACAATCGTTCGGCTCCGGATCATCGTTCGTCACGATTCGATCCGGTTTACGATCCGCGGCAGATTGACCGGACCGACTGGGCCGCTTTTTCCGAAGAGGAGTTCGATTCCCGGTTCGGAGCGACACCTCTTGCGAGAGCCGGGCTCGAAAGGATGAAAAAAGCCTGCGGAGGGGAAAATAAAAAGGGAAAAATTTTGTAGATAACACCTTTTTACGTTCCTTTGTCAGATATATTTTAATCTAATTTTCACTTATGAAAGGTTCAGTAAAATGGTTCGACGGAGCGAAAGGTTACGGCTTCATCACGACCGAAGAGGGTAAAGACGTTTTTGTACACTATTCCGGTATTGCGGGAGAGGGATTCCGTGCGCTGGAAGAGGGTCAGCCCGTCGAATTTGAGGTGACTGAAGGGAAAAAAGGTCCCCAGGCTACAGGTGTCGTCGTTGTAAAATAGGTTTTTCATCACGATATTCGGCGCCTGCATGGCGCTTCATCCATTTCGCAGAAAGAGCGCTCCGACGGAGCGCTCTTTTATTGTGTGTGTCTCGGACTTTTGGGACTGTCTGACATTTTCCCCCCCCCACGCATTTTGTGCTATTGTTCCGTCTGCTTTTTTCGCAGAAAAGGCAGCGGAATCTCCGGGAAAAAACGGGTACGGTTTTGTGTGGGTCGGATCATGCGGATTCCGCCCGGAATACAACGGACATCCAGGGGAAAGTCGGGCCCCGATTCTCCATCGATATCGGTCGACTCTGCAGTATCGGTCTCGGCCCTCAAATGAGAGCATTTGATATGGACGATCTCGCGCGGATAGGTCCGGTTGCTGCCGATTCCCGACAGGTACAGAAAAAAGGTGTGGATTGTTTCGATCGGACTGTCTCCCTTGACGATCAACACGTCGAGCAGTCCGTCGTCCACCTCCGACAGATGCGCCAGCTTGAAGTTCCCGGCCGTTTTTCCGTTGAATATGAGCAGAATGATCGCCTCTCCCTCGAAATCGCCTCCGTCCGAAGAGATCCGGAGTTTCATCTTGTGGAGGTGTGCCAGATCGGCGGCGCCTCCCGCGATGTAGGCCAGCTTCCCGAACGCGTTCTTCATCAGAGTGGGGGTGTGTTGGGAGACGTTGGTGAAGAGCCCGCAACTGCAAACGTTGACGAAATAAGTACCGTTGACCAGCCCCAGATCGACCGGACGAACATCCCCCGACAAAATGGTGCGAACGGCCTCCTCTGGATCGGAAGGCATGCCGACTACTTTGGCAAAGTCGTTGGCCGTACCTGTCGGCAAAACGGCCAACGGGATATCGATCCCCTTGCTTTTCATCAGGTTCAATACGAAATTGACGGTCCCGTCGCCTCCTGCAACCAGCACGTGATGATACGAAGGGTCGATGTCGTCGATCATCGACTGTTCCGTACCGTCGAAAGTCAATCGATAGGGGACAAGCGACAATCCCTGCTCCTGGTAAAGCGCGACAATGCGGTCGAGATGCTCCGGAATGGAGGTCTCGCCGGCCGTGGGGTTATAGATGAACCTGACTTTGCGCATGGCAAACTATTTTACCAGGTATTTTTCGAAGCCTTTCGACATGAGGGTTTCCAATTCGCCGTCGTCGCCGATGTAGATGATGTAATAGTCGTCGCTAAGCGAGAAATTCTGGATGATTTGCAAGAATTCATCCGTTCCGCCTGCCGCCATCAGCAGGGTGGCGAGCGCATCGGCTGCGGCGCAGGAGTTTGATATGACGGTCGCGGAGACCACTTTGCTGTCCATCGGATAGCCTGTCTTGGGATTGATCGTATGAACGATCCGATCGCCCGCTTCGTTGATGAAATAGTTGCGGTAGTTGCCTGAAGTGGCAATACCTTTACCGGTGATATCCAATACGGCTTGCAACTCGGGCTTCCGCTGGTTGAGAATATCGGTGTCGGGGATCGGAGCGTCGATACCCACGCGCCAATTGTTCCCGCGGGAGTTTTTCCCGGCGCAGATCACTTCTCCGCCGATCTCGACTAAAAAGTCGTGGATCCCCTGATCGACCAACATGCGGGCCATCATGTCTGCCGTGTAGCCCTTGGCAACGGAACTCATGTCGAGCTGTACCCCCAGTCTTTGTTTGAGCAGAAGACCGTTCTCGATTTTCGTACGGTACATGCCGACGAATTGCAGAAGCGAATCCACGTTGGGGTGTTCGCTGCGTGGCCCGGGTCCGAATCCCCATGCATCGACTAACGGTTTGACCGTGATATCGTAATAACCGTACGAAATGCTGTTGACCATTTCGGCGATCATGTAACATTCGCGGAATTCGAAGTTCGTTTGGCGAGTCTCGTTGCGGTTGATGCGACTTATGATCGATTCCGGATTGAACATCGAGAAGGTCTGGTCGGCCTTTTCGAAAACGGCGGCGATCCGCTGTTCGATGTCGCGCGGGGCATTTTTTACAATGATGTGGTAGAGCGTACCCTGCGCCGTGCCGGAGTGGATCGTGTAGCGATCCTTGTTGCAGGAGGTGAAGGGTAGCGTGCAAATTACGCAAAGCAGAGAAAGAAGTATACGTTTCATATAGATATTTGATTACGATTCATCATTTTTGTCCGATTTCCCGGCAGTAGACCACTCCGCCCTCTTGCCGGACGATCTCCACCGGTTTGCCCCGATCGATGAACATGGCATTCTCGGCAGCGGCTTCGTAGATGCGTCCATCAATACGGACTTTGCCCGAGGGTCGTAGCGGCACCGTACTAACGCCCGTTTTCCCCTTTAAATTGTCTGTCTCCGGGTGGGAAAGGTAACCCTCTTCCGGGTGCATCTTTTGCGAGAGAACGAGACTCTGTTGTAAGGCCGAGCGTCCAACGAGAATCCGCCGTCCCAACCACAGGGAGAGTAGCAGAGCGACCGTAACGGAGATAATCACCGTGAAGAACGGCACGAGGACGATACCGGGAGAGAGTTCGCCTGTCGGAATGTAACGCAACAGATCGTTATCGATTACGGCGAAAATAAGTCCCAGCACGATGGCGACGATGCCGAAAATGCCGGTTACACCGAATCCGGGGATGGCGAAAATCTCGATGGCCAAAAGGATGACGCCTGCCAGAAAGAGGATGATTTCCCAATATGCGAGGACCCCTTCCAGGTACAACGGAGCGAAATAGAGCAGGGCTCCGGTGATGGCGGCGATCAGCGGGAAACCGACCCCGGGAGTCTGTAATTCGAAATAGAGGCCTCCTATGATCAGCAGGATCATGAAGCCCTGGAATGCCGGGTGGGAGAGGAATCCGATCAGCCGGTCGAGGAGGGTCGGTGTGTATTCGTAGATCTCATAGGAGGTGATTCCGGCCTTCTCGAGCAACTCCTCCACCGAAGAGACGCTCCCTTCGCTGTAGCCTTGGCGGATGGCCTCCTCGGCCGTCAGGCTCAATACCCGTGTCGAATCGATCACTCCCGGAATCGTGACACGCGGATCGACCATCGCCTCTGCAATGTTGGGGTCGCGTATCCAGACCCAGGTGGTATCGCCGTTCTCGATCTGCGCTCTTTTTCCGTGCGATTCGGCCGTTGCCCGCATCATGGCCCGCATGAAGCTCTGGTATTTGTCCGGCATCGCTTCGCCGTTCTGGTTGACCACGGTGGCGGCTCCGATGGTGGCGCCGGGACGCATGTAGATGCTGTCCGCAGCGAGGGAGATGAGTGCTCCGGCACTGGCAGCCTGGTTGTTGATGAAAACCATCACGGGCAGGCGGCTGTTGAGGATACGCGTGCGGATCGAATCGGCCGCATCGACCAGGCCTCCGTAGGTATTCAGGTCGATGACGATGTAGTCTGCATGGCGTCTCTCGGCTTCGCGCAGGCATTTGTCGACGATGCGGGTGACGGAAGGGGCGATCTCCTCACGGATCGGGAAGAGGTAGATCTGTTTGACGGAGTCGGATCCGGTAACGGATGCAGCCGTCGGTGTACAGATCGACAGGAAGAGCAGGAGAGATAACAGAACTCGAATCATAGTGAAGTCTAAAATCGTCGCTTAAAAGACAAAAATACAACTATTTTACCGAACCCACAAATGAAAAAAACCGATGGCCGGATTTGTTTTCCGCAGAAAAAGAACTATCTTTGCGCCACGCTTCGTCAGTATCCGGTAAGGCGGATCTGCCAAAGAAGTGGAACCATCAATTTTTCAATAAATTATGAGCTATTTAACAGCAGAAAAAAAGCAGGAGCTTTTTGGTCAGTACGGAAAGTCTAACGTCGATACCGGTTCGCCCGAGAGCCAGATCGCACTGTTCTCCTACCGTATCAGCCACCTTACGGAACATTTGAAGAAAAACAGACACGATTTCGGTACGCAGCGTGCCCTGTTGCGCCTCGTCGGTAAACGTCGCCAGTTGCTGGAGTACCTCAAGGAAGTGGATATCGAGCGGTACAGAGCCATCGTTAAGGCTTTGAACCTGAGAAAATAATTCTCGGTGGCTTTCGCTGCATTTCGGATAAAGGCAATTTTCCACAAATTGCCTTTTTCTTCATTCTGAGACACTTAAAATTGGATGTAAAATAATGATGTACAATGCAACACAAAAGGTGATAACTCTCGGCGACGGCCGCGAGATACTCATCGAAACTGGCAAACTCGCCAAACAGGCAGACGGATCGGTCGTCGTGAAACAGGGCGATACGATGCTGCTGGCGACCGTGGTTGCCGCCAAAGATGCGAAACCCGATACGGATTTCATGCCTTTGCAGGTAGAATATAAGGAAAAATATGCGGCGGCAGGCCGTTTCCCCGGCGGATTCCTCAAACGGGAGGCTCGTCCCAACGACAGCGAAATTCTTACGGCACGGTTGATCGACCGGGCGCTCCGTCCGCTCTTTCCTGCCGATTATCATGCCGAGGTTTATGTGACGGTCAATCTCATTTCGGCCGACAAGGATATTCAACCCGATGCATTGGCCGGTCTGGCCGCTTCGGCTGCCCTGGCCGTATCAGACATCCCGTTCGGAGGCCCCATCTCCGAGGTGCGCGTGGCACGCATAGATGGCAAGTTCGTTATCAACCCCACCTACTCGCAGATGGATAAGGTCGACCTCGATCTGATGGTCGGTGCTACGATCGACAACATCCTGATGGTGGAGGGCGAGATGAAAGAGGTCTCCGAGGAGGTGATGCTCGAAGCGATCAAGGTGGCTCACGAGGAGATCAAAAAGCATTGTGCCGTGCAGATCGAACTGTCGAAGGAGCTCGGAAAGGATGTGAAACGTACCTACTGTCACGAGGTGAACGACGAGGAGTTGCGTCAACTGATCATCAAGGAGACCTACGACAAAGCTTATAAAGTGGCTACCAGCGGAACCTCCAAACACGAACGGATGGATAAGTTCGATGAGATCGAGGCTGAATTCGCTTCCCGTTTTACCGAAGAGGAGCTGGTGGAGAAGATGCCGCTTATCAAACGCTATTTCCACGACGACGTGCTCAAACAGGCGATGCGCAACATGATTCTCGACGAGGGGTTGCGTCTCGACGGACGTAAGACCAACGAGATCCGTCCGATCTGGTGCGAGGTGGGTTATCTGCCTGCCGCGCATGGTTCGGCTATCTTTACCCGGGGCGAAACACAGTCGCTCACAACCGTGACGCTCGGAACGAAACTCGATGAGAAGCAGATCGACGAGGTGCTCGTTCAGGGAACCGAACAGTTCGTATTGCACTACAATTTCCCGCCCTTCTCGACCGGTGAGGCCAAGGCTTCGCGCGGATTGAGCCGCCGGGAGATCGGCCATGGCAATCTCGCTTGGCGTGCTCTCAAACCGATGGTTCCGGTAGGCGAGGAGAATCCCTATGCCGTGCGGGTGGTTTCGGATATTCTCGAGTCGAACGGCTCGTCGTCGATGGCCACGGTCTGCGCCGGTACGTTGGCGCTGATGGATGCCGGTGTGAAGCTCAAAAAACCGGTGTCGGGTATCGCCATGGGGTTGATTACCGATACGAAAACCGGAAAATATGCCGTACTGTCCGATATCCTCGGTGACGAGGACCATTTGGGCGACATGGACTTCAAGGTGACCGGTACGCGCGATGGTATCACTGCAACGCAGATGGATATCAAGGTGGACGGTCTCTCTTACGAGGTGTTGGCCAAGGCGCTGCAGCAGGCGAAGGAGGGTCGTATGTACATTATGGACAAACTGACCGAGTGTATTGCCGAGCCGCGTGCCGATTATCGTCCGTTCGTGCCGCGCATCGTTCAGATCACGATTCCGAGTGAGTTTATCGGTGCTGTGATCGGCCCCGGCGGAAAGGTGATCCAGGAGATCCAGAAGACGACCGGAACGACGATTACCATTACCGAAGCCGACAACAAGGGATATGTGGACATTTTCGGTCCCGACAAAACGTCGCTCGATGCTGCGCTCGCGCGTATCAAAGGGATCGTGGCTGTGCCCGAAGTGGGCGAGATCTATAACGGAAAGATCCGTTCGATCGTGCCGTTCGGTGCCTTCGTGGAGATTCTGCCGGGCAAAGACGCTCTGTTGCATATCTCCGAGATCGGCCACAAACGCTATGAGAACATGGAGCAGACCGGCCTGAAGGAGGGCGATATGATTGAAGTGAAACTCATTGGCGTAGACAACAAAACAGGAAAGTACAAACTGTCGAGAAAGGTTCTTCTCCCCAAAGAGTAGTGGCATAGGATTTGACTTTTTTGCGGAATAATCCGATTAGGGGTCAAAGATTTATAGCCTCAAAGCACACAGTTTAAAAAATAATGTTATATTTGTGCGAAGGTTCGATGCTACAAAAAAGAGAGATAACTAATTTTAATGTATTGATTATGAAAAGAATTGTTAAGCTTAGTCTGATGCTTGCAGTTTGTGCATTCACTCTTTCGAGCTGCAACTGCTACAAGAAAATGGGCAAGAAAGTGGATGATGTCAACATCACCTGCAATCCGGACGTCCTTCTGCTCAAGGGGCAAAATGTCGTGACGGATGTGACCGTTACCTTCCCTGAGAAATACTACAACAAGAAGGCTGTGCTGAAGATTACGCCGGTTCTCGTATTCGAGGGGGGTGAAATCGTCGGTACTCCGAAATATGTTCAGGGCGCGAAGGTGGCCGATAACTATCCGGTGATCGAAACCAAAACGGGTGGCAAATATGTGCAGCATGTATCGATCCCGTACGATCCTCGTGCAAAGGTCTGCACCCTCGAAATGCGTGTAGAGGCTTCCTGCGCTAACAGCAAGAACGGCGAATTCGTATTGCTGGCATCTGTTCCGGTTGCAGAGGGTGTCAACACCCTGCAGCAGGATGTGGATTACTCGGCTGCCATGAAGAGCATGGCCGACAAATTCAAACGCGTGACCACGATCAGCGAAAAAGCCAACATCATGTATGTGATCAACCGCTCCGATGTTCGTAAAGCGCAGTTGACCAGCGAGCAGGTGAAATTGTTCGAGGATTTCGTCAAAGAGAACTCCAACAAGGATCGCGTAACGCTCGGTAGCATTTACGCCAACGGTTATGCATCGCCTGACGGTCCGCTCGATTTCAACGATCAGCTCTCCAAGAAACGTAGCGAGTCGGGTAAGGCTGCCATCAGCAAACAGTTGAAAAACGTGAGCGGCGTAACCTATGATGCTGCTGCTTACGGTGAGGATTGGGAAGGTTTCAAAGAGTTGGTAGAACAATCCGATATCGAGGATAAAGATCTGATCCTTCAGGTTCTTCAGATGTACTCCGATCCGGTACAGCGCGACAAGGAGATCAAGAACATGTCGTCGGTATTCCAGGTGTTGGCCAAAGAGATTCTGCCCCAACTCCGTCGTACGCAACTCGTTGCCAGCGCAGATGTTCAGGGCAAAA
This sequence comes from uncultured Rikenellaceae bacterium, assembly GCA_944321925.1. Lineage (GTDB taxonomy): Bacteria > Bacteroidota > Bacteroidia > Bacteroidales > Rikenellaceae > UBA940. Next base: position 104,717 of record CALUND010000002.1, on the reverse strand, counting down.
CCGATGCTGAACTGAAAGACGCTGCCATCAACAATCCGAAATCGCTCAACGTTGAGGAACTGCTCTTCGCTGCTACCCTGATCAAGGAGAACAAGGACAAGATCAAAATTTACGAGGTAGCTGCTGAAACCTACAACGATCCGCGTGCTTACAACAATCTGGGTGTTGTTTTGGCTGCTGAAGGTCTTTATGCTGAGGCTCAGGCTGCATTCGAAAAGGCAGCTCAACTGTCGTCGGATGCTCAACTCAACGACAACCTTGCTCTGGTAGCGCTTGCTCAGGGCGATTTGGATGCCGCTTCCAAGTATGTGAACAGTGCTTCGGCTGACGTGAAGGCTTTGGCTGCTGTGGCCAATGGCGAATATCAGCAGGCTGCCGGTCAGCTCGAAGGCTACAATAAAGCAGTTGCAGAGGTTCTCAATGGCAACCTTTCTGCTGCCAAGAGCGCTCTCGGTAATCTGAAGACGGCAGATGCTGAATATCTGCGTGGTGTGATTGCTGCCAAAGAGGGTGATAAGAATGCCGCTGTCGCTTACGTGAAGAGCGCCATTGCAAAGGATGAGACCCTGAAGGCTAAAGCATTGAAGGATGTCAACCTCATGCAAGTGATTTCCGCTGCTGATTTGAAGTAAGCCGAGCGACACACTCGCCGTGTAACAACGGAAAAACTGCAAGGAGGGACCGAAATCTTTCGGTCCCTCCTTTTTAATTGATAAACTTTAGTTCTATAATATATTGGGTGTTTTTGTGTTCGTCGGGTTATTTGTTCCTGGGGTAGCACGATGGGTCCTGGATTTCGTGCGCGGAATTGCCGATCCGAATTTTTGGAAAGAGCTCTTAAGGGCGTGACGATAACAGAATTTTGAAGCGAGGTGTTGCCGGATCGGTTTGGGCGGGCGCAAACATGGAATTTGTCGGTTTGAGCGGGAGAACATTGAATTCATCGGTTTGGGGGGAGCGATTGCGAATATCGAATCTGATTCAACTTTGAGAAGGCTTGGAGAAGATGGATACCCGTTTGAGAAGGATGGATACCCGAAGCGGCGCGTAGCTTTCAGAGCCTGTTTTGGAAGCTGTAAGGGGTAGGTATTCGTGAAAAGACGGGACGGAAACCTCGGGCAATGCCGAAGCATTCTGTCGCCTGAACCGATCGATTGTTCGATCTGTTAGAGGTGAAAGCACGTGGAGGAAGACGAGAAAGACGAGAAAGACGAGAAAGGGGCGCTTCTCTTCGGGAGAGCTCATTGGGCCGTCAATAAAAGAGGAGTCGATGAGCAGAAGAGGAGTTGATGAACCTCGTGTTATCGGGAAGTCGTGTGGACGCTATTCCGGATGAGTTGCGTAGAGACAGTGCGGTTCGTCGGACGGGGTTTCGAATTCGATCGTTACATGTCCGATGGCGTGTCTGTTCCCGATGTCGCGGATCTGTTGTTTGAGGGCTTCGAATTTTGCATGTTCCGTGTGGTCCGGTGCGACGACATGCAGTGTCATGACATGAGAAAGCCCATCGAGCGACCAGACATGGAGATCGTGAATCGAGACCACATCCGGTAGGGCCTCGATTTCGGAGGTCAGTTGTTGCATGTCGATCTCCTCGGGGGTGCGTTGGAGCAGGATTTTGAAGGTGGCATGCAGATTCCGATAGACATTGAAAAGTACCCAGAGGGTGATGCAGATCGAAAGGAGCGGATCGAGTATCGGCAGGTGGTCGAAACTCATGACGATGCTGGCGATCAGCACGGCCAGCCAGCCGAGGACATCTTCCATCATGTGGAGAAAGACGGCGCGTTCGTTGAGAGAATCCCCCCTACGGAGTTTCAGTACGGCCGCTCCGTTGATCACGATGCCGAGAATGGCAAGCCAAAGCATGCCTTGGGCATTGACGGTTTGGGGATGAGCGATACGTTCGATGGCTTCCAGAAGGATGAAGAGCGAACTGACCAGCAAAATGCCGCAGAGAAACACCGAGCTGAGGAGGGAAAAACGTTTGTATCCGTAGGAGTAGCGGTTGTTCCCTTTTTGGGTTGATTTCTTCTGAAGAGCCCAGGCAAAACCGAGCGAGATGCAGTCTCCGAAGTCGTGGATCGCATCCGAAAGAATGGCTACGCTGTTGGTGACGAGGCCGCCGATAAGTTCCACGATAGCGAACCCGAAATTCAGCAGAAAAGCCGTGACGATGTTTTTCGAGGCGTCATGTGTGTGGGGATGGGTATGGGAATGGCCTGTCATGGCAAAAGCGTTTAAGTCTCTCTGTTACTTGAAAGGAGAGTCGGGTTCGCGGGCCATGACCATGTAGAATAGTCGGTCGAGCAGGGCCGGCGCGAATTTCTTGATAAAATGGGTGCAACGACCTTCATATTCCATTAGCACCAACCGTTTGCGTCGGCGAATGCCTCGGATGATCCGTTGCGCGACCTCTGCGGCGCTCATCATTTTCCCCTCTTCCCGAGGCGTTTTGCCTTGCGATGTTCCATCGGCCGTCAGGGCGGCGAAGCGGACATTCGAGGCCGTGAATCCCGGGCAGGCGATCATCACATGAAGCCCTTTTTTCAGATTTTCGATGCGGACGGTCTCCAGAAAACCGGTCATGGCATATTTCGAGGCCGAATAACCGGTACGTCCCGGGAGTCCGTGCAACCCCGCTACCGAAGAGACGCCCACCACCGTGCCATGCGATTGCTGCAGGTAGGGCAGTGCATATTTCGTGCAGTAGACCGTACCCCAGAAATTGACCTCCATCAGGCGTCGGAGAACATCGAGTTGTACATCGTCGAGAATGGCACGCATCGAGATGCCGGCGTTGCAGATGAGGATATCGATTCCGCCCCAGGTATCGACAGCCGTCTGGATCAGCCGCTGGCAATCCTCCTCCTGGGTTACGTCGGTTGGGCAGCAGACAGCCGAGCCTCCGTTCTGGCGGATCGTTTCCGCTACGGCGGTAAGTTTTTCCGCGCTGCGGGCGCCTAAAACAACGCGGGCACCGAGTTGTCCGAAGGCGAGAGCGAGGGCTTCTCCGATACCGGACGATGCTCCTGTGATAATGACGATTTTGTTTTTGAACTCCATAAGGCGAGGTGTTTTATTCGGTTGTTATGACGAGGCCGTCGTAGGCGAAAGAGACTCCTTCGGGCAATTTTTGTTCCTCTTCGGCCCAGAGTCCGATCTGGTGGGACATGTGGGTGAGGTATGTATGGCGCGGGGCAATTCGTCGGCTGATGGCGATGGCTTCGTCGACCGTGAAATGGGAGATGTGTTTCTCGTATCGCAGGGCGTTGATGACCAGCAGTTCGATACCCTGTAACTTTTCGATCTCCCGGTCGTCGATGCGATTGAAATCGGTGAGATAGGCGATCCGGCCGAAGCGGAATCCGGTGACCGGAAGCGAATAGTGGCGTCCGCGTATGGGGATGATTTCGGCCCCGGCGATTCGAAACGGAGCGTCGTCGATCGTACGCAGGACAATCTCCGGTACCCCCGGGTAACGCGTCGCACTGAATGCGTAATCGAAATCTTTGCGGATCACTTTCTGTACGCGTTCCGTGGCGTAGATGTCGATGGGTTTGCTCAGAAAGTAGTTGAATGCCCGTACGTCGTCGATGCCGCCGGTGTGGTCTTTGTGTTCGTGGGTAAGCAGGATGGCATCGATGTCGGTGATCCCTGCCCGGAGCATCTGATACCGAAAATCGGGTCCTGCGTCGACCACGATGCGGGCAGACCCGTGTTCGACGTAGACCGATGAGCGCAACCGTTTGTCATGCGGGTCGGCGGAGTGGCAGACGCGGCACGGGCAAGCGATCATCGGCACTCCTTGCGAAGTGCCCGTTCCCAAAAAAGTGAGGCGTGTCATGGATGTCTCGATCTGCGATCAAAGGTAGCGATAAATCCCGAGAAAGTGTGCCATACGGGTCGGGTTTCTGTGGTTTCCGACTGAAAAAACGGAGAGAGGTCGACCGATGGAGCGGATGGAGGGGCGATCGGAGCGGTGCGAGGGCTTCGGATAAGATAAAAGGAGAGGGCCGGACGCTGTGGCGGGTCCGACCCTCTTCGTTGGTTGGTTTATCGGGGGAAAGCCTTACTTGGCTACTCTTTCGAGCCAGCGCAGCATGGCGAGCATCGTGAACATCGAGATGAGGCAGGCTGCGACGAATACGGTCCAGGTAGCCCAGATCGGAATATGTTCGTAAAGAACGGCTCCGATGGCGAGCAACAGGTTACCGAGGGCCGTTGCACCGAGCCAGCATCCCTGCATAATGCCCTGGTAACGCGGAGGCGCGACCTTCGACACGAACGACAAGCCGAGCGGCGAGATGCAGAGTTCGGCAATCGTGAGGATCAGGTAGGTGAATATCAACAGGAACGGCGTTACGCGCATGCTCTCGGGGAGTCCGCCCATGGCCGAAACTTCGTTGTAAGTGGGCAGACCGAAGGAACCGATAGCCATGAGAATGAAGGCGCAGGCTGCGATACCCATACCGATGGCGATTTTACCCGGGGTGGACGGCTCTTTGCCTTTCGATCTGAGCCAGCCGAAGATGGCGATCACGATCGGGGTGAGGAAGACCACGAAGAAGGGGTTCATCGATTGGAACACTTCGGCCGTCAGGTTGAGCGAACCGAGTTTGAGCAGAGTGTAGTCTTTCGCGAAATAGGTGAGCGTCAGACCGTTCTGGTGGAACGAGAACCAGAAGAAGATCACCACGGCAAAGACGGCGAACAACGCATAGAGGCGTTGACGCACCTCGTTGACATCCATCTTCGTGATTTCGGCCTGTTCGCTTTGCGATTCGCTCCCTGCCTCTATGTTGCGCGGATCGGGCAGGAGTTTTTTGTTTGCCAGGTAAATTACCAGGGAGATCAACATCGCCAAAATCGCGATGGCGAATGCATAATGGAATCCGGTCGTGAAGACGTTCAGGTAGTCGTTCGCGAACTGATGCAGATCGGCCGGCACTCCGTTGGCACTCACCTCGGTGGCGATTTCACGGAATCGGGCTTCGGCTTCGGGCGAGAGGGTGCCGTTCAGAAAACCGTGGCTCAATTCCGGCAGTACGGAGTCGTAGGAGAATCCGTGCTTGTTCAACCACCATTCGCGAACGCCCGGTGCAATGAACGGTGCGAAGATGGCGCCTACGTTGATGAACATGTAGAAGATGGAGAAGCCGTCGTCTCGTTTGTTCGAATAAGTTTTGTTGTCGTACATTTGTCCTACCAGCGCCTGCAGGTTGCCTTTGAAGAGTCCGTTGCCGAGGGCGATCACGAACAATCCGATGCACGACAGAATGAGGTACAGTACTTTGTTGGGACTCGGCGTGGGTGTCGGAATGGCCAGCAGCAGATAGCCGATTGCCATGACGATGAGTCCGGTCTGAATGGTCCCCTTGTAATTGCGGGTCTTGTCGGCGATAATACCGCCCACGAGAGCCATCAGATAGATCAAGCAGTAGAATAGAGAGTAGATGACTCCTGCGGCTGTATTGCTCAAACCGAATTTCGAGGTCAAAAACAGCACGAGGATCGCCATCATGGTGTAGAAGCCGAACCGTTCGCCCATATTGGCGAGGGCCGCCGGAAGTAGTCCTTTAGGGTGGTTTTTAAACATATTTACGCGTGTTATTGATTTTTTGTGTAGGTTTCGGGTCCGAAGGCGGACAAATATAATAAAAGTTTGCAGAATTTTTGTGTTTCGTCCCATTTTAGCTAACTTTCATTCCGAAAAATCGATGGGTAAGATGGAAAAGGAGAGAGCGAGATTGGGCATGGTGGCGCGTGACGAGTGGCTCGTACCGGTAGAGGGTGTCATAGAGGCGCGTTATCGGCGTTACCTCGACGAGCTTCATCGTTTGGAACGGGCGGGCGGAGGTTCGTTGGTCGATTTTGCCAACGGGTATCGTTATTTCGGCTTCCAGTACGATGAATCTTTGCGGGGTTGGTGGTTCCGGGAGTGGTTGCCCGGGGCCCAGGACGTCTATCTGTTCGGCGACTTCAATGGTTGGCAACGTACCGAACTCCGGTTGCGCAAGAGCGGAGACGGAGTGTGGAGCACGTTTTTGCCCGATGCCATGTATCGGGACCGGTTGACCCACGGATCGCTCTACAAAATCCATGTCCATGGCGACAACGGGTGGCGTGACCGCATTCCGGCCTATGCGCGTCGGGTCGTGCAGGACGAGCAGACCAAGGACTTCACCGCACAGTTCTGGAATCCCGCTCCGTTCGATTGGGGCGACGATCGGTTCGATATGCAGAGTCTCGGGCCGCTGCTTATCTATGAAACGCATGTCGGCATGTCGCAGGAAAAGGAAGGGGTAGCGACCTATACGGAGTTTGCCGAAACGATTCTTCCGCATATCAAAGAATTGGGCTACAATACGGTACAGTTGATGGCCGTGGCCGAACACCCTTATTACGGCAGTTTCGGCTACCATGTCTCCAGCTTTTTTGCGGTCTCTTCGCGAAGCGGAACGCCCGAGGAACTGAAAGCCCTGATTCGACGGGCCCATGAGTTGGGCTTGGCGGTCGTGATGGATCTCGTGCAGTCGCACTATGTGAAAAACCTCAACGAAGGGATCAATGAACTCGACGGAACGGACCATCTCTATTCGCCTCCGGGAGCAGCGGGAGACCATCCCTTCTGGGACAGCAAACTGTTCGATTACGGCAAGGAGGAGGTACTCCATTTCCTGCTTTCGAATGTGAAATATTGGCTCGACGAGTTCCGTTTCGACGGGTTCCGTTTCGATGGCGTCACCTCGATGATCTATCGCCATCACGGGTTGAACCACGTCTTCTGCAGCCGCGAGGACTATTTCGGAAACGATGTGAACGAAGATGCATTGCGTTATCTCACGTTGGCCAATACGTTGGTGCATGCATTCCGTCCGGCTGCGGTGACCATCGCCGAGGATGTGAGCGGCATGCCCGGCATCGCACAACCCGTCGAGGAGGGCGGCGTGGGGTTCGATTACCGGCTCGGTATGGCGATTCCCGATTTCTGGATCCGGCTGCTCAAGGAGGTCCCCGACGAACAGTGGAACATCTGGGAGATATGGAACGTACTAACCAATCGGATGCCCGATGTCAAGACGGTGGCCTATGCCGAAAGTCACGACCAGGCGTTGGTGGGCGATAAAACGTTGGCATTCCGGCTGATGGACAAGGAGATGTACGACCACATGGACAAGGCGAGCCATAACCTGATCATCGATCGTGGCCTGGCGCTTCACAAGATGATTCGGTTGGTGACGATCGCTGCCGGCGGACAGGCCTATCTGAACTTCATGGGCAACGAGTTCGGCCATCCCGAGTGGATCGATTTCCCGCGCGAAGGGAACGGTTGGAGCTATCGTTACGCCCGTCGGCAATGGTCGCTGGCCAGCAATCCGTTTTTGCATTACGGGGAGTTGGAGGCTTTCGATCGCGCGATGATCGGGGTCGTGAAACAGCACGGCATTCTTCGTGAAACCTATCCCTACAATCTTCGAATGGATGAAGGGGCCCAGACGATGGCCTTTTCGCGGGGAGATTTGGTGTTCGTCTTCAATTGGCACCCGTCCTGTTCGATCCCCGATTACGAGATCCCCGTACAGCTGCCGGGTCGTTACCGGATACTGCTGTCGACGGATGAGGAGCGTTTCGGCGGTCAAGGAAGGATCGGGCTTACGGACGACCACTTCACTTCTCCTTATCCGGCCGGTGGGCAGTGTATGCGTATCTACAACGTTTGCCGAACGGCCTGCGTCTTCGTGCGGGTGGATTGACCGCATCGGAAAGTCGTCCGCACGAAACAGAGAGTGTAAACGCGCCGGCATCCGGGTCGTTATCCGCCCGGAACGGAGACGAAATACCCTGTTGCCATTTGCATTTCCTGTTGGTATGTGTTATCTTTGCGCCCGAATTTCTTAAGGGGTGCCTTACTTTACAGGCTGAGATTATACCCATTGAACCGGATACGGGTAATGCCGAGACCGGGAGAAGCATAATCAACACACATACCCCTTTTCAGTTCTTTCACTTTAATAAAAAGTATGAGTATGAAAAGGTTTTTTCTGCCCTTGGCGGCCATCTTTTGCTCTTCGGCCGTAAGCGCACAAATCGTGGGTTCGCAATCCGATGATTCGATGCGACTCTATCAATTGCAACAGGTGGAGGTGATCTCCACGCGTGCTACCGGCGATACTCCGGTGGCCTATACGGACCTCTCCCGCGAGGAGATCGCCCGCGGAAATTACGGATACGATGTGCCCTATCTGCTGGAAATGACTCCGTCGTTCGTCGCGACTTCTGGTTCGGGTATTGGAATCGGTTCGATCTCGATGCGGTTGCGCGGTACGGAGGCGCAACGATTGAATGTGACGGCCAACGGAGTGCCGATGAACAATCCCGATTCGCACGAGATGTACTGGTACGATACCCCCGATTTTGTCTCTTCGACCGGCAGCGTGCAGGTGCAGCGCGGAGCGGGTGTCTCGACCAACGGTACGGGAGCCTTCGGCGGTGCGGTCAACATGACGACAGCGCCGCTTTCCACCCGCTTCGGAGGCGATGCATCGTTCTCCTATGGCTCCTATCGCACCAACAAGCAGGCTCTGCATGTGGGTTCCGGCCTGATGGGCGGTCACTGGATCGTGGACGGACGGCTTTCCCACATCTCTTCCGACGGTTATGCCGATCGTACCTTCACCAAGCTCTATTCCTACATGTTCCAGACCGGCTATTTCAGCAACAATACCGTGGTGAAACTGCTCTCCTTCGGCGGCAAGGTCCGCACCTATCTGACCTATGACGGTGTTACGAAAGCCGACATGGAGAAATACGGCCGTCGTTACCATACCAGCGGACAGTACTACGATTCGGAGGGCAATCTGCATTATTACGACGATGAAACCGATAATTATCTGCAGATCAATAATCAACTCCTTGTCAGCCATCGTTTCAGCGACCGTTGGTCGATGAACGTGACCGGATATTATACCTACGGATACGGCTTCTATAAGCAGTATAAGGACGACGCCTGGCTGGCCGGATACGACAACCTGACGAGCGGCAGCGAAGTGAGCGACCTGATCCGTGAGAAGATCATGCGCAACCATTTCGGAGGAGTCAATGCTTCGGCCGCCTACACGGCTCGCAAACTGTCGCTCTGGTTCGGCGGCTCCTGGAGCTACTACACCTGTCCCCACTGGGGCGAACTCGACTGGGTCGAGAATGCTCCCGCCAATTTCCAGCCCGGATACCGCTGGTACGACAACGACGTCGACAAACAGGACGCCAATCTTTTCGTGCGGGCCGACTGGGAGGTGGCGAACAACCTCCATCTCTTCGGAGATCTGCAATATCGTTATGTCTCCTACAAGGCGTGGGGCGTCAACGACAATTACGACTGGAATACAGGGCAGATGCAACCCATCGATGTGGATGAGCGCTACCATTTTGTCAATCCCCACGTCGGATTGAGCTATTCGTTCAAGGAGCAGCATCGGGTCTACGCTTCGTTCGCCGTGGCCCAGAAGGAGCCGACCCGAAACGACTTTACCGACCGTTTTACCGAGGAGAATCCCACCTCGGAGCGGTTGTACGACTGGGAGGCCGGTTACCAGTTCAGCCATTCGATCGCTCAGATCGGGGTCAACTTCTATTACATGCAGTATAAGGACCAGCTGGTCAAAACCGGATTGATCAACGATGCCGGCGATGCCCTCAATATCAATGTGCCGGACAGCTATCGTCGAGGCGTCGAGTTGACGGCGTCGTTCTTCCCGCTCCGTTGGCTCTCCGTCGGAGGAAACGCAACCTACAGTGGAAATGCGATTCGCGATTATGTCGATCTGATGCCCGACAGCCCGACTTACGGTCAGAATCTCGGCAAAATGAAGATCGCCTATTCGCCCGACTGGATCGCCGGACTCTACCTCGATTTCCACGTGAAAGGCTTCTCGGCCCTGCTGACTACGCGTTATGTCGGCAAGCAGTATTTCTCCAATACGGAGAACGAGGCATTGTCGCTCGATGCCTATTGCGTGTCGAATCTCAATCTCGCCTATGAAATGCCTCTCTGCCGGCGGAATCCGTCGCGTACGGTCCGGTTCGGACTGGCCATATACAACCTGTTCGATGCGGCCTATTGCAACAACGGATACGGTTACTCCGTCATGGAGGATGGGAAACAGGCCGATTATGCCTATTACTATCCCCAGGCGCCCACACACCTGCTGTTTAACGTGACATTCCGCTTCTGATGGACTGGAAACTCATTCTGCAGATCGTCGGAGTCTGTCTCGGACTGCTCTATCTTTGGTTGGAGTATCGGGCCAACATCTGGCTGTGGGTCGTGGGCATCGTCATGCCGATCGTGCACGGGGTGCTCTATTACAAGTCGGGCCTCTATGCCGACATGGCCATGAATGTCTATTACGTGGCGGCGGGTCTCTATGGCTGGCTCGTCTGGCACAACCGTCCCAGAAAAAGCAGCCGGGAATATCCCGTCAGCCGTACGCCGGGACGTACCGTGCCGTGGCTCGTGGTGGTCTGTGCCGCTGTCTATGCCCTGATCGCCTTCGTGTTGGTCCGTTTCACCGACAGCACCGTCCCCTATTGGGATGCTTTCACGACGGCGCTCAGCGTTGTGGCCATGTGGATGCTCTCGCGCAAATACGTCGAGCAGTGGCTCGTCTGGCTGGTTGTCGACGTGGTGAGTTGCGGACTCTATATCTATAAGGAGATTCCCTTTACGGCTGGCCTTTATGCCCTCTATTCGGTGTTGGCTGTGGCGGGTTATCTGCGGTGGCTGAAGATGCTTCGTTCGGAGAGATAGATCGGGCGGAGGATCTCTCAAAACGCTCCGAAGGCGGAAAAACAGAATGTTTTTCGTACCTTCGGGGCGTTTATGTTTCGAGCAAGATGATGGAGAAGAGGGTGATTTCTTTGTGCGACGGGGTGATCCGCGATGAGAATCGGCGGTTCCGCACGCCGATGAATTTTTCGATGAATCGGGGCGAGCAGATCGCCGTGATAGGAGTAAACGGAAGCGGAAAAAGTCTGTTGGCCGATCTGCTCGAGGGGTCGTTGCCGCTGCGTTCGGGCGAGCTGACCTACGATCTGCCCGGATCGGGCCATTTTGCGGCGGAGGGGATTCGTCGCCTCGCCTTCAGCGATGCTTATGGCGCTGCCGACGGGGATTATTACTACCAGCAACGGTGGAATGCTTCCGATCTGGAGAACGCTCCGTTGGTCGGAGAGCTGTTGCGGGAGGCCGGTTTCGATGCCGATCTCTCCAAAAGATGGGCCGAGAGGCTCTCTTTGGAGGAGATGTTGCCCAAACGGGTGGTTTCGCTGTCAAGCGGTGAATTGCGTAAATTTCTGATAGCAAAGTCTCTGAGTGGGGGAGGCCGGGTGCTCATTGTGGAGAGCCCTTTCATCGGATTGGATCGCGAAGCCCGGACGACGCTCCGGGAACTGTTCGCCTCCTTGGCGGAAGAGGGGGTGCAGTTCGTGTTGATGGTCTCTTCGCCGGAGGATATTCCGCCCTTCATCACCCACGTTTACACGATCGAGGATCGTACCATCGGCCCCAAGCAGACGCTCGCCGAGTTTCGGCATTCGGAACGTTTCTCGGCCCTGCGTCGTGAAAAAAGAGAGTTGTACGATGCGAATCCTCCTCGACTTCCCGCTCCGCAGAATCGTGCGGGGGAGTGGGACGAAGTGGCCCGTCTGCGGAATGTGACGATCCGGTATGGCGACCGTACGGTGCTCCATGCGCTCGACTGGACTGTGCGTAGGGGGGAGAAGTGGGCGCTGCTGGGTGGGAACGGATCCGGAAAGACAACCCTCTTGAGTCTGGTCAGTGCCGACAATCCGATGGCCTATGCACACGATATCGTCCTTTTCGACCGGCCGCGCGGATCGGGAGAGAGCATTTGGGACATCAAGCGTCGGATCGGTTATGTCTCTCCCGAGATGCACCGATCTTACACGAAGCCGGTGGCGGCCGAAGAGGTGGTGGCATCGGGATTTTTCGATTCGGTGGGGCTCTACAGGAGACCTTCGGAAGAGCAGTTGGCCATCTGTCGCGACTGGATGCATACGTTCCAGGCAGACCGGTTGGTCGGACGGCTGTTTACCAGACTCTCTTCCGGCGAGCAGCGATTGTTGTTGCTGGCGCGTGCTTTTGTCAAGGACCCTCAGCTGTTGATTCTCGATGAACCGCTGCATGGATTGGACGGTCCCAAAAAGGAGTTGGCTCGCGGAATTATCGACGCTTTCTGTGAACGGGAGGGAAAAACGTTGATTTATGTCACCCATTACGAAAACGAACTCCCTGCATGCATCGATCGTCGGCTGGTACTCCCGAGACGCGGTTAGAATCCCGTGCCGTTGGCGATCAGGATCCAGGCGTTGAGATAGGTCGCTAAGAGTATCCAGCAGAGATAGGGGGCGAAAAGCCATGCCGCGGCTTTTCGGATGCGGGCGCAGCGTAGAATGTATGCAATTACCAGAAGGTCGAGCAACAAGATGTCGAGCAGTCCGAGCAGTGGATTGCGGAGGGTGAAAAACAGGATGCTCCAGAGAAAATTGCTGCATAGCTGGGCGTACCACAGCCGCATGACCGAGGGGCGTTCCGCAGCGTGCGAGGAGAGAATTATTCCGGCCGAAATTCCCATGCAGAGGTAGATGATGCTCCAAGCCACGGGAAAAGCCCAGTTGGGCGGAGTTAGCGACGGTTTGTCGAGAAACGGGTACCAGTAATCGATTGCGGAGTTCTGAAAAAGAGAGGCGAGGCCGCCGGCCAAGAAACATAGCAGGATGGGTCCCACGTAATTCCACCCTTTTTTCATCTGTTTTCTGTTTTCCATGGTTGTGTTGTGTTATTGTGGAACGGAAGAACAAAAAGAGTGCCTAACCTCCCTTGCCTGAATTTGTTCCGAAGTTCGACGGGCGTTACCTGTCCGATTTCCCGGAAAACAGGAGCCGTCTCCTTGTTGCGCATGGAAAGAGGAGCGGGGTTTGCGCATTTTCCTGTGGAGGGTGTGGGATATGTACGAGACGATGTAACTGTTGTGAAGAATAGCAGGACGAAATAATATATTGCCAGAATGCTCTTTTCCCCCCCCCGCTCCGGAATTTTAAAAAAAAACAGAATCGGCAATGTGTTGTTTTGCAACGCATTGCCGATTCTGTTTGGTAGTCGGTACGAGATTCGAACTCGTATGCCCAGATTGAGAAACTGGAATCCTAACCCTTAGATGAACCGACCTTGAAATGGCCCCTTCCATCTCTGGAGATCAGGGAGGGAACCAAAGATGGGACAAAGGTATAACAGAATAATTGTTTTACCAAATTTTTCCGTTCCGGGGAGGCGATTTTTTTCCGAAAGCAGCACCCTGTTTGCGATTCCGATGCGGAAAAATCTATCTTTGCAGGAGTGAAAGAACACGGAGAAGATAGATATGGCGCAATCGCCCAACGATTGTCGGTCTGGTACGGAGAGCATGGACGCGATTTGCCGTGGCGCCACACGCGGGACCCTTATCGCATTTGGGTGTCGGAGATCATTTTGCAGCAGACCCGTGTGGCGCAGGCCATGGGTTATTACGAACGCTTCACGGAGCGTTTCCCCGATGCGAAGAGGTTGGCCGAAGCCTCCGAGGATGAGGTCCTGAAATTGTGGCAGGGACTCGGTTACTACAGTCGTGCCCGCCATCTCCATGCCGCCGCTGCTCTGTTGTGCGATCGCTTCGGCGGACACCTCCCTGCGGATTATGCGGCGGTACGGTCGATGCCCGGAGTCGGCGACTATACGGCGGCTGCCATCTGTTCCATTGCGTTCGGAATGCCGTATGCCGTGGTGGACGGGAATGTCTTTCGGGTGTTGTCGCGCCTGTTCGATTGCGACGAGCCGATCGATACCACCGCAGGTCGACGTTTCTTCGCGGAGTTGGCTGCGGCACTCCTTCCTGTCACCGATCCGGGGAGGCACAACCAGGCGATCATGGATTTCGGGGCGTTGCAATGTCTGCCCGGCCGTCCCGATTGCCCGGAGTGTCCGTTGAACGATCTCTGTCTGGCGTTTGCTTCGGGCAAGGTGTCGGACCGTCCTGTCCGTACGATGCACACGAAGATCGCCTCCCGCTGGTTCAACTATTTGCAGGTGGTTTGCGACGGAAACACCTGGATCCACCGTCGACAAAAGAACGACATCTGGCACGGGCTGTATGAATTTCCGATGGTGGAGACTTCCGATGCGTGCGATTGGCTGCGTCTTGCAGGCGAATCCCGTGTCGAAGCGCTTTTCGGGGGAGTCGTTCCGCAACCGGTGAAGGTGACCGAGATGCCGCCCCATCAGCTCTCTCACCGGGTCATCCGGGCCCGATTCTTCCGATTCGAACTGCCGGAGGCGCCTTCGGGTTTCGAACGGTTCCTGTGTGTGCCGGTTGCCGAACTGGGAAACTATGCCATCCCGCGCCTGATCGAACGTTATCTCGAAAACTCCTGACCGGGGCCTCTTGACCTAACATTTGATGGAATGTTTTTCATTGTGCCGACCGTTTGCAGGCCTCCATTGGGAAGAAAAAGAGGTTCGTCTTTGTAACAAAATCCGTTGTTCCCCGTCTCTTATATGAGATCCGACAGAGTGCACACCGGATGTCGCAAAAATTAGAAATGAAAAGGAATGGCAATGAAAAATAAAATTTTAGCGCTCTTTTTGGCTCTGTTGTGTTGCTCCACGACCCTCTTCGCAGGGCCCCGTGTCGACGCTTTGGCGGAATATATTGCAGGTGTGCCCAAGGTGAGAAAGATAAATCTCAACTGGTTCTTCATGGGGATAATAAAACCTTTTTCCCCACAGGTGAGAGGGGTTCGTTCGGTGAAGGTGTTGTATGCCGAAGATTTTTCGAAAAAGGATTGTGATAAGCTGCAGGAGATGATCATTGACTGCGATAATGACCAGTACGACCTCTCTATCAATGACAATGAGGACGGTAAGGAGGTGTCCCGCGTATGGGTCACAATCAAAAAGGAGAAAATTCGGGAGATTGTCGTAGCCTATCTTGAGAAGGATTGTGTGACTTTGGTTCGCGTCAAAGGAAAGATCGATCCCGACAGGATGGACGAAGTGATCGAGCAGTACAAATAGACCTTTTTATGGATCTCCGAGGTTATGAAATGCTGGATCGTTCTCCTGTCCGATGGAATGCAGACCACACGCGACGTGTCGTTGAACGGAGTGAGAAAGAGGAAAGGGCTCGATCGTTTAGGCGGGTGTTTCCGAGCGGTCCGGAAGAGTCGGCAATCGCGGAGGCCTGTTGCGAAGAGAGTCCGAGGTTCGGATGTCCGGGTATCGAAATAGAGTTTGAGCGATGACACATCGAGAGTTTAAAACGAGGTTTTTGCCGTGTCACGAGAAGCTGTATCGGGTCGCGTTTCGATATCTCGGAAGGGAGTACGACGCAGAGGATATGGTGCAGAATACCTATCTGAAGCTGTGGGAGAATCGGGATAACCTGGAGGAGATCAAAAACGATGAGGCCTATGCCATAACGGTCCTGAAAAACCTGTGCCTCGATCGATTGAGAAAGATTCCCTGGCGGACCGATGACGAATCGGTGTTGCTCAAAAGCGCGGGAACGACTCCCCGGCCCGATGAGAAGATGGAGCTCTGCGAGGATGTGGAAATTTTGTCATCCATCGTGGCCGAGTTGCCGGATGTGCAACGCAAAGTTATTGTAATGAGGCATTTTGAAGGAAAAACAACCGATGAGATCGAGCAGGCAACCGGATTGACACCGGTCAACCTGCGGGTGATCCTTTCGCGGGCGAGAAAAACGATCAGAGAACTATTTATTCAACGCATATGACCACGCAAGAGTTGCGAAAACAGATGGACTCTTTTTTCGAGGGAAAATTGTCCGATAGCGAAGAACAGGCTTTGAAAGACTATTTGGCCTCACACGAAGTGCCACCGGCGTTGCTCGACGAGAAACGTCTCGTTCTGGCCCTCATGTCCGGGAGTGCGGTTCCGATGCCCGAAGGGTTGGAGGAGCGGATGTCGTCGTTCATCGATCGGCTGCCCGCTCACAAGAGGCAGATTCGCCTCACACCTCTCTGGCGATGGGTCGGAGGGGTAGCCGCCGGATTGGTGCTGGCTGCATCCGTCGGGATCTCCATTGCGCGGCATACCGCCACACCGAAACTCTCCGAACAGGAGATGTATGCTTGTGCGGAGGCGCAACGGGCCTTGATTCTCGTCTCGCAAAAACTCAATGAGGGAACCCGCTATTATCGGCAGGCCTGCCAAAAAATTGCCGAGACCGACCAGCATATAAAAAAATATATAAAATATTGATAATCTGATAAACAGTTGATTATGAAACGGATTCTTTTTATCCTCTTTTCGATTGCGATAGGGACATTGCAGGCAAGTGCAGATGAAGATGTTTTTAAAAAATTTGCCAACGATCCCAACGTCACCTATATCAATGTCTCCAAGTCGGTGTTTAAAATGATGTCTTCGAATTTCACCGTGGGGGAATTCGATTTCGGAGAATTCATCGAACTGGATAACATACGCATGCTCACTTGTGAAAACGACACCCTGCAGCCTCAGATCAAGAAAGCCTGTGAAGTGTTTCAGAAGGCTCCTTATGAAGAGTTTCTGGATGTGAAAGATGAAAACGAAAAGGTGTCGATATACATCATTCCCTCTTCAGACGGTAAAAGAATCAAGGAGATGATCCTGCTGCTCGAAGAGTTGCCTGACGGCGATCTTACCCTCATTCAACTGGTGGGCAATATGACGATCGAGGAGTTGCAGTCGTTCACGAAGGATTCCGACTGATCGATGCGGGCAGTCAAACAGGGGGGCGATTCATCGAACGGGTGAGTCGCCTTCGTGTATTTTTGGCGGCTGCTGTCGGATGGACGGGCGGGCGGTAAGATCGATGAGGAGCTTCGTGGATCGGGATTCGTCCCGGTGGCGGGGAGGGGAGAGAGTAGTGAGTAGAGCAGCTGTCTGGTATTACGGATTTTTGATCCGGAAAGAAGGTGAATGCATCCCGCTTCTCGTCATCAATCCGGATGATGCGTTACTGCCGAGGAGGAATCGGCTCCCTCGCCCCGATGACTTTCGATTATGGGAAGCGTTACACGGGAGGGCGGACCTGCATCGGAGATGAGGCTCCCGAATTCGCGAGGCGTAGCGTTGTGGCGTCGGAGGGAGGGTGTGCGGGAGAGGCGCAGGCGGGAAAGTCTCCTTCTTTGTGCCATACATTCGGAGACGACTCGGTATCGCCGAACCGGAAAAACTTCGGAATTCCGTTTGGTACTGCGCTCT
Organism: uncultured Rikenellaceae bacterium; assembly: GCA_944321925.1. Taxonomy (GTDB): domain Bacteria; phylum Bacteroidota; class Bacteroidia; order Bacteroidales; family Rikenellaceae; genus UBA940. Next base: position 87,391 of record CALUND010000002.1, on the reverse strand, counting down.
CTTTTCGTATCTTTGTAGAAGCGTATGTAACGACCGTACGATCCGATTACACCCGGAGCGTGTTTCGTCGTCTGTTGTTCGGATTCAACTAAAACTAAATTTCCATGGAGAAGGCAAAGGTATTTTTCACCAATCTGCACACCACACCATCGAGCAATCTGCTCGACAAGATGGAGCGGTTGATCAAACGGGCCGGTATCGAGACCATCGATTTCAAAGACCAGTTCGTGGCTATCAAGATACATTTCGGGGAGCCGGGCAATCTGGCATACCTCCGTCCCAATTATGCCGCCCGGTTGGCAACCTTGCTTCGTTCCTGGGGCGCCAAGCCTTTCCTTACCGACGCCAATACCCTCTATTCGGGTCGTCGCGCCAATGCCGTCGATCATCTGCAGAGCGCCATGGAGAACGGATTCAACCCCATTTCCGCACAGTGTCAGGTGATTATAGCCGACGGGCTGAAAGGAACCGAATATCGTGAAATCCCGCTGAACGGGGAGTATTGCAAAGCCCCCAAGATCGGTTCCGCGCTGGCCGATGCCGATATCGTGATTTCGATGACTCACTTCAAGGGGCATGAGCAGGCCGGGTTCGGCGGAGCTCTGAAGAACCTCGGCATGGGTGGCGCGAGCGTAGGGGGCAAACTGGAGCTGCATTGCAACTCGAAGCCCAAGATCGAGACGGCGAACTGCAAGGGTTGCAATATCTGCGTGAAACATTGTGCCCACGATGCCGTCCATCTGAACGCCGATCGCAAAGCCGAAATCGACTACGACAAATGTGTGGGGTGTGGACAGTGCGTGGCTTTGTGTCAGTACGAGGCTGCCGTCGTGGCCGAGTACGACACCTCGGAACGACTCAATTACAAGATCGCCGAATATACCCAGGCCATTTTGAAAGACAAGCCCAATTTCCACATCAGCTTCATCATGAACGTCTCGCCCGAGTGCGACTGCTGGAACCACAACGATGCCGCCATCATCCCCGATCTGGGAATACTGGCTTCGTTCGACCCGGTGGCACTGGATAAGGCCTGTGCCGATATGGTGATCGCTGCTCCGGCCATTACCGGCAGTCGGCTCACCGAAAAACATCCGCACGAACATTTCGAAGGCGCTGACAAATTCCACCTGATCCATCCCGATACCAACTGGCGGGCCGGTCTCGAACATGCGCAGAAGATCGGATTGGGTACGATGGAGTATGAGCTGATAACTGTCTGAGACGGTTGTTTGCGAGGCGATAAGCCGTAAGCATCGATGGAGAAGAGAACCTTCCCGATCGCCTGATACGCGGTCGGGAAGATTGTGTTGGCGAATGGCCGACAATTGTTGCCGATACGGGAAAACAGCGAAAAAAATGGAGCGGGGAAGTCTTATCTCCGATCGTTTTTTATTATCTTTGCACCAAATTTTTGGGAGATGAAAGGCTTGACGGGATATTTGTCGACTTTAGCTGCGTTGCTTTTTGCGGTCGCGGTGTGGGTCGGACACTCTTCCCCGCAGCCGGACACCGAACTCTCTTCTCCCATTGCCCGTTCCAGTTATGCATTCGATTTCGGGCAGGCTCAGAGCGTGCTCTGTTTCTCGCGACCCGATGAGACGCGGCAGAGCGATCTGAAACGTATTATTTACCGATTATTCGAGACCGGTGGCGTCGCCGCAGACAACGCCGGATTCAAACAGTTGCATGTGCCGGTACGGGTTTTCACACCCGAGCGGGCCGAAGAAAACGCCGTTTCGAAACTTCCCATGCCCCAGCCTCCGCAAGGGGCCGATCCCAACCTGCTCTATGTCTTCGGGTTGGGCGAGATCATCATTTAACAGCGATCGCATCTTTTTGCGGTCTGTGCGCTTTTCGGGCGGACGACGGGGCCTTTTCAAGCCCCTCGTGTGGTTTACGTGTAACAAAATCAATTAAAACATAGATTATGAATTTGGCACTGTTTGTTGTCGTTCTGCTGACAGCCATTGCATTGGTAGCCATCGTGTTGATCTTATCGAACCTGCTGGCTCCACGCTCTTTCAACAAGCAGAAGGGCGAGGCTTACGAGTGCGGAATCCCGACTCGGGGTCGTTCGTGGATGCAGTTCAAAGTGGGGTACTACCTCTTTGCCATTCTCTTCCTGATGTTCGATGTGGAGGCCGTCTTTCTTTTCCCGTGGGCCGTTACGGTACGCGAAGTGGGGGTCATGGCGCTCGTGAACGTCATCTTTTTCCTTGTAATATTGATCCTTGGATTGGCCTATGCCTGGAAGAAAGGAGCACTTGAATGGAAATAATGAAAAAGCCAAAGATTAAATCGATGCGTTACGAGGATTTTCGTGATAACGAATACCTCGAAACATTGGCCGAACTGCAGAACGGCGGCGTGAACGTCGTGGTCGGCGCGCTCGACGAGATGATCAACTGGGGGCGCTCCAATTCGGTTTGGCCGCTGACTTTCGCCACGAGTTGTTGCGGAATCGAATTTATGGCCGTAGGTGCTGCCCGATACGATTTTGCCCGTTTCGGATTCGAAGTGACACGTGCCAGCCCGCGTCAGGCCGACGTGATTGTGGTGGCAGGTACGATCGTACACAAGATGGCTCCGGTTCTCAAACGGCTCTACGACCAGATGGCCGAACCGAAATATGTGATTGCCATGGGCGGTTGCGCCATCTCCGGAGGTCCGTTCCGCAAGTCATACCATGTGGTGCAGGGCGTCGATACGATCATCCCGGTCGATGTCTATGTGCCGGGTTGTCCGCCGCGTCCCGAAGCGTTGCTCTACGGCATGATGCAGCTGCAACGCAAAATCAAGATTCAACGATACATCGGCGGCGTGAACCGGAAACAACCCAAAAGTGAAAATCCGGCGCTTCGCAGGAAATCGACCCAAGAGGAGGAGTAGTTTATGGAGAAAAAGAGTATCAAAGAGATCGTTTTGGAGCTTGAACCGGAAGCCGAAGTGCGGAGCGAGCAGCCGTTTACCGTTTGGGTCCCGCCTTATCGGATTCCTCTGTTGGCGCCCCGGTTGCGTGACGACGAGGCTCTCGCGTTCGATTTTCTGGTCTGCATGACCGGTGTCGATGAGGGCGAAACCCTCGATGTCGTCTATCTGTTGCGCTCCACGCGTCATGGCCATGAGATGGTTTTACGCACGGGGACTTCCGATCGCGAAAATCCGGAGCTCCCGAGCGTCGTGGAGGTATGGGCTACCGCCAACCTGAACGAACGGGAGGTGTATGACTTTTTGGGCATACGCTTTATCAACCATCCCGACATGCGACGCCTCTTCCTGCGTAACGACTGGGTCGGTTATCCGCTCCGCAAGGATTATAATGCGGACCCGGCAGTCAATCCCGTGCCATTGGAGAGCGAAGAGACCGTCGATGTGGCCCCCATGTACGAGGCGCATGTCGAAGGAGACAACGTGGATATCGAGGAGAAGGAGAATGTGGTGTTCGGCGACGAGGAGTACGTGGTCAACATCGGTCCGCAACACCCGGCTACGCATGGCGTGTTGCGTTTCCGTGTGCAGCTCGACGGCGAGATCGTACGCAAGGTGGACGTCAATTGCGGCTACATCCACCGCGGCATAGAGAAGATGACCGAAAGTCTGACCTATCCGCAAACCCTCGCATTGACCGACCGTCTGGATTATCTCTCGGCCCATCAGAACCGTCATGCCCTCTGCATGTGTATCGAGGAGGCGTTGGGTCTGGAGGTGTCCGACCGAGTTAAGTACATCCGTACGATCATGGACGAATTGACCCGGATCGCTTCCCACCTGCTTTTCTGGTCGACCTTCTGCATGGACCTCGGCGCACTGACGGCGTTTTTCTACGGATTTCGCGACCGGGAGAAGATTCTCGACATGTTTGAGGAGAGTTGCGGAGGCCGCCTGATCATGAACTACAATACGATCGGAGGCGTGATGCAGGATATCAGTCCCAATCTTGCCCACCGGATCAAAACGTTCGTGAAATATCTTCCGCCCATGCTGAAGGAGTATCACGACGTCTTTACCGGAAACATTATCGCCCGACAGCGTATGCAGGGAATCGGGGTGCTCGATTACGATGCCGCGGTTTCGAACGGGGTGACCGGCCCGTCGGGACGCGCTTCGGGGTGGAGTTGCGACGTACGTAAAAAACATCCCTACGGCGTGTATGATCGGGTCGAATTCGACGAGGTGATCCGTCACGACGGCGATGTCTGGGGCCGCTACATGGTCCGGATGGACGAGATCCTGCAGTCGCTTCGCATCCTGGAGCAGCTGGTGGACAACATCCCGCAGGGCGAGTGGCAGGCGAAAACCAAACCGGTCATCAAACTTCCGGAGGGGAGTTGGTACCGCAGCGTGGAGGCGAGCCGGGGTGAATTCGGGGTCTACATCGAAAGCCGTGGCGAGAAATATCCCTATCGGATGAAATTCCGTTCGCCGGGCCTGCCGTTGATCTCCGTGGTCGATCCTTTGGCGCGCGGCGGCAAAATCGCCGACCTGATCGCTGTGGGAGGATCGCTCGATTATGTGGTACCCGATATCGACCGATAGGAAAATAGAAAAATATAGAGAGACCAATTTATGTTTGATTTTTCAGTAGTTACGGAGTGGGTCGACGAAGGCCTGCGGTCATGGCTCCCGGAAGGATGGGTGCTCCCCGTCGAATTCTTCCTCATCGGGCTCTGTCTGCTTGTGGCCTATGCGATCATTGCGTTGGTTTTGATTCTCTATGAACGCAAGGTGTGTGCTGCGTTCCAGTGTCGCCTCGGACCCAATCGGGTCGGACCGTGGGGTGTGACGCAATCGGTGGCCGACATGTTGAAGATGCTGACCAAGGAGTTGATCAAGATCAACCATGTCGACCGATTCCTGTTCAATTTGGCCCCCTTCATCGTCATCATCTCTTCGGTGTTGGCATTCGGTTGCATCCCGTTTGCCAAGGGGCTGGAGATTATCGATTTCAATGTGGGCGTTTTCTTCCTGCTGGCGGTTTCGTCGATCGGCATCGTGGGAGTGTTGCTGGCCGGGTGGTCGAGCAACAACAAATATTCGCTTATCGGCGCCATGCGGAGCGGAGCCCAGATGATCAGCTATGAACTGTCGATCGGATTGACCATCCTCACCATGGTGGTCTTCTCGGGCAGCATGCAACTCTCGACAATTGTGGAGAGTCAGGCCGAGGGCTGGTTTATCTTTCGGGCACACGTTCCGGCCGTAATCGCCTTCGTGATCTACCTGATTGCCGGTACGGCCGAGACGAATCGCGGTCCGTTCGACCTCCCGGAGGCCGACTCGGAGTTGACGGCCGGTTACCATACGGAGTATTCGGGCATGCACTTCGGATTTTTCTATCTGGCCGAGTACCTCAACATGTTCGTAGTGGCTTCCGTTGCCGCCACGTTGTTCCTGGGAGGTTGGATGCCTCTGCACATTCCCGGTTGGGATGCGTTCAATGCCGCCATGGACTGGATCCCTTCGATCTTCTGGTTCATCGGTAAGGTGGCGGTTCTGATCTTCGTGATCATGTGGTTCAAATGGACCTTCCCGCGTCTGAGAATCGACCAGCTCCTGCGTCTGGAGTGGAAATACCTCCTCCCCATCAACCTGCTCAACCTGCTGTTGATGGTGGTCGTCGTGGTGTTCGGTTTGCATTTCTAAAAGAGAAAGGAGAGTACGATGAACAGTTTTCAGAGATACATCACTTCCTTCTGGAGCGGACTCGGTTCGCTGCTGGTCGGAATGAAAACCACCTTGAAAATCTTTTTCCGAAAAAAGACGACCGAGTGTTATCCGGAGAATCGGGCGACGTTGGTCATCTCGGATCGCTATCGCGGTGAGCTGGTCATGCCGCACGACGCCGAAAACCACCACAAGTGTGTGGCCTGCGGCCTTTGTGAGATGAACTGTCCGAACGGTACGATCCGCATCGAGTCGGAGTTCGTGGAGGACGAGAACGGACGCAAAACCAAAATCCTCCGAGCCTATCACTACGATCTGGGCAGTTGCATTTTCTGTCAACTCTGCGTCAAGGGGTGTCCGCACGGAGCCATCGAATTCCGCAACACCTTTGAACATGCCGTTTTCACCCGATCGAAGCTCGTCAAACAGCTGAACCATCCGGGGTCTTCCGTCGTTAAAAAACAGTAAGCCATGCAGATAACCATTCACGAAATCGTATTTTTTATCCTGGCCGCAGTGATCATCGGTTGCTCTGTTCTCGCCGTTACCACGCGGCGGATCCTCCGTTCGGCGACCTACCTGCTTTTCGTGCTTTTTGCCACGGCGGGGATCTATTTCTACCTGAGTTATTCGTTCCTCGGAGCCGTGCAGTTGACGGTCTATGCCGGGGGTATCATTGTGCTCTATGTCTTTTCGATTCTGCTGACCAGTGCCGATAACCGGCGTGTGGAGAAGTTTCTGCTCGGACGCTTCTTTGCCGGACTTGTCGCAGCATTGGCCGGAGCAGCCATCTGTGTCTATCTGACCGTGACCCATTCGTTCGGCCCGACCTATCCGCTCGGCGGAGAGTTGCCGATGAGTATCATCGGAGAGGCGTTGATGGGTACTGGAAAATACCAATATCTGCTCCCGTTCGAAGTGATCAGTATCTTGCTCCTGGCCTGCATCGTGGGAGGTATTCTTATCGCGAGAAAACGTTAATGCTATGGAAATAAAAATGGAATACTACCTCGTGATCAGCACCATCATGCTGTTCGCAGGGATTTACGGATTCATTACGCGACGCAACCTGCTCGCCGTGCTGATCTCGGTCGAGCTGATGCTCAATTCGGTGGATATCAATTTCGTGGTATTCAACCGGTTTCTTTTTCCTGGGGAGATGGAGGGGTTCTTCTTCGCCCTGTTTGCCATAGGAGTGTCGGCCGCCGAAACCGCCGTGGCCATAGCCATCATCATCAACATCTACCGCAACATACGCGACATCCAGGTGAGACACCTCGACCGTATGAAGCATTGATCTCAAAAAAAGGAGTGAAAAAATGGAATATACGCTTTTAATCCTCTTGCTGCCTCTGGCCACATTCCTTTTCCTGGGACTGGTGGGCATGAAGCTCTCCGAACGGACTGCCGGTATCGTGGGAACACTCTCCCTGGGTCTCGCGGCAGTTCTTTCCTATGTCGCGGCATGGCAGTTCTTTTCCGCTCCGCGGGTCGAGGGTATTCATCCGCCTGTCGTGGCGTGGAATTTCGAGTGGCTCCGTTTCACGGATCAGCTCCATATTGACCTCGGGATCCTGCTCGATCCGATCTCGGTCATGATGCTGGTGGTGATTACCACCGTCTCGCTCATGGTTCATCTCTACAGCTTCGGCTACATGAAAGGGGAGCGCGGCTTCCAACGTTACTACGCTTTCCTGTCGCTCTTCTCCTTTTCCATGCTGGGTCTCGTGGTGGCAACCAACATCTTTCAGACCTATATTTTCTGGGAGTTGGTGGGCGTTTCATCCTACCTGCTGATCGGGTTCTATTACACGAAACCGGAGGCTGTCGCTGCTTCGAAGAAGGCCTTTATCGTTACCCGATTCGCCGACCTGGGATTCCTCATCGGAATTCTGCTGCTCTCCTATTTTGCCGGAACATTCAGCTTCGAAACCCTCACCTCGGGCAATGCATCGGTGTTTGCCGGTGCTGCCGGGCGTACCTTCCTCGGTTGTTCGGTGATGAGCTGGGCCACTGCCCTGATCTTCATGGGGTGCGCCGGTAAGTCGGCCATGTTCCCGCTTCATATCTGGTTGCCCGACGCCATGGAGGGCCCGACACCTGTTTCGGCCCTGATTCATGCCGCGACGATGGTCGTGGCCGGTGTCTATCTCGTAGCGCGACTCTTCCCGCTCTACTATTTCGAAACGCCGGAGGTACTCGTCTTCATCGCTGTCGTCGGTGCCGTCACCTCGCTTTATGCCGCCGTGGTGGCCTGTGTGCAGACCGATATCAAGCGGGTCCTCGCCTTCTCGACCATCTCGCAGATCGGATTCATGATGGTGGCGCTGGGTGTCTCCGGGATGGAGGGACACGACGGTCTCGGCTATATGGCCTCGATGTTCCATCTCTTTACCCATGCGATGTTCAAGGCGCTCCTCTTCCTCGGTGCCGGCGCGATCATCCATGCCGTGCACAGCAACGAGATGAGTCGCATGGGCGGACTTCGTAAGAAGATGCCCGTGACGCACATTACCTTCCTGATCGCCTGTCTCGCCATTTCGGGCATCCCGCCCTTCTCCGGCTTCTTCAGCAAGGATGAGATCTTGGCGGCAGCTTTCGCCTTCAGCCCCTGGATGGGGTGGACGATGAGTGTGATCGCAGGAATCACGGCCTTCTACATGTTCCGGCTCTATTACAATATTTTCTGGGCCGTTCCGGCTGAACAGGAACATGAGCCGCACGAGGCTCCGGGGAGCATGACCGTGCCTCTCGTGATTCTGGCTGCCATCACCTGTGTGGCGGGATTCATTCCCTTCGGTCATTTCGTGAGTGCGACCGGAGCGGTTTTGCCGATTCATATCGATTGGCGTGTGGCGGGTTTGAGCGTACTGATCGCCTGCCTGGCCATCGCCCTGGCAACCTGCTTCTACCGGAAAGGGACCAATTCCCTGCCCGACAGGCTCGAAGCGACTTTCCCACGGCTGCACAGAGCTGCGTATCGTCGCTTTTATATCGACGAAGCCTATCTGTTTGTGACGCGTCGAATCATTTTCGGCGGTATCTGCAGCGGTCTCGCCTGGTTCGATCGCCATGTGATCGACGGGGCGATGAACGGTCTCGCCTGGCTGACCGGTCGTGCTTCGATGGCGATTCGCGGATTGCAATCGGGTCAGGTGCAGCAATATGCCTATGTCTTCCTGCTCGGGACATTGGTCCTGACCGTATGGCTCATTCTTATGTAAATAGATAAAAAAGAGACGATATGAATTTCCTTTCCCTTTTCGTGGCGATTCCGCTTCTCATGATGCTGGGCCTTTGGCTCTCCCGCAACATGGGTCAGATACGGATCGTCATGGTGTCGGGCGCTTCGATGCTCGTGGCGCTCGCTTTCGGGACGCTGGCGGCCTATCTGTCGGCCAGAGCTGCCGGAGATACGGCCGAAATGCTTTTCAGAGCCGATCTGCTCTGGTTTGCCCCGCTCAATATCCATTATGCGGTGGGCGTCGACGGTATCTCGGTCGCCATGCTGATCCTCTCGTCGTTGATCGTATTTACGGGAGTGTTCGCCTCCTGGAAGATGGATCCGCTGCCCAAAGAGTTTTTCTTGTGGTTCTGTCTGCTTTCCGTCGGCGTGTTCGGCTTCTTCATCTCGATCGACCTCTTTACGATGTTCATGTTCTACGAGATCGCCCTGATCCCGATGTATCTGTTGATCGGCGTATGGGGTACGGGTCGCAAAGAGTACTCCGCCATGAAGCTGACTCTGATGCTGATGGGTGGGTCGGCTCTGCTGCTCGTCGGCATCCTCGGTATCTACTTCCATTCGGCTCCCGAGGGTGCTCCGCTTACGATGAACATTCTGGAGATTGCCGAAAATTCGATCCCGATGAGTGCCCAGCGACTCTTTTTCCCGCTTACGTTCGTCGGATTCGGGGTGCTCGGAGCGCTTTTCCCCTTCCATACCTGGTCTCCCGACGGTCATGCTTCGGCCCCGACTTCGGTTTCGATGCTTCATGCGGGCGTACTGATGAAGTTGGGCGGATACGGCTGTTTCCGGGTGGCGATTTTCCTCATGCCCGAGGCGGCGCAGGAGCTGTCGTGGCTCTTTCTCATCCTCACGGGAATCAGTGTGGTCTACGGAGCCTTCTCGGCCTGCGTGCAGACCGACCTGAAATACATCAATGCCTACTCCTCGGTGAGCCACTGCGGATTGGTGCTCTTCGCCATCCTGATGTTGAACCGAACCGCCATGACCGGCGCTGTGCTCCAGATGCTTTCGCACGGCTTGATGACCGCCCTCTTCTTCGCCCTGATCGGTATGATTTACGGCCGAACCCATACCCGCGATATCCGTGAGATGGGCGGACTCATGCGGATCATGCCCTTCCTGGGGGCGGGTTACGTGATCGCCGGTCTCGCTTCGCTCGGATTGCCCGGCTTGAGCGGATTCGTTGCCGAGATGAGCGTTTTTGTCGGCTCGTTCCAGCATGCCGATCTGTTTCACAGGGTGCTGACCCTTGTCGCAGCGACATCGATCGTCATTACGGCGGTCTATATTCTGCGTGTCGTGGGGAAACTCCTCTATGGCCCGGTGGTCAATCAGAATCACCTTGCCCTTACGGATGCCGCCTGGTTCGAACGCATTTCGGTCGTGACGCTGATCGTCGCGATTGCCGCCATCGGCCTTTTCCCGCTCGGGTTATCCGACATGATCTCGGAGAGTATCCTTCCGGTTATTGAACAACTCGTCAAATAAGAAGCCTTCACAGAAAAATGGATTATTCGAATTTTCTATACATGAGGGAGGAGCTCCCGTTGATTGCCGTGATGGTGATCCTGCTCCTCTACGACCTGTTCGGTTCCGAACGGAGCCTGCGCCATTTCCAGTTGGTAGCCTGCCTGTTGTTCGGGGCCCATACGGTGTGGTGTCTCTTTCCGCACGAGTCGTGCGAGGCATTTGGAGGAATGTATGTTTACCGACCCATGCTGACGGTCATCAAAAGCATTCTCAATGTGGGTACCTTGCTCGTCTTCATGCAGGCCCATACGTGGCTCGAAGGCGATCGCACGCGCATACGTCGGGGCGAGTTCTACTTTCTGACGCTTTCCACCCTGCTCGGTATGTATTTCATGATGTCGGCGGGCCATTTCCTGCTCTTCTTTATCGGACTGGAGACCGCTTCGATCCCGATGGCTGCCTTGGCTGCCTTCGACAAATACAAAAGGCGTTCGGCCGAGGCAGGCGCCAAATATATCCTGACGGCAGTATTCGCCTCAGCTCTTTCTCTCTACGGAATCTCGATGATCTACGGCACGACCGGCACGCTCTATTTCGATGATCTCGCTGCCCGAATCGATGGCAGTCCGCTTCAGATTATGGCTTTCGTCTTCTTTGTCGTGGGCATGGCTTTCAAAATCTCCCTTGTGCCTTTCCACCTCTGGACTGCCGACGTGTACGAGGGGGCTCCGACCAGTGTGACAGCCTATTTGTCGGTGATCTCGAAAGGTTCGGCCGCTTTTGTTCTGATGACCATTCTGTTGAAGGTGTTTCCGGCGATCGCCGTCGAATGGCAATGGATGCTCTATGCGCTCATCGTGTTGTCGATTACCGTGGCGAATCTTTTCGCCATCCGGCAGAAAAACCTCAAACGTTTTCTCGCCTTCTCCTCCATCTCGCAGGCCGGTTACCTCATGCTCGGCGTGATCAGTGCGGATGCGCAGGGCATGACGGCATTGGTCTACTACGTATTGGTCTACATGGTTTCGAATCTCGCCGCTTTCGGGGTGATCTCTGCCGTCGAACAACGCACGGGAAAGGTGATGATGGAGGATTACAACGGACTCTATCGGACCAATCCGAAATTGAGCGTCGTCATGATGCTGGCGCTCTTCTCCTTGGCGGGGATTCCTCCCTTTGCCGGCTTTTTCAGCAAGTTTTTCATCTTTGCGGCTGCGGCCGGTCAGGGGTATTACGGACTGGTGCTGATCGCGTTGCTCAATACGATTATCTCGCTTTATTACTACCTGCTGGTAGTCAAGGCGATGTTCATCAATTCGACGGACGAACCGATCGCGCCGTTCCGATCCGACAACTATACGCGCATAAGTCTCATGGTTTGTACCGCGGGAATCGTGTTGCTCGGCGTGCTGAGCGTCGTTTACGAGCGGATATCGCTTTTCGGCTTCGGCATGTAGGTTGTTGTGCGGTGTAAAAAGGAGACGATCGGGTTTGTATGGCCCGGTCGTCTCCTTTTTTATGCTATTTCTTCTCTTCCTGTGGTTTCTGAATGAGTGTTACGGGGACGGTCCTGCTCAGAGACGGATGGAGAATTTTTTCAACCGTTCGTCGAGCATCTCTTCCGGGATGATTTTCTTCACGGTATCGGCGACGGCATTCAGCATCCGTTCGCGCAGATAGTCTTTTCGGATAACCAGCGAGATCTCCCGAACGGCCGGCGGGTCGGAGATCGGCCGTATGTTGAGCAGCTGTTTGTCGGAGAGGAATCCTATGTGGAGCTCGGGAATGATGGTGTAACCTCCGTTGCGATCGACGATGCGGACCAACGTGTCGATGCTGCCGGCCTCGTAGGTGTGGTCGGTTCCTTGTGACCGATTGCAGAAGTTGAAGACCTGGTTCCGCAGGCAATGTCCCTCTTGCAGTACCCATAGCCCCTTTTCGGGAAGATGGTCGGCGTGGAAATCGTGATCTTCCTCCTGCATGGCAGGTGAGACATAGATGACGAACCGTTCGTAGTAGAGCGGGATCTCCAGCAAGTCGGGATGATCGAGCGGTGTGGCCAGAATCGCCATGTCGAGCGAAGAGTCGAGCAGCCGTTCGATGATGAATTTCGTGCGCATCTCCGAAAGGGTCAGGTCGACGTCCGGGTAATCCGTCTTGAAACGGCCGATGAAATCGGGAACCAGATAGGGGGCAATGGTCGGAATAATCGCCATATTCAGTCGGCCGGCGAGGGTGGTGGTTTCGGAGAGTACCAGTTCGTGGAGTCGACCCATGTCGCTGAGTGCGATGCGGGCCTGGGCGATGATTCGACTGCCGATGGCCGTCGGTTCCACCGGGTGTTTCGAGCGATCGAAGATGGTGACTCCCAACTCCTCCTCCAGCTTGTGGATCATGGAACTCAGTGTGGGCTGGGTGACGCTGCAGGCTTCCGCAGCCCGGACAAAATGGCGATGGCGCTCCACCGCGACGATGTATTCGAGTTGTTGTAAGGTCATGTTGTTATAGATGTTGTCAATACAAAGATAGAAAACATCTGTTTGATTGATGCAAAATCAGGCTCTATTTTTGTGTCATCAATCGAAAATCAATATTCATCGATAAAAACAAATAGTATGGAAAACGAAAACATCATCAGCATGCCGCGCATTGGGGACCAGGCTCCCTCTTTCGAAGCGGTGACCACACAGGGGAAAATCAGCTTCCCGAACGATTTCAAAGGCAAATGGGTGATCCTGTTCAGCCATCCTGCCGACTTTACGCCGGTCTGCACCTCCGAGTTCATGACGTTCGGTCGCATGGCCAAAGAGTTCGAAGCACTCAACTGTCAGCTCATCGGACTTTCGATCGACGGACTCTACAGCCACATCGCCTGGTTGCGTACGATTCAGGAAAAGATCGAATATCGGGGTATGAAGAACATCGAGGTGAAGTTCCCGCTCATCGAAGACGTGTCGATGAATGTCGCCAGCAAATATGGAATGATTCAACCGGGAGAGAGTAAAACTCAGGCTGTACGTGCCGTCTTCTTCATCGATCCGAAAGGGATCATTCGCGCCATCATCTACTATCCGCTCGCTTTGGGGCGCAATTTCGACGAGATCAAACGTGCGCTCATCGGGTTGCAGACGGTGGATGCCTTCAGCGTGGCGCTTCCGGCCGATTGGCGTCCCGGCGACGAGGTGATCGTCCCGACCGCAGGTTCCTGCGGGGTGGCCAAGGAGCGGATGAACGACCACTCCGGAGCCATTACCTGCCACGACTGGTTCTTCTGCACCAAACCGTTGCCCAAAGAGGAGGTCGAGGCCAAGTTGGGCGAAAAGCTCTGATAGGGGTTTCCGGGAGCTGGCATTTCATCTGCCAGCTCCCGGAAACTGAAAATAAATCTTTTAAACCGATACGAAAATGGCTGCCATACATTTGACAAAGGCCGAATTTTTGAAAAAAGTGGCCGATTATGAGAAGAATCCGGGGGAGTGGAAGTTCCTCGGAGATAAGCCGGCGATCGTCGATTTTTACGCCGCATGGTGCGGCCCCTGTCGGAGCATTGCTCCGGTCATCGATGAGTTGGCCGACGAATATAAGGACAAGGTCGATATCTATAAGGTAGATACCGAGGCGGAAAGAGAGTTGGCCGGAGTATTCGGCATCCGATCGATCCCGTCGATTCTTTTCATCCCGCTCAACGGAAAGCCGCAGATGGCTCAGGGGGCGATGCCCAAGCAGGAGTTCGTGCGGTTGATCGATGAGATTCTGCTACAAAAACAGGCTTAGTTGGAGTTTCGTACGACGGAAACTGTTCTTCGGTTCGGTAGGAAGAGGTTGGGGCGGAAATCCGACAAGTTGCGTTGCGGCAACCGTTCGGAAAGTCGGCACAACCCATTCCGCAAGCCTGTCGCAAGTCGGCAGGTGGAAGTCGGACTTGTGGGGAGAGAAGAGCGTGAACGGCGTGCGAAAATCGATCGGGAAGCGAAACGTTTCGCTTCCCGGTTTTGTCTTTGGAAGGAGTCGTTTTCCAAGATCGGAACGTCGGGAAGTATGACTCTCTTGCTGCTCTTTCTCTTCCTGCACCTCTTTGCCGGACGGAATTTCAGGAGAGATTTCCGCGAAACTTCGCTTCGAGAGGGAAGCCGATGTGGCGAGGGTTATTCGTTCCGGGGCTCCTGTTTGTTGGCTTGACCCTTTCGGCGGAACCTGCCGTGGTGCTTCTTTCTGCGCGGGGCTTCCCCGTTTGTTCCTTGCTGAGGCTGCGGCACAGGTTGCGACGTGGAATCCGAAGGACCCTTTGTCGAGGCCGCCTTTCCTGGGGTCGGGCGCTTCTCTCCGGCATCTCCCGGGCGACGACTCCTGTTGTGCGATCGTCCGGCCCCCCGTCCTTTTCCGGAGCCACGGCCGCCGCGACGCTCCTCTTTCCCCGGCTCGTAGACGGGAGCCGGCCCCAATCGTTCCGGAAGAGGAAGTTTCGGCAGATCGCGTTCGATGAACTGTTCGATGCGGTGGAATTTCCCCTGTTCGTATTCGTTGACAAAGGTGATGGCCCGTCCTGTGGCGCTGGCGCGTGCCGTACGTCCGATGCGGTGGATGTAATCTTCCGGGTCGTGGGGTACGTCGTAATTGACGACCGTGCCGATGTCTTCGATATCGATGCCCCGCGCTACGATGTCCGTCGCTACGAGTATATCGATCTTGCCGTTTTTGAAGTCGAGCATCACCTCTTCGCGTTTCTCCTGCGTGAGATCGGAGTGCATGGGAGCCACATTCAGTTTCATACGCTTGAGCGCGAAGGCCAACTCCTTGACTTTCTGCTTCGAAGAGGCGAAGATGATGGTTTTTGTCTGCTGCGGTACGCCGAACAGTTCGTGGATGAGCTCCATTTTTTGCCGTTCGTAGAGTACGTAAGCCCCCTGTTCGATCGCTTCGTTCGGTTTGGAGATGGCTATGCTGATCTCGGTGGGGTTGCGCAGGATCTGTTTGGCCAGTTGCCGGATTTTGGGCGGCAGCGTAGCCGAAAACAGGATGGTTTGCCGCTCCCGGGGCAGTTGGGTGATGATGCGCATGATGTCGTCGTGGAATCCCATGTCGAGCATTCGGTCGGCCTCGTCGAGTACGAAATAGGTCACATGCGAGAGATCGATGCCGCTGTTGGTGATGTGAGCCAGCAGACGCCCCGGCGTCGCCACGACGATATCCGACCCCATGAGCATTCCCTGTTTCTGTTGACTCCATCCGGCTCCGTCGCCCCCACCGTACACGACTGTCGTGGAGACCGGCAGAAAGTAGGAGAAGCCTTGGAACTGAACATCGATCTGTTGCGCCAGTTCGCGGGTCGGTACCACGATAAGCGAACGTACCACGTTCTCCGGATTGCCCTCTCGCGAGAGTTTTTCGAGCAGCGGAAGCGTGTAGGCCGCTGTCTTTCCCGTGCCGGTTTGGGCACATCCGATCAGGTCGTCTCCCCGCAGGATGACGGGAATGGTCTGCTCCTGTACCGGGGTCATCTCCTCGAAGTTCATGGCTTCGAGACCCTTCATGATATCTTCGTGCAGTGCGAGTTCTTCGAATTTCATCTTTCTCTCTTTATGACCCACAAAGATAGTACAAACGGCAGGCAGTTGCAAGTCGGTGAGGCGAAGGCGGCGAGTATGACGGACGAAACAGCTCCTCTTCGCTCCCGAACGGGCCGTTCCGCGAGGGGGTGATCGACCGAAGATTTCAGACCGTTATTCGGTCTTCGGGAGGAACGGGCCGTCGTATTGTTCCCGCAGCCGTTCCAGCTCTTTTTTCAACCGGGCGGTGATTCGTTCCGTTCCTTTTTCGCCGTAGAGATTCCGCATTTCGGAGGGATCTTCCCGGAGGTCATACAACTCCCAGGCATCGAGCCCGCCGTAGAACCGGATCAGTTTCCAGCGATCGGTGCGGACTCCGTAGTGGGGACGTACGGCATGTTCGGCCGGATATTCGAAATAGTGGTAGTAGAGCGATTGGCGCCACGGGGTTCGTTTTCCCTGGAGGAGCGGAAGCAACGACTCTCCCTGCATCTCCTCCGGAACCGTTACCCCGGCCAACTCCAGGAAGGTCGGAGCGTAATCGATATTCTGTACGAGCTCCTCGATGTCGCCCCGTTTCCCGCTCGGCAGACGCATGAGCAGCGGGGTACGCATCGACTCTTCGTACATGAACCGTTTGTCGAACCAGCCGTGTTCTCCCATGTAGAATCCCTGATCGGAGGTATAGACCACGAGTGTGTTTTCGGCCAGCCCGTGTGCGTCGAGGTAGTCGAGTATGCGTCCCACGTTGCGATCGACCGCATGTACGACCCGCAGATAGTCGCGCATGTATTGCTGGTATTTCCATTCGGCCAACGCTTTGCCGGTCAGTCCGGCCTCTTTGAATCGTTGGATTATCGGGCCGTAATGGGCGTCCCAGGCGGCCTGATCCTCCGGCGGGAGCGATGTGTAGAGGTTGCGCCCTAAGCGTTCCAGCCTGGGTGCAGAGTGAATTTCGTTCTCCTTATCGGCGAGTTTGAGATCGTAGACGAGGTCCATGTCCTTGGCGATGCTCATCTTCTGCTCCTGGGCTGCCGGACGTCCAGCGTAATCGTCGTAAAAATTGTCGGGCAACGGCAGCAGAGAATCGGTATAGAGTTGCAGGTCGCGGGTGTCGGGCATCCAGGTGCGATGAGGCGCTTTGTGGTGGAGCAGCAGGCAGAAAGGCCGGCCGTCGGCCGGAAGCGAGTCGAGCCAGCCGATGGCAAGGTCGGTAATCAGCTCGGTCACGTACCCTTCGCGGCGGGAGACCTTTCCCTCGCAGTTGAATCGGGGGTTATAGTATTCGCCCTGTCCGATCAGGATGTTCCAGTAGTCGAATCCTGTCGGGTTCGATTTCAGGTGCCATTTGCCTACGACGGCGGTGTGGTAGCCTGCGGCCTGGAGAAGTTTCGGAAAGGTGGTCTGTGTATTGTCGAAACGTTGCGTATTGTCGGTGAATCCGTTGGCCAGGCTGTGTTTCCCGGTCAGCATACAGGCACGGCTCGGTCCGCTCAGGGAGTTGGCCACAAAACTGTTGGTGAAACGGACTCCGTCGCGGGCGATCCGGTCGAGGTTCGGCGTTCGGATGTAGCGGGTGTCGTAGGCGCTCAGAGTTTGGTAGGAGTGGTCGTCGCACATGATGAACAGGATGTTCATCGGTTGTTCCTTGGGTTTCTCCTTGCCTGCAGCGATTTGCGGGAGAAATAACGGGAGCGTCGCTGCTGCGGTCAGACGGCATGCGGTACGTAACGGGTCTCTTTTTTTCATGACGAAATGGAGTTTGGAGTGGAACCTTGGTCGGAAGAGTGCCTAACTTATAATGCAAAGGTATGAAAATAATGGCAGAAAATAAAATGGAAAAGCAAATTTTTGATGGAAATATTTTCCGGGCTTTTGAGTGGCGTTGTTTTATCGGAGCCGATCGAACTATAAAACAGATGGACTATTTTTTTGTACAGGTTGACCGATAGCGGTTTTGAGACAGGGATTTTAGGAAGGAACGATCCGTTTTGGCCGTTTGAAGGATATTCGTTATTTTGGCCGCCGGAAAATGATATAAAAGAGAAAAAACATGAAAAGAAATGGCTGGCTGGTCGCATTGGCTGTTGTCGCACTGACTTTCACAGGATGCCTGAAGGAGAATGAGAGTGGCTCTGATGGTGACGGGGATAGCGGAAATCAGCCGATCGTTTGTGGCGATTATACCAAAATCTGTAACATGGTTCCCGGTCTCGGATGCGCTTCGGAAGATGCGGAGGCTCTCTATTTCTCCGTGTTGGTGGATGAGCAGCTGATGCTGGTCCGTCAGGATAAGGTGACGGGGGAGAGACTGGCGCTTGACACCATCGCTAAACCCCAGGAAGCAAACATAGATTACAGTTTCCAATTCATCTGTGCGGAGGGCGATTACGTGTATTACATGCCTTTCGATACATCCGTCCCCGACGAACAGAAAAAATATAAGATCTGGAGGGTCAAAAAGGATGGATCGGAAAAAACCATGATCTCCGCTCCGGACGATGTGCTTTACGATTTTTATATTTTGGAGGGACGTATCTATTACAGGTACCTCTTTAGTTCTCCGGGTGTATACGCTTGTGCGCTGGACGGAAGTGGAAGCGTTCAGGTGATGGATAGGGAGATGGGCGACCCGATACTCTACGAAGATCGGTTCTACTATATGGATTACATCGATTTTCCGAAAGTCAGTCTGGTCTCCTGCAAACAGGACGGAACCGATGAACAGGTGTTGCTCGAAACGTCCAACAACATCCGATTCGTTATCGGAGACGACGACAAGATCTATGTTACGTACAGTGGAGCCAAGGGATGGGTGGTCCGTTCGATGAATTCCGATGGAACGGATCCGCGCATCCTGGTGGAGGATCTTCCGAGTATGCCTTACATGAACACGCTGAATGGGGCGCTCTACCTCTCGATCAACACGGAGAGCGAGACCTATGGTGCGGGACTCTACAAGTATGCCAATGGCCGCTTGACGTATATTTTGCAGGGACAGATTCTGAATTTCGCGCTGCTCGATGAGGGAAGAATCATCTATATGAATCAAGGCGATATCTCCTGCGGACGTCTTGGAGCCTCCTATGAAACAAAGATCGACGGTACTTACAACAAGAAGTTATAACGAGTAGAGAGGTCAGGGAGTTGACTTCCTGCGATGCTTGCAATGATTTTGTGACGAAATAGAGGACAGGTTTTTGGGATTCTTTGTCCTTTGCCAAAAAAGAGATAAGGCTCGTAAATCAAGATTTACGAGCCTTATCGTTACCATGCCGGGCTTAACTCTTTCAGGATTTGCATTCCTCTTTGTGTATTCCTCGTCGGGGTTAACCCTTTCAGGAAGCTTGGCATCCCTCTTTGTTGCCCTGTTTTCCACCCCCCCCTCTTTGGGAAGAGGCCCTGGCGGAGAGGACGGGATTCGAACCCGTGAAGCAGTAATCCCACTTGCCGGTTTAGCAAACCGGTCGTTTCAGCCACTCACGCACCTCTCCTTCAATCATTTATGCCCAAATCGGGGCATTTTTTTCTCGATTGCAGTGACAAAAGTAACGCAAAGAATCTGAATTACCAAACTTATGCCGGCAAAACATTGTAAAATCTCTCTCTCTTTGTTTGTGATCGGAACCGTTCCGAAAGAGAGGCAGGAAGAGGAATTTTTTCTGATACCGAAAAGGTGTTCTAATAGGAGAGGGCCGGAGATCTTTCGGATAGCATGTGCCGGAATCCGTGCGAGTCTTGAAAAAGGTTTGCGAAAAGAGATTTTTGGCATAAATTTGATACGATCGTATGTAGTGTTTGTTTCATGTTAAATAGATTGCTATGAGTCTGATTCAGGAATTCAAATCGTTTGCACTGCGCGGTAACATGGTCGACATGGCCGTGGGTGTAATTATCGGCGGAGCGTTCGGTAAAATTGTGTCGTCGTTTGTCAACGATGTGCTGATGCCGCCGCTCGGCATGTTGCTCGGCCATACCGATTTTTCCAGCTTCAGCGTGGTGCTCAATCCCCACAAGGTGGCGGAAGGAGCAGCTGCGGTGACTTGGAACTACGGGGCTTTCATCCAGTCTTGCGTCGACTTCATGATTCTGGCCGCCTGTGTCTTTTTGTTGGTCAAACTGCTCAGCATGGCCCGTAAAAGCGAGAAAGAGAAGGCAGCGCCTCCCGCTCCTTCGAAAGAGGAGGTATTGCTGACTCAGATTCGCGATCTGCTTCAGGAACAGAACGAGATGCGGAAAAATTGATCGCAGGGCAGGGCGCAGGACTTCTGCAGGAATCGTTCAGTCGACTTTGCGTACGATTCGGGTCGTGCGAAGGTTGTTTGTATCCCTATTTCTTCGGTTTGCGAGGCGAACGTTCCTCTTCTGTTGTCTTTCCCCGTCGGGCAGAGGCGTTGTCCTCTTTTAGTCGGGCCGTGATGTAGACCGTGAAGACCGGAAACATCATCATCCCCAGGCTGGGCAGTGCGACCGAGAGTATTTTCCCGACTCCTGTAACAGCGAATATTTCGGCTCCGACTGTCGTTACATTCATCCAGGCCCACCAGAGACTGTCGCCGAATCCGTCGAGTTTGGGGTTGCTTCCCATCTCATAGGCGTAGAAGATCAGCGCGCAGAAATAGGTGAATCCGACGACCGTCAGAAGATAGGACCAGAGCAATCCACGGATTTTGTGGCTGGCGATCCAATCCACGATGATCCAGATGGCCCAGAATCCCCGAAGCAACGGAATCGTTTTGAGCAACAGGTAGAGGCCTTTGGTCGGGTCGACGCCTGTCCAGCCGAGTATGTTGAGGTAGGGGATGGAGACCAATAGCATGGGCCAATGACGAAGCCAGAAACGACCTTTTTGCTCGGAGGCATAGAGTCGCAGGAAGAAATCGAAGAGCAGAACGAGACAGGCCAGAAACTGGATGCCCGGATAGCTCTTGCGAGAGGTGTAATCGCCGGAGATCAATACGTCGTAGGAGAGAGAAAACAGAATGGCGATGCAGGCCAGAAGGGAGAGTACGTTGGCAATCTCCAGTATGTAGCGGAGCTTTTGGTTCGGTTTCATGCGCTCTTCCCAACTCAAAACCCGTACCAAGGAGCGGTTTAAACATGAAATTAAGGATTTCACCTTTATCATTGATAACCAGGTGTAGCTTGAATCCGAAGAACCAGCCATGGAACATTTCCCTCTTTGTGCTATTCCCTTGAATGTTTTATGAATATGGATTCTCTGGTTCTTGCATATCCGTAAGGAGGCACTGTCTACGAAGCTGATTCTTGTGCACTAGCCCAAAAGTACCTTCTTGATGAACAGAGCCAGTGGGATGGCTACCTCTTTCCCCGGTACCACAAAACGGTTATATGAGACAACCTTTGGAAAAAGATGGCGCATATGCTTGCAGATCTTTTCCTGATAGAAACGCTTCAGACAACGGATAGCCCGAATCATGGAAAAGTATCATGACAAGCATGATTTCAGCTTTGGACATAGTGGAATCACGGTGATATTTGCGCTTTGTGATAGGTTTAAGCGTATATTTTGCCATCGTAGCATCAAAAAATTTGCAGAATTGAAAATCTGCGAAGTTAAATCATCTGTCATACAACATAATTCTATAACTTTGCTATCGCTAATCGCCAATTTTACAAGAACTTATAATTCGTCGAACTCACGTTAAATTATGATTATTATGAAAAGAGTTATTTTTAATCTTTTTATCCTTTATGTTTATGTAATCCTTGCATCGTGTGGCGGTTCGTCACAAAAGACTCCATTCAAAGAGTCTATGGAGGAGACTACCGAATCCGTGAGCGTTAACGAACAGAATCAAGTGAATGCTTTTTTGCAAGAGCTATATGATGAATACATTTTCGGGAGCGATGGGTCTGGTGATTTTGAAGATGTTGTAGAACATTTTTCCCCCGAGATTCTTTCCAAATTGCGTAATGAGTTTGAATATGATGGTGGCGGCTATGCAGTTTGGCTTTTCCGTACCGGAGCGCAGGATGGCCCAGAAGATAAATCTGAGGTAACATCTATATCGACAGGAGGTGATGGTTGGTATACTGTATTTTTCAGCGACATGGGTGTCAAAGGGAGTTGCCGTTTTCAAGCAAAATTGGTTGATGGGAAAGTGTTTGTTTCCAGATTTGAGAATGGATCTCTGAAATAGGAATCGCTTTCACGCTTATTTCTCGTATTTATGGTAATATATGCGGTCTTGATGGATGATCTGCTTTTGCTAAGAAAAATATAAAATAAAACCGCATAGACCATACAGGGAAATAGGTAGTTCTATGCATACTGGTTCTGAAATCCATACCATAAGTAACGGGAGTTCGGCATAAACTCAAAAGATAGCAGGTTGTCCGTCATTGACAAAATTCACTTCAATGCGGGCTACTTCTCAAAAAAACGGTATGCTGCGATCGCTGATGAAGAGTAGGCTATAAAGTTACTGAATGAACGGTGTCCGAGTGTTTGATCTGTGCAAAGAGCCGAAAGGGTTGTATCCCTTTCGGCTCTTCCTGCTTGGTTTATGATCCTGGGGAGTGTCGGTGGTAGACCGCCCCTTTGCACGATCAGCGTTTCACTTCGACGGTTTCGTATCCCTCGATGATGTCGCCGATACGTACGTCGTTGTAACTTTCGATGTTGAGACCGCACTCCATGCCGGAGATAACCTCTTTCACATCGTCTTTGAACCGCTTGAGCGATCCGAGACGTCCCGTATGGATTACGATGCCGTCGCGAATTACGCGGATCGACGTATTGCGTGTAAGTTTTCCTTCGCGGACGATACATCCGGCTACGGTTCCCACCTTCGAGATCTTGAAGACCTCCTGTACCTCCACCGAGCAGACAATCTCCTCTTTGGTAAGCGGTTCGAGCATGCCTTCGATGGCATCTTTGATGTCGTTGATCGCATCGTAGATGATCGAATAGAGCCGGATTTCGATCTCCTCTTTCTCGGCCAGTTTACGGGCACCCATGGAGGGCCGAACCTGGAAACCGACGATGATTGCATTCGATGCTGCGGCCAACAGTACGTCGGATTCGGAGATCTGACCGACCGCCTTGTGGATCACGTTGACCTGAACCTCCTCTTTCGAAAGGCGTTCCAGAGAGTCGGTCATCGCCTCGATGGAACCGTCCACGTCGCCCTTGACGATGATGTTGAGCTCTTTGAAGTTGCCGATGGCGATCCGTCGGCCGATCTCGTCGAGCGTGACGTGTTTCTGGGTCCTGAGGCCTTGTATGCGCTGCAACTGTTCGCGTTTGTTGGCAATGGCGCGGGCGCTCTTGTCATCATCCATCACATTGAACGTGTCGCCGGCCTGAGGTGCTCCGTTGAGACCCAACACCAATACCGGGGTGGAGGGGGGCGCTTCCGTCACTTTTTGGCCGCGTTCGTTGAACATGGCCTTTACACGACCGGAGTGGATCCCGGAGAGCATCACGTCGCCGATATGCAGCGTACCGTTCTGAACGAGTACCGTAGCCACGTAGCCACGCCCTTTGTCGAGCGTCGATTCGATGACCGTGCCGACGGCTTTTCGATTCGGGTTGGCTCTGAGATTGAGGAACTCTGCCTCGAGAAGCACCTTTTCGAGCAATTTGTCGAGATTGATGCCTTTTTTTGCAGAGATCTCCTGCGACTGGTATTTACCGCCCCACTCTTCCACCAGGTAGTTCATCTGTGAGAGCTGTTCGCGGATGTGGTCGGGATTGGCTCCCGGTTTGTCGATTTTGTTGATCGCAAATACCATCGGTACGCCTGCCGCCGTAGCATGGTTGATCGCCTCGATGGTTTGCGGCATCACGTTGTCGTCGGCCGCGATGATGATGATCGCCACGTCGGTGATTTTGGCTCCGCGGGCACGCATGGCGGTAAACGCTTCGTGTCCCGGCGTATCGAGGAAGGTGATTTTTTGTCCGTTCAGTTCCACGCTATAGGCGCCGATGTGTTGCGTGATACCGCCCGCTTCGCCTTCGATGACATTGGTCTTGCGGATGTTGTCCAACAACGAGGTCTTACCGTGGTCGACATGGCCCATGACCGTCACGATGGGTGGACGCGGCACGAGGTCCTCTTCCCGATCGGGTTCGGTATCCTCGATCGATTCCTGGATGTCGGCCGAAACGAATTCCACCTTGTAGCCGAACTCTTCGGCAACTACGACCAGGGCTTCGGCGTCGAGCCGTTGGTTGATCGAGACCATGAGTCCCAGGTTCATGCAAGCGGTGATGACCTCCGTGACAGGCACATTCATCATGGTCGCCAGATCGCTCACGGTAACGAACTCCGTCACGCGCAAAACGCTCTTTTCCTGCTCCTCGCGCTCCATCTCTTCGTTGAGACGAGCCGATACGGCCTCCCGTTTGTCCTTGCGGTATTTGGCACTTTTGGTTTTGCTCCCTTTGGCGGTGAGGCGGGCCAACGTATCCTTGATCTGACGTTGTACGTCTTCTTCGCTTACTTCGGGTCTCAGGATCGGCTTGGCGCCTTTCTTGGCTTTTTTCTTCTCTTTTCCTGCGTTGTTGCGGTCGCCGCCGTCTTGCGATCCTGCTCCGCCGGGGCCGGGCCGGGAGAAACGTTCCGAACCAGACGCATTCGTTCCCTGCTGTTTGGTGACATCCACCTTGTCTTTGGTGATCCGTTTGCGTTTTTCGCGTCGGTGTCCTTTGCCGTCGGATCCGAAGGCGCCTACGTCGATCTTGCCGAGTACTTTCGGACCGGTAAGACGATTCTCTTCGCCCGGACGGAAGACATTCTCGTCATTTTCGGCCATCCGTTCGTCGTAGGTTTTGCTTTGAATGACGATTCCAGGCTTCGGTTCCGGAACCGTTTTCGGTTTCTCTTTCGCGACAGCCGCTTCTGGCTGTTGCGTTTTTTCGACGACGGGCGCCGGAGCCGGTTTCGCTATCGGTGTTTCGGGCTTCGGTTCCGGTTTCGGCTCAACCTGGGCAGGAGCCTGTTCGGCCTTGGGCTCTGGTTTCGGTGCCGGAGCCGGTTGCGGATGGACCTCAGCCGGAGCCGGTTTCTCCACCTGGGGCTTGCCTGTCGAGAGATCGATCTTACCGAGTACTTTCGGTCGCTGGATGTGCGACGAGGGAGCCTCGCTGACGATGCCCGATTTGACAATCACCTCCTCCTTGAATCCGTTCTCCTTGGTGGTCTCTTTTTTGTTTTCGAGCGATACGGTCTCCTGTTTCAATGAGATGCGGTCGCGAATGCTGCGCTGCTCACTCATTGGGCGGTTCCCGCCGAACTCTTTCTCGATCATCGCATAGATTTCCGGTGTGATGGGCGAATTGGGCGAATTCTCAATGCGCACACCCTTTTTTTCCAGAAACTCGGTGATCGTGGCGAGACCCACTTTGAACTCCTTGGCTACCTGCAGGAGTCGTATTTTTCGTTCGTTTGACATACTGTGTTATTGCGGATATGAATTTTCTTTATAATTAAGTGGGGGGAGGCGTATCGGTTCGGAAACGGAGCCTATTCGAACTCCGATTTGAGAATATTGATCACTTCGCGAATGGTCTCCTCTTCCAGGTCGGTACGGTTGGCCAACTCTTCGGGTGAGAGCTCCAGTACGCTTTTCGCAGTGTCGCAGCCCACGCTTTTGAGCGTGTCGATGATCCATTGATCGATCTCGTCGCTGAACTCGTCGAGGTTGACATCCTCTTCCTCCACTTCGCGATAGACATCGATGTCGTATCCCGTCAGCATGCTGGCCAGACGAATGTTGAGACCGCCCTTGCCGATGGCGAGCGACACCTCGCTCGGTTTCAGGTAGACGGCTGCACTCTTTTTCTCTTCGTCGATGTTGATCGAGGAGATTTTGGCCGGGTTGAGTGCCCGTTGGATCAACAGCTGCGGATTGGTCGTGTAGTTGATCACATCGATGTTCTCGTTGCGCAGCTCTTTGACGATGGAGTAGATGCGCGAGCCTTTCATGCCGACGCAGGCACCTACCGGATCGACCCGTTCGTCGTACGATTCGACCGCTACCTTGGCCCGTTCGCCCGGGATCCGGGCGATCTTTTTGATGGTGATCAGTCCGTCGAAAATCTCCGGCACCTCCAGTTCGAAGAGTCTTTCGAGGAACTCGTCAGCCGTACGCGACAGGATGATCTTCGGCGTGTTGTTGATCATCTCCACTTTCGACACGATGGCCCGAATGGTGTCGCCCTTGCGGAAGAAGTCGCTCGGAATCTGTTCGCTTTTCGGAAGGATCAGTTCGTTGTCTTCGTCGTCGAGTACGAGGATCTCCTTTTTCCACACCTGATAGACTTCGCCGGTGATGATCTCGCCCACTTTGTCGCTGTATTTCTCGTAGAGGTTGGCCTTCTCAAGGTCCATGATGCGGGATGCGAGGTTTTGACGAAGCGACAAAACAGCTCTCCGACCGAAACTTTCCAGTTTGATTTCGTCCGCTACCTCTTCGCCCACTTCGTAGGTGGGGTCCATCTTTCGGGCCTCCGAGAGGGCGATCTGCTGGTTGGGGTTCTCCACCGCACCGTCTTCCACGATCACCCGGTTGCGCCAGATCTCCAGGTCGCCTTTGTCCGGATTGATGATGATATCGAAATTTTCGTCGTTCTCATAGGTCTTCTGGAGCAGATGGCGAAATACATCCTCCAGGACACCGATCATGGTGGTTTTGTCGATGTTTTTGAGCTCCTTGAACTCAGCGAAATTGCTGATCAGATTCAAATTATCCATGTGTAATCTATTGCGTTTTTTGTTTTTCGGAATCGTTGTTTATTTGAAATCGAGATATTCGACCGCCGTTTTGATCTCCGTAAAAGCGTATCGTTTCACCACTTCGATCTCTTCTTTTCGTTTTTTGCCCGGTACGGCCACCTTTTCGGAGTAGGAGAGTTCGATCCCCTCTTCGTCGGCTGCCGTCAGTTTCGCGCGGATTTTCGTGCCGTTGACGAGCACCACTTCGAGAGGCGATCCGACCAGTTTGCGGTATTGACGCAGCAGCCGCAACGGCTGTCCGATACCGGCCGAGGAGACGGTGAGCGAGAAATCTTCTTCGTCGCGATCGAGGATCTCTTCCAGTGTGCGACTGAGGGCTACGCAGTCGTCTACGGAGACGGAGCCGTCGCTGTCGATCGTCAGTTCGATCTCTCCGGCAGGCGAGACCCGCACGTCGACGAGAAAAAGGTCGTCGCGTGTCAGATTCTCCTGGGCCAGTTCCCGGATTTTGGTTGCGTCGATCATGGACAAAAGTTCCTTTGAGTATTGTTTAGTGTGTTGATATTGAACGAGTTAGGGGACTTGATCGTCCCCTAACCATACTCGTTCCATCTGCAAATATAGTGTACGAAACCGTAATATGCAAAAACAGAACGCTTTTTTCTCTCTTTTTCCTCTCCTCCCGGAGGCTGTTTTTTAAAGACAGGTTTTGATGTCTTTGATGCGGAGCTGGGGCGAGACCGTGCCGCGGTAGTGGTTCTCGACGATGGTGTAGCAGACATCGATCGGACGGCCGTTGCGAATCCATTCGTAGTGCGTGGGTTGCTGGAAAGCGATGGCCGGAATCGAAGTGTTGGGCTTCTCGCGCTGTACCAGATCCATCTTCAGGTGTTCCTGTTCGGCACCTACCAGTTTCGCATCGCCTCGGTTGCTGACGCCACGCGTGACGAATACCGGAGCGGTATTGCCCGGTCCGAAAGGTTGAAAACGGAGCAGATCGGCCCGGAAACGGGGCGTAATGTCGCTGAAAAGCAGTTCGGCGTCGATATCCACCTGAGGGGTCAGCATCTGCGGCTCGATGTGGGTTTCGACATAGTCGTTGAACCGTTGTGTGAAAGCCGGTACGTTTTCCGGTTTCAGGGTGAGGCCTGCGGCATACATGTGACCGCCGAAGTTCTCCAGCAGATCGGCACACGATTCTACCGCCTGGTAGAGGTCGAATCCCGGTACGCTGCGGGCGGAACCCGTGGCGAAACCGTTGCTTTTGGTCAGCACGACCGTCGGTCGGTAGTAGGTCTCGATCAGGCGGGAGGCGACGATACCGACGATTCCTTTCATCCATTTCGGATTGTAGATCACGGTGCTTTTGCGGGCCTTGAGTTCTGGATTGCTCTCGATCAGGGCATGGGCCTCCTGCGTAACGCTGCGGTCGATGCTTTTGCGGTCGCTGTTGAAGGTGTCGATCAGACTGCCGAACTCTTCGGCGGTGGCGTCGTCGCGTTCGATCATCAGGTTGACGGCCGAGTGGCCTCCCGAATGGATTTCGCTCTCTTCATCGACCCGCATGCGTCCCGCCGCATTGATGCGCGGCCCGATCTTGAAGACGATGTCGTCGATGGTGATGACGTGTTTGTCGAGCCCGCAGATCTTGATGATCGAGTGCAGTCCCTTGTTAGGCTTTTCGTTGAGGCGTTTCAGTCCGAAGTATGCCAGTACGCGGTTTTCTCCCACCAGAGGCACGATGTCGGAGGCGATGCTCACGGCAACCAGGTCGAGCAGCGGTTCGATCGTGGAGAAGGGAATGTCGTGGTGCAGGCAGTAGGCTTGCACCAGTTTGAATCCGACGCCGCAGCCGGAGAGCTCTTTGAACGGATAGTTGCAGTCGCTCTGTTTCGAGTCGAGCACGGCTACGGCATGTGGAATCTCGTCGCCCGGCAGATGGTGGTCGCAGATGATGAAATCGATCCCTTTTTTGCTGGCGTACGCAACCTTTTCGACCGCTTTGATGCCGCAGTCGAGGGTAATGATCAGCGAGACCCCTTTCCGTTCCGCATAGTCGATGCCCTGCAGCGATACGCCGTATCCTTCGGTGTAACGATCGGGGATGTAGAAGAGTAGCTTGTTGTGGCCCAATTTCCGGAGGAAAGTGTAGACGAGGGCAACGGCCGTGGTTCCGTCGACGTCGTAGTCGCCGTAGACCATGATCGTTTCGCCTTTTCTCACCGCCTGACTGATGCGTTTGATCGCCTTCTCCATGTCCTTCATCAGGAACGGATCGTGCAGATCGCTCAGCTGGGGTGCGAAAAAACGCTTCGCCTCCTCCTCGCTCCTTATGCCACGCTGGACGAGTAAGTTGCTCAGAACAGGTGAAATACCAAGCCGGGTGGCGAGTTCCGCCACCAGCTTTGGGTCACCCTGTTCCTTGAGCACCCATTTTTTTTCGATTGGCATGGTGATTCATTTTATTATTTTACAATTCATAATTTTTTCCATGTGTCCGATCAGCGACTCTTTTACACTGACCATGGCGACCGGAGAACCTGTCTCCGACGCGATTGAGGTGACGCCCCGATCCGTGAATCCGCACGGATTGATGTACGAAAAATAGCGGAGGTCCGTATTTACGTTGAGCGCGAAGCCGTGCATGGTAATAAAACGGGAGCTTCGAACCCCTATTGCGCACAGTTTGCGTAACGGTCGTCCGCCGCCTTCTACCCAGACGCCCGTGGCTCCGTCGATGCGCTCTCCGCGGATGCCGAAATCGCCGGCCGTCTCGATCACCACCTGTTCGAGGGCGTGTATGTAGTCTTTCAGTCCGAGCCCGAAACGTTCCAGATCGAGAATGGGGTAGCCGACCAGTTGGCCCGGACCGTGGTAGGTGATATCGCCGCCACGATCGATGCGGTGGAATTCTGCACCCAACTTGCGGAGCCGGTCTTCGTCAATGAGCAGATTCTCGGCGTGGCCGCTTTTCCCCAGTGTGTAGACATGGGGATGTTCGCAGAGCAGCAGCCAGCCAGCCTGCTCCGGGCTTCGACCCTCTCCCTTCTGCTCGAGAAGCGATGCGAACAGTCGTTCTTGCTCGCTCCAGCAGGGGATGTAGTCGATCGTTCCGAGGTCTCTGTATCCGATTTCCGTCATCGCCGCATCCCCTTTCGTTTAATGTTTACATTTACACGCTTCGAGCGCCTGTTCGGCCAGGTAAGAGGATCGCACGAGCGGGGCACTCGCCACGTAGGCGAATCCTCGGGCATAGGCCTCATCCTGATAGTGTTTGAACTCTTCCGGCGTGACGTACCGGGCCACCGGCCAGTGTGTTGTCGTAGGTTGCAGGTATTGTCCGAGCGTGATGATCTTCACGCCTGCTGCGGCCAGGTCGTCAAGTGCTTCGAGCAGCTCTTTTTCGCTTTCGCCCAGGCCCACCATCAGGCCGCTTTTTGCGACGAATCCTCGTGCCGCGATGTGGGCGAGGGTCCGGAGGCTGGTGCGGTAACGGGCGCGGGAGCGTACCTCGGGAGTGAGCCGTTCGACGGTTTCGAGGTTGTGTCCTACGATGTCGGGATGGGAATCGAGAACGATATCGATCAGCTCCTCCCGGGCATCCAGATCGGGGATGAGCAGTTCGATGGTCGTGTCGGGGTTCTCTTTCCGTACGGCTTCGACGACAGCGGCCCAATGCGCTGCGCCGCCGTCCGGCAGATCGTCCCGCGTAACGGAGGTGATGACGGCATGTTTCAGCCCCATCAAATGGATGGAATGGGCCACCCTCTCGGGTTCGCCCGAATCGGTAGGTAATGGTCTGCCCGTTTGTGTCGCACAGAATTTACAACTTCTCGTGCAGATGTCGCCCAAAATCATGAACGTGGCTGTACGCCTGCTCCAGCACTCCCCCTTGTTGGGACACTTGCCGCTGCTGCAGATGGTGTGCAGGCCATGTTGCCGGACAATGTGGTCCACTTCGGCGTATCCTTCGCCGGTAGGGAGTTTGATTTTGAGCCAATCGGGTTTTATTTGAACATGTACCTTGTCATAGACTTTAGGCATTCTTCGATTATTATTTTTCCAATTGATACAAAAGTAGCAATAATTTCAAAACGAAGGCGCATGTCGGGTGGAAAAAAACGAAGA
The DNA here is from genome assembly GCA_944321925.1 of uncultured Rikenellaceae bacterium. Taxonomy (GTDB): domain Bacteria; phylum Bacteroidota; class Bacteroidia; order Bacteroidales; family Rikenellaceae; genus UBA940. The sequence goes on along the minus strand of CALUND010000002.1, from coordinate 56,624 downwards.
AAAATAGTCGACGGGCTTTGTAGTGTGCTGAAACGATGAACTATACGGCTATGGAAAAATAAATGAGGTTTGTTTGGGTAGGAGGTCGGATGAGAAAATAGAGATAGGAGAGTCGGAGTCGGGTGGGTGATGCGAAGTGCGGTATCGGGTTGACGAGTGGAAAATGGAGTTGGCCCCGTTGGGTAAAATCGTTCTTGTGGGCTTAAGATATAAAATCGTTGAGAGAATTGTTTGGTGTTGGGAAAAGCCGATTCCCGGGGTCGGATCATCGAATCCCATCCCGATGGGATGCTGCTCTCGATCGGCGGGAAAGGGCCCTGGGGCCACTTCCTCGACCGCTTCAATGCGGGCAATCTGCAGGCCGTCTACGGTGCCACCAGCCTTTTAGGGGCCGGCCGCATTGTGAAATACGATTCCTGATACGGGAATGGAGATCGTAAGGTGAAATAATGGATTGGAGAAATGCCAGGTCGAGCAGGTTGTCCTGGATATGTCTCTGTCTGCTTGTTCCGGTTTGATGGATGTCGGTTTGAAGCATGTTTTTTGCCATTATTGACATGTTTGAGTATGCTTGTACACTTTCCTAATGTGGAAAAGTGTCGGTATTGTCCATGTAAATGGTTGGATGATAGCAAAATTATTTTTATAATTCGAGCGGATATGTATCTTTGCATGACTGTTTGATAACTTTGATACGATGTTGTCGAATGGTTGTCTACTTGTCAAACTTTTGAGAATTTTTTAAAACGGTTTGCAGCTTGATTGGGCGCAGGACAACAAGCGGACAGAGGAGAAGTAGCCGACGTACAAAGCGTAAGGCTGCTTGGGAAAAGGTGTGTTGTTGTGTTCAAATGATGAAAACCCATGGAGAAGGATTTGAAAAAGGGCTTGACGGAGTTCTTGCGCAAAATGGCTCTCGATTCGGAAGTGGCGCAGGAACTCGATCTGTTTTCGCCTGACGATCGTGACAAGGCGATCACATTGATGGCTTATGGTTATTGGAACGGATGGCTCGACAGGCGTAATACCGAAACGGGGCAACTGTCCGATAACAAAAAGAGACTCGAATTCCGAAAAGATTTGATCTCTATGACTTTCAGCTCATTGATGCGAAAAGAAGAGTGCTGATAGCCTGTTGCTCGGCTTTCGGGAAATCGGATGGGTATAGGTGACTCAGAATACTTCCTTTAGAATATCGATCGAGCGGATGCCATGCATCGAATCGAGGTGGTAGCTGAAGTAGCTCAACAGCGAATTGAGAAAATCGCTTCTGTCGCGTCGCGAGAGAGCGATCGAGTCGATCTCCTGTGCTTCGGTGTGCATGAATTGTCCGAGCAGACGGCTGTTCGCTGCGGAAAAAATCGGAGAATCGGAGTTCGTGTGGGTGAGAAAAAGCCCTTCGCGTATGTCGAAGAAACTACCCTCTCGGTATTCATTGCCCGGGAAAAACCCGAGATGGAAACTGAGCTGTACGAGAAACCAGAGATGGAAATTGGCCGTGCCGCGTTCTGTCTGGTTGAGGGCAACGACGCTTCGGCAGACGAAATCGAAAAGAGGGGAGTTGGGTTCCACCTCCCGGACCAATTTATAGAGCACCTCGGCCATGAACAGGGAGATGGTGCTTTTGCGCACGTCGAAAGCAAGAGCAGCAAGCGGGAAGGCGTTGCGCACTTCCCGCATGCGATGCATCTGGGCGTGGGGCGATTCGACTCCTTCGAACTCCACGACGAACATGGGCTGAAAGAGGGCGGCTTTGTTTCCTTTGCTCCGTGCGCTGCGGACGCCCTGTACCAGGTAGGTCTGACGTCCGAGCAGATCGGTCAACAGGTAGACGATGAGTGAACTGTCGCCATACCGCACGGTGTGCAAAACGATGCCGCGTGCCTTGTAGCTTTTCATCGACGGCTCGTTGCAACGGGATCAGAACGGCAGATCGTCGGGGTCTTCGGCCGGGATCGCGGCCGGAGCCTGGGGCGATGCGGCCGGAGCTTGAGCCGAAGCTGCCGGATTCGGATTCGGGGTTGCCGAAACGGATGGGCTCGTGGGAGCGGTTTGTGCGTTATCGTTGTTGCGTCGTCCGAGCAGTTTCATGTCGTTGGCCACGATCTCCACTCCGTAGCGTTTCGTCCCCTCTTTGTCGGTCCATTCGCGTGAACGGATGCTGCCCTCGATGTAGAGTTGGCTCCCTTTTCTCACGTAACGGTCCGCTACGTCGGCCAGTCCGCTCCAGAGAACGACCGTATGCCATTCGGTGTACTCTTTGCTCTCCTGTGTCTGCCGGTTGTAGATACGTTCGGTGGTAGCCAGCCGCAGACGGGCCACTTTGGTGCCCGATTCGAGGGTCCGGATTTCGGGATCGGTACCCACGTTCCCCACGAGAATAACTTTGTTTATCATGGTGCTTGTCAGAGTTGTTTGATCAGTTCGATGAAGAGTTTGGTCATGCGTGCGCTTGCTTTGACTCCCTGGCGCTGTACGTCTTCGTGGTCTCCCTTTTCGTCGGACAGGCCGGTATTCGTGATCACCGAGACGGCGAAAACGGGCAGTTCCATGTGGCGTGCAGCGATCACTTCCGGCGTGGTCGACATGCCGGCTGCATCGCCTCCGATCGCCTTGAAGTAGCGGTATTCGGCCTGCGTTTCGTAGGTCGGTCCGGTGCCGCCCACGTAGACGCCGTATTGCAGTTTGATGTTTTCCGCTTCGGCAATGGCGGTGGCTTTGGCGATGAGACCCTTGTCGTAGCAGTTGTGCATGTCCGGGAAACGGGTTCCCAGCTCTTTCTCGTTTGGTCCGATCAACGGATTGGGAATCAGGTTGATGTGGTCGGTGATGATCATCAGATCGCCGATCCGGAAGCTGGGGTTGATGCCGCCGCTGGCGTTCGAGACAAAAAGATAGCGGATGCCGAGCTGCTTCATCACCCGCACCGGGAATACCACCTGTTGGGGCGAATACCCTTCGTAGTAGTGGAAACGGCCCTGCATGGCGACGACGCGACGACCGCCCAGCATGCCGAAAATGAGGCGTCCCTTGTGTCCTTCCACGGTCGAAACGGGAAAGTTCGGTATCTCGGTATAGGGCAGCGAGGCGTGTTCTTCGATGCTTTCGGTCAGCTGGCCGAGCCCCGTGCCGAGGATGATGCCCACCTCCGGTTCGAACTGAACCTTATCGCGGATAAAAGAGGCGGTTTGTTTGATTTGTTCTAACATCGTATTCCAATTTATGTAAGAAATTTTCTTTCGAATTTTCGATGAAAGAGATGTGGATCGGCAGGAAATAGAGCCTTTCGCGTATCTCTTTCGGGATTTTGTTGGCTCCGTTCAGTTTGACGGCATCCTTTTCGGTGGTTACAATTACTGTTCCCTGCGGGGCCCGGTCGAGCAGAACTTTCATTTTTTTCAGATCGCTGACCCGATAGGGATGGTGGTCCCGGAAAAAAAGACGTCCAACCACTTCGAAACGGCTCGACAGACTCTCCAGAAATGGATTCGGGTTCCCGATGGCGGCCATGGCGATTACGGGGCTTCCGGCCGGAACCTTTTCCGGCGCATCGTCCGGGAAAATGGGCCGGACGGTTCCGTTCACGATACGGGTATAGAAGAGACTCTGGTAGGGATAGAGCCCCAGGTCCTTTTTTATGATGCGGCGGTCGAGCGGGTTGATGCCTGCCGGACATTTGGTCATGCAGACGTAGTGGGCACGATGGAGCTGCGAAGGAAGGTCGCGCAGAGTTCCTGCCGGGAGCATCCGGTCTTCCGAAAGGGGCCGATTGTAGTCGATCAGGACGATGTTGATTTTCGGCTCCACGTAGCGATGCTGGAATCCGTCGTCCATCAGAATGAGGTCCACTTCGGGGTGGCGTCGGAGAATCTCTTCGATGCCCTGTACGCGGTCTTCGCAGACTACTACGACGACATCCGGGTATTTCAGTTTGATCTGTTTCGGCTCGTCGCCCACCTTGCGGTACGAGGAGCCGGTTTCGACCTCCTGGTAACCTCGTGTTATGCGTCCGTAGCCGCGCGAGAGGAGAGCCGGATGGTAGTGGTCGCGAAAATGGGCAAGCAGCATCTCTGCAAAGGGCGTTTTGCCCGTGCCGCCTACGGTGAGGTTGCCGATGCAGATGATCGGGACGTCGAATTTGCGGCTGTGGAGAATATCCGCATCGAACATCCGGTGCCGGATGGCAATGACCATTCGGTAGATCCAGGAAGCCGGGGTAAGGAGTATTCTTTTCAGCATGGCGAAACGTCTGCTTCAAAGTTAATTCAAAAAGAGCGAACGGCCAACTCTTTCGTAATTAAATGGCTTGAGATTCTCGAGATCGGTGGGCGAGACGCCTTTTTTCGATCGATGCACACAGTTCGGCGGGTTGTGTGGCTGAAATCAGGTAGCGTTGTTCGTAGATGTCTTCGATCATCACCAGTTGGTTGTAATTCCACGATGAAGCGTAGACTTTTACGATGTCCCAATTGTTCAGATCGAGGTAGTACCCGAAGTAGCCGAAAAAACCGTAGGCTCCCAGCAACAAATAGATTCGCCGGAGTTCCTGTTGGGTCACGGGACGTACGGAGCGGATCTCTTCGACCGGAATGACGGTGATCTCCACCAGGCAGTGGATCTCTACCGCTTCGCTCGTCGTCCGGACAAAGCGGGGAATGGAGAGCATGCAGAGCGCTATGAGTGCCAAGGCGATGGAGAGGAACCAGGCGGGAAGATAACCGCTTACGGTTGAAAAACAGAGCACGGCGAAGATCGCGATCGTAAGAACGATCGTTCCGGCCGTGTAGTAGCGGCATCGTTTGTCGAGTTTGTATCGGAATCTATTGCCCATTGTTTTCCTGTTTTAGAAAAGTTTCCGCCCACAGCAGATCGGACGGGGTGGTCAGCTTCAGGTTGGTCCGTTCGCCTTCGCAGAGCGAAACCGCATATCCGGCCGACTCCACAACCGAAGCATCGTCCGTAAAATCGGTTCGTGTCGCTTGACGGTAGGTTTCCCGGAGCAGATCGGCCCGAAAGACCTGTGGCGTTTGCACGGCGCGGAGCCGATTGCGATCCACCGGGTGCGAACCGACATCGTCGATCATGCGGAAGGAATCCACCGGAAGAACGGCCGGGATGGCCGAGCCGTGTCGTTCGGCCCATTCGAACGCGAATCGAATCAGGTGGAGAGAGACGAGCGGTCTGACGGCGTCGTGCACGCCGATCCATTCTGTTTCCGGATCGGTTACTGCGAGCGCGTTGCGGACCGATTCGAAACGGGTGGCTCCCCCGTGGCACAGCGAATGCGTCGGGACCCGATAGGTCGAACAGAGTTCTTTCCACCAGCTTTCGTACGGCCCCGGAAGGGCGACCACGAGCGCGGCATCGGGTAAGGCCTGGCTGAAGACACGTACGGTGCGTGCCAATACGGGTTCTCCGCCGAGCGTGAGAAATTGTTTCGGAATCGCACTTCCCATTCGGCTCCCGGAACCTCCTCCCACGATGATGATCGTTTTGTTTGTCATGTTTTTTATCGGTCGCAAATCTCTGTTGTGGAACCTCGTTTTGAAAAAGCGGTTCGTGTCCCTAAGGGTTTCTGTTTCGACTTTACACGTTCTCTATATGTTCCGTGCGGGATGCCGACAGGTGTCGCATTGGACCGCAATGTGGGTCGCTGCGATTCGGGAGAATGTCCTCTCTGTCGAATTTCCGTCAAAGTTAATAAAAAAACGGGAGACCCTTTATTTTAGTTTGGATATTGCAAAAAAAACGTTTATCTTTGCACCCACATCGCGGGGTGGAGCAGTTGGCAGCTCGTTGGGCTCATAACCCAAAGGTCGGAGGTTCGAGTCCTCCTCCCGCTACAAAAATGGAAAGGCAACGTGTTTGAAACAAGCATGTTGCTTTTTTTTGTTTCTGAAATTCCTTCTTTGCTTTTGGGGATTCCTTGCGTTATTTTGGAGGGTCCTGTTCCCGGCTGAAACTCCCTGTTTTATCGACACTTTGCTGTGTATGGAGCGGAAACGAACGGAGTGTCTCGAAAAAAATCAGTTTGTTTGGGAAATTGTGGGCGATGCAGACGGATTTAAAAGATTTTTGACTATTTTTAAGCAGTTTTAACTACTTAATCCTTGTATCGCTATGAAGAGAGTCTTTTTATCGGGGATCCTGACCGCCGTTTTTGTCGTTTTTTCTTTTTCCGCTTCGGCCCAGCAGCAGCAAATAACCGATATCAATTTCGCAACGGAGACCAATCTTGCCCAGTATGAGAGCCAGATACTCGACCTGTGTAATTGGGTATTGGATTCTTCGTCTATGATTTATACCGATAGGGCCATTATGCCAAAATATTTGAAGGTCGGGTTGGTTGTGTTAAATTGGGGCCGTTGGACTCCGACAATTTTTATTAATCTGCTATACATATCTTCTTTACATTCGCTTGATTTGCTTGATATTGGTATGGCTGCAGAGATTAAATATCTGTTGGAGTTGAAAAAAAAGTGTGGAACATTGAATCTGGATATGGGTGGTGTGCGGGGTAAAACATTAGAAGAGGGAGCTGAGGCAAATTATGCTGCATATAAAAGTATAATAAAGTTTTGTAATGAACATCAAGAAAACATCTCTAAAAAAGACGTGAAAAAAGTGAAAAAATGGGCGAAGATGGAGGCAGAGGGGAAATTAAAAGAATATGTAGCGAAAAAGATGGAGAAACGTATAGAGAAAGACAGATGAATTTGGCTCTTCCTGGGAGTAGGTAGCTTTGGAGCCTTGTTCGGTTGTGGAAAAGACTGTGAGATGCTGTCCGGAGAACGGAGAAAACGGCTCGATCCGATGAAGACGGCCAATTCGGCCTGTGCTGTTTGCAGGATGCCGCAGGGCTCGCGAAACTGATAAGGCAGATTCCTCTGATGAAGGTTTGTTGGACGTGACGGGATTTGTTCGCCTGCTGTGGAAGAGTAATTTTTTGAATACCCAAATTTAAATAGATGTTAGAGATGTTGCGGAAAGTTTTATTATCGATCGCCGTCTTGCTGTCGGTCTCTGCTGCAGCCCAGCTGCCGACGGAAGAATACCGGATAGAACAGCTTGGACGGGCAGTTTATGAGATGGACAATGGCAGTGTCCGGAAAAGTATTCGGATGTTGACGAAACTGTTGGAACTCTATCCCAATGACGCAGTAATTATTTATGAACTGGCTACGGGCTATTGTTTGAATGAGGATTATAAGAGTGCGATTAAAATATTGGAAGAATTAATCCTCAATTCGTCGGATGTGAACGATCAAATTTATGCGCAGCTCGGAAATGCTTACGATATGGATGGACGGGTGGTGGAAGCTCTGCAGACCTATCGGAAAGGGCTCGAATATTTCCCGCTTTCTGGCCAATTGTATTGCGAAATAGGAGTTTTGTATCTTCGAATAAAAGAGGCTTCGGCTGCGATTCAACACTTTGAAACCGGAATTGTCGTCGCGCCTCGCTATGCCCCGAATTATTTGCGCGCTGCGGAACTTCGCTGGGCGGTTGGACAGAAGCTCTGGGCCTTTTTGTATGGAGAGATCTTCATGAATCTCGAACAGGGAACACTGCGTACCCATCGGATGGGACAGATGCTCTCCAAGACCTGGCAAGAAATGATCAAGTGGCGCAATTTGAAGATTGAGGCCGATACTACGGTTCTGATGCAGCAGGCTTTCTGGGAGGCTCCCGAAGATCGATCTTTCGAAAATTTGGTGTCGGCAAAGTTGACGGAGGCATTTAATGGGGCGGTAAAGGCGCTGAACGCGCAGAGTATCGACGCCATGGTGCAGGCGGAAATTCGGGCGCGTTTTGTCAAGCTCTGGTTCTGGGAGGGAAGTCTGTTGCCCGAAACGTATCCCAATCCGCTTTTCGACTATTGGAAAAAACTGTTGGATGAGGGGCAGCTCGTGGCCTACAGCCAATGGATGACGATGGGGTACGATCCGGATGCGTTCGAAGATTGGCAGGATAAACACCCGGTCGAATGGGGCGTGTTTGTCAAATGGATGGAGGATAATCCGATCGGTGTGAACGAAGCCAACTTCTTCGTGCGTAAGCAGTATAACAATTGATCGAATTGCCGATTTTACCGGCGGGATGTGTGGACTCTCCGGTCTCGTTGCCCGATCTGTTGATTTGGGTGACGGGCCGGAGTTTTTGTCTTTCCGGGTCGGGATGCGTGGTTGCGTATACGCTCGGCGCCTCTTTCCGTTTCTTTTGGGGATACTCTGGAAAAAGTAGTGGGATTTTACCAGGCAGGATGGCCGGATTTCCTGGAATATTCCTATCTTTGTCAATAATGCGTTATACCGAATAGAGTTATGCAAAATCGAAAATTCATGGGTGGTCTGTTGTCGATCGTCGCGTTGATCGTGTTTTTGACGAATTGCGAGCAGAAAGACGCGGAGACTCCTTCCGGAGCCGGAGCCCAAACAGTTGTGACGGCGGTGAGCGAGATAACCGATTGCAGTGCGCAGGTGAAAGGGTCCTATTTCGTCTTTTCGGACGGTGTATCGGTCGAGGAGGTCGGGGCTGCTTATCGGGTCGCTTCGGGGAGTGATTACACCTATGTCCCGGCCACGGAACTCTCGTCTCCTTTCGTGGTGGCTTTGTCCGGGCTGGATCCGGCAACCGATTATCGTGTCAAGAGCTATATCCGCAGCGGGGGACAACTGCTGTTGAGCGAGAACGAGGAGCTTTTCACGACTTTGGGCGGAGCGGGAAGTCCGGTGGTACGGATGCTGCGGGTGGAAGAGGTGACCAACCAGTCGGCGCAGTTGTTCGGCTCCTTTGTCACGGCAGATGGCCAGGTTTCCGAAGCGGGATTCGAATACCGTACCGTAAGCAGTGCCTATACGTCGGTGACAGCTACCGTTTCCGGTACGGATTTTCAGGCTGAAATAGACGGACTGGTTGCCGAGACCAACTATTTTGTCAGGGCCTATGTGGTCATCGGTTCGGATACTTACTATGGAATCCCCGAGTATATTTCGTTCAAAACCGCTCCCGCTCCGGTCGATCCGTCGTCTTATCGGTGGGTAGAGACCCCGGTGATTCCCGAAGAGACCGACGGCTGTTTTTACGTGACCCATTTCGTCTCCGATAATAGCCCGGTACGCAACTATTCGCTCTATTACGATCCCGATGAACGGATCTCCTATTGGGTGGCCTACCCGATGCATCCCTCTTACCTGGGAGATGTCAAGCGGACCGATAAATGGGCCTACGATCCGTCGATCTCCTCCGCCTTGCAGCCCGATCTGAAAGACGGATCGTATGACGGAAACTATTCCCGTGGGCATCAGGTCGCTTCGAGCGACAGGACCCAGAGTGTGCAGGCCAATTGGCAGACCTTCTATTTTACCAACATGACTCCGCAGATTCAGAACTTCAACGGAAACATCTGGAACAGCCTCGAGGTGAAGGTACAGAAGGAGTGGATCTGCGACGATACGCTTTACGTGGTTTCAGGAGCGGCTTTACTCGACGGATACAAATATACTACGGACCAGAGCGGTCAACAGGTAGCCGTGCCGTCGCATTATTACAAGGTGCTGCTCCGGACAAAGGACGGTAATACGGGCAAGCGGGTGCAGGAACTGCCCGCCGACGAACTGCAATGCGTCGGTTTCTGGTTCGACCATTTTGCCTCCTATTCGACCAAAGACAAGGTGAACAGCAGCTACATGAAGAGCGTGGCCGAGATCGAGGAGCTTACGGGCTTCACCTTCTTCCCGGAGGTTCCCGCGGAGGTCAAGCAGCAGAAAAACCCGAGCGAGTGGGGTATGTAAAGTTTTTTAGCGCATAGGAGAAAAGTTCATGATACGTCTTTCGGTTGTTATCGCCACCTATAATCGGGGCGCTCAGTTGTTGCGGACCCTGCATTCGTTGTTGCGTCAGACGCTGCCCGCCCGCGATTGGGAGGCGGTAGTGGTCAACAACTGCTCTACGGACGATACGGCCGACATCGTAAAGGGTTTTATTGCCGAGCATCCGGGACTCCATTTCCGTCTTGTCGAGGAGGGGCGTCAGGGACTCTCCTATGCCCGTAATCGGGGCATCGCCGAGTCGCGGGGCGATTACATCGTTTTCATCGACGACGATGTGGAGTTGAACGACGGCTTCGCCGCTGCCTATTACGACTTTTTCGAGGCTCATCCCGATGCGATGGCTGCCGGAGGCCGGGTGTCGCCCCTCTATGAGACGGAACGACCCGAATGGATGTCGCGTTATACCGAGAGGCCGATCGCCGGAACGCTCGATAAGGGCATCCGTACGAAACCTTTTGGTCGGGGCTATCCGACGGGGTGCAACATGGCATTCCGTGCGAGCGTTTTTGTTCGGATCGGCCTGTTCGATACCGAATTGGGCCGCACGGGGTCCAATCCGTTGGGCGGAGAGGAGAAGGAGTTCTTCGGACGGCTGCGGAAAACGGGTGACAAGGTGTGGTATGTGCCCGGTGCGATGACCCGACACATCATCCCTGCGTCGAAATTGACCGACGACTATTTCACCCGCCTCACCTGCAAGTGCGGCGCCAGTGAACGGATCCGCACATTGGGACGGTCGCAAGTGGGTTATTGGGTGGCTCTTGCTGTTGAGGGGATGAAGTGGGTGGCGACGTTGCTCATCGCCTGTGCCTATCGGCTGACGGGGAAAAAAGCCCGTGCCTGCCGGCTTGTCGAGATGCGGCGCAATATCACGCGCGGTCTGCTCGGTAAGGCGTAAAGCCGCTTTTGACCGTCCGATTCTTACATTTCGCTGCGGGACAAATCTTTTACCTCTTTTTTAGCATCCGTTTTCCCGCTCTCTCCGGAGTTGGGTCGAGGTTTTACAACCCTTTTCGTGCGACTTTCCAGGCAATGAGGTTGTAGAGCCGGAGTAGCGGCCATCGCCAGGAGGCTGGCAGGCGGTTCAGAATACGCAATTTGATCCATGTGCGGCGACTGTATCGGTTGTGCCGGTGGAATTGTTCGATTTCGCGGGCCTCTTCGGTTCCTCCTTTGGCGCTTATGATCAGTGCTCGGCCGAGTTCCACCCGGGCGATAAATTCGTTTTGCCAGAAGCGGCCCGGTTCGCAGAGATCGCGGAACGAGTAGGGCGTATCTTCGGTCCGATAGAGGCCCGGAGAGCGGTTCGATGCCGCTACGTTGTAGTTGGCCAGTCGACGGGGCGAAAAGCAGACGGGCCAGTGTCGGGCGATCTTGATCCACATGAACTGATCGCCGCCCATGCGCATACCGTCGGGAAAACCGCCCTCTTTGCGAAATATCTCCGACGGAACGACGCTGCTGGAAGCCGTGGCGACGTAACGGGTCATCGATTCCCGGAAGAAATCCGCTACGATGCCCCGCCGTTCGGGAGAGAGGCCCGGGAAACGCCCTTCGTTGCGGACGATGTTGAATCCCGTGGCGTAGAGTCCGCAGCCCGGGAACTCTTCGATGAGCGAGGCAATCTCGGCAAGAAACTGCGGTTCCCAGGAGTCGTCGGCATCGAGCAGGGCGATGTATTCACCCTGCGACTCCGCTATGCCTCGGTTGCGGGCGGCGCACTCTCCGGCATTGGACTGGGTTATCAGGCGTACGATGGGCGAGTCGATCGCTCGTACCTTTTCCGCGCTGCGATCGGTCGAGCCGTCGTCCACCACGACGATCTCCAGGGGCGTGACCGTCTGGGCCAGGACCGAACGGATCGTACCTTCGATCTCCGCCTCCTTGTTGTAGAGGGGAATGATGACAGAGAATCTAATGCTCATAACTGCTTTTTTCGGGGAGCAGACTTTCCAGTGCTCCGCAGAGTTTCCGTTTCACCCCTTCGAAATCCGCGATCAGCGGGCTGTCGTTGAGGCAGATCATTGCATAGCGGCCGGCGGCCACATAGGAGGCGATGGTATCGATCCGTTGTTCGGTGAGGGTGTCGAGTTTCGTGTCGCGGAACGAAACCGGCGAGAACCGACCGGAGAGCAGCTGTTCGTAACGCATCAGCCAATGGTTGACTCCGGCATTGTCCCGTACCCGGCTGCGGCACGTGGCGTCGAGTATCTCCCGCTCTTCGTGCCACATCTTGTCGAAAGTCTCCTTCAGATAGGGCTGGGGCATGTGGGTGTCGGTGAGGGCGGGTATCGTATTCCAGACGGCCAGGTCGAGCGTCTTGAGCAGGTTGGCCGCTCCGTAGCAGGGGGCGAACCATTTTCCCGGATGCCGGCGCATCACCTCGGCCCGACGGTAGCGACGATTCATGATCTCGATCATGTTGAGGATGGCGTGGCTGATCGAACTGAACGAGAGGAGCGAGAGCCGTGCCATGTCGCATGGGAGTCCTTGCCGGAAAAATCGCTCTTCCGGGAGCGGCCGGCAGAGGAACATGTCGTCGTTGAAATAGACGAACCGTTCGGAGAGCCCCTCGATGCGGTGGATATTGAGCTCGATCGTGCGCGAAGAGAAGGTCGGAAGGTACTCCTGCGGAATGTAGTCGCGGTGGTTCGTCACGTGCAGTTTCGGGTGGGTGGTGTCGAGCCATTCGGGAAGATGCCCCCAGGTGACGAAGTGGATGCGGCTCACCCACGGCGCGAATCGTTCCACTCCCCGGAACCAATAGCGCAGATGGTCCCAGTCGCGGTAACGGATGGGAGAGGTGTTCTCCGTGCGGTCGTCGCCCCGCCATTTGCGGAACTCCTCCAACCACTGCGGATCGGCTCCGTCGACCCACGTGATCACGAAATCGATGTCTGAATTTCTTTCCATCATTGTACCAATAGGTTGCATCCTCGTATGTCGCTTCGCTTCACCCGTCCCTCGATGCGGAATCCCCCGTCGCGCTGCAGACGCCCCAGATCGTCCGTCTGGATGAAGGCGCAGGAGTGGAGGTTCGACAGATCGATCAGGTTGATGCCTCCGCTCCGGCCGACCGGAAGCGGTTCGAACGGATCGTTCAGATCACGGATCACTACACGCATCCAGGGCGGCGTGTAGAAGAGTCCGTCTCCCTTCGAATAGGCTTGCGAGGAGAGTTCCGCCATGCCGTATTCCGAATGGATCGTCTCCGTACCGAACGCTTGGCAGAGGATCCGGTGAAGCTCCTCTTTCGGAAGCTCCTTGCGGCGGCCTTTCATCCCGCCGGTCTCCATGATCACCGTGTCCGCCGGCAATCGGACCCCTTTCTCTGCCAGATCGAGCAGCGCATAGGTGACACCGAGGAGAATCTTCCTGCCCGGATCGGCTGCCATGTCGTCGAGCAACCGGTCGTGGTCGTGGAGATAGAGCCCTCCTCCGCGACTGCGGACGATCATGCGCTCCGCCATGTAGACCAGCGACGAGCCTTCCCGTTCGAGGTAGGAGGGGAGCAATCCGTAGAGGCTCCAGCTCTCGATCGGACCGTAGAAGCGTTCGAACGAGGCGATGAAACAACGTTCGTAGTCGGCCAGGCTGCGCATCGGGTGGCGGGAGGCTCCTGCCCCTCCGGTCGAACTGCTGGTGAATACTACCTCCGGCGGTTCCGGTGCGCAGTAGACTTCGCGGCTCTTGAAAAGGGCGATGGGAAGAAACGGAATCTCGTCGCAACGGGTGATCGATGCGGGATCGACTCCGATGAGCCGTAGGTATTCGCCATAAGGCGCACACTTTTCGGCCTGGAGCCGGAAAACCTCCAGGGCGAGCCGTTCGAAAGTCGCGGTATCGGGCAGGGTCAGGATGTCGTCGAGCGTAACCGTGGCGCGAGGAGATTTAAAGGCTGAGCAGATAGCGTTCGCAGTCGATGGCAGCCATACAACCGCTTCCAGCAGCTGTAATGGCTTGTCGGTAGGTGGGGTCCTGTACGTCGCCGGCCGCAAAAACACCTTCGATGTTCGTGCGGCTGCTTCCGGGAACGGTCCGGATGTAACCGTTTGCGTCGAGTTCCACCTGTCCTTCGAAAATTTCCGTATTGGGTTTGTGGCCGATCGCTACGAAAAAGCCCGCAATATCGAGCGTGAGTTGCGACCCGTCGTTCCCGCGCAACCGAACACCCGTAACTCCCGTATCGTCGCCGAGGACCTCCTCGGTGTTGAACTCGAAGAGAATCTCGATATTTTCCGTGCGCATCGCCTTCTCCTGCATCGCCTTCGAGGCACGCAGGTAGTTCTTCCGGACAATGAGATAGACCTTGCGGCAAAGAGAGGCGAGATAGACAGCCTCTTCGCAGGCAGTGTCGCCGCCACCCACCACGGCGACATCTTTCCCCTTGTAGAAGAATCCGTCGCATGTGGCGCATGCGCTCACGCCCATGCCCCGAAAGCGTTGTTCGGAGGGGAGTCCGAGGTAGCGGGCCGTGGCCCCCGTAGCGATGATGACCGTGTCGGATTCGATCTCCTGTTGACCGTCGATGGTGATGCGGAACGGCCGTGCCGAAAGATCGGCTGCCGTAGCCACTCCGTAGCGGATGTCCGTGCCGAATCTGGCGGCTTGTTGTTTCAGGTCGTTCATCAGTTCATTTCCCAGGACCCCTTCCGGATAACCCGGAAAGTTTTCCACTTCGGTCGTGGAGACGAGTTGCCCGCCCGGTTCCAACCCTTCGTACAGAACAGGAGCGAGTCCGGCCCGGGAGGCATATATGGCGGCAGTGAACCCGGCGGGGCCGCTACCGATGATGAGGCATTTGATCTTTTCCATGGTTTTGAGGCAATTTGTTTTCTTTTACGGCAAAGATAATACAAGCGCGCTGCAAACGCAAAAGAGAGAAGCTCTTTTGCTCGGTTCGGAAAGTTCGTTTTTGGGTATAACGATCGTGGAAGGGGAGAAGAGGAGCGTTTGGAAAGTGTGACGGGAGAAAGAAAGTCGTCTGTTTCGGAGACGGTGCGCATGTCGTCGGACGAAAAAACCCGGTTCGTGGGGAGAACCGGGTCGGAAAAGAAAAAAGGAAAAACAGAGGGAGAGAGGGTGTGGGTGTCGACCGTATGGGGCCGGTCGTGAATAGGGCTCGATTGGATGAAGTCTGCCGGATGTTATACGACGGCTTCGGCATAGGTTTTTACATCCGCTGCGGAGATCTGTTCGCCGCTGAGGATGATGAGCCGTTCCACGACGTTGTGCAGTTCGCGGATGTTGCCGCGCCAGGGCATCTTTTTCAGTTCGGCTACGGCTGCGGCGTCGAATTGTTTGGGGGCGATGCCGTATTCTGTGCAGATCTTTTCGGAAAAAGAGTCGATAAGCAGCGGAATGTCGTCGACTCGTTCGATCAGGGGCGGTACGCTGATGACGATTACACTCAGCCGGTGGTAGAGGTCTTCGCGGAAACGGCCTTTCTCGATCTCTTCGCGAAGATTTTTGTTTGTCGCGGCAATTACCCGTACGTCAACCTCCACGTCTTTGTCGCTGCCGACGCGGCTGATGCGGTTCTCCTGGAGTGCCCGCAACACTTTCGCCTGGGCCGAAAGGCTCATGTCGCCGATCTCGTCCATGAAGAGCGTGCCGCCGTTGGCCTGTTCGAATTTGCCGCGACGTTGTTTTATGGCCGAGGTGAAAGCCCCTTTTTCGTGACCGAAAAGTTCGCTTTCGATCAGTTCCGAAGGGATGGCGGCACAATTGACCTCCACGAAAGGTGCTTCACTACGGTGGCTCTTCTCGTGGAGCCAGCGGGCAACCAGCTCCTTGCCCGTACCGTTGGCTCCCATGATGAGTACCCGTGCCTCCGAAGGAGCAACCTTGTCGATCAGCTGTTTTACGTGGCGTATCTGGGGCGACTCTCCGACGATCTCTTCTACGTGCGACGAGCGCCGTTTAGGTGGTTTGAGCGGGGTGCTTTTCTCTACTTCGGGCGCCTCTTCGCACAATTTTTTTACGGAGTCGAGCAACCGGTTCATGTCGATCGGCTTGGGTATGAAGTCGGCAGCCCCGGCTCGGACGCAGTCGATGGCCTCTTCGATGGAGCAGTGTTCGGAAAGTACGATGAACGGTATGCCGATGCGGGTGGCAATCTGCAAGTCGGTTGTCAGAAATACGTCGAATGGAATGTGTCGGGCCAACTCTACGGCCGATTCGGCCGATTCGGCCGTCTCCACATGGAAACCTTCGTACTCGAGCCTTTCGCGAAGCGTATTGCGGATTCCTCGCGAAGAGTCCATAATTAAAATCCGGGGCATATTTTTTTTGCGATTTATGATTTTTAGCATTAGTTTTGCCCAAAGTTAGTAAATACCATTCTCATTTTCAGCGTAGACGGAGACCCCGTCACGAGGTATTGAAACCACTGAAATCAACTGTTTTTCAAATTATTTTGCCGGACCGATCCGGACATGTTGCGCCCTTTTAAACGTATGTGCAACGAGAAAAAAGAGTACGGAACGGATCGATCCATTGCCTTTCTTCATGGATAAGAATTATAATTTCATGCGTAAAAAGATGTTCCTGCCGGAGTATGGCAGGCACGTCCACGAAATGATCGATTATTTGTTGACGATCCGCGATCGCGACGAACGTACCCGTCAGGCGCGGGCTGTGATCGGCGTGATGGGAAACCTCAATCCGCTCCTGCGCGATACGGCCGATATTGCCCACAAACTTTGGGATCATCTCTTTATAATGTCTGATTTTCAGCTTGATGTGGATTCCCCCTATCCGATTCCCTCTCGTCATTCGCTCAATCCGAAACCGGAGAAACTGCGCTATCCACGTCACAACATGATGTATAAGCACTACGGAAAATATACGGAGCAGATGATGCGCGCGTTGGCATCCGAACAGGACCATGAAGCTGTGGAAGAGGCTGTCGGAAACATCGCCCGGTACATGCGTGCCAAAAGTTTCGAGTACAACCAGGAACATCCGAACAACGAGGTCATTCTGAAAGATATAAAACGCATGTCCGGAGGTGCTATAGAAATAGACGAAGAAGCTATCAATAATTTGAAAAGCGATTACAAACAGCGCTTTACCGCCTATGGAAAAAAGAACCAGGGAAAGAATCATGGCGGTAAAAACATGAGAAACAACCGCAACGGTGCGGTTCGTCGCGGTTATTCCAAATAGAGAAGAGAAGGTTTCGGAGAAAATATGTACTTTTTTTACGGTTCAAGTCGTTTATGACTTAACGGAAAAAGTGTACTTTTGTAGTAAAGAACGAATATGAAGACACCTATCGTAATACTTCTCACCGCGGTAGCCTTCGCTTCCTGCAGTAAACAAGATGTGAAACTTTCCGGACGTTTCGTGGGCGCCGGCGACAAAATGGTCTATCTGGAGAGCGTGACTCCCGCTCGGAGCCTCGTTGTCGATTCTGTGCAGACGGATTCGAAGGGACAGTTCAAGTTCCGCATCCTTCCCGAAGAGGATCAACCCACCATTTTCAATCTGATTTGCGTAAATGAGAAAATCCCTTTGCTGCTCTCTCCGGGCGAACGTGTCCATGTGAGTTCCGTGGGAAGCATTGCAAAAAACTATCGCGTGGAGGGATCCGAGGAGTCCAAACTGGTGGCAGAGATCAACGGGATTCTCTCTGACGGAGCTCTGACTCTCGATTCCATCAACAACCGTTTCAGCTCGCTGGAGCGCGATGCCGACAGTCGTCGCGAATTTACCCGGAAATACATGGAGGAGTATTATCGCGTAAAACGCAGACAACTCCGCTTCATCATGGAGAACCCCGGATCGCTGGCTGCCGTCTATGCGCTTTATCAGCGCCTGCCGGGCGATGAGACCCTGTTCAATGGCGAGGGGGATTTGATCTATTATCAGATGGTGGCCGATTCGGTGGAAAAGACCTATCCTCAGTCCCGTTATCTTGTTGCGTTGCGCAGCCAGATCAATGCGGCTCAACGGGAGGCCCAATGGAGCGAACGGATGCTCGAAAAGGTGAAGACGGCAACGCGTTATCCCGATCTCGATCTTCCCGACATGTTCGGTAATCCGAAACGGCTCTCCGCTCTGCAGGGACAGGTGATCCTTGTCGATTTTTGGTCCGCCTCCCTGGCCGATTCCAAAATCAACAATGCTGAATTCAAAGATCTCTACAAACAATACTCCGACAAAGGTTTCGAGATCTATCAGGTGTCGCTCGATACCGACAGATCGCTTTGGGTGACCAGCGTTCAGGAACAACGTCTTCCCTGGCTCTCCCTCTGCGACTTTCAGGGTAAGTCATCGCCTGCGGTCCATCTCTACAATGTCCAAAAAGTACCGATGAATTACCTGATTGCAAGTAACGGAGATATCGTGGCCAAGAATCTTTACGGAGATCAGTTGGCTGCCGAATTGAAAAAACTGTTCGACTGATCCTCGCCTCAATGTATTATTTCGCTTCGGATACCCATCTCGGCCTCTCGCACGGAACGGACGAAATCGCTCGTGAAAAACTCTTCGTTCGTTGGCTGGATGAGGTCTCCGTCGATGCCGAGGCAATTTTCCTGCTGGGCGATATTTTCGATTTCTGGTTCGAATACAAACGGGTCGTCCCGAAAGGTTTCACCCGCTTGCTCGGAAAACTTTCCGAACTCTCCGATCGGGGTATTCCCATCCATTTTTTCGCCGGGAATCACGATATGTGGATACGCGATTATCTGGCGACAGAGTGCGGCCTGATCCTCCATACCGCGCCCGAAACCATGACGCTTAACGGACGTCGCGTCCTCCTGGCTCACGGAGACAATCTCTACATTCAGGATTTGCCCATGCTGAGACTCATGAACTGGTTTTTCCACAATCGTTGGGTGCGCCGCTCTTTTGCAACCTTGCTCCATCCCGATTGTGCGCTCCGTTTCGGCCAATGGTGGTCCGGTAAAAGTCGGAAGTCGAAGGCGCTCTCGATCGGATTCCGCGGCGAGGAGGAGTTCCTCGTGAAATATGCACGGATGCGTCTGCAGCAGGAGCCGATCGATGATTTCGTCTTCGGACACATCCATTGTGCTACCATTTATCCGCTCGGCGAGGGGATCGAAGCGATATTCCTTGGCGAATGGATCGAACAACCTACCTATGCCACGCTCGACGCCCAAGGCCGATTCGCTCTCCATACCTATCAACCTGCCTAACCGATCTGTCGTCATGAAGACCTATCAAGATCTATTGCGCAAAATCCTCGCCGAGGGAACGGTCAAATCCGATCGCACGGGAACCGGTACGAAAAGTATTTTCGGCTATCAGATGCGATTCGACCTCTCCGAGGGATTCCCTGTGCTGACCACCAAAAAACTCCATCTGCGGTCGATCATCTACGAATTGCTCTGGTTCCTTCGGGGTGACACCAACATCCGCTACCTGCAGGAACATGGCGTGACCATCTGGGACGAGTGGGCCGATGCAGAGGGGAATCTGGGGCCTGTCTACGGGAGTCAGTGGCGCAGTTGGCCGACGCCCGATGGTCGTCACATCGACCAGATCGCGCAGGTCGTGGAGTCGATTCGCACCAATCCCGATTCCAGACGCCTTATCGTGAGTGCATGGAATGTGGCCGAAGTCGACCGGATGGCCCTGCCTCCGTGTCATCTGCTTTTCCAGTTTTATGTGGCCGGGGGAAAACTGTCGTGCCAACTCTACCAGCGGAGCGCCGATGTGTTCCTCGGCGTGCCGTTCAACATCGCCTCCTATGCCCTGCTCACCCTGATGGTCGCGCAGGTCACGGGACTGGAACCCGGCGATTTCGTGCATACGCTCGGCGATGCTCATCTCTACCTCAATCACCTGGAACAGGCTGAATTGCAGCTTACCCGTACGCCGAAACCACTCCCCGTCATGCGGATCAATCCCGAGGTACGTTCGATCTTCGATTTCCGATACGAAGATTTCTCGCTGGAGGGATACGACCCTTATCCTTCGATCAAAGCGCCCGTCGCCGTTTGACCCCGAAAATCGTAGTTGCAAGATGATCAGTATCATTGTAGCCGTAGCACACCGGGGAGTGATCGGAGGAAACAATAGGCTCCTGTGGCATATTTCCGAAGACCTGAAGCGTTTCAAGGCGATCACGACGGGCCATCCTGTTGTCATGGGGCGTAAAACCTACGAGTCGCTCGGGCGACCGCTGCCGAACCGTACCAATGTGGTGGTGACGAGGCGTTCCGATTTTCAGGCACCGGGATGTGTCGTGGTCTCCTCGCTGGAGGCAGCCGTCGCACTGTTCCCGGAGAAGGAAGAGGTGTTCGTCATCGGAGGAGGTGAAATCTATCGGCAGGCCATGCCGCTGGCCGACAAACTCTACCTGACCTGCGTGGAGGCCGATTATGAGGGCGATGTCTTTTTCCCGAAAGTGGATCCCGACGAGTGGTGTCTCACGGCGGAAGAGTGTCATGTTTGCGGGGAGAAGTTTCCGTATCCGTTCCGTTTTGCCGACTACGTGCGGCGTTGTCCCGGGAGAAAATAGGTATTTATACCCATTCGAAATAGGTCTATTGGCTACCTCTTTTCCGGAGAGGATGGGGTAACTTTGCTCACTGCAAAGTTTTCGCTGTTATGGGGAAATATTTCGAAATGCTCATGGAGGATGTGCGTCTCAAAGAGGGACTCACCGCTTGCATGAATTGCGGCGTCTGTACGGGGGTTTGTCCGGCGGCCGAATTCTACAACTACGATCCGCGGCAGATTGTGAATATCGTACAGGGACAGGACGACGACGAGATCGAGCAGTTGCTCCGCAGCGATACGATCTGGTATTGCGGCGAGTGCATGTCGTGTCGGCCCCGTTGTCCGCGTGGCAATACGCCGGGGTATGTGATCCAGGCGTTGAGGACGCTGTCGCAGAAGACCGGACTGTTCGTCGAATCGGAAAAAGGTCGTCAGCAGCTGGCCATCAAACGGATTGTCGGCGAACATATTCTTGAGAAGGGCTATTGCATCAGCCCGAAACTTGTCAAGCCCGAGGCACATCCCGAACAGGGACCCGTGTGGGAGTGGATCTACGAACACGACGAAGATGTCTTTACCCGATTCAATCCCAATTACAATCGTGCTGGTGCCGGCGCCGTTCGTCGTCTCGATGAACAAACTCTCGGCGAGATCCGGGAGATATTCCGGGTCAGCGGCGGGCAGGAGATGTTCGATACGATCGAGCGCCATTCCGAACGGAAAGCCCGCGAAATGGGATACGACGGAGCGGACGACCGATACATGTCCGATGTCTACCGGACCAACAGCGGAAATCATCACTAAAAAGAGAGCGTGGAATGAGTATGAAAAGAAATAGCTGGAAGGAGTATCAGAAAGAGATCGCCGAGGATCACTACTATTATGCACGGAGTTGCATCCGGCAAAATTTCTTCCCCGGCAGCGAGGCGGCTTTCCTTCGCATCCTGCAGGAGAATCTTTCGAAAGACATCTTCGACGATCCGCGTCATACCTCCTGTACGGGCATCGGCTATCATTCCGATATCGTTCCGTTGGAGACCATCATGACGGTTGTGGCCCGTCAGTTTTCGCTGATGAATGCGGCCGGATATGAAAACTTCGCCTCCTCGTGCATCACCTCGTTCGGTATCTATACCGAGATTCTCGAGACATGGAATGAATTTCCCGAAACGGAAGAGCGTACGCGGGAGAACCTCTGGAAAGCGACCAAACGGGAGTTCGTGAAGCCGAAAAATCTGGCCCATACGTCGGATATCATTTTCCACTTCCGGGAGGAGATCGCTCGGCAGGCGAAATACAGGTTGGTGAATGCCCGTACGGGCGAACCTCTGAAAGGTGTGGAACACATCGGCTGCCACTATGCCAAAATCTTTCCCAAGTCGGGCGTAGGCGGTGCCGAATTCCCTTATGTGTTGGCCGGGATGATCGAATCGTGGGGCGGCGAGGTGGTCGATTATCCGGAACGGCGTCACTGCTGCGGTTTCGGATTCCGTAACTACCTCGTGCAGGCCAATCGGGGCTACTCGGTGGCCAATTCGCAGAAAAAATTCGAATCGATGGCTCCCTATAAGCCCGATTTCATTGTCTGCAACTGCCCGGGTTGTACGATGTTCCTCGACAAGTGGCAATACACCATTGCCGAGATGGAGGGAACGACCTACGGGCAGGATGGAATAGGTATCCCGGTGCTTACGTACGAGGAGCTGGCCGGCCTCGTTCTCGGTTACGACCCGTGGGATCTGGGGATGCAGATGCATCAGGTCAATGTCGAACCCTTGCTCGACAAGATGGGTGTCCGGTACGATCCGGAAGCCAAGTATCTCGGTAAAAACGGTAAATTCATAGGTGCCCCCCGCGAAGCGGCCGTAAACTGCTTCTCCGGAGAGCGTCTCTACAGAATACAACGATGAGTAAAAAAGTGATAATCGTGGGCGGCGGTGTCGCAGGCATGCAGGCAGCCCTCTCTCTGAAAGGACAGGGGATCGATTCGGTGATCGTGGAGAAGTCCGATCGGCTGGGCGGCAAACTTTGCGACTGGCACAAACTTTTCCCCACCTTTACCCCCGCATCCGAAGTGCTCGGACCCCTGAAGGAGGCGGTGGAACGAGCCGGCGTGGAGGTGCGTACCGGAGCGGAAGCCGAGCGCATCGCCCCGGACAGTGTGCTCCTGAAGAGCGGCGAGCGCTTGTCGGCCGATGCCGTGGTGGTATGCTCCGGATTCGACCTGTTCGATGCACGCATCAAGGAGGAGTACGGTTACGGGATTTACGACAACGTCTATACGACCGCCGATATCGAACGGATGATGAACGAGGGCGCTGTTGCATTGCCCGGCGGACATGCACCGCGCCGGATCGCCTTCCTGCATTGCGTCGGTTCGCGCGACGAGAAGGTGGGACAACGCCACTGTTCACGCGTGTGTTGCATCACCGGCGTGAAACAGGCCATGGAGATGAAAACCCTGTTCCCGCAGTGCGAGGTTTATAACTTCTACATGGACATCCGTATGTTCGGGCCCGGCTATGAGGAGCTCTATCGGCAGGCCCAGGAGGAGTACAACATCCATTTCGTCCGGGGGCGTATCTCGGAGGCGAGTCCTACGTTCGATGGACGGCTCCAGATCAAGGCCGAGGATACGCTGGTGGGGCGTCCGCTCAAGATGTCGGTGGATATGCTCGTCCTGATCATCGGCATGCGTGCCGGCGAAAGCAACGGGCGTTTCGCACAGTGTCCCGGTGTCGGATGCGCATCGAACGGATTCCTCGCTCCGGCCGACCTCTTCTCCGGCAGCGTCCTTTCGCCCGTTGAAGGGGTGTTCTACGCCGGAACCGTGACAGCCCCCAAGAACGTCGGGGAAAGTATGAGTGAAGGAGCTTATGCCGCACTGCGTGTGGCGGAATATCTCGGTGCACGATCATGATCCAGTGGGGCTATACGATCAATCAGCCGCGCGCCGTCAACCTCGATCGCAACGATCTGACCGCGGCGCGGAGAATCATCCGGCAGATGCCGGAACTTCAGGCTTGCATCGCCTGCGGTAGCTGTACGGCCACCTGCACGGCAGGGAATCTCACACAGTTCAATTTCCGCAAGGTGCACACGCTGGTCCGACGGGGCGAATACGAAGGCGCCTACGAGGAGATGAACAAATGCATGCTCTGCGGCAAGTGCCGACTGGTCTGTCCGCGCGGCATCAATACGCGCGGTGTGGTGATGCTTATTAAAAGGGAGTTGGGAGAGTATTGATTATGAATTTCTACGACGGATTCATCATTCCTTTCGTGGTCGGATGTGCGGTGCTCTTCACCGTCGTCCTCTATAAATACGTGCGTTGGTTCGTTCGTCTCCCGGCGGCCGACAAACGTCTCGTGCGGCGGAATTTCTTCTCCATGCAGACGCTGCGGGGAATCGGCGAAGTGTTCTCCGAGTGTCTGTTGCACAGACGTATTTTCCGAGTCAATCCGCTGCTCGGATACATGCACATGAGCCTGGCCTTCGGCTGGTTTTTGCTGATTGTCGTGGGATGGATCGAGACGATCGCCTATCTCGGAGGCCGGTTGGTCCCGATCCACGGGCATGTCTTTTTCAAGTATTTCTCCACTTCGCTGCCCCATCACCCCGTTTGGGGAATCGACTTCTCTTCGGTCATGGACGCCCTCCTGCTCTTTGTCCTCTCGGGTGTCCTGTTGGCCTGGTTCAAACGGTTGCGCTCGCGGGCGATGGGTCTGCGTAGAACCACAAAACATACGCTGGGCGATCGTGTGGCCCTCAGCGCACTTTGGTTCGTTTTTCCGTTGCGCCTTTTGGCAGAAAGCCTGACCAGCGCCATTTTCCACAACGGCGGATTTCTGACCGGTGCGATCGGCGATGCCCTGGCTGCTGCAATGCCTCTGCGTACCTTATCCACTCTCGAATCTTCCGCCTGGTGGCTCTATTCCTGCGCTTTGGGTGTTTTCTTCGTGTCGATGCCCTTCTCCCGCTACATGCATATCTTCACGGAGGTTCCCCTCATCTTTTTACGGCGCTGGGGCATACGAAGCGGCGAGAAGCCGAAAAGTTTCGACCATTTCCAACTGGAGGCCTGTTCGCGTTGCGGCATCTGCATCGACCCGTGTCAGCTCCAGCGCGATGCGGGATTCAACAACGTGCAGTCGGTCTATTTCATTCGCGATCGCCGTTACAATATGCTTCGGCCGGAGGTGGCCGACAACTGCCTCATGTGCGGACGGTGCGAACAGCGTTGCCCGGTGGGCCTGGATCTCAATACGTTGCGACTGAACAGCCGCAGTCGGCTGCACGATACTCCGTCCGATCGCCGTTACGACTATACGGCAGGCATCGATCGTTCGTCGGGAACGGGAAAGACCGGCTACTTCGCCGGTTGCATGACGTTGCTCTCGCCGAAAATTCTTCGTGCCATGGAGCGGATTTTCAACGCCTCGGGCGAGGAGGTCTGGTGGGCCGATCGCGAGGGCGGTGTCTGCTGCGGGCGTCCTTTGAAGCTGGCCGGGGAGACCAATGCCGCCACCCGGATGATGCGCTACAACGAAGAGTTGTTCC
Source organism: uncultured Rikenellaceae bacterium (assembly GCA_944321925.1). Taxonomy (GTDB): domain Bacteria; phylum Bacteroidota; class Bacteroidia; order Bacteroidales; family Rikenellaceae; genus UBA940. Next base: position 31,755 of record CALUND010000002.1, on the reverse strand, counting down.
GTCGTCACGGAATCACCACACTGGTCACCTCCTGTCCGATCTGTCTGCGGGTTTTCCGGGAGGATTACCGGTTGGAGGGGATCGAGGTGCTCCACCATTCCGAATACATTTTGCGTCTTGCGAAGGCCGGACGGCTGCAGATCGAGCCGGGAGAAGAGCTCTTTACCTATCACGATCCTTGTGAATTGGGTCGCGGTTGTGGCATCTACGAGGAGCCGCGCGAGCTGATCCGGTGTGCCGGCAAACTGGTCGAGCCTGCCGAGACCCGTGAGGAGGCGCTCTGTTGCGGAAGCAGCGTGGCCAATACGGCGTTGAACGATCTCGGACAGCAGCGTATTGCCCGTTCGGTGGGCGCATCGCTGGGAGAAACGGGGGCTGACGCGATCGTGACGGCCTGCCCGCTCTGCAAAAAGGCGATAGCCCGCGGAACCGATCGTCCGGTTTATGATCTGGCCGAAGTGGTCGAACGCCATCTGGCCTGAATTGGAATCCCGCTGATGGAGCCGCACGTGGAATTTCTCTTCGCTCAACTCCCGCTGGCCGATTTTGTGCGGGATTATCGCGATTTGCCCCGTTTCCGGACGCTTTGTCAAGCGTGCGACAACTATGGCCAATGTTGGTCGTGTCCTCCCTACGATTTCGATGAAACGGTTTTTCTCTCACCCTATGTCGAGGCAAACCTGATCGGAGCGCGTGTCGATGTGCCGCAGGAGGCCCGCTTTTGTGGCGACGGAGAGGCGTGCAGGCGGAAAGGCGATGCTCTGTTGCGTCCGTTGCGTGCACTACTCGACGACGCCCTTTTGCGGCTGGAGCAGGAACTTCCCGGAGGGCGTGCCTTCTATGCCGGAAGTTGCATGCGTTGTCCGAAGGGTGCCTGTCGGCGTCGCAGCGGTGAACCCTGTGTGGCGCCGGAAAAGTTGAGGCCTTCGATCGAAGCCCTGGGTTTCGATGTGGAACGTACGGCCTCCGAACTGCTCGCGACGGAACTCCGCTGGGGCGAGCCGGGTCGATTACCCGACTATTTTGTGTTGGTGAGCGGATTTTTCTCCGCCGAACCCCTCGGAAATCTCTCCGAACGATGGAATCGGGTGTTCGTCCGATGAAAATCGCAGCTTCCGTCATCGGGTTCCGAAAAAAAAGATTACATTTGCCGTTGCATACAGCTCCCCGATCGGGGGATGAAACGGGAATGCCGTGCGAATCGGCGACAGTTACCGCTGCTGTGAGTCCTTACCGGCCGTGAAAGCCGGAAGAGACGTTCGGAAAAGAGTGTGCCACTGGCCTGGCGGCTGGGAAGGCTTCCGAACCGGGACGAGTCAGAAGACCGGCTGGATGCATCCGATTTTGCGGCCTGCGGTATATGGGCCGGCGAATACCGATCCTCCGTCCGTTTCCCTTTCCGAAGAAACAGCCGTTGACCGCAAGATCGATCGAAAAACTGCAGCGAACGATGAGCGGAAAATGGTTGAATGTTTTGGCGGTTGTCGTGTGGGCAACGATCCTCACGGCCTGCATGGATTACGGCCCGATCGAACGGGAGAGCATCTCTTCCTCCGGACGGGGCCTTTTTATCGTGTGCGAAGGAAACTTCATGTACGGTAACGCTTCGCTGTCCTACTACGATATCGATTCGATGAAGGTGCAGAATACCGTTTTCGCACGCGTCAACGGCAAACGACTCGGCGATGTGGCCCAGTCGATGGCTGTTCGGGATGGCAGAGGTTACATCGTCGTCAACAATTCGGGCGTGATTTACGTGATCGATCCGGAGACGTTCGAATGGATCGGCGAGATCAAAGGGCTGCTCTCTCCCCGTTACATCCACTTCCTCGACGACCGAAAAGCCTATGTGACCGATCTCTACTCCCCCTACATCTCGGTGATCGACCCTCTGGAAATGAGGATCACGAAACGAATTCCGGTGGGGTTCGCCGACAAGACCCAGCCGTCGACCGAACAGATGGTGCAGTGGGACAAATATGTCTTTACCAACTGCTGGTCCTACGACGATAAAATTTTGATTATCGATACGGAACGGGACACCCTCGACGGATATATCGAAGTGGGCATGCAGCCCACATCGATCGTTATCGACTGCAACGAAAAAATATGGGTCGTGACCGACGGAGGCTACGAGAACAGTCCAATGGGGCAGGAACCCGGGGCACTCTACCGCATCGACCCTGCCACCCGCCGAATCGAACAGACCTTTCCGTTCGCCTTCGGAGAGAGTGGCTCGGAACTCTGTACGAACGGTCGGCGCGACACGATTTTCTTCATCCAGAAACATGTCTGGAGCATGAATGTGAATGCCACCGAGTTCCCGCAGCAACCGTTCCTGGAGAACGACACGAAAAACTATTGGTATGGACTGGCAGTCGATCCGAAAACTTCGGAGGTCTATCTGGCCGACGCGATCGATTACACGCAGTCGGGCGTGATCTATCGCTATTCACCGAAAGGAGTTTTGCTGGACAGGTTCGAGGTGGGAATCATTCCCGGAGCTTTTTGTTTTACGGAGGGCGATGGACATTAAGAAGTGGTTGTTGGCGGGAGTGTTTTCGCTGTTTGCTGTCGCGGCCGCCGCACAGGAGATGCGCGAGGTGAAGATCGATGAGGTGGAGGTGAATGCCCGTCGGAAACTCTCCGAAGTGGGCGTTACCCGGACCTCCCTCGACAGTGCGGTGCTGCGCGATAACGTGACCAGTTCGATGGCCGATCTGCTGGCCCAGAATACCACCATCTTCATCAAATCCTATGGTCGGGGGTCGATGGCTTCGGCCTCTTTCCGCGGAACGGCGCCTTCCCACACCCAGGTGCTCTGGAACGGCATGAAACTCAACTCGCCGATGCTCGGTATGGTCGATTTCTCGATGATCCCCTCTTACTTCATCGATGGGGTCGACATCTGTCCGGGCGCCAGCTCGGTCAATGTCTCCGGCGGCGGTTTGGGCGGCGCGATCGCTCTCTCCACCCGTCCGCCCGAAGAGCCGGGGTGGGGTCTGCGTTTCATCCAGGGATACGGCAGTTTCGATACGTGGGATGAGTTTCTGCGGGTCGATTATGCGGGTGAACGGTTCCAGTCCACCACACGTTTCAGTTATACGGTGTCGGAGAACGATTTTCCCTATATCGACTATCAGGATCCGACTCTCGAAGGAACTTATCCCCGCAAACGCAATCGCAACGGACGCTACCGCGATCTGCACGCCATGCAGGAGATCTACTGGCAGACCCGGAAAGGCGATCGCTTCGGGGCGGCGGTTTGGTTCGTCTCTTCGAAACGGGGGATTCCGATGTTGAATATCGATCAGCGGGAGTCGGGGCGTGCGCGCAACGAACAGACCGAATCGACTCTCCGTGCCGTGGCGAGTTGGAATCGTGTCCGGTCGAATGCGAAATTCGGTGCCAAAGCAGGATGGATCTATACCAACAGCATCTATACGTTCGAGGGCGACAATGGAAACGAGGCGCTGATGGAGATGCAGCATGCCCAGAGTATCGTGAAGAGTGGCTTTGCAGAGGCGGATGCGAGCTGGTTCCCGAACGAAAAGTGGATGATCGAAGGGTCGCTCTCCGCGCAACTTCACTCCGCTTACAACCGGGAACGCTATACCAAGACCCATTACGACAAAATGCGGGCGGAGCTTTCGCTGCTCGCTCAAGCGAAATACCGGCCGTGGGAGCGGTTGGGCATCGGTGCCGATGTGCGGTGGGAGAGTTACGGACGACATGTATGCGCCCCGGTTCCCGCAGGATTCGTCGAGGTGATTCTCTGGCCCCGTTACAACCTGTTGCTGAAGGCCTCCGTAACCCGAAATCTTCGCTTTCCGACCCTCAATGACCTCTATTTCCAACCGGGCGGCAATCCCGATCTGAAGAGTGAAAAGGGCTATACCTGGGACGGAGGTATCGAATGGTCCGTACGGAAACGTTGGTTCGATTTCTCGGCCGATTTTACCGCCTACAACTCCCACATCCGGGACTGGATCCTGTGGCTGCCCACGGCGCGCGGATTCTGGACTCCGGTCAATGTGAACAAGGTGCACAGTTACGGCGTCGAATTGCGCGGGAAGCTGGCTCTCCGTTTCGGAAAGGGCTGGACCCTCGATCTGAATGCCAACTGGAGCTGGACCCCCTCGATCAATTACGGAGACAAGAAGAGCTGGAGCGACGAATCGATCGGCAAACAACTCCCCTATATTCCCCGCTATTCATCGAACGTGGTCGGACGTCTCGGCTGGAGAGGCTTCTCGTTCGTCTATAAATATGTCTATTACAGCGAACGATTTACCACCACAAGCAACGACACCGATGTGATCACCCGACTCGGCTCCTATTATATGAGCGACATCATACTCGAGAAACTGTTCCGGTTCGGTTTCGGCGATCTGTCGGTGAAGTTCTGCGTTTACAACCTCTACGACGAGGCCTATGTTTCGGTATTGTCGCGTCCCATGCCGGGCCGCAACTACGGCGTAGCGCTCAGCATCGCTCCCCGCTGGGGGTCGAAAAATCACCGGTCCGAATGATTCTCTCGTAGCGGTCGCCCTCCCGGAATTTGCCATGGAGTTGGTTTTTTGGGGAAAAAGGTTTACCTTTGTCCCCGCAGACACGTATGGGGAGTTCCGGATTGCAGCGGAATTCTGAGTGGTGTCGAAGGTTTGTATAAACATTCAAAAATTACAGTCATGCAAAAACTCGAATTGAAAGCGGCTAAACGTACCAGCTTCGGAAAGAAGGAGAGCCGTGCCGCGCGTCGTAACGCGCAAGTACCCTGCGCCATTTATGGCGGGGGCGAAACCGTACACTTCACGGTGGATGCCAAGGATGTGAAACCGTTGATCTACACGCCGCAGTCCTACATCGTTGAATTCGACATCGAAGGAACCAAAGAGGTGGGCGTAATGCGCGAAGTGCAGTTCCATCCTGTGCGCGAAGAGATTCTTCACATCGATTTTTACCGTGTACAGCCCGGTAAACCGGTGGCTATCGATATTCCGATCAAGATCACGGGTAATTCCGAGGGTGTAAAACAGGGCGGTAAACTGGTACAGAGCAAACGTAAATTGCGCGTGAGCGGTCTGGCCGAGAATCTGCCCGATGAACTGGTCGTCGATATTACCGAACTCGGTGTCGGCAAGTCGATCTTCGTGGGCGACCTGCATTATGATAACCTCACCTTGCTGACGCCGGCTACCACGGCTGTTTGTGCCGTTCGCGTGACACGTGCTGCTCGTGGCGCTGCTCCGGTTGCTGCGAAGTAAAAGTCTCTGACCGGCATTGAAATACCTGATCGTCGGACTGGGAAATATCGGCGCCGAATATGCCGATACCCGTCACAACATAGGTTTCAAAGTATTGGACACCCTGGCCGGGGTGTCCAATATCTCTTTTAGTACGGGACGTTACGGTGATGTGGCCGAACTTCGTCACCGCGGGCATCTCCTGTTGCTGCTCAAACCTTCGACCTACATGAATCTGAGTGGCAAGGCCGTCCGCTATTGGCTCCAGCAGGAGAAGATCCCGCTCGAAAACCTGTTGGTCGTTTCGGACGATATCGCTTTGCCGTTCGGTACGTTGCGTATTCGGGCCAAAGGGAGCGACGGCGGTCACAACGGATTGAAGAATATCGCCGAAATGATCGGGACCACGGAGTATGCCCGGATGCGTTTCGGTGTCGGCGGCGATTTCCCCCGCGGCATGCAGATCGACTATGTGCTGGGCCGTTGGAGTGAAGCCGAAGCCGAAGCGTTGCCGGAAAGGTTGAAAACAGCGGCTGACGCGATACTCTCTTTCGTTTCGGTCGGTCTTGCCCGTACGATGAATCTCTACAATACGAAAAAAGAGGGATAGACGTGGGAGGTGTTCGGATCGATAAATGGCTTTGGGCCGTGCGGATCTTCAAGACACGCAGCGATGCGGCCGAAGCGTGCAAACTGAACAGGGTATTGGTCGGAAGTGCCTATTGCAAACCTTCGTATGAGGTGAAACCGGGTGACGAGATCTCGGTGCGCAAGGGGGCTGTGACCTATCGGTTTCGCGTACTCGAACTGCTTACCAATCGCCAGCCGGCAAAGGAGGTTCCACGTTTTGCGGAGAATATCACCCCGCAGGAGGAACTCGACAAACTGTATGCTCCGCGTGAGACGATATTCATTTCGCGCGATCGGGGAACGGGGCGTCCCACGAAAAAAGAGCGTCGGGAGATCGACGCTCTGATGGATGAGATGAGTTACGCGGATGACGGGCTCGAATGACTTGTCGGGATAGTCCGTTTTCGGCTTTTTGTCGTAAATTCGATTCGGAGATCAGGGTTGCTGCTCTCCGTTTTTTTTGCTGTCTATCGCTTCGTCGAGCTGCTGTTTCATGAATCGTTTCAGGGAGCGGAACAGCGGATGATTCGAAATTTCGGCCGCATTTTCCAGGTAACTCCAGAACTCCACTCCGCAGACGAACCCGGTAAAGAGGCGTGCAAGACGGAGTTGCATGAAGTCGAGGATCAGGCTGTCGATCAGCCAGGCCAATACGATGCCGGCCAGGACGAAAAAGAGCTTTATGACCGTGTCCCAGGCTCGTCGGCTTTCGAATCCCCACGGTTTGCCGGCTCGTCGGGCCCGGCAGCGTCCGGCCATTACGCCCGTGACGAAGTCGATCGCAATGAAAATCGCAGCGCAGACGATCAACCCCCGAATGGGAATGAAGAGTGCTGCTGCGGAACTTACGATACCCCAAACATATTTCATGGTCGTCTCCATTTCAGAGAACGATCTCTCCGGCCGAGAGCGTCTGATGCAGGATGTTTTTTTTCGGATCGTACTCCGGATAGCGTTCCGGTTCGGATTCGATCTTCTCCACGAGACGGCGCATGAGGGCCCGGGCTTCGTTCCGTACGCGACGGAGCAGAAAGCGCAGGCGGTTGTCCGAGACGGGATCGAAACAGTCCGATCGGGGTTCCGTGATACCCGTCGTTCCGGCCTGTGCGGCCAATGCAGGCAGCACGAGCAGTTTGACATAGAGCGCCAACACGGGAGCGACATAGCCGGTTTTCAGTTCCGGATAACGTCCGGCAAGCAGGGCGTCGTAGAGGCCGTTGAGGGCTGGGAGAATGAACTTCTGTTGAGCCGCGAGAATGGCACTTTCGGTGATGGCCTCTTCGCGGACAAATTCCGAAGGGGCGAAGGCGATGCGTACGACTTCGCTCGGTGTGATGATTAGTTCCATGGTTTTGTTTAGTCGATGTTTCGCATCTGGTATTTCGTGATCTGGGCGAGGAATAGCTGCTGGTTCTCATCCGCGGGGTCGTAGTCGAGTCCGTCGGCCTTTCGGGCCTCCCAGACCTTCATGTAGAGCGGTTTGGCTTTTGTGGGCGGATGGTTCACGATCTGCAGCGAGGAGGCGTCGCATCCTGTTATCTGGCGGATGATCCGTCGGATGGGTTCCAGCAGCTCGGCCTGCTCTCCGAGAATGACGGTGTTGAGGGCCACTTCGTATTCGTGGAGGATTCTTTCCGAGTTGAATCCGGCGGAGTAGTCGAGGCCGCTCAAGGCGCGGAACCAGGAGTGGGCCACTACGATATCGGAAGTGGCTTGATCGTGGAGCTCTTTCCAGTCGCCCTCATTCGACGAGTCGATCGGCACGAAGCGCGACTTTTCGTTCCCGTCCCCTTCGCGGATCATGAACATCACCTGGCCGGGCTTCCCGGCAAATTTCTTTTCGGCCTTCCGCACGATTTCAGCGGCCTCCTGTTCGCTGTCGACCGTTCCGTCGAGGATCATGACTCCTGAAAGCTGGAACGAATTATCGAGTCGGCTGATGTTCCACTGGTCCGTTTTGTAGGCGATGGCCGAGACGTTCATTCCGGCGATGTAGGGGGGCACACCGTAGTGTTCGTACATCGGTTCGTAATCTTTGTAGTGTATCATGCTGCGCAGAGTTCCGTCGGGAGCCTTCTCGAAAAGCGGCCAGAGCGGCAGACTCTTCATGTCGGTTGCGGTGAATGCCGACCAGTTGTGGTGCAGCAATACGTGACGGTCATCACGCGCTACGCGGCACTTCGAGGCGTCTTGGTGGAAGAAGGAGAGGAAGGTGTGTCCGGGATCGGTCACGATCTCCAGAAAGGCGTTGCCGAACAGCGCTTTGTCGAATGCCAGTTTGTTCAATACCTGTCGCAGACTCTCGCCCAGACCGTTCGCACGTTCCGTGATTCGGGCGAGGGTGGTGCTTTCCGGGTCGAAGGTTACTCCTTTCCCGGATATGTAGTCGGCCTTGTCGTTGATGATTCGCCGATGGGTGGTCGAACGCCTCGACATGAGGGCCAAGGCTTCGGGAAAGAGATTGTCGTCGCCCCACCGCCAGAATTTACGATCGGAAACAGCCGTTTGCACCTGCATCGGGAAGAGTTCCGACGAGCGGTCGAGTGCGACTACCCGGGCGATTCGGGATGTTTTTTTTGTCTTTTCTTTCATGGTTGTTTATCGGAAAAAGGGCGGGCAGCGTGTCGACTGCCCGCCCGGTTTGAAGAATCAGGGAATGATACCTGTGAAGGGAAGTGCTTCGTCCGTATCCTGACTGAGCAACGTGATTGTTCGGCCGGCGGAGTCGGAGGGCGACCGTCCCGACGAGGCTTCGATCGTTGAGAGAGTGAGCGGCCTATCGAATCCGAAACGGCGCGAGTATCCGACCAGAAACATGGTTCCGTTCTGGAGTGTGACGATGGCTATGAGTCCGTTGCGGGCACCTTCAGATACTTTTTTCGTCGCTTTTTGCGATGCCGGATCCATCCCGGGCAGCGAGAAGGTCAGACGATGGGTCACGCTGATTCGACAGCCGTCGGAGGAGCTCTCTTCGGAATAGGTCGCTTCGTCCTCTCGAAAGGCGAATTCGGCGAACTGTTCCGAGGCGCGGATTTGGGTGACACAATTTTGTGTCGGGTCGTAGGTTAGGTCTACGATGTCCCCTCGTTCGATCAGACGGATCGAGGCGACTCCCCCGGGATGTTTGGCACAGCTTCGTGCGAATCCGGTGAGAGCCATTATTCGGTAGCGTCTTTGAACGAAGCGAACGACAGCAGCTCGGGCAAAAGGTAGTCGCATCCGGCCATGAAGATGGCGCGTTGGCGGTTCTCCATGAGATCCGGATTGTACCACATGCGGACTTCGGTTCCGGGGAAGTCGGCGGTGTTTACGGCGAGAGCGAGGTTGCGACGGTCGGTGAGCAGCGCGAAAGATTTGGGCAGATCGGAGAGCGATGCCAGGTAGCTCGACAGCTGTACGTCGATGACGGGGATTCCTCGGTAGGAGAGCGATTCGCGTCCGTTCTGTCGAGCCTGATAGGCCGATTCGAGGGTTGCGCGGTCGAGGGCGTCTTCGTACTTGGAGTAGATGTCCGAGGTTACCAGGTAGACCAGTTCGCCCTGGCTTTTGAACTCTTTGAGGATCACGGGAGCATCGTCCCAGAGTTTTTTGAGCAGGGTTTCACCGGCATCTGCTTCGTCGAGGAATGTCTGGTCGTAGGTGGAACTTACGATCTCCGCGTCGGGAATGGCCGCGTCGGCGAGGATGCGGGGAATGAAGCCGTTGAATGTGTTGAGGCCGCTTTCCCGGGAGGTGTCGCCCAGCCACATGGTGGCCCGGATACTCTCGGCGATGGCCTGTTTGAAGAGGGCTGTTTCGGCCTGTTCCAGTTCGGTGCCGCTCAGGTCGTCGAGATTCACGTCGCTGCGATTGGAGATCAGTTCGAAGACCATCGTGAAATAGTCGGCGGCGGAGTAGCCCACTTCGGCTTTCACTTTGGAGAGTTCGATGGTTTTCTGGAATTTGTCGGCCGGAGCACCGCCGCTCCAACCTGCGGCCGTGTACTTCTGGAGGATGTCGTTCGAACGGCGCCAGAAGTTGAGCGTCGTGGGAACGGGCATGTTGTAGAGTACGCGGATGCCGAGGGCTTCGGCATCGGGACCCGTCAGCATCGGGCGGAAAAAGATCGTTTCGAGCTCTTTGCCCGAGTAGCTTTTGGCCTGTTCGATTTTACTCATGGTAGTTTGGTTTTTGGTTGATGAAAAAAGGTTGATTATGCCTCGCGGCAGTTGTAGGTCGGTTTGGTTCAGTTGCGGAAATTTTCGGCATCGAGTCTGTAGGCTTCCTGATTCTCCGAGCGGCATCGGCCCAGAGGCGAGGGGTCTTCTTTGGAAAGCGTCGTTGTCGGAAGAGCTTGGTTTTGAGCTTGCTCCGATCGAATGGCTTCGGCTTGCGACAGCAGTTGTTCGTCGTTGTCCGTGTCGCTGGAAAAGGTCTGTTCAGAGTTCTCCGGGGCGTCTTTTTTGCCGGAGATTCGATCGATGAGCCGGCCGATGCGTTCTTTGATGGTCGGACTTTTCGGAGCGAACTCATTCGTCTCTTGGGTCGGGTCGATGATCCGGTCGGCCAATCCGAGCTCCAGGGTTTCGGCGGGGGATAGCCAGCGGCCTTTGCCGTCGTTGACAGCCATCAGATCGGAAAAGAGAGCGATGTCGCGGCCCGATCGTGCGGCATAGATCGTTGCGATTTTTTCGTCTGTTTCTCGGAGAAGGGCGGCTTGTTCTTCGAGTCCGGTTGCGTTGCTTTCGCAGGTAGCTGTCGAACGGTGGATGAGGTAGAGCGCGTTTGCAGATAACTCCCGGCAACCGTCCGAGGCGGCCTGCGCGATGACGGTGGCGGCAGAGGCCACATGCCCGTAGCAACGCGTTACGATTCGGGAGTTCAAACCGGAGAGGGTGTCGTAGATCAGGAGGGCATCTTCGAGATCTCCTCCGGTCGAGCGGATGTTGACGATGATTTCGGGTGTCCGAAGTGCAGCGATACGGTCGATCATCTTGCGAAATTTCCGATAAGTGGCCACTTTGTGTGTCGGCACTTCGAACTGTTCCTCTTCGGAGACTCCGATTACGCCTTCGATATCGATGACTGTCGTGTCGGAGGTCGTGTTGGAGATTTTAATTTTTGTTGCCATTGTTTTTAGTCGTTTTTGGTCGCGTGTTTTTCCTATAGGTGGATGTCTTTGTAGTAGTAGATACATTTCCGTACATACTCGTACGAGCATCCGAAATGTTCGGCAGCTATCCACATGGCGTCGATTTTTTTGTTGCCTTTTTTGATGGTTTCGTCTACATATTCCCGGACGATGAGCGCTTTGCAACGGGTGTAGTCCACTACGCCGATTTCGAAGAGTTTGGAGAGGAACTCCTTTGCGCTCAGACGGCCGTATCGGTCGGCGATTTTTTGGGAGAGTTCCCGCTCATACCTTGTCATCATCGGGTCAGAAGGTGGATTGACTGACGATCGATTTGACGGCTCGTTGCGCTTCGGTGATCTCCGATTCGACCACGTATACTTTGAGTCCGGACAACGATTGGGCGATCAGTTCGGCGGCCTCCCGGTAACTGATGCCTCGGTTGTCCGATGAGTTTTTGGTCGAGGAGAGAGAGGCGTACGGGCGGTTCGTGTTTTCGGAGCGAGCCAATGTGAAGAGTCCCGGGCCGGCGGTTGGCAGGATGTTCTCCTCCGTTACCCGGATCGAATAGTCGTTTTCCATGGTGATTTAGATTTTTTTGATGAATATGCATCGGGTCGATCCCTCCGATTTCGGGTTGTAGTCGCAGACTTGTTCGAGCATGTAGATTCCGCGTTCGCCGTCTATATCGAGACGGTAGGCGGCTCGGAAGTCGCGTTTTGTGGTTTCCGGGACATTCAGCCGTTCTACTTCGTCGGGATCTATTCTCACCCAGAGGCTCACTCTGCGGCTGTGGTTGTAGAGGGTCACGTTGCGATCGGGGAATCGGTGGAGACCCGCCACGCCGTCGCGGTCTTCGAAGCAGAGCGAGAACCCGTTGTTCAGCAGCTGGTCCGGATCATCCGTGTAGGAGGATTCCGGATTCGGATTCTGTCCGGCGTAGGGGTTGTTCGTTCCCGGATGGTGGAACGCTACGAACGGATAGCTTTTTGCATCCGAAGGCCAGCTCCAGACCTCTCCTTCGGGCAGTTGTACGGGACCGATGTATCGGACGATCTTCGGAGGAAAGTTGAGGTCAGGCGACATTTCGTTGCGATCGGCATCGCGGTCTCCCACTTGGAGGAGGGAGGCAGAGGGAGCGGGCGTGAAGTCGCCTGTTCGGTTCATCGAGGGGGTAAACAGCGGGTTTGTGAATGTTGTTTCACCCTCTTCGGCCGAGCGGTTGAGCAGCGAGGCGCTCCAAGCCCCGAATCGTTCGCCGTTGGTCTGGTTCCAACGGGAGACGGTACCGTCACCGCTCTGGTAGTCCCAGGTGAGGAGTTGTTTCATGTCTGCTCCGAGTTCTTCGATGACGATCGGTTTGTCGAAATCGATGCGGTCGCTCCAGTCGACGATCGGTTCGTCTCGGTAAAACGTCTCCAAGGGTTCGGCATAGACGGTACGGGATCGGACGTCGGTATAGAAGCAGAGTCCGAAGAGATGTTTTACGGCGCGTATCACGTCGATCTGATGGATTTCATGGGCCGCCACATCGGCGAATGCGATCTCGGATCCCACGGAGGGATGGGGATAGAATGCGGGTTGCAGATAGGTTTCGTTGCTGACGGTCAGTTGCATACCCTCTTCGGCGCCGCGGAAACAGAAGAAGTCGAAATATTTCGGATTCGATGGCGAGAGCTCTTCCGGAGCGGTTCTCAAGGTTATCTCTACCAGGGTAGTGCCTCGTTCTTCAACGAATCCGTCGTACAGGGCCCAGTCCCCGGGATAGAGGGCGTAGCTTGCATTCGAGGTGGGGCGGTAATAGAGTGTTGGGTTCGATGCGTTTCCGGATGCGACGCCGACCAGTTCCGAGCGGGTGGAGAAATTTTTTGCGACGGCGGTAGTCGAACCGGATGTGTAACGGAGTTGGTATTCGTTACCCTCTGTATGGTCGAAAACGACGATTCGGAACTGTTGCCCGGAACGAAACTCCTGTTTTCTGTCGGGATAGGCATTGGGAATTCGGAATTTTCGGGGCGATTGGTAGTCCACGTAGATTTCGTTGAATCCTTTCAGCTCGGTCCGACTCAGCATGTAGAAATCGGAGGTATATTTGAGGTGATAGACGAATCCTACCGAGACCTCTTCCGTCGGTTTGAACATGATTCTTTTGCCGTCCATCTGGAAACATCCGCCCCGGTCGAATACGTCAGGGCAGGTGACGCCATCGCGACTCTCTTCGGGGTTTGCGGTCTCCACGAGATTTCCGATGGTGTTTCCGGTCAGGTAGGGATCGGCATAGACGATTCCGTTGTAGGTGGCCGTTGCCGTTACGGGAGCGAATCTTTTGGCCAGGAAATCCATTTTACTGCGGATGACGCTGACGTCGCGGGTGGGGTAGCGGCCGCTCATGTAGAACGAATCGAAGTATCGGCTTTCGATAAATTCCGAGACGAGCCGGTAGCCGGCATCGGCGAAGATTGCCCGTATGAGTGTTCCGAGGTGGAGGAATGGGTGGTAGTCGTCGAAAGAGAGGATGCGGAGGGCGGGGATGACTCCGTTACTCTGGTCCGAAGCGTAGGTGTCGCGTTGTACGGGGAGGAATCGGACGGGGGTATCGTTTGTCCAGCTGTTTACGATGTTCGCATCGGAGATGAGGAACGAGTAGTCGATGCCGGTTTGTCGCAAGGTGGTTTCGGATGCGTGGGTAACCCACTCTTTCCCCGGACCGATGATGTTCAGCTGATACCATCCTTGGCCTTTTCCGTCGATGCGTTCGCACCCGGTCAGTACGGGCCGTCCCTCCATCACGATGGCTCCGCGCTCCTCGATTCTGGCCGTATGGGTTTGATGGTTGAACAGATCGCGATTGTGGAGTTGTTCGGTGTCGCCCATGATCTCCCGATTGCGGGCGGTCATCGGGATGCGGAAGCTCTTCGTATAACCGGTTCGGCTGTTGAGCGGATCGGTCAATGTGGCGATAGCGAGCGAGATCGATACGGAGGCATCCTCTTCGAGGTCCGCCTGTCGGTTGTCGATGTAGAGTTCCATGGTTTTAAGCTTTGACCGGATTGGTTCTTTGTGCGTATCTCAAGTCGAACGAAGCGAGACCCAGTTCGCCATTGTATGTTTCCATTGTTTCGTCGACCAGGTCCATTGGCTCCAGCTTGCCGGAACGGACGATCCAGATTCGGGGAGCGATGATTATTTCAGACAGCCATTCCATACAGGCGTCGGTTTCGAAGTCCGATTCGAGCCGAAGAAGGTTTTCGCCCAGGACAGAGACGGTCCGATATCCCTCTTTCGAGTAGATACGTTGCCGTTCTGCAGAGAAGCGTCGGTTTGTGGTGAAGGGAAAGAGGTAGTAGTCGATCATGCCGTAACGATTGATCCAACAAAGCATTGTCCCGTTTTGCGAGCTTCGATCGATTTGGTAGGTCTGTTTGCAGATCGTCTGGATTTCGGTTTGTGCAATGACCTCTACTTCCTGTAGCTGGTCGCTGTCGGTCGGAATCGTGTTTTCGAAATAGGCATTGAGTTCCGAGAAATTCACGATCAGCGAGTAGATGCCCTCGTCGCAACTTTGCTCGGAGAGTTCGAATGCGAGTTCGGTTTCCTCTCCGCGCAAGACGATTTGGAACTGGACAAAGTCTCCGGGGGCGATGAAAGAGATTTCGTCGTACCCGTTCGCGGGCATTCGTTTCAAGGCGGGCATGTGGGATAGTTTTGTCCGGAGGGGTGCGTCGTCGGGTCCCGCGACGACACGGCGTCGCAGAGAGTTCAGGTCGCCGCATTTTACATGGACCTCCACGGAACGTCCCGCCATGGAGTATAGTCCGGTGGATTTCCCGGTTGCGGGAGTGATTTCGAATTTACGTTGTGCATAACAGGCGGTGTTTACGGAGATCGGTCCGGTTCCGTAAAAACGTTTGATTCCGCAGGGCAGGTTTTCGTCGTTGCAGTAAATCTCTATGTCGGTACTTTCCGACAGCTCTGCACCTTCGATTGTGAAACAGACCTCCCTGCAGGCCGATTGGTAATCGGTCGGATACGATGTGATTTCCATGATGTTGCGTTGAGAAAGTTTAGTTGAGGCAGAAAAGCATTTCCGCATCGAAAGTGGTGAGCAGTGAGATTGCGCCGTGGGTTGTGCGAGCCGACTCTTCCGGAGTACATTTGATGATTTCGCAGGATAAGACGGCGTTGTTTTTTCGCAGGATATCGGCGATTTGGAACGCGGCTTTCTCCATTTCGCTCCATTGTGTTTCCCGTTCATCGGGATCGTTGGCGAGTTGGAGCAGACAAAGTTCGCCTCGATAGCGGATCGAGCCTTCGTTTCGGCCCTTGGTTTTCGTCAGTTTGATAGGCATCAGCCAGGCGGCGGGATAGATCCGAAGCGATCCTTGCATCCGTTCGGGGGCACCCGTATGAAAAGCATATCCGGTCTCTTTTGCTGCCTGTTCGATGGCATCAATCAACTCTTTTCGTTTCATGTCCATATCGGTTTTTAAAAGGTGAATCCCGTTTGGCGATATCGGGCTGTGGTTTCTGCCGCGAACAGAAATGCTCCGCACTCCATTCGGGATAGTTTTTGCCATTCGGAGGGGATTCCTCGGGCCGTGATAAAAAGCAACTCTTTCCAGCTCATGCCGCCGGATAGTGTTAAGATTCGTTCGTCGGAGGGTTTGTTGAGAAAGAGTTGTTCCAAAGGGGCGATTGTCTTTGCCAGCAGGAAAAAAAGTTCCCAGACTGTCGACATCGGCAAATTTGTCATACGTTGAGCTCGTTCATGCGATTTACGGGAGATGTAGGGTTCTCCTTTGGGTCGGCAGAGGATCGCTGCGATGCGGGCGGCGGCCCGGATGCCTTTTTCGTGCAGAAGATCGACCGCTTCGCAGAAGGCGTAGGCCGGTAGTTTTGGAAGGGAGTTCCGATCCGATTCTTTCTCTTTCCCGAATCCGAAGCGGGGCAGGAACAGCTCTTCACCATTCCAGTGGAACGACGTGATTCCCTGAGGAAAGTAGATCGGTTCGTCGAGCAGTCCCGTTGTGAATACCGCCAGTCTCGATCGTACGAACTCCGTCGCCTCATCGGGATCGATCCGTGCGCACTCCTTTGACGGAACTTTTGCCAGGAGGTGAATGATGTCGCGGCAACACGAGAGGAGAGTTTCGGATCTGTACTCGGTTTTGGGTTCGTTCGGCTGTTTTTTTGTGCTTTGTCGTTTTTCGTTCTCCCGGTTCTGTCCGATTGATTTTTCGGGGGTTGTTGGAAAGTGTG
Organism: uncultured Rikenellaceae bacterium; assembly: GCA_944321925.1. Taxonomy (GTDB): domain Bacteria; phylum Bacteroidota; class Bacteroidia; order Bacteroidales; family Rikenellaceae; genus UBA940. The sequence continues at coordinate 15,510 of CALUND010000002.1, read as the reverse complement.
GTGTTCCGTTTCGTTTTGGGATGCGGCCTCGATTTCGATCGGGTTCATTCCTTCCGTCGGACTCCGGCCACGGCGTATGGCGCGGGTGTGAATTTTGCTTGAGAGTCTTCTCCGTGTTTTCCGGACGGATGGCTGTCGATCTTTTTTCGAGGACGGCTTCCCCGGGAAAGGCGATAGCGGGTTGCGCGGAGTTTGCGGCAATTTTTTCGGGTCGGTTTTCGGTATGATTTCCTTTGTTTTGGGTGGTTGGACAGAGGTATCGGCGAATTTCCGGGGGTTGTTTTTCGAGCAGGTCGAGCAATGCGATTGCTTCGGAGAGGGGGAGTTCGTTCCAGTATCCGGGACAGATGTAACTTTGTTTGTTTATAAGTAGCTTCATTTGTTGTCGAAAAAATGTGTAATCGTGTTTATAACTTGGAAAGTTATTGACATTCGAAATGCGACAATACCCGGATCAGGTCGGTCAGTTCGTGTTCGATCCCGCGTAATCGGGAGATCGAAAGTTTGTTTTTTTGTCGTTCGTCGATCCATCGTTTTACGATTTTGCGTGTCTCGTCGAGCGATTGTTTTACCTGAGTTGCGATTTTACCTGTACAGTCATTGGTTTTGTTTTCACAGCGGCCTTTTTCGTTTTTTGTCTTTTTGTTCTTTGGGGAGTTCATAGGGATGATTTTGGGGATTGATCGGGCTCGGAGGACTTGGAATAGGGAAATCGGTTGTCTGAGCAGTATGGCGATATGCGGATGGGTTGTTCGGCAAGAAACCGAGTGGCAAGCGGAGGCGAACCGTTGCGATACTTGCAAGCGAATGGTGATATGAATTTTTTCGGGAAGGGATGTTTGCTTGCTCCCTGTTTGTTTTTTGAGATGGCGCGGATAGGGATGATTCGGAAAATTGACTGTTCCGCTCCGGGGACAAATATATAATCTCGGAATAGCCTTTGTCAAGACATTTTGTCGATTTGTTTGAATTTGTATAAAAATAGTTTGCCGCATTGTCGTTGAAATCCTTCCCGGATAGGGGTTTACGGAGAACCGTTGCTATGCGGAATGGATGCCGGCGGCGTTGAGTCCGGATATTCGTTTTTCGGGAGGGCGGGAAAGTAGTGCATTATGCTCGTGAGGAGTACCCGAGCATTGTTTGTATGGGAAGTCCGATGTTTTGTCGGGGGTAAAAAATCTGTCGGAAAGGTTGCCTTTCTGGAAAAAAGTGTACCTTTGCTTCCGCAATGGTTCCCGGAGGGTTTCGAACCGTCAGGGATTAATAGGGAATGCCGTGTGATCCGGCAACAGTTACCGCTGCTGTATGTTCCTACTCGGAGAGGGGCTTGTCCGCCTCTTTTCGGAGTCAAAAAGTTTTAAAACGATGCCACTGGTGTTGCTGTCGCCGGGAAGGCTTTAAAACAGGAACGAGTCAGAAGACCTGCCTTGCCATATCGATTTTACGTGCCTGCGGTGTATGGGTAGTAAGTCCTGAGCGATCGATTTTCTGCGAGGTCTTTTCCGATGCATTCTTGCATGCTGTGAAATCGGGATGAAAAATCAGTTTTATTAATTTTAAATTTCACAGCGATGAAAAAACTGTTGTTGAGTCTGTTCTTTGCCACGGTACTTTTTTCTTGCACGAAGAACGACGACGCGGTGCCTGCTCCGGTTATTACGGGCATCGAAACCTCGGGCTCTCTTTCGGAGTCTTCATTACAAATTCCGGTGGATCAACCTCTTGTTTTTACGGTCAAGAGTGATAATTCGGAGGGGCTTTCCTATTCTTGGCTTGTCGACGGCGAGGAGAAAGGGACGGCATCGAGCTTTTCCTTCACTGCATCGGAGCGTGGCAGCTACCGGGTGGAGGTTGTTTTGACGAATGCAGCGGGGACACAGACGAAGCAGGAAGCAGGCGTAGTTCAGGTTGTTGCCGCGCTTCCGGTTTTCAGTGGGCTTACCTGCAACGGAGAGACGCTATCCGATGGCGGCAGCCTTGCGGTGACTCTTACGCCGGGTGGCGGAGATACGCTGCGTTTTACGGCGTTGTGCACGGGTGTTGTCGAGAACGGTTATAGCTGGACGGTGAGCGATACCGCAGTTACCGGTAACACCACCGACACGTTGACGTTGGTTCCGACGACAGCCGGTTCGGTCGTCGTTTCGGTGACGGCGGCTAACGAGGATCTTTTCACGGCAGCGGTTTCGGTTACTGTCGAGATGAAGGGTGCTTTTGCCGATGGGGGTGTGCTTTTCTACGGTACGACCACGCCTGCACTCTCGTTTTATAGCTATGCGGGGTCGTTCTATCCGAGCGAACTCTACTCTACCGTCAATGGAACTTCTGTGGGAGTCGGCGGGGTGAACGATGTCTGCTATTACGGAGGCAAGCTCTACCTGATGACTCCGAACTCTGCCTCCGAGCGGGCCCAGGTTGTGATTTGCGACGCGTCGACCCTGAAAAACGAGGCGATCATCACAGCGCAGAATTTCAACACAACGATGCTTGGCGATATTTATAATTTGTTGGTTGTCAATGAGAATAAGGCTTATATCGGTTATAATGCAGCCGGTAATATGAGCGGTATTCGGGTACTCGACATGGAGAATAAGACTTTGTCTGAGGCCATTGAGGGAACCTCGGGTGCGCTGGGTGTGGACGGTCCCTGCTGGTCGCGGATGCTTCGAGTGGGAGACAAGGCGTTTGCCGGATGTGGCAGTAAATTGCAGGTGATCGATGGTACGACGGACCAGGTGGTGAAGACCATCGAGATCGATCCCGATTGTCAGGTGTCGGATATTGTGCTCGGCCGCGACGGTAATGTTTATATGTTGCTTGCCGGTAAAGCCGATAAATCTTCATCCGCCTGGTTGTGGTCTCCGGTTTTGACGACGGCCTCGCAGGTCGTAGCCATCGATCCCGAAACTCTTTCGGTGATTTCTCAGACCGATATTTTGGTGGATAATAATCGTGTCGATATTGGCTCGGGTCTTTCGGGCAGCCGGAGTTGTGCGTCGTTGACTTCGGACGACATTTTCTTTGCCACCGGAGGTTACGGGCCCTTCACCATCTATCGGTACGATTATTCGACCGGGACGACCTCTCTGTTCGTTACTTCGGGCGATGTGACGGGTGTCAATACGGTTGTTAACGGTTATCTCGGAACTGATCGCGATGGTCGTCTTTACATCCCGACTACCGATTATTTCTCCTCCAAGATTGCCGTGTTCGATATCGCGACAGGCAAGCAGCTGGAGGATGTCTATACGGTAACGGGTGACGGTAATGTGACCTCCACGGATCGTTTCGGCGAATAGCGTGCGTAGCGAGGTTATGAAATCGATGTTTCAAACGATTTTTGCCGTGAGAAAAGTCATTTCGTTTTGGGCGTTTCCGTTGGTATTCTTGCTCGCCACGGCGTGCGGGAAAGAGTCGATGGAGATACCGATCCGCTCGATTTCGATGGAGGAAACGCTTTCGCTTGAAGTCGGTGAGAGCAGTCGGCTTACCGTCGAGATCACTCCGGCCAATACGACCGAATCGACCGATGTGGCATGGTCGAGTTCGGATAAGCAGGTGGTTACGGTAGACGAATCGGGTCAGGTTCAGGCGTTGCAGAAGGGCGAAGCTATTGTTACGGCTACGCTCAAAGTTCGTCCCGTGCTTCAGGTGTTCTGTACCGTTACGGTTACGGACGAGCCTTCGTTGGACCGGGTGATAACCTTCGAAGATGCGAAATTCGGTGCTTTGGCACTCTTTTACGACACCAACAACGACGGACAGTTGCAGGTATCGGAGGCTCAGGCAGTCAGGGAGTTGAATATCAGCTCGAAGGGAATCGCTTCGTTGCAGGGGATCGAGTATTTTACATCGCTTGAGCAACTCGATTGTTCGATGAACAGTTTGACATCGCTCGACGTTTCGAAGAACAGTGCCTTGAAGAGACTGTATTGTCAAAGCAATCGGATTGCATCGCTCGATGTTTCGGCGCTTTCCGAACTGCAGGTGTTGAATTGCAGCAGCAATCGGCTTCGGGAGATTGATGTGACGCACAATCCGGAACTTGTTATTTTCTCCTGCAGCATGAATAGCGGCTCGATGGAGGCGGATAGCGATGGGATTACGGAGATCGATGTAACGCAGAATCCGAAACTCGAAGAGTTGGAAGTTTACTATTTGAATATTTCGTCGCTCGATGTGACGCACAATCCGAAGTTGCGAAAACTCAATATGGGATATTGCTGCCATACGCGGTGGCACGATCTGACGCCGGTCGAGGAGCTCGATTTGAGCCAGAATCCGGAGCTGGAGGAGTTGGATGTCACCAGCAGCAACTATCCCGGATTCGGACTGTCATCGCTCGATGTGACGCACAATCCGAAGTTGCGTCGGTTGGTTACGTACGGCAATCCCAAGATTGCTTCGCTCGATCTGTCGGGGAACCCGCTGCTTACGTCGTTGAATTGTTGCCACAACAGCCTGACGGTGCTCGATGTGACGAAATGTCCGAAGATCGATACGCTGTCTTGCCAGTACAATTCGATCTCGGAGTTGGATTTGACCTCCAATACCGAATTGGTCTATCTGAATTGCGCCGACAATCAGATCGGAGCGCTCGATCTGAGTCAAACGAAACTGGGTTATCTGTTGGCTCAAAACAATCGGATCTCGACGATCGATATGGGCGACAAGACGTTCGATACGCAACACCCCAACGACCAGAGCGAACAGGCCGGAAAGCCCTATCTCTACATGAAGCTCAACAACAACCTGATCGAGCAGATCGATCTGAGTCGTCAGACCTATCTGCACTGGTTGGAGATCGACAACAATCGTCTCTCTTCGTTGGATGTGAGTGTCTGCATCTACCTGGGCGGACTCTATTGCCGGGACAATCAGCTCACCTCCCTGGCGTTGGGTGATATCCATCGGTTGTGGGAGTTGCGGGTGAGCGGAAACCAACTTTCGGGCAGGCTCGATTTGTCGGGATTTTCTCCGGCGTTATCTACGTCGGGGCATGGGTTGACCCGTTTGAGCGCAGAGAACAATCAACTGGCAGAGATCGTTGTGTGGAACGGTTTCGATCCGGATGCAACCTATTTTCTCGGCGGCACGGGCATTCTGCCTTGTTATACGAAGGATGCTTCTACGGTCTATGTAACCGAGTGATCCGCGCAGTCTGTCTGTATGAGAAAGGGCCGCAATGCTGAGATATTGTGGCCCTTTCTCTTTTTTGCTTTCGAACTGTTGAGGGAGAGTTTTCTTCTCAGACAGGTACCGTTTTCCTCCAGTCTTTTTATAAGATGTCTGGATGTTTCTCCTTCAGCAGTTGGAGACATTTCTCCAGGTCGTTCGGATTGATAATCACATCGGCCCTTTCCGACTGCGCGAAGGCATACATGTATTCGATGAAGATATGCTCCTCGGCCAGACTTTCCAGAATCTTCGACAAAGCTCCGGGTTGATTCTGACAATGGATAGCGATCACATCGGTAAGAATTACCGCAAACCCGGCATCGCGAAGCACCTTCACGGCTTTGTCCACCTCCTGGACAATCAGTCGCATAAGTCCGAAATCCGTTGTTTCCGCTATGCAGAACGCCAGCATATTGATGTTGTTGGCAGCCAAAACGCGGGCCACTTCATTCAGCCGACCGCTCTTGTTTTCCAAAAAAACCGAAATCTGCTTGATAGTCATAGTCAAATTATTTTAATTGTCTCTTGTCGATCACTCTTACGCTTTTCCCTTCGGATCTGGGAATCGAATTGGGTTCCATCAGTCTGACGTCGGCGCTGATGGAGAGCACGCTCTTCAATTTATCGGCAAGTCTTTTGCGCAGTTGGAGCATGGCTCCGAGTTCGTCGCTGAAGAAGTCTTTTCTCACCTCGACCTGTACCTGCAGGGTATCGAGGCTGTTGATTCGGTCGACAACCAGCATATAGGCCGGTTCGAATTCGGGCATTTCGAGAATGACGCTCTCCACCTGCGACGGGAATACATTGATTCCCCGAATGATCAACATGTCATCGCATCGGCCGATGATTCGCGTCATTCGGACATTCGTTCGGCCGCATTCACATTTCTCGTTGATGAGCGACGTCAAATCCTTGGTTCTGTAGCGGAGCAACGGCATACCGGTTTTGGTAAGCGTCGTGAACACCAGTTCCCCCGTGGTCCCGTATGGGAGGGGTTCCAGGGTATCGGGGTTGATGATTTCGGGGTAGAAATGGTCTTCGGATATGTGGGACCCATTTTTGCAGCAGCACTCATAGGACACACCCGGACCGATGATCTCACTGAGTCCATAGAGATTGTAGGCCTGGAGTCCGAGTCTCGATTCGATCTCGTCCCGCATGTTTTCGGTCCAGGGCTCTGCTCCGAACGCACCGATTTTGAGGTGAATATCCTTTTTCGTCATGCCGTTTCGTTCCATTGCTTCAGCCAGATAGAGTGCATAGGAGGGCGTGCATGCGATTCCCGTAATCTTGAGATCCCTCAACAGTCGGAGGTGCTTATCGGTATTTCCGGTGGAGGTAGGTATGACCGTTGCGCCCACATGTTCGACGCCGTAGTGTGCACCCAGCCCTCCGGTAAACAGACCGTAGCCATAGCCCACGGAGAAGATGTCGTCACGGGTCACGCCGTAGGCAGTGAATGCCCGGGCAGAGCTCTCGCTCCAGATATCCAGGTCGCGGCGGGTATAACCGACGATGGTCGGATTGCCGGTTGTTCCGGAAGATGCGTGGACCCTGACGATCTCGGACTGTGCGGCCGCCTGGAGTCCCGTGGGATAGTTGTCACGAAGATCCTGTTTGGTGGTAAAGGGCAGTTTTCTGATATCTTCGATGGTCTTGATGTCATCGGGGATCAGATCTAATTCCTGCATCTTCTCCCGGTAAAAGGGGACGTTATGATAAACAAGCTCTACGAGTTTGTGCAGCCGTTTCCCCTGCAGGTCGGACATCTCGTCCCGGCTCATGCACTCTTTGCTTTTGTTCCAGATCATTCCCATTGAGCGTTTTGAAAAGTTTGAATTCGTTTTAAGTCGGATTGTTTCGTTGTTTCGGATGATGAGCACGATCGATCAATCGTCTGTCGGGTGATCCTTTCTGAACCACTCCATTCGTTGTCGGAGCACGGGGAAGAGCTCTTCACGCATTCTCGACGTGCAGGCTCTTATGCCTCCCTGTTCGCTGCCGGTCGTGCCGAGACTGATGCTGCTGACCCCATAATAGAGCAACTCCTTGAGCAGTTCTCCGCCGCTCATGTGCCCATAGCCGAGGGTAAAAAAGAAGCCGTCGCCCACCTTTTGGCAGACATCGTAGTCATAGACGATGCGGAATCCGTTATCCAGGAAAATTCGCTTCATTTTTTCGGCCCGCTCGGCGTAGATTCTCGTATCGGCGACGAAATCGATTCGACCTTCGCAGGCTGCTTTCAGCATTTCGGCATAGGCAAACTGGGTCGAGGTCGTACATCCGCTCGTTATCATGTAGAGGATGGAGGCGATAAAGGTCTGCCCGAAGATACCGGAATCGCCGTAACGGATTGCCAACTTGTCGTAATGTTTGTCGAAAAGGGTATCCGAGATGCAGGCGAGCGCCATTCGCTGACCGGCATAGCTGAAGATCTTGGAAGAGGAGAGCATCAGGATGTAGTTGCCCGTATACCTTGCGACTGTCGGGGGATAGGGTGGTTCGAAGGGCTTTCCCAGATTTTTTCGGAAATCCATGCAGAAGTAGGCCATGTCCTCCATGACGACGGCGTCGTACTTGTCTGCGAGTTCGCCGATGATTTTCAACTCGGAATCTTCGAGACAGATCCACGCCGGATTGTTGGGGTTCGAATATACGATGGCGGCAATCTCGCCCGAACACATGAAAGATTCCAGTTTTTTACGCAGTTTATCGCCTCTGAAGTCGTGGATGTCGAAAGAGAGCCAGTCGATACCTAAGATTTTCAATTGCGATTTTTGGATCGGAAATCCGGGATCGATGAAGAGTACTTTGTTCTTACCCTCGATTCGTTGCGTACTGGCGATAAACGAGGCGAACGAAGCGGCCACTCCGCCGGTTGTCGGAATACACGCTCTGGCGCTGATATCGATATCGAGAAAAGCCTTGACAAATTGTGAGGCCGCTTCTTTTAGTTCGGTCACGCCGGCAGCAGCGGGGTATTGCGACACGATGCCGCTATCCAACGCAGCTTTTTCGGCCTCGATGCCGATCCGATTGGGCGGAAGACCCGGAGAGCCCTGATCCATCCGGATGAACGGGATACCGGTCTTCTCTTCCAGCGCCGATGCGACGAGCAGCACCTCTCCGATGGTGGCATTTTCGAGGTCCGCAATGTGGAGTCGGTCGACGATCTCGGCTACCAGTTCTTTCGAGAACACCTTATTATCTTCTGCCATATTGCTGTCCGATTTCAAACGCTTTCAGATTCATTTCGACAATCTTCTCGCCTTTCGATGCAAAGATGTTCCGGATGCTCTCCTTCAGTTGCTCGGGAGTCAGGATTCCTATGAATCCGGCGGCCACACCGAGCAATACGACGTTGGCCGATTTGGGCATCGAGTTTTCCTGGGTAATTTTATCGAGATCGATTGTAATGACATTGCTGAGTTCCGCGAGGGCGGCCTGAACCTTCTCCTCGGGATAGGAAGCGATATTTTTGAAGGGGGAAGAGGAGGTGATCACATAACCGCCTTCGTGGAGGAAGGGCAGATAACGGAGCGCCTCCATTGGCTCCATCGACAGAATGAGGTCGGCCGACCCGAGGGGGACCAGATCCGAATAGATTTCGGTATCGGATAACCTCAACCCCGATTCGACCTCACCTCCGCGCTGGCTCATGCCGTGCACTTCGGCCTGTTTCAGGTTCAGTCCGGCTTTTGTGGCGGCATCTCCGATGATGGTCGCTATGGAGAGGATTCCCTGTCCTCCCACGCCTGACAGAATAATATCTTTTTTCATTTTACGAGCTACTGATTGCGGTTCGACATTGCTGCACGTTTTTTTCTTGCGAGGGTCTGCATGCATTCCCGACGGGGGATGATCACGGACACTCCGTTGTATTCCAGTTCCTCTTTGATCATTTTCGTGATCTCGTCCATGTTTTTAGGCAGGGGAACGACGACTCTTACATGGGCTTTGTCGACGCCGAGGGCGATACATATCGCTTCGAATTTGTTGGTGCCTGCGGAATCCTGACCGCCGGTCATGGCAGTCGTCAGATTGTCGGAGATCACGACGGTGATGTTGGATTTATCGTTTACGGCATCGAGCAGTCCGGTCATTCCGCTGTGGGTGAATGTGGAATCGCCGATTACCGCGACGGCCGGATAGAGACCGGCGTCGGCAGCTCCTTTGGCCATCGTGATGGAGGCGCCCATGTCCACGCAGGTGTCTATCGCACAGAACGGAGGCAGTGCGCCGAGGGTATAACATCCGATGTCGGCAAATACTTTCGCTCCGGGATAATCTGCGAGCACCTTGTTGAGGGCGATGTATACGTCGCGGTGTCCGCACCCCTGGCACAGGGCGGGCGGTCTCGGAACAATGCCTTCCGGGATTTTGAATGTCGGAGTCGTCCTCAGGCCCAAAGCTGCGGCGACATGATCCGGATTCAGTTCTCCGGTTCTCGGCAGATCGCCGGTTAGTCGGCCCAGTACCTTGTAGTCTCCTCCGACGATGGCCCGGACCTGTTCCTCCAGGAAGGGTTGCCCGTCTTCAACGATCAGTATCTCTTTGCAGGCCTTCGCGAACTCCTTTACTTTTTCTGCAGGGAGGGGATATTGCGAGATTTTCATCAGATGGTAGCCGGCCTGCAGGGCTCTGTTTTCCATCACGTAATTGTACCCCGTTCCGCATGTGATGATCCCTTTGCCATTGCTCTGTTCCGCCCACAGGATTTTGAAAAAGGCGGTTTCACCGGCCAGTTGTTCCAAATGGGACTGTTTGGCGGTCAGTGCGTTGTTTTTCTTTTTCGCATTTGCCGGAAGCAGGACCCAGGATGAAGGATTGTCGGCAACCGCTTTTCGGGCAATTTCAGGTTTTTCGGTCCGAATCCTTACGGCTGCTCTGGAGTGAGCCAGTCGGGTCGTTATCCGCAACAGCACCGGAAGGCACTCCTGTTCGGATAGCGCGAAGGCGTATTGAACCATTTCATAGGCCTCTTGCTGAGTAGATGGTTCGAGTATCGGGATCATCGCGAATTTTCCGTAAAATCGGGAGTCCTGTTCATTCTGCGACGAGTGCATCGACGGGTCATCTGCGGCTACGACGACCAGACCTCCGTTCGCCCCGGTCATGGCGGCATTGACGAAGGCGTCTGCAGCGACATTCATGCCGACGTGCTTCATGCAAACCATGCTTCTGCAACCGGCATAGGACATTCCCAAGGCCGCCTCCATCGCTGTTTTTTCGTTGGAGCTCCACGTGCAGTGGATGTCATTCTCTTCGGAGAGTATGGCGTGCTGTATGTACTCGGTTATTTCGGTGCTCGGCGTGCCGGGATAGGCATATACACCCTTTATTCCCGCCTGCAGTGCTCCTTCTGCAATGGCCTCGTCGCCCAGTAATAATTTAATCTTTGTCATATTTTTGAGTGAGTCGATATCTTTTGTCGGTTTCGGGTTCGGTTCATCACTTTGTCACGAAGAAGGGATCGGCATCATCGAGAACCGGGAAATTTTTTCGGATCTCCTTTAATTTTTCCATATCGATTTCCGCGCTAATCCGACTTTCGATGCCGTCGGGACACTCCGCCACGACATTGCCATACGGATCGAGGACGACCGTGCCGCCTTCGTATTCGTTATCGGGATCGCTTCCACATCGGTTCACCGCAGCAACGTAACACTGATTCTCGATGGCCCGTGCCCGCAACAGCTGCTTCCAGGCATTCGTCCGTGGTTTGGGCCAGCTGGCCACGTAGATCAGCAGGTCGTAATCGCCCCGGTTTCTCGACCACACCGGGAAACGCAGGTCGTAGCATATTTGAGGCAGAATTCTCACACCGTTGTACGGAATCACGACCCGTTCCTGACCCGGAGTGAAGGTCAGATGTTCCCCTCCGAACGTAAAGAGGTGTTTTTTGTCGTACTGCACGACCTGTCGGTCCGGGAAGACGAAATAGAATCGGTTGAAATATCTGCCCTCCTCCATCACGGCGATGCTGCCGGCAACGGCACAACGGTATTGGACGGCCTTCTCCTTCATCCATTCGAGAGTTCTGGGAGGGGCCGGCTCTGCGATATTTTGCGGTTTCGTGCAGAATCCCGTAGAGAACATCTCGGGGAAGATATAGAGGTCAGTGCTTTCGTTGTCTGAAAACAGACACTCGTTTGCGCGCATGTTGGCCTCCGGATCGGCCCACACGATATCTCTTTGCAGCAGGGTGATTCTCATGTTTTTTCAAACTTTAGCCCTATCAGGCCTACAGTTTTTCTTCCATCATTGTCTTTTGTGGGGTGAATCCACAACGCAGGTAGAATTCGTGGGCCGATGTATTGCGGCTCCATACATTCAGCGTAAGGTTGTAGCATCCGTTCTCCCTGGCTAATTTTTTGACGGCCTGATACAGTGCTTTGCCCACACCCTTGCCTCGGAACTTTTCATCCACGCAAAGGTCGTCGATGTAGAGCGATTTAATGTCGGTCAGGATGTTGTCGCCTTTGGTCTCCTTGAATATGCAGAAGGCATATCCCATGAGGGTGTCGTTGTCGTCGACAGCGGCGAAAACCGGTGTTTTTTCATCGTGCAGGATGTCGATCAGTTGTTGTTCGGAATACTTTCTCGCGCCCGCTCTGAAGAGGTCGGGACGTCCCTGGTGATGAATCATGCAGACTTGGTACAATAGCTCGTTTATTCTCTCGATATCCTTTTCCTGGGCTTTGCGAATTTTCATATTGGTGAAATTTAATTTGTCAAATTTATAAAATTACATTCGGAAATTCAACTATAAGTGTCGATTTTCACAGCTATTGCAGTGGGTTTATCGGTTTTCGGACGATTTTCCGATTTTGCAGCCATGCGCTTTGGGGATAGAGAGGGTGAGATACGGATTTCGGTACTTCACTATTGGGGGCTGTTTCGACGGGGAAAGACGATGTTCGATGGAACGAAGAGAATGGTTGGTGTTTCGAGGTCAGTGCCGATGAAACAGAAAACCCCGTCGAACTTGCGTTCAACGGGGTTTTCAGTGCCCAGGACAGTATTTGAAATATGCAATTTTGAGAGTACTCGCAAGTTGTTGAAAATAGGATCTTTATCGATATAAAACAAATATAATCAATAATTTGTATTTGTCTACGGAATTGCGTATTATTGCATATAATTTTATTATGTGGTGCAAATGTGGTGCAACTTTTTGGATTTGCACCACGGATTAGCAGTTCGGAGATATGGCATCGGTTACGGCATTCATACGGGTATCGAGAAAACGGATTGAGCGGGCAAATATCCGCTTTCGCCTGCGGGACGGACGGGGTGTGCAACTGTTTCACGCCTCGGAGTTGGAGGTCAACCCTTCGGATTGGGATGCGACCCGGCAGGAGATAAAAGCGAAAGTACTTTACGATGCGGAAAAGCGGGTTTCTTTCAATAAGGCTGTGGCCGACCGCAAAAATATGATGCTGGAGATATACAACGCTGTATCCGATAAAGAGATTTTGTCCTCCGAATGGCTGGAGCAGGAGATTGACAAACGGCTGCACCCCGAGCGCTACGTCGCTGAGGTGCATCGGCAAACTTTCTTCGAAGCTTATGAGGAGTTTGTTGAGAAGCGCAAGTTATCCGACTGGCGTGTGCGGGCTATTCAAGTCGTGATTCGAGCGTTGAGGCGTTACGAACTTTATGCCCGTCGGACGGTGGACCGCCGTTTCACGCTCGATTTCGATACGGTAACACCATTGGTGCTGCGGGACATAGAGGAGTTCTTGCGCAACGAACACACTTTTTGCGACCAATACCCCGAAATCTACGAGGCGATTCCCGAGAGCCGGCGGCCTCAACCGAGAGGGCAGAATACGATCAACGGGATTCTCACCAAACTGCGCACGTTCTTCATTTGGGCGAATGACGTAGGCAAGACAACCAATAACCCCTTCCGAAACTATGCCGTGGAGGAGTGCGTGTATGGCACGCCCTACTACATCACCATTGACGAACGGAATAAAATCTACCGAACGAACCTCGCACGTCATCCGCAACTTGTCGTGCTACGAGATGTGTTCGTTTTTCAATGTCTGATTGGTTGCCGTGTGGGCGACCTCTACAAGTTGACCCGGGACAACCTGATCGGCGGAGCGGTCGAGTATATCCCTCGCAAGACGAAGGACGGTCACCCGGTAACGGTGCGGGTTCCCCTCAACACAATAGCCCGTGAGATACTGGCCCGCTACGCCGATTGGCCCGGGCCGGGGTTGTTCCCGTTGATGGCGGAGCAGCAATACAACAAGGCAATCAAACGGATATTCCTTGCCGCCGGATTGAAGCGTAGGGTTACGATACTCAATCCGCTAACACGGGAGGCCGAACAGCGGCAGATTTGGGAGGTTGCATCCTCGCACTTGGCCCGACGGGCATTTGTCGGCAATTTATACAAGCAGGTCAAAGACCCCAATCTGGTCGGAGCATTGTCCGGCCATAAGGAGGGTAGCCGGGCATTCGCCCGCTATCGGGATATTGATGAGGAGATGAAAACAGAACTGGTTAAAATGCTGGAGTAATATGGCAAAACAAATAGGAATAGACGATCTTATTCATCAGATTGATAATGAACTGATCGTGTTGTCAGAGGCCTCCCCAAAAGGAGTGTATAAATATTACGACTTTAAAACCGCATTGCGTATATTAAACGATTTGCTTCAGAATGAGGGGTATAATGAGTTTCGCAAACGCAAAGTTTCAGAGTTGATAAATGTGTTCGATGATCTTTGTCATACGATCGTTGAAACGGTGTGTATTTATGATTTGGCCTATGATAAAGACCGAAAAGTAAGACTGTCTCAAGATATTACATATAATAGTATTACGCACGAAAAAACTGTAAGTCCCGAATATGAAACAGATGTTCCTCCGGAGTTGCAAAGTCATTATGAAGCGTTACAATTCCCTCATTATGTTGAGCACATATTGGAAACAGTCAAAATAGACTATCTTTTAAGAACATGCAAAGTTGATTATTCAATGTTGGATGTTCTGGATTGTGGGATGGATATGAACGAAAATCCGATTGTGAGCGAAATAGCCAAACGGACAAAATTAGGCCCTCGTGTACTTGGTAAAAGAGATGATTTTTCCCACTGTTTTGATGTGGATATCAATGTTATACTAAAACACAGAATATCTTTTGAGGAATATGTAAGGCGGCTTGTTGCAGAACGAAAGATAGTAGAAAATATCTCAGACAATTCTGCTTTAACGCTATCTGTTCCGGCTGATACAGAAGGGCATTTTTCTGTGAATAAGCCTTATAAAGAGATGCAACGCATATTAACGGCTTTGCAGCAGCAAGGGTTTGTTTCGGCGGAGACGACTATTGGTACTTTTTACTATCGCATGACGGGGCAAGGTACACCAAACAATGACAAAATAGAATGGATAAAGAAAGGGAAAAAGCGAAAAGGCGATATTAGTAAAAGTAGTTTGGTTTATTTTGTTGAAGTAATCACTGGTCGTAGAGTAAGTAAAGCCAAAGATTGCACAAATCGAATAAAAGATATATTTGGATTGTCATTGTCTTCATCAACAATCAACAGAAAGGCGACTTGCGAATATAAGGGAGAATTGGATTGTATAATCAATAGCCGATAACGATATGGGACTATTTTCAATGTAGATTCCGTTTTATAGAAGGTTTACAATGGGACCAATGGGACTATCCGTTGGTCCCATATTGTTTTCCTACAACTCCCTGCTAACCTTTGCAATATAGGCAACGAAGATTTACGGCTTCGTTTGCTCCGCCGAACAAGCGCATCCCGTAAAATGTTGCAGAAGGGCGGAACTTCATAAACACCAAATTATGGAAGCGAATTTAATTGAATTAGCAAAGGTTTGTCCCAACGCTATTATTTCGGTCAAAATTGGAGACCTGATCGAGGCAAACGAGGCTCTTGTGGCTAAAACCAAAGAGCAGTTGGAGCAAATTGTCACCGACCAGGCTGCGGAAACCTATCCCAGCCGAGAAAAGGTGGCCGAATTGCTCGATGTTGATAAATCGACCTTGTGGCGGTGGGCAAAACGGGGCCTACTCGTGCCTATCGAAATCGGTGGCAAGCGTCGTTACAAAATGTCGGATGTTCGTCGTATGCTTAACGGGAGAACTGCTTTATGAAAGAAGATAGAGCGGCCGTAGCCGCCCCAAATAGCTGCTACAAAGATAAAAGCACAACGCCGAACTTATCCAAGCCGATAGCTTGAAAAAACGCAAGGCAATAGCTCTCAAAATGCTTATAGGAGGAATGCAGGCTACCGCAGTGGGTTTGAATATCATGCTTGGCAACAACGACGCCCGCCGGT
>CALUND010000001.1 GCA_944321925.1 uncultured Rikenellaceae bacterium | reverse complement strand
AAAAACCAAAGAAACCCCTCACGAAAAAAGCACGGAAAAACGCAAGGAAAAAAGCCCGGAAAAACGCCCGGAAAAACGCCCGGAAAAACGCCCGGAAAAACGCCCGGAAAAACGCCCGGAAAAACGCCCGGAAAACAGACTCGGAAAACAGACTCGGAAAACAGACAAAAAAACCGCCCTCGGATAATCAAACACCTCGTCCTGAAATGGCAAAGAAGCGCTTCAAAACCCTTTCAACCGGCAGACCACAACATTGAAAACAGACAAGAGAGCGGGCAGCAAATAATTTTGCTGCCCGCTCTCTTCCTTCACACCACTTCCTTGCGAAGGGCTTGTATCCTTGCGTCGAAGCAATACTACTTCACACGCTCGCAATATTCACGCGTGCGCGTATCGACACGAATCTTCTCTCCCGTATTGATGAAAAGCGGGACGCGAACCGTCGCTCCCGTATTGACCGTGGCGGGTTTCAGCGAGTTGGTCGATGCCGTATCGCCTTTCACGCCGGGCTCCGTATAGACCACCTCTACCTCGACAACCGGAGGAAGCTCAGCAGAGAGGGCGATCTCCTTATCGGTATGGAACATCACCTCAACCACTTGTCCGTCAGTCATCAGATCCGCGTTCAAAATCATGTTCTTATCGAGAACCAACTCTTCAAAAGTCTCCGTATGCATGAAATGGGCGCCCAAGTCGTCCTCATAAGTAAACTGATAGGGACGACGCTCTACCCGCACCGGTTCGATTCTCTCGCCTGCGGAGAATGTGTTATCGAGGACACGACCGTTCTCGAGATTTTTGAGTTTCGTACGCACGAACGCGGGACCTTTGCCCGGTTTCACATGCTGGAAATCAACAATCTGCATCGTCTTGCCATTCAGTTCGATGCACATGCCGATTTTAATATCTGCCGTTGTTGCCATGAGTGTGGAAAATATTTAAAACTTTTTCAATTAGGGCACAAAAATAGGCTTTTTTACGGAAACGGCCAAATCGAACCTTATCGAGGCTCGTCTCCTCCCCATGCATAACGAGGTAATGCAATGCCCAACAGAGCAGTAACCCGTTCCGTAACGCTGCGGCACAACGATTCGATGTCGCGGGCCCCGGCATAGAAAGAGGGCGATGCCGGCAAAACCACGGCCCCCGCTTCGGTCAATGCCGTAAGGTTTCGAAGGTGCACAAGGTTTAACGGCGTCTCCCGGACGACAAGCAACAGCCGACGTCGTTCTTTCAGCATCACATCAGCCGAACGCGCAATCAGATCGCTACTGACTCCCGAGGCGATACGGCCTGCACACCCCATCGAACAGGGTATGATCACCATAGCATCGTAATCGGCCGAACCGGATGCCGGCGGAGCAAAAGAATCATCGGGCGCATAACGACGAACGCGCGGGTCTTGCAGAGGCAATTTCACCCCTTCGAACTCAATCACCCGCTCTCCGCATGCACTCACGATCAGGGCGATCTCTTCCACCTCTTCCGCCTGAAGCAACTCCTCGAGCAGCAGCCGGGCATAGAGAGCTCCGCTGGCTCCCGTCACAGCGACGACGAACTTACGTTTCCGCGCCATGAATCAAGGCTCTATGGTTTTACACTGCAGACCCTTCTCCTGCAAGAATTTCAAGGTGCGCGGAAGGGCGTAATGCACGTTGCGGAAAGCCTTCACCGAATCGTGGAAAACCACGATCGATCCGCCCTCCACATATTTGGTCACATTTCGAAGGCAATTTTGCGGCGACACGTGCGGACTGTAATCGCGACTGATGATGTCCCACATGATGATGCTATAACGCTTGCCGAGCATACGGGCCTGCGCAGGAGATATGCGGCCATAAGGCGGCCTAAAGAGGTCGGTATGAAGAATCTGGTTGGCAAAGTCCACATCCTCCACATAGCGTTCGAGAGAGGTTTCCCATCCCTTCTGATGACTATAGGAGTGATTGCCTATCTTGTGCCCGGCGTCGACGATCATCTGGAAGAGATCGGGATACATCTCCGCATTTTTCCCCAGACAGAAAAAAGTAGCTTTGGCATTGTATTTGGCCAATTCTCCCAGTATCCACTCCGTAACACCGGGTGTCGGTCCGTCGTCGAACGTAAGATAGACATACTCCCGGTCCTCCATGTCCCAGATCAGATCGGGCAGAAGGCGACGAATCAATTTCGGAGGTTTGATGCGCATGTTTTCCGATGTTTGTACCGATACCATGCAAAGGTAAAACCAGAAAGCCGAATTTGCAAAGTATCCTGCGAATGATTAGATTTGTTGTTCCAACCTTTAATGAATCCGTTATGAAAAGCTCGTTCCGAACCCTTCTTTTGACACTTTTCTCCCTCGTCATTTTCGTTGGATGCAAAGACGGAACACCCAACAACAGCGCCTCTTCGCAAGGAGCCGCCTACGAACTGATCGTCGTCTGCGCCCAACCGCAATGGGAAGGAGCGGTAGGTGATACGCTTCGGGAGATTCTGCTCCACCCCGTACACATGATCAACCAACGGGAACCGCTGTTCGATGTCTTGCGGGTACTCCCCGCCGGATTCAACAAACTGGTGACAAAACACCGCAACATACTGATCATAAACGTTTCGGAAAATCAGCAGGAGCCCCAGATTTTGGTACGGACCAATGTCTATGCAACGCCGCAACTCGTGGTGACGGTCTCCGCCCCCGATAACGCCACGATGGCACAATTCCTCGACGAAAGCCGCAGTGAACTGCTCTCCCTGTTCGAATTGGCAGAGCGGGAACGCGATCTGAATGCCATGGCCAAATACGGGCCCAAAAACCTGGAAGACACGATCCTGAATCGATTCGGCCTCCAGCTCGACCTGCCGGTAGGATTTACGCTGCGGAGCGAGAAACCCGACTTCATGTGGCTCTCCTATGAGATGCCGCAATCGAGCCAGGGCCTTTTCGTTTACAGCTATCCCTATACGGGACGTGAAGATTTCACGCTCGAAGCTCTCGTCGCCGCACGTAATCGGTTCGCTGCACTCATCCCCGGACCGTCGGATGGCTCCTACATGATCACCGTGCCGGACGCAGAGATGAAATACAAAAAGATCAACGGCCGTTCGTGGGCCGAAATGCGAGGTTTCTGGGACGTACACGGAGATTTCATGGGCGGTCCGTTTGTCAGCTACTCGACGGTCGACACCCAGACCAAAAGGATCATTACGATCGACTGTTACGTCTATTCGCCAAAGCTGCCGAAACGCAACTACCTGCGGGCACTGGAACACATCGTCTACTCGGCCTCCATCCCGGGCGATACGGCCAATTAACACCGGAGTTCCGATCGGTCACTTCTCCGATCGACGTTGTTCGCGGGTCGCATTCAATGTATAGCGGCGCAGATCGTCGCGCAACTGCTTGTAGAGGAAACACTCCTTGTAACCCTCGTTACTGAGCAACATATCGCGCACACTTCGCACGGCGTTCCGATAGTTGCTTACCTCGTTTCCCAACGACACGCCCCGTCGAATCGACTGGCTGATGTTGTACCCGGAGATCTGTTTCAACTTGTCGCAAACGGCATTGAGCATCACCATCACCACGTTGTCCATCAACGTATGGCCGTGCATGAACAGATAGGTATTCTCCGGGAAAAGCGCCTTATGGCGCAGCTGACGACCGAAATCCTCGATCTCCTTGACACTCTCCGGATGAGCCTGCTGAAGGGAGGCCAGCCGCCGCTTCACCTGACGCCGAAGCCACTCAAGAGTCGCCTCACCGCCGTTTTCCACCTCCAGGTAGTTGATCTTCACACTATTTTTAAAGTCAAGCAACGTATAGCGGCTTTCGCTGCCGAGACGGGCAGAGTAGGCGTACCACAAAAACAACGGATAGATAATCCGGGAATAGGCGATCAGAAAAGATTCGAAATCGAAAATGCGGGTATCGTTTTTTGTCGCTTTCGCACAGACATTGTGGAGCGAGGGTCCGTAACAGAGATAGTTCTCCGTCGCATACGTATAGGTATGGAACATGAACTGGGAGGAGTTCACGAGTCGCGACTGTTCCGTGGCTCCGTCGAACAGATAATCGAAGTCACTGTCCACGCAGAGCACGCTCTCCTCATTGCTCTCGGGCAACATCCCGAGCAGCACTTTTTTCCCTTTTGCCAGATCGGGCCGCGGCGGGACGGAGATTTCGAACGTGAGCCGATCCGACTCGAAATCATCGAATATACCGCGCCAGAAAGCTACATCGTCATACCCCTCCACGTAGACACGCACCAGGCGCTGCCCCTCTTTCAACGGCAGACGTTGCAGAAGAGGCTCGTCGGACCGCCTCTCCCAATCGACCGGACGGTATTTGCGTTTGGATACTCCCTTCATGTTGAACAAAGATATCCATTTTTCGGGAACCCGGTTCGCAAAAGGGCATAAAAAATGGGTAAGCTACTTATATCGCACCGCTACAACCACCTACCCTTGCTCCCTTCCGGGCCTGGGGGATTCAGCAGGAGCTGGTCGTATAAGACTTACCCGACGCAAAATTAGAAAAAAAAACCTATCTTTGCAATAAACTTTCAGCCGAATGCATAGAATTACCAAACGGGTTCTTCTCGTTTTCTTGATAATAGGCATCGTCTGCGCCGGATCGCTGTTCCACATGCTGCAGGCGAATTGCGTAGTCAGAGAGGGTGTTATACGGATTCCCACCGGCGCTACATTCCAAACACTGCTTGACTCGCTCGACAGTGGCGGAAAAAGAATCAAGCATCGTCCGGCTTTCCGACGCTACGCCCGCCATATCGGGCTCGACCGCTCCGTCAAACCGGGACACTACGTCCTGCAGAAGGGAATGGACGTAAAGGAGGTCGCCCGCATGTTCAATCTGGGGCTGCAAACCCCCATCAACGTGGTCATCAACAACGTCCGCACTCCGCAGCAGCTGGCCGGGAAACTGGCGACCCAGATAGAGGCCGATTCCGTATCGATCCTTCAGGCATTGACCGATTCGAGCATCGTGGCCCAATCGGGATTCCGCTCCCCGCTGGAACTCTTCTCCATCTTCATTCCCAACACCTACCAGTTCTACTGGACAGTCAAACCGACCGATTTCATCGGACGGATGCAACGGGAGTACGATCGTTTCTGGACGGAAGAGCGACAAAAGGCACTCGAAAAGACAGGACTCACCCGCATGGAGGCAATCACCCTCGCTTCGATCGTCTACGAAGAGACCCGCAAGGGCGACGAGATGCCGACCATCGCCGGCGTCTATATGAATCGTTTGCGTCGCGGCATGCCCCTGCAGGCCGATCCTACGGTCAAATATGCGACAGGCGATTTCTCCCTGCGCCGCATTCTGAAAAAACACCTGCGGATCGACTCCCCATACAATACTTACCGGAACAAAGGTCTGCCACCCACTCCGATCTGTATGCCATCGATCCAGGCAATCGATGCCGTACTCCATTACGGCCATCACAACTACCTCTACTTCTGTGCGAAAGAGGATTTTTCCGGATACCACAACTTTGCGGCATCCTACTCCGAACATCTGCGCAACGCCCGCCGCTATACAGCTGAGTTGAATCGGAGAGGAATCCGATAAATCCCGGTCGACAATTCGCTTTTCCATCCGGAGAATCCCAACGATTCCCTGCGGAAGCGCATTATGCCATATCATTTAACCGTGGAGCAAAAAATCTACAGGGCAATTAATCCCCTCCCGATTTCAGCATTGTCTCAAAAATTTTCAAAAAAAAACGTTCGACATTTGCGCTTTTCAAAAAGAATCTCTAAATTTGCAACAATTACAAATTTATAATTATTACAGACAAATGGTTCGGACGAAAGAGTATCTGGTTTCGCACGGCATCCGCCCGTCACAGCAACGCATGGCTGTGATGAGTTTCCTGCTGAACCACCCCATTCATCCGACCGTGGACCAGATTTATTCCGCTCTCTGCGACTCCATGCCTACCCTCTCCCGCACCACCGTCTACAACACCCTGAAACTGTTGGTGGAACGGGGTGCAGTAGCTTCGCTCGGCATCGATCGCACCTCGGAACGTTTCGACGGCGACACTTCGCTCCACGCCCATTTCATGTGCGAACAGTGTGGTGTCATCGAAGATATCCGACTCGAAGGAACGGGTGAATGCCTCCGCACAATGGGTCCGAAAGGGGAGATACGAAGCATTCAACTGCTTTACAAAGGTCTCTGCCCCCAATGCAAACAGACAGAAGCTTTACAAAACAATAACTAACTCTTTTAAACAGAAAAACAATGAAAAAGAAATTCAGATGCACCGTGTGTGGTTACATCCACGAAGGTGACGCCGCTCCCGAAAAATGTCCGCAGTGCCACGCCCCCGCCAGCAAGTTCGTCGAAATCGTCGAGTCGGGTAACGGGCTCGAATTTGTCGATGAGCACAAACTGGGTGTCGCACAAGGTGTGGATCCGGAGATTTATCAGGGCCTCAAAGACCACTTCATGGGCGAATGCACCGAAGTCGGCATGTACCTGGCCATGAGCCGTCAGGCAGACCGGGAGGGCTATCCCGAGATTGCCGAAGCGTTCAAACGTTACGCCTGGGAAGAGGCAGAACATGCTGCCAAATTCGCCGAACTGCTCGGCGAAGTGGTATGGGATACCAAAACCAACCTCTACAAACGAATGAATGCCGAAGCAGGTGCCTGCGAAGGCAAGAAACACATTGCCACATTGGCCAAACAGCAGAACCTCGATGCCATCCACGACACGGTTCACGAAATGGCCAAAGACGAAGCCCGTCACGGAAAAGGTTTCGAAGGACTTTACAACCGCTATTTTAAGTAGAATTTTCGATTGGATTGATTTTCCGGGGCGCTCCCGACAAAAAAGGGAGCGCTTCTTTTTTCTCCAGCCGACTCAAACACAAACCCTCCTCCGAAGTTTCGGAAGAGGGTTTAACTTGCTATCCAACCCGAGGATGTCAACAAGGGCGCAAAAGGTTTCTCACGATAAGTCATCGGTCAAGACACATCCCTTGCCGCGACTCTCCCCAAGGGTCAATCATCCTCGCGAACCGGCAGAGGACGCTCTACGACAGCCCGACTGGCGGGAATCCGATTGGCCAAGGCCGCTTTCTCCTCCTCGCTGCGGGGAATCCAGGGACTGTAGCGCAACA
Source organism: uncultured Rikenellaceae bacterium (assembly GCA_944321925.1). GTDB lineage: Bacteria > Bacteroidota > Bacteroidia > Bacteroidales > Rikenellaceae > UBA940. The sequence goes on along the minus strand of CALUND010000001.1, from coordinate 188,168 downwards.
CATGCTCCATCCGATAGCGCTGCTGGAGCGTAAGATTGGTCTGATAACCGTAATAATAGTCCATCAGATTGGTTGACAGGAACCTTTCGCTCCCATCGCAAGGCTGACGGTAATAGAGCTCGGCCTCGACATACCCCACCGGCATATTAGCCAACATCTCCTCATAGGCATCCCGGTTGTATTTCGGCGTATCGCTGCACCCGTCATCGCTTGCATTATCCGTATCGACACACTCCTCGGCAGAGGCAAAAGCGTGACGCAAACCCAGATAATGCCCCATCTCATGGCACAACGTAAACATTCCCTCGTCATCCATGATACTCCCCGAAGGTCCGGGAGGTTGGAAATAGTTGTTGTTGAGCGACATGCCATGCATATAATAAGGCTGCTCGTTGAAAGCCCAATCCCAAACGGTCAACTTATCCAACGGATGAGCCGACGAACAATAGGGCAAATAGGTACTTCCCGTTGTGAAAGTTTCGTCCTCTTCACTGTCTATCGCCTGCAGGAAACTGAAAAGCCAGATATTGACATATCGGTTCGGGTCCCACAGAACCGCTTCGTCATCCGCCGTAAGTGTACGGCCGACATTCATGAAACGATTGTAGGACATGTTGGCCGATCCCGGATAAGGATAGCGATGCACGCCCGGCTCCTCCAGCAGATTGCCCTCGGGATCGCGTTCCGCCAGCACAAACCGGACATTCACCTTCTCGGTAGGACCGTCTTTCATTTGAGAGGGATCGAAAAGCGTCCCCTGGAAAAACCGATTAAGTTGTTCGATGCGTTGCGTAAAAACCTCATAATCGGGAGACTCCCACGGATCATCCGCGTGTTCATAGAGCACATGAAAGACCACGGGAATAACCCATTCCGTCTGCGAACCCTCCTCGGGCGGCTCCGGATCAGGAGACGGTTGCACGGCAGGGTCTTTCGTACATCCCCAACCCAGCAACAACAATCCAAACAGAAACGATAAAACCTTATTTCCCTTCATTCAATCGATTTTTACATCCGTATTCATGCAAACTCAACGGTTCCGTGGATCACTCCTCCCCGAAATGGAAACGAACATCCTGCTTGAGATCGGGATGGAGCGACTTACCGACCGGACAGGTCTCGGCCACCCGTTTCAGAATGGTTTGCTGCTTGGCATCAAACTTATCCTTGAAATAGATATCGATATGAATCTCCGCAATCCGACGGGGATCGGAAGACATGACCTTCTCCGTAACAAGACGCGTTCCGGTCAGGTCCATGCCATGCTCCACGGCATAGATATTCATAATTGTAATCATGCAGCTTCCCAATGCGGCCGCCACCAGATCCGTAGGCGACAAATATTCGCCCTTGCCATGATTGTCGACCGGAGCATCGGTAAAAATATAGGTTCCGGACTGGGTATGGGTAATCTTCGACTTTCCATCGCCGACCCAAAGCGTCTCTATCTTTGCCATAATATCACTATAGTTTATTTTGATTCATAATGAATTATTCTTCTTTGCTCTCCTCTTTTTGCAGAAGCAGAACGCTTTTTTTCTCCGCATCGAGCAACCGCAGTTTTCCCGCTGCCGGATAGTCGCAGGAGACCACCGCATGCAACGCCGCAGAGATACGATCTTCCAACTCCATCTCGGGACACATCATCATCGTCATACCCATGCGGGAGAAGCTGATCGCCCGAGGATCTTCGGCCGAGAACAGGCAGCGGCCAAACGTTCTGTTACAACCCAAATATCCGGCAACCGTACTATCGGCCGGATTGAACTCAAGATAGGGCTTGTCGGAGGTTATGGCCTCGCCATCCACCTCCACGATACGCCACTTTCCATCCAATTCGGATGCGGGCGTCGTGCACGAAACAAGCATGAACAAACCTGCACCGATCGCAAAAATCGCACTGAAAACTCTTTTCATCTGAAAAAATTGTTAAACGAAGAGTAAAGATAATGAATCCGGAGGGAAAAACAAATTTTCCCAAAGGGAAGCACATTGTCCTGACGACAAAGAGACTGCCAGAAACAGGAGACTCAACCGAATATCTCGTGCACGATCTGCTCCGTGGCACCGCAATTTTCGTGTACATAGCGGACCGCAGCCGCACCCAGTTTCTCGCGAAGCGATTCATCGGCAATCAACTGCGAGAACCAGGCTTCGAGCTCTTCATAACACGAAATCGACTTCGCCGCACCCAAATCGACCAACTCGACCGCCTCACGGAATTTCCCGTAATTCGGGCCGAATGCCAGCGGCAATCCGAATGTGGCTGCCTCCAGAATGTTGTGAATACCCACCCCGAAACCGCCACCGATATAAGCCATCGAAGCATAGGCATAGACCGAGGAGAGGATTCCGATCGTGTCGATCACGAGCAGCTGTTTGCCCTCGGGCGATGCTCCCCGCTCGCAATCCGTATACCGAATGCCCCGTTCCCCTGCAGCTGCCAACAACCGCTCGATCCGCTCCTGCTCCATCTCGTGTGGAGCGACGATGAATTGCTGCTCCGGACAGGTACGGATCAACCGCATGAGCAACTCTTCGTCCGGAGCCCAGGTGCTTCCGGCGACGAAAACCTTTCGTCCCCCGCAAAAACGATCGACGATCTCCAACCGACGTGCCGCCTCGGCAATCTTGGCCACCCGATCGAAACGGGTATCTCCTGCGACCTCGACGTGCGTCACTCCGATGTTGGCAAGCAACTCTTTCGACGCCGTATTCTGCACAAAAATCTTGCTGAAAACCCGCAGCGCACGACGGAATGCCGAGCCATAGGGACGGAAGAAGACCGAATCACGACGGAATATGGCCGAAATCAGATAGGTCGGGCAACCTCTTCGTCCGAGTTCCGCCAGATAATTGAGCCAGAATTCATATTTGATGATGATTGCGACCGACGGCTTGGCAATATCGAGGAAACGGCGAACATGTCGCGGCGAATCGGACGGCAAATAGAAGACATAATCGGCACCGGCATAGGTCTTACGCACCTCGTATCCCGACGGCGAAAAGAAGGTCAGCAAAATTTTGTACCCGGGGTGCGTTGCGCGAATCGCCTCTATCACAGGACGGCCCTGTTCGAATTCACCCAACGAGGCGGCATGTACCCATACGAGCGGCTCGTCCGAAGTAATCGTGGCCGCCATCTTCTCGAGCAAGCCGCGCCTCCCTTCGATCCACAGCCGCGCCTTCGGCTTCCAGCAGGCCGCGATCCGAATGCCCAGGGTAAACGCCCCGATACCTATATTATACCACCACATGGTGAAAACGCGAAATCTATTCGGCGACTTTTTTTGTAAATCAAGGGGCGAAGTTATCCTTTTTTGCCAGAATTGCAAAATTACCAGCGTGAAATAACCGCTTCCGGAACATAACGTACCCCATATTCCCCATCGGGGTAAAGGTCCACCGCCACAAAATCGATCTGCGGCTCGAGATCGGTATCGTAAAGGGCGAGGTAGGACTCCACGGCCCGACGCAGCGCACGCATTTTGGCCGGCGTCATCGCTTCGTCCGGCGTGGTCAAGCCCTCCACCCGACGGGTTTTCACCTCGATGAAATGGATCCGGTCTTCGCGCACCGCAACGATATCGAGCTCATAACGACCTGCTCGCCAATTTCGCTGGACAATCCGAAAGCCCTCTTTCCGCAGATAGTCCACAGCGGCCTGCTCGCCCGAAGCCCCCGTCTCATCCGTTCGCCTCATCGCCTCAGCCCAACAGGAAATTGAGATCGGAACCCGGCTCCACCTCGAAAGGCTCCACACCCCGCCGGAACATGCGCATCGGACGGTTGCCTGTCAGCTGCAACACGCCCCCCTCCAACTGCAACATGCAGCCTTCGCGAAGACCGGCCACCCAAACGCCCGGATTAGCCTCGATATACTCCAGGATACGCTGCTCCCGAGTCTCACCGGCATGCCCCTCGGGATGGGCATCGAGATAGTGGGGGTTGATCTGGAACGGGATCGCACCGATCGCCGCAAACGAAGCCGGCTCCACGATCGGCATGTCGTTCGTCGTGCAGATCGTAGGACACGTCACATTGCTCCCGGCGCTCCACCCTACATAGGGGATTCCCGAGTCGATCCGTTCCCGAATGGCTGCACAAAGCCCCTGTTCCTGCATCTTTTTGATCAGAGCGAACGTATTGCCCCCGCCGACACAAATGGCCGACGCCTCGCGAATCATGCGCGACGGATCGGCCGCCCGGTGAACGGAACGAACCCGCACACCGATCTCGTCGAAACGCGCCTGCACCTTCGTCTCGTAGGCATCGTATGAAAACGTGACGGCTGCATACGGAACGAAAGCCACCTCGTCCACACCCTCAAGAAAACGGCCGATACGACCGATCGGATACTTCAAATAAGGCTCTCCGGCCGTCGTGGAGTTGCTGATCAGCAGCAGCCTCATTCGCTCGCGGATTTGCAGTTTCCCGATCTCCGTCTCGATCACCTCCGGAAAATAACGATGTTCGAGCCGATGGATCTTGGCGGCCAACGTATCCGGCGTATCATCGGGCTTCACCGCCACCCGATACTGGGCAAGGATATCGCCGCTGTCATAGGCCCCGTTCACCCGATGGATCGTGATACCGGACTCCTTCTCACCGGCTTCGATCACGGCCCGATGAACCCGTTCTCCATACATGCCTTTACCGCCGTAAGCCGGGAGCAGTGCCGGATGAATGTTGACCATTCGCCCTTCGTAGGCACGAACAATCCCATCAGGTACCAACCTTAAATATCCGGCCAAAACGACAAATCCGACCTGACGCTGCCGAAGCAGTTCGAGCGGCCTCTCCCCGTCGGCCAACTCCGCGCGGGAAAACAGCACGCTCTCGACACCGTGCCGACGAGCTCTTTCGAGTACAAACGCGTCCGGATTATCCGAGATCACCAACACGACCCGCGCCAGCGACGAATCGGCGAAATAGTCCATAATTCGTTCGGCATTCGTGCCATTTCCCGAGGCAAAAATCGCTATATTTGTCATAATCAAACTGTTGCAAACGTTATAATTGATTGGTTCTCAAAAAAAAACTGATTTTTTGCCAAAAGTAATAGAAAAAGTGTTATTTTTGCGCAAAATTTTGTTCGAAGCTAATAGTATTTTCGAAATAACAAATGTTTAACTAAAACTTAATCATTATGTCTGAAGTTTCATCCAAAGTAGTTGAGATCATCAAGAACAAACTCGCAGTCGATGCCGCTGAAATCGTTCCGACCGCAAGTTTCACCAACGATCTGGGCGCCGATTCGCTCGACACCGTAGAGCTGATCATGGAATTCGAAAAGGAATTCTCGATCTCGATTCCCGATGAGGATGCAGAAAAGATCACCACGGTCGGTGACGCCATCTCCTACATCGAAGAAAAACTGCAAAAGTAAATCCACCGGTTCTTCCCTTCTGAAGAATTAAGGTAAAAACGGCTTCGCACCGCGTATTAATAAACACAAGGAATATTGAATTTATGGAGTCAAGAAGAGTTGTCATAACGGGTATAGGCACGATAAACCCCCTGGGAAATAATGTCGAAGAGTACTTCACCAACCTCGAAAACGGCGTCAGCGGCGCCGGGCCTATCACTCACTTCGATGCATCCAAATTTAAGACCCGATTCGCATGCGAAGTCAAAAATTACGACGGATCCCAATTCTTCGACCGGAAAGAGATACGTAAACACGACCTCTTCGCCCAATACGCTCTCGTAGCGGCGGATCAGGCCATGAAAGATTCGGGTCTCGACCTCGAAAAAATCGACCGTACCATGGCCGGATGTATTTGGGGTTCCGGTATCGGCGGATTGGAGACATTTTTCCATGAAGTAAAGGGCTTTGTAGAAGGGGACGGAACCCCCCGATACAGCCCTTTCTTCATTCCTAAAATGATCGCCGATATCGCAGCCGGTCACATCGCCATGCGATATGGCTTCATGGGTCCGAACTTCTGCACCGTGTCGGCCTGCGCATCCTCCAACCATGCCATGATCGAGGCCATGAACTGCATCCGTTCGGGTCAGGCCGACATCATGATCACGGGCGGTAGCGAAGCTGCAATCAACGAACCGGGTGTAGGCGGATTCAACTCCATGCAGGCTCTTTCGACCCGCAACGACGACCCGAAAACCGCATCTCGTCCGTTCGACGTGAATCGCGACGGTTTCGTCATCGGGGAAGGTGGCGCAGCACTCGTATTCGAAGAGTATGAGCACGCCAAGGCCCGCGGAGCAAAAATCTATGCCGAAGTAGCCGGCGGCGGCATGAGCGCCGACGCTTATCACTTCACGGCACCCCATCCGGAAGGTATCGGCGCACGCAAAGCCATGGCCGACGCACTGAAAGATGCCGGCATCGCTCCGACCGATATCGACTACATCAACGTGCACGGCACATCCACACCGGCAGGTGATGGTCCCGAACTGATGGGCGTACAGAGCCTCTTCGGCGAACATGCCTACAAGCTCAACATCTCGTCGACCAAATCGATGACCGGACACTTGCTGGGCGCAGCAGGAGCTGTCGAAGCCCTTGCCTGCATCCTCGCCATCACGAAAGGGATTATCCCCCCGACCATCAATGTCGAGGAACTCGATCCGAAAATCGATCCGAAACTCAACCTCACGCTGAACAAAGCCCAAAAACGCGAAGTGAAATATGCGATGAGCAACACCTTCGGATTCGGCGGACACAACTCTTCGGTCATCCTGAAGAAGATCTAATCCGGCGGCGATCCCCATGGCCCCGTTCAGTTGCATACGGAAAGCGTTCAAAAAACGTTTCGATCGGGACCGCACTTACTATCGCATTGTCGACGAACTTTTCGGCATCTGTCCGAACAACATCGAACTATACAAGCTGGCCTTACTGCACAGGTCAGCTTCTGTATTTTTAGCCGACGGAACCCACCTCAACAACGAACGACTCGAATTTTTGGGCGATGCCGTTCTGGAAGCCGTCGTATCGGAATTCCTCTTCATCGAGTTTCCCAAGGCCGACGAAGGCATGCTGACCCGTCTGCGCTCGAAAATCGTAAGTAGGAACTCGCTCAACGATTTGGCGCAACGAATCGGTCTCGACCGCCACATCATCCAGCACGCCAACGGAACGGCCATTCAGAAACACATTGCCGGCGACGCTTTCGAAGCGATGATCGGAGCCATCTACCTCGATCAGGGTTACGAATGCATCAATAAAGTGCTTCTCGAGAGAATTTTCCGTCATCACCTCGATCTGGACACCCTGGTTTTCACCGAAACGGACTATAAAAGTCGCCTGATCGAATGGGGTCAGAAAAACAGGCAGAACATTGCCTTTATCACGAAACGCGATTCGAATTACACCGCTACGCATCCCATGTTCCGATCGACAGTCGTGATCGACGGCATCGAGGTGGGGCATGGCACGGGAGACTCGAAAAAGGAGGCCGAACAACATGCGGCTTCTGCCGTCTCTCAAATCATGTCGGACGAGGTCGGCAGCTACATACTCGACAGCTTAGATGATCTCACCCAATCCCATAAGGAAGATGAACGAGATTCCCGATAGCAAAGATATCCGCGAGAAACTGATGATTCTGGGGCCGGACTCTCTTACGGATGCCGAGTTGCTCACGCTGTTAATCCGCGAAGGGACCGACAGTCTCTCTGCGTATCAACTGGCCAGTCGCATGCTCGATTCGTTCGGAGGTTCCCTGACGGAGCTCGCCCATGCCGACCTGAAACGGTTGCGCATGATCGAGGGATGCGGAACCAAACGTGCCGTCATGCTGGTTACTGCAGGGGAATTGAGCCGGCGGATCGCCAAACAGGAGGCGCTTTCCGTCACCGCCATCAGTTCCAACGACGACGTGGTAAAACTCTTCGCTCCGCTCGCCCGGCTCCACCACGAAGAGTTCTGGGTTCTCTATCTGACCTCTGCCGGACGAATTATCGACCGAGGACGCGCCAGTCAGGGCGGAGTATCGGGCACGGTAGTCGACTATCGTCTGATCGTCAAACGGGCCATCGAACTGCTCGCCTCTTCTCTTATTCTCGTACACAACCATCCGTCGGGCTGCGCATCGCCCAGCGAAGAGGATTTTCAGGTCACGGAAAAGATCGTAAAGGCCGCGGCACTGTTCGACATCCGGGTCATGGACCACATCATCATCTCCTCGGAATCCCATTTCAGCTTCCTGCAAAAAGGGTTGATGCCCGATCCGAACGACGATTAAGCGACCGTGCAAGGTCCGGCCCGAAACGGACCCAAAAATCGCACGGAAGGAGCAAAGCGGCTACCTCGTATAACACATTGACTTTCACCCCCGCTCCAGCACAGGATCGCTCGACCCTGACTCGACCCACAGAGGCGATCCATCGAGCCTTTCTCCGACAGATCGGCTTCCACAAAACCCCTCTCTCGCCCCCCTTCGCCCCAAAAGGCTCTTGCAAAAAACCTCCTCGAGACTCTCTCAAAAAAACGCCCTCGAAACCCTCTCACAAAAAAACGTTCCTCGAAAAAAAAGAACGGCAGAGGTTTCTCCCCTGCCGTTCCTTTATACCGAGAACCGTATCGGTTCCACCCATCACATAGCGGGTTTACACATCGTCGGTATTGAAACTGTAGCCAAGACGTTTTCCGGTCATAATCTTCACCCCCTCGAACTTCGTGTTGAACTGCTCGAGCGTAACACTCTTCACCTCGTCGTAAGGAGGAACCAGCAGATGGAAATCGAGCGCATAACCTACGGCCCGCTCCACGATCTCCGTAAGGGCTGCCTCATCCACCTTCCCCGTACCGAACGTCGATGCCGGAAGATTCTGTCTTTTACCCTCGACAAAGAACTGCTTCTCGCGATTGATGAAGATACGTCCTATGAGATACCCCTCGTCGTTACCCCGATTGTACTTGAACGAATCGCTGAGGAAATTATAGATATGCACAACGCCGCAAAACGCATTCTCTTTGTTGGCCTGCACATAAGGGTTCTGCCAAATGGGATGCTGATAGGGGAATTGGAACATGTCGGTATGCATGGCGAACAGCAATACATCGCCGGCAATGTGTATCTGAGCTTCGAATTTTCCGCGATCGCGATATTCGATACGCTGCCGCTCGTCGATCTTCTCCTCCAGCTCGTCGTTAAACTCCGACGACATCTCGTGGAGAATCTCTTTCAAGGAGCTCATCACGGAGAAGGTGTTGTCGAACACGGTCTGCTCGAGATTCGACTTGCGAACGATATTCTCCAAGATACGGGCCCTGCGCCCGGGGTCATTATCCATATAAAAAATCGGGATTGGTTTTTACATCAATTTGATCTGCTGCCCCTCCATCAACGGAGCCTCGGGATCGTAATAGTTCATCGCAGCCAACCGTTTCAGCCGGATGCCGTAACGCTGTGCGATATCATGGAGCGTCTCGCCCTCTTTCACCACATGCATGAGGCGACCGTTCTCCGAGCGACGCGCCTTGGGGGCAATATAGACCATATCGCCCGGCTCGAGCTCCTCGTCGAGCGACATGTCGTTGAACTTGCGCAACCGCTTCTCCGAAAGCGCGAAGAGCGACGCAAACTTCGCCATCGTATCGCCCTCCCGTGCCACCACAAACTTGCTGCCATTGTTCTGGTAGATGTCGTATCCGGCATGGTTGTAGATCGCCACGACATAGTTGTCTATATCGACCTTCGAACCGGCAGGAACCTCATGCACCGGCGTCTCCGGCACGGTATCGATCGGCTCTCGCTCCGCCAGAACGGGCAGATCCTTGCCTTCGTCGAGCAGGTAGAGCTTGTTCTCCTCGATGATCCGGATCAACAACTCCGGATAGCGCGGATTGGTCGCATAACCCGCCTTGCTCAGGCCGTATGCCCAACCTTTGTAATCCGTTGGATCCAGGTCGAAAAGAAACTGATAACGAGGCGACTTGTCAAGAAATTCAGCGTGGTCGTGATAAGAGTCCTCTACCGAAGCGTACTTCCGGAAACACTCGCCCGGAGCATCATCATCGTGCTGGACAGTCTCTCCCGTCCAATCCTTCTTACACTTGATCCCGAAATGGTTGTTCGATTTCCGTGCCAACTCGCTGTTGCCGTTATCGGACTCCAGCATGGCCTGTGCCAGCTTGATGCTTGCAGGAATGCCATAAATCTCCTGATCTTCAAGAGCTATTTTTTTGTAACGATCGATGTACTCCGCGCTGGTCATGCGCTGAGCCGAAACACCCAGGGCCGTACACGTTACAAGAAGAGTCAGAAAAAATTTTTTCATGGCCAATGTCACCGTATGCTGTGCAAAGATAGGAAGATTTAACTAAAAACAGCGGAATTCGGACACATTCTGAAAAACAACAGCCTGAAAACACAGCTTCTTCTCCTTTTTTCAGGTTTCTCGGCGTCTCTTCCCCCAACAGGACGGATGGGAAAAAAGCCATATCGGCCGAAAAAACAGTCCGATCGGAGAGAAAATCTTTTCCTGTTTGGAGGTTGTAAGAAAATAGCTATCTTTGTTTTCCGTCGGGAGAGATCCGATAAGGAGGGGTCGGAATCAGACATCCATCCTTTTGCCCCTTTTTCGGCACAACCATCAAACAAACACGAACTTATGCTATTCACCAAAAACGCCAACCGCATCTTCCGCGAATCGATCGACGATTACCATCGCCACGACAACGTAGACCAGCCCATCGCCAATCCCTACCCGACGGGCAGTATCGATCATCTGCTCTACCTGAAAAACTGGATCGATACCGTACAGTGGCATCTGGAAGATATCATCCGCGATCCGCAAATCGATCCGGTCGAAGCGCTCCGCATCAAACGCCGCATCGACTCCTCGAATCAGGAACGCACCGACATGGTGGAGTACATCGACAGCTACCTGCTCGACAAATACAAGGACGTAAAGACGCTGCCCGACGCGAAAATCAATACGGAAACTCCCGCCTGGGCCATCGACCGCCTCTCGATCCTCGCACTCAAGATCTACCACATGCGCTCGGAGACGGAACGGACCGACGTGGACGATGCACACCGCAACGCTTGCCAAAAAAAGCTCGATGTGCTCCTCTCGCAACAAAAGGATCTCTCGACGGCCATCGAAGAGCTGATCGCCGACATCGAGGCCGGGCGTAAGTACATGAAGACCTACAAACAGATGAAGATGTACAACGACCCCTCCCTCAACCCGGTGTTGTACGGACAAAAATAAGGACGGCATCCATCTGCCCCGAACGTGTGAAACACCCCATCAAACACCTTCTCGTCATCCGTCTCTCCGCCATGGGAGATGCGGCCATGACCGTTCCCGTATTGAAAGCGTTGCGCCGAGCCAATCCCACGCTCCGCATCACGGTGCTCACCCGTCCCTTTTTCCAACCCTTTTTCCACGACGTAGAGGGGATCGAATTTCTTGTCCCCGACCTGAACGGTCGTCACAAAGGGCTCCGTGGATTGTGGCGTCTTGCTGCCGAAGCCCGTCAGCAAGGCATCGACGCAGTCGCCGATCTGCACGACGTCTTACGCAGCCAGGTGATCCGTCGCTTGCTCCGCCTCAACGGATGCTCCGTCGCGCATATCCGCAAGGGACGCCGGGAAAAGCGGGCTCTGATCCGCAAAGGATACCTCCGCAGCCACCCGCTCAAAACCACTGTCGAACGATATGCCGACGTATTCCGCCGGTTGGGTCTGCCACTGGCTCCCCTCTCTCCGGAACCCCATCGCGAACACCCTCTCTCCGAAACCGTCCTCGCCCTGACAGGGGAGAAAAACGGCTGCTGGATCGGCTTCGCCCCCTTCGCCAAACACCGGGGTAAAACCTACCCGCAGGAGCTCGCAACCCAACTCACCGCGCTCCTGTCGGAAAAGGCAGAAAAAATATTCCTTTTCGGGGGCGGAGAACAAGAGCGTCAAAGCGCAGAGAGCATGGCGGCGGGACATCCGAATGTAATCGTCGTAGTCGGAAAGCTGAAACTCGCCGGCGAACTCGAACTGATCGCCCATCTCGATGCCATCGTAACGATGGACTCTTCGGCCATGCACATGGCGTCGCTGGTCGGCACACCCGCTGTCTCAATCTGGGGGGCAACTCATCCCTATGCCGGGTTCCTCGGATTCGGACAGGACCCCGAACAGGTCGTCCAGCTGCCGCTTCCCTGCCGTCCCTGCTCCGTATTCGGCGACAAGCCCTGCCGATGGGGCGACTGGCGTTGTCTCCACGGAATCGATCCACGCGAAATAGCCGCCAAAACGCTCTTATTGTGCGGAAAGTCGAATTGTGAAAAAATTCACAACAGGACGCCCGAAATCGACAAAATAAATGTATCTTTGCAATCGAAACCGATCGAACACAATAGCAACCAATAATAAAATCGCATAAAAAGATGAACACTCCATCGAATCTGAAATACTCGGAAGACCACGAATGGGTCAGAGTAGAAGGCACGACCGCCTATGTAGGCATCACGGATTTCGCACAAAGCCAACTGGGCGACATCGTCTTCGTAGACGTCCCCACGGTAGGCGAGAAACTCTCCAAAGGCGAAGTTTTCGGCACGATCGAAGCCGTAAAAACCGTATCGGACGCATTTTTACCCGTCAGCGGTACGGTAACCGAATTCAATGAGGCTCTCAACGACGACCCCGCCCTGGTCAACAAAGACCCCTACGGCGAAGGTTGGATGGTAAAGGTCGAAATGGACGACCCCACTGAAACAGAGACTCTCCTCACGGCAGAACAATACGGGAAACTCGTCGAATAACAAGACGAAGTTTCAACTTTAAAACAATGGATGATTATGGGAAAAGTAACAGTGATCGGCGCAGGTAACGTAGGTGCTACATGCGCCAACGTCATCGCCATGCGCGGCATTGCGAGCGAATTGGTCCTGATCGACATCAAAGAGGGCTTCTCCGAAGGCAAAATCCTCGATATGTACCAGGCATCGGCCCTCTATAACGGAGGAACGAAAACGCTCGGCGTCACCAACGACTACTCCAAAACGGCCGATTCGGACGTAGTGGTCATCACCTCCGGCATGCCCCGCAAACCGGGCATGAGCCGCGAAGAACTGATCGGCGTAAATGCCGGCATCGTGAAAAGCGTCATGCAAAGCGCCTTGAAATACTCGCCGAACGCCATCTTCCTGATTGTGGCAAACCCGATGGACCCGATGACCTATCTGGCACTGAAGAGCAGCGGTCTGCCGAAAAACCGAGTAATCGGTATGGGCGGTGCACTCGACTCCTCGCGCTTCAAATGCTACCTGGCCAAAGCCCTCGACGGATTTATCGGCGATGTGGACGGCATGGTTATCGGAGGACATGGCGACACAACCATGATTCCGCTCGTCAGCAAAGCGTCTTACAAGGGCGTTCCGGTAAGTCAGTTCCTCAGCAAAGAGGTCCTCGACAAAGTGGCTGCCGACACCATGGTGGGCGGTGCTACTCTCACCGGACTGCTCGGCACATCGGCCTGGTATGCTCCGGGAGCGGCTTCGGCATCGGTCGTTGAGGCCATTCTCTGCGACCAGAAACGGGTCATTCCCTCCTGTGTTTACCTCGAGGGCGAATATGGTCAGAAAGATATCTGCATCGGCGTTCCGACCGTTATCGGTAAAAACGGAGCAGAAAAGGTGGTAGAAATCGAACTGACAGCCGAAGAGAAAGAGAAATTCGAGGCATCGGCCGCTGCTGTCCGCAAGACCAGCGCCATTCTTCACGACCTCAAGGTTCTTTAATCTCTCCGAAGCCCCTGCATGCGGCTGAATCTTCCGGCGAATCGAATTCGTTCCAAGACAAAAAAGCGTCCGGAAACGACCTATTGGCAATGTTGTTAAGCAAACCATAGCGTCGCCACAACGGCTGCACGGCTCCTTCGGTCAATGTGCCCCATTTATGGGCAATACAAATAGGAACGCCGCACGAATCGAATCGTGCGGCGTTCCTGTTTTCAAATACAGCCCTTAACAGTTCATGGCTCCGCAGACATGGATCACCTGTCCGCTGACATAACTCGAAAGGTCGGAAGCGAGGAAAAGAGCCGTCTTTGCCACATCCTCCGGCGTACCGCCCCGACGAAGCGGAATCTGCTCGTACCATTTGGCCTTCACCTCTTCGGGAAGAGCGGCGGTCATGTCGGTCATGATGAATCCCGGAGCGATCGCATTGGCGCGAATGCCACGCGGACCCAACTCCTTGGCAATACTCTTGGCCAGGCCGATCATACCGGCTTTCGATGCGGAGTAGTTGCACTGACCAGCATTGCCCGACACTCCCACGACCGAAGCCATGTTGATGATGCTGCCGCTACGCTGACGCACCATGATCGGAGTGACGGCATGGATAAAGTTGAAGGCCGATTTAAGGTTCACGGTCAACACCGAATCCCACTGCTGTTCGCTCATGCGCATCATGAGGCCGTCGCGGGTAATGCCCGCATTGTTCACCAGAATATCGATTCGACCGAAATCTTTCATGATCTCCTCGACAACCTTGTGCGCATCCTCGAAATTCGCTGCATTCGATGCATATCCCTTAACCTTCACACCGCAAGCGGCGATCTCCTCTTCGGTTTTCTTTCCGTTCTCATCGATGGCGAGGTCGGTAAACGCGACATCGGCACCCTCTTTGGCAAACTGCAGGGCGATAGCCTTACCGATTCCTCTCGCGGCTCCCGTAACCACCGCGACTTTTCCTGTCAATAGTCCCATAACTGATAAAAATATTTCGTTATTTTGCTCCCCAAAGGTATGAATAATTTTAAATAATCACTACTTTTACCTCTCAAAACACTTTTAAACAGGATCATTGCCATGACAAGAGACACACAGCTATTCGACCTTATAGATCGCGAGAGATCGCGCCAGGAGCACGGCATCGAACTGATCGCCTCGGAAAACTTCGTGAGCGACCAGGTCATGCAGGCCATGGGTTCCGTATTGACAAACAAATATGCCGAAGGCTATCCCGGAGCACGTTACTACGGAGGTTGCCAGGTGGTGGATGAAGTGGAACGGCTCGCCATCGAACGGGTTTGCCGTCTCTACGGTGCAGAGTTCGCCAACGTACAGCCCCACTCGGGCGCCCAGGCCAACATGGCCGTATTCATGGCCGTACTCAAACCGGGCGACACCTTCATGGGACTCGACCTCTCGCACGGCGGACACCTTTCGCACGGATCGCCGGTCAACATGTCGGGCATCCTCTACAAGGCTGTCGGATACAAACTCGACGAGCAGACCGGACGGATCGATTACGACGCGATGGAACGGTTGGCCGAAGAGACTCGTCCGAAACTGATCGTCGGCGGCGCCTCGGCCTACAGCCGCGAATGGGACTATGCCCGGATGCGCCGCATTGCCGACAAGGTAGGAGCCATCCTGCTCGTCGACATGGCCCACACGGCCGGTCTGATCGCAGCCGGATTGCTCGACAACCCGGTAAAATACGCCCACATCGTCACCTCGACCACCCACAAGACCCTGCGCGGTCCGCGCGGAGGTATCATCCTGATCGGCAAAGATTTCGACAACCCCTGGGGCATCACGACTCCCAAGGGCGAAATCAAAAAGATGTCGGCGCTCATCAATTCGGCCGTATTCCCCGGCATTCAGGGCGGGCCGCTCGAGCACGTGATCGCAGCCAAAGCGGTCGCTTTCGGCGAAGCGCTCGAACCCTCCTACAAAGAGTATCAGAAACAGGTACAGAAAAATGCAGCCGCCATGGCCGAAGCATTCATTCGCCGCGGGTACAAAATCGTCTCGGGCGGTACGGACAACCACCTGATGCTGGTCGATTTGCGAACCAAATTCCCCGATCTCACCGGTAAGGCAGCGGAGAAAGCGCTCGTAGCAGCCGACATCACGACCAACAAGAATATGGTTCCGTTCGACAGCCGTTCGCCGTTCCAGACCTCCGGTCTCCGTTTCGGTACGCCGGCCATCACGACCCGCGGCCTGAAAGAGGATAAAATGGAACAGATCGTCGAGTTGATCGACCGGGTTCTCTCCGATCACGAGAACGAAGCTACCATCGCAGCCGTACGCAGCGAAGTGAACCGACTCATGGCCGACTATCCGCTTTTCGCCTGGTAGGAGCAATAGCGACAGAAGACAAGCCTGTCCGAATCGGTTCGGACAGGCTTGTCTTTTTTACGGCTCGCCATTCGCAAAGTCGAAGGCGACAGGAAAAAGAGCGGTATCAAACTGTTCTCCCTAATCAACCTCCATACAGAATTTCACAAACAAAAAGTTACAGTTCTGAAATCGGCCCTCGCCTCCCGCTCTCTGCGTGATATCGAAAGCTCTATCACCCCTGTTACGCTCATTTGAGCAACTTGGCCAGCACCGTCTCCAATGCCGATCCACGTAACCCGCGGGCGATAATCCGGCCATCGGGACCGATCAGAAAGTTCGCCGGAATGCCGGTCACACCATAGGCGTAGCGGGCCGGCTCATCCCAACCTGCCAACGATGAGACATTCACCCAATTCATCTGCCGTTTCCGAATCGTATTCCGCCATGCCTGCCCATCGGTATCGAGCGAAACACCGAAAATTTCAAACCCCTTGTCGTGGTACTTCTTGTAGGCAGCGACCAGGTAAGGAATCTCCTGCATGCAAGGCGGACACCACGATGCCCAGAAATCGAGCAACACATACTTCCCCGGACCCACATAACTCGAAAGCGACACCGGTCGATCCTCCTCGTTCGGAAGGGTGATATCGATGTACATCGAACTTTCTGCCGGAACACCCCGCATACGGGCACTTCCATCCTTGCGTAAGGAGGTCAACTGCATCATATCGGTAGCCTGCATCTCCGGGGTAAGCGTCATGGCCCATTGAACCATCGGATTCCCGCTCTGATCGAGAGTCGCCATGGCAGGAAACGCCTGTTCGCTTCGGGCTGTCGCCTCTTGCGATTTCCGATGTTGATCCGTCATCGTACGCTTCCGAACGGTATCCTTTGCACGATCCGCCGTAAGCGCATGCAAATCCTTGTTAAACTCGCCGATCAATCCGCGTTCCCGGCAACCCATACCACAAACGATGGCTACACCCAAAATCGTAAAAAATATCGATATCCGCGATCCCATACTACAACCGTTTTCTCGATTGCGTGCGAAAATCGTGCAAAAATCGCCCCACCCAACAGAGATAACACCCGGTGAAATCAACCGACCGGACAAGATGAGATCTCGACACACAGGAGGTTTCCTCGATCACAGGGACTTCCAGACCTCTACGGACCTCTCCGCAAGATCTCTCCTCGAAACAGTCCCTCACATTTCTTCGACACCCGTTTTTGCTTTTCCGGATTTTTGTTATCTTTACGGAGATCCGTCCCCCGATTACAGATCGAGGGCCTCTCTAATTTCCAATCCTTCCCATTATGAAACAGTTAATTTTACCGATTATGGCCACGATTCTCACCTGCTGCACATCGTCCGATCCGGGAGGCTATCCGACCGACACGATCGCCACCCGCGACGGGGGCAACCTGAAAATCACCTTTTTCGCACATTCCAGCCTTGCATTCGAATACGACGGACGCTGGATCTACGTCGATCCGGTAAGCGGGAATGCCGACTACGCCTCCTTACCGAAAGCCGACTTCATCCTCGTATCCCATGAGCATTACGACCATCTCGATTCGACCGCCATCGAAGCGATCGCAACCCCCGACACCCGCATCATTCTCCCGGAAAGCTCCTACCGGCAGTTAGGGAAAGGCGAAGTCATGCACAACGGCGATACGCTCGACCTTGGATTCATGCAGATCGAAGCGATACCGGCCTACAACACGACAGCCGGTCGCCAACAATTCCATCCCAACACCGGTCGTGACAACGGATACCTGCTCACACTGGGCGGTCTGCGCGTCTACATTGCCGGCGATTCGGAAGATACCCCCGAAATGCTTGCGCTGAAGAATATCGACATCGCCTTCCTGCCGGTCAACCAACCGTACACCATGACGGAAGAGCAGGCTGCACGGGTCGTGCGTACCATGCAACCGCGCATCTTCTACCCCTACCACTACGGACAGGTCGATCACAAAACCGATCTGAACAAACTCGGACAACTGATTGCGGATCTTCCCGGAGTGGAGATGCGGATACGACCTTTGGAGTGATCGGATGTCGTTCCGGGCACCTCCGGAATCCCAATTCACACTCCTTTTGACAAACAGAGCCGTGACTTGATCAAAAGTCACGGCTCTGTTTGTCGATCAGATCGCATTCACGCCTGATTCTGTCTCAGGAAACGCTCCGCCACAACCACCCGAATCGCCCGATCGATGATCTCGAACTCCACCGGCGTATTGCCAAGCAGTTCACCATCGACCTCCACGAAAATATCGGGCGAAGAGTCGAACCGGATGCGCCGGCCACGATGCATGGAGACCTTCTCGTTCCGGTATATGTTCCCGTTGAACAGCAGTTTGAAATCGTAGACGATGCGCGCCAGGCTCATGCGACGAATAACCGTCACGTCGAACAGTCCGTCATCGGGCACAGCCTCCGGGACCTGCAGCATACCTCCGCCGTTGTAACGACCGATACCGATCGTCGCACTGAAAACCAGATCCTTTACGACCACTTCGTCATCGATCCACATCTTGACACCGGTCGAATGGTATTTCAATAACGCCTGCAGAAGGCACCGTAAGTAGATCCAACGACCACCACGCCCCTGACCGACACCGTGGACATAGCGTTTGATGACAAAAGCATCGAATCCTACGCCGGCCACGTTGGCCATGTAACGTGTCTGCCGATAGTTCGACTCGTAATAGGTCACCCGCCCCACATCCTGCAGAAAAGAGTGGCGCTCGACAATGGCACGAATGGCTTCCGAATATTTACGGGCGATTCCGAACATCCGGATCCAATCGTTTCCCGTACCGACAGCGATCACTGCGAGCAACACCTCCCTTGTGGGAACCTGCTGCTGGACGAAAATGCCGTTTACGACCTCATGGATCGTGCCGTCGCCTCCCACGATGATGATCTGACGAAACCCGTTGCCAATGGCCTCCACAGCCAACTCCGTAGCATGGTATTTCCGCTCCGTGAAGGCATACTCGTGCCTTACGTGGTGATCCCTCAACAGCTTACTGATGTAGGGCCAGTCCGTCAAACCCCGGCCGCGTCCCGCCGTCGGGTTGATAATCACGAACCATTTCTCGTTGACTTCCACGCCGCTTCGCGATTGGCTCTCCTACTTGCTCGGCGTTCCGGCCAACGTATGGAGCAGATAACTCCAGAAGCGGCCTACCGAAGCGATATTCACCTTTTCATCCGGCGAGTGGGGGTAACAGATCGTCGGTCCGAACGAGATCATATCCATCTCCGGATAGTTGGCCCCGATGATGCCGCACTCCAATCCGGCATGAATCGCCGTGACAGCCGGTTTCTTTCCGAAAAGCTCCTCGTAACTACGCATCATCGTCTGCAGAATCGGAGAGTTCATGTTCGGATTCCAACCGTCGTAACTGCCGGTCAGTTCGACCTCAGCACCGGCCAGTTCAAAAACCGAAGCGATCATCTCGCCCACCTCCTCCTTCTCACTCCGCACGGAACTCCGCATCAGCGCCTGAAGTTTCACCGACGACCCGTCCGAGACGACCCGCGCCAAGTTATTGGAAGTCTGCACCAGACCGGCCATCGCACGACTCATCTTCATCACCCCGTTGGGACAACCGACAACCGCTGCGACGAGTCGTTTCGCCGTCACCTCCGGGATCATCTTCTCCGGAAGCTCCGTCGCCTCGACCTCTACCGAAAGCGTATCCTCCACACCGGCGAACTCTTTCTGGAAAATGCAGCTCATCTTCTCCACCAGGGCCAGGAAATCAGCCTCGTTTCCTTCCGGAACCAGTACGACCGCAACCGCCTCCCGCGGAATGGCATTGCGCAGACCGCCACCATCCACCGAAGCGAGCTGCATGCCACAACGTTTCATCGCCTCACGCAGAATACGGAAAAGCAACTTGTTGGCATTCGCGCGCTGAAGAACGATTTCGATGCCCGAATGGCCGCCCTTCAGTCCTTTCACGTCGATTCTGTAGGCCTTGTAACCCGTCGGAACAACCTCCGCGACATAGGGCAACCGGATGTTGGCATCCGTTCCGCCTGCGCAACCCACATAGAGTTCGCCTTCGGTTTCGGAGTCGAGATTGAGCAACATCTCGCCCCGAAGAACGCCGCCCTTCAGGCCGAACGCCCCGTCCATGCCGGTCTCCTCCGTCGCCGTGAAAAGCGCCTCGAGCGGACCGTGCTGAATATCGTTCGATTCGAGCACGGCAAGAATTGCGGCAACCCCCATACCGTTGTCGGCACCGAGCGTCGTGCCATCGGCCGTCACCCAATCGCCGTCAACATAGGCCTGGATCGCATCCCGTTCGAAATCGAACACCTTGTCGTTGTTCTTTTGGGGAACCATATCGAGATGCGCTTGCAGAATGACGCCCCGACGATTCTCCATTCCCGGCGTAGCCGGTTTACGCACAAGCACGTTATTTGCCTCGTCGACCGTGCACTCCAGCCCGTGTTCCCGGGCAAAATCGACTACATATTTCCGTATTTTCTCCTCATGACCGGAAGGACGGGGAATCGCACATATCTCCGCAAAATGCCGCCAAACCGGTTTCGGATCGAGTTCTGTCAGTTTCATATCGTTTTCGTTAAAAGAAAGTTAGTGTCAAACCCCTACAGGCGTGCCAGCATGTTCCGGATGTTAGCCTCCATCTCCTCCAAACGGTCGGTCGAGGAGGATTTCTCGAATCTCTCTCCCGTAATGTTCTCGTAGAGTTCAATGTAACGATCGCTGATGCTCTCTACGATCGCATCGGTCATTTCGGGCACCTGCTCACCCGGCCGGCCCTGGAATCCGTTATCCATCAGCCATTCGCGCACGAATTCCTTGGAGAGCTGACGTTGCGGCTCACCCTTGTCGAACCGCTCCTGATAGGTATCGGCGTAGAAATAGCGCGACGAATCGGGGGTGTGGATCTCGTCGATCAACGTGATCTCGCCATTCCGTTTTCCAAACTCGTACTTCGTATCCACCAGGATCAACCCGCGTTCAGCCGCCATCTGCGTGCCCCGTTCAAAAAGAGCCAGCGCATAACGCTCCAAAGTCTCGTAATCCTCCTGCGAAACCAGTCCGCGACGAATGATCTCCTCTTTGGAAATATTCTGATCGTGACTGCCGATCTCCGCTTTGGTGGTGGGGGTTACGATCGGCTGCGGGAATTTCTGATGTTCACGCATGCCTTCGGGGATCTTCACCCCGCAGATTTCGCGGGCTCCCGCTTTGTAATCGCGCCAGGAGCTCCCTGTCAGATAACCCCGCACGATCATCTCCACCGGGAACGGATCGCACTTGTAACCCACCGTCACCATCGGATCGGGCGAAGCGATCTTCCAGTTGGGACAAATATCGGCCGTCGCATCGAGGAACTTCGATGCGATCTGATTCAGCACCTGGCCTTTGAACGGGATCCCTTTGGGGAGTACCACATCGAACGCCGAAATGCGATCGGTAACCACCATAACCAGATATTTCCCGGCAATGTCATATACATCGCGCACTTTGCCCACATAGAGATTCTCCTGTCCGAGATCGAAATGGGTCTTAACAATTGCTTGGTTCTTCATGATCGGATTGTATTTGATTCAACTCTTTTCCGTTATTTTCCTCCTTCAGCGCCTCGACGATCCGTTTCACCAACCGATGCCGGACGATGTCGCGCGCACCGAACTCCACGATGGCGATTCCCTCCACTCCGCGCAACCGCTCGATGGCCGAAGCGAGACCCGAATCGGACGAGCGGGGCAGATCGACCTGGGTAAGATCGCCCGTAACGATGAAACGGGCATTGCGTCCCATGCGGGTCAGAAACATTTTGAGCTGCGACATGGTGGTATTCTGTGCTTCATCCAGAATGACGAATGCATTGTCGAGGGTACGCCCGCGCATAAAAGCGAGCGGCGCAATCTGAACGGTCCCCTCCTCGATGAATTTACTCAACTTCGCTGCCGGCAACATGTCGCCCAACGCATCGTAAAGCGGCTGCAGATAGGGATCGAGCTTCTCTTTCACATCGCCGGGCAAAAAGCCGAGCTTCTCCCCCGCCTCCACCGCCGGACGCGTCAGGATGATCCGCTTCACCTCCTTCTCCCGGAGGGCACGCACCGCCAGAGCGATGGCCGTATAGGTTTTGCCCGAGCCGGCCGGCCCCACGGCAAACATCAGATCGTGATCGGGATAGAGATCCACGAGGCGACGTTGGTTTTCGGTCCGGGCCCGTACGACCGTACCGCCCGTGCCATAGAGAATGATATCGTCTTTCTGCTCCGCACGCTCTTCGGCCAGCGCACTGCCCGTAAAGGTCTGATCGATCACCTCCTTGGAGACATGACCGTATTTATCGTAGTAAGCTACCAACTCCTGGAAACGGTGTTCGAAGCGATTCACATCGCCCTCCTCACCGAGGACCCGCAACGAGGTTCCACGGGCAATGATCTTGACTTTCGGAACAAGCCGGGCAATCTGTTCGAGGTGGACATTCGCCGGTCCGAACAACTCCCTCGGATCGACATCCTCTATTTCTATCTGTTTCTCGATCATTCGTCCCGATTCAGAATACCACACCGACGCTCACCGACCAGCCCGACAACCGGCCTTTCAGATCGGAACCGGTTACATCTTTCCCTACGGCGATACTTTGACTCACCTTTTTGAACTGCCCCAGATAACGCGCATCCACAAGGAAGTGACGTCCGAGATCGATGCTTGCTCCGAACGTATAGCCCACCGTCGGACGAATGGAAGATATGTCGACATTGGCATTCTTCGACACCGTCTTTTCGAGCACCTTGAACGTAGGACCCAATCCGATCCGCACGATGCTTACCTTGAACGAAAGCATGACCGGCACATCCAGTGTCTGCATCTGTATTTTCGACCCGACACTCCCGCGTTCCAGGCCCATGGAAGTCATGGCCATCCCGTAACGCGACTGCGTATAGATAATCTCCGGCTGCAGGTAGAGTCCCATGCCCATGGCTCCCGCACCCACGCCGAACAGCCGGATACGGCTCAACAGGCCCACATGGAATCCGATGCGCCCTTCGGACTGCAACTCGCCGTATTCACCGATCAGGGCACTCTGCGGATAGTCCATATTCTGCATGGAGATACCGCCGCGCACGCCGAACTGCACAATCTGCGCATCGGCCTTTCCGAAGGCGAAAACGGAGACAAACAGCAGGATAAAAAAAAGCTTTCTCGACATGAAGAGAATTTAATGGTTCAACCTCACCCCCACAAGCATACTACGGCATGCACGCAGACGATTCTGAGAGAGACAGCCTCACACGACCGGTGTGCAATTTTCGCAATACACCACACGGGAATTCGGCTTCCGACACATTCGCGCATTTGCCGTGCCACGCACGATTCACTCCCTACAAAGATAGTGAAATATTCTCAAACCGACATATTCTCCGACAGGGAAACTTTCACTTTTACAAGGGCACGCCAACCCGGTCGATTCACTCGCAAGATGGGCGCCAAGCAGCTCTCCGCATGACACTGAAGCTGTCGGCACGACGGAATCGCGTCCCTGCGGATGCTCTCGAGATCAAAAATCCGGCACGAAAGACCAAAAAAATGCGACCCACCCTTTTTCAGGGAAGGTCGCACATTGCTTTTCAGCCACGTTATTCCGCTTTCTTCGCGGCGTTACGCTTATCGTAGTGCTTTTGATAGCGGCTCATAAACTTATCGACGCGTCCTGCGGTGTCAACCAACTTCATCTTACCGGTATAGAACGGGTGGGATGTGTTGGAAATTTCCATCTTATACACGGGATAGGTTTCGCCATTCACTTCGATGGTCTCTTTGGTCTGAACGGCGGACCTGCACAAAAACACATGGTCATTCGACATATCCTTGAATGCTACCACTCGATAATTCTGAGGATGAATTCCCTTTTTCATTGTGTTTTGCTTAATTAAAAAATAGGTTTGAGACGGCAAAGATAGAAAAATTTTTTCGTCTGCCGCTATTTTCTGCAGAAAAATTTTTACTCGTACTTTCCCGACTTGAGCATGGCGACCTCCTGGTCGGAGAGGAAACGCCACTGGCCGCGTTTGAGCTTCTTTTTGGTCAGACCGGCGAAATAGACCCGATCGAGACGGAGCACGCTGTAGCCGAGGTGTTCGAAAATGCGACGCACGATACGGTTTTTGCCCGAGTGGATCTCTATACCGACCTCCCGGGGACTCTTTCCGGCAAAATCGATGTCGTCCGCACGGATCGGACCGTCTTCCAGTTCGATTCCTTCGAGTATCCGCTGCATATCGGCGTGGGTCATCGGTTTATTGAGCGTCACCTGGTAGACTTTGCGTTTATTATAAGCGGGATGGGTAAGCTGTTTCGTGAGGTCGCCGTCGTTGGTGATGAGCAATACGCCGAGGCTGTTCTTATCGAGCCGCCCTACGGGATAGACCCGCTCCTTGCAGATATTCTTCACCAGATCCATCACCGTCCTGTCGGCATGCGGATCCTCGATCGTCGTGACGAATCCTTTCGGTTTGTTCATCAAAATGTAGACCTTCTTCTCACTGCTGAGTGGCTCGTCATTGAATCGCACCTCGTCTCCCGGCATCACTTTGCTGCCCAATTCAGAGACGACCTTTCCGTTGACCGTCACTACACCCGCTTCGATGTATTCGTCGGCTTCGCGACGCGAACAGAGGCCCGACATCGCCAAATAGCGATTGAGCCGAATCGCTCCATCGGGTTCGGGAGCGGGATATTTCGGATAGTTTCCGTCGCGATAGTCGGGGAATTTGCTCTTCTTCTTTTTCGGGGCAGCTCCAGCTCCGACCGCCTTGCCGTATCGCGCGGCTCCGGAACGTTTGGACGGGAAGTCATCCCCTTTCTTCATACGGGACGCGGGATGTTGCCTGCGGTTGCCTCCCGCATGAAATCCGGACGAACGCTCGGCAAAAGAGTCCGAACGGTTGTAATCGGGCTGCTCATCCGAGCCGGAAATTTCGGGCGATCGATAGCCATACCCCCGACGGTGAAACTCTCCCGACGGTCTGTCGGTCCGGTGGCCCGATCGCATCGAACCGTTCACCAATTTATTGTCAGGCGTAAAATTGGGATTGAACGAACGACGCCTCGGCGCCTCGCCATCGTGTTTTTCTCGGGGAGTCCTGCTCCCGAACGCAGAGCGGTCACCTCCCGGCGTCCGTTCCACTTTTTCTGCCGAAGTTCTCCGCACACGCTTGTCGCGGATGAAGGCACGGAGCCCTTCAGGTCGCTCCTTCTTGGAATCAAAGTCAGTCATCGGTAAATCATCCTTGTTTCGGCATCAAAGGTACGTTTATTTTTCATATATTTGCACGCTATTCGGACCATTGTTTATCATTATCGACCGTCTTATGAAATACGATTTCGATAGGATACTCTCTCGCGAAGGAACCAACTGTATCAAATTCGATCAACGACAACAAACATTCGGCGCACCCGATGTCATTCCCATGTGGATTGCCGATATGGATTTCGAGGTGGCTCCGCCGATCACCGAAGCGATTCTGCGTCGCGCCGCCCATCCGCTCTACGGATACGAATTCCGTCCGGACTCCTACGACCAGGCGATCATCGACTGGGTGCAACGGCGCGGAAACTGGTCCATACAACGCGAATGGCTCGGATTCACTCCGGGCGTAGTTGCGGGTTACTCCTTTGCCGTGAGGGCTTTTGCTGCCGCAGGGGAAGGCATCGTCATCCAGCCTCCGGTCTATCCGCCCTTCGCACATATCATCGAATGCAACGGCCGAAAAGTGATCAACAATCCGTTACGCGACACGGGAAGTCGTTTCGAGATCGATTTCGAGGATCTCGATCGCAAACTCTCCGAAGCACGCGCATTTCTCTTCTGCAATCCCCACAACCCGACCGGCAGGGTTTTCTCCCGCGATGAGCTGCTCCGGATCGGCGAACTCTGCTGCCGGCACGATGTAACCATCATCTCCGATGAAATCCATTCCGACCTGGTGTTCAAACCCTCGCACCACATCCACATCGCTTCGCTCTCGCCGGAGATCGCAGCGCGCACCATCACCTTCATCGCCCCGAGCAAGACGTTCAACATCGCAGGGCTCTCCACCTCCGTGGTGATTACCCCGAACGAACATCTACGCAACCGTTTCCTGGAGGAATTCGACAAAGTACATTGCGACCAGGGCAACTGCTTCGGCCGCGTCGCGCTGGAAGTCGCCTACAACCGCTGCGAGGATTGGCTCGATCAGGTACTCGACTACATCGAAGGCAACATGGATTATGTCCGCAATTTCCTCGAAAAAAACATTCCCGCCATTCGCACCTACCGCAACGAGGGGACCTATCTCATGTGGCTCGACTGCCGGGGTCTGGGACTTTCCCACAATGAGCTGCTGCGTTTCTTCACCCAAAAGGCCCACCTGGGCCTCAACGACGGAGCGACATTCGGCATCGGCGGCGAAGGACACCTCCGTCTCAATGCCGCAACCAACCGAAGCACCCTCGAACGGGCAATGAACCAACTGCTCGAAGCCTGTCGGCAACTCTGACAGCCTCTTGCTCAAGATACGACGCGAAGCAACGAAAAACAGTCCGATCGTTCGAACGGTCGGACTGTTTTTCGTGTGCGCTTCGGCTAAAATGCGGATTGTATCCCTGAACAGGTGAGCATGACGCACGGGTCCACATCCTCCAGATCCAAACGGCGCCGCTCCCCGACAGACGACTCCAACTCAACCCGATAGAACCGGGCTGTCGGAGTCTCATGCAGATCCACCTTGCGAACCCGCCACTTCGAATCCCCCATTGCGGTCAACATCTCACGCATACAAAGAACGGCGGTCGGAGAATCCACATCGGTACGGCTTCTTACCCATGAGCCCGACGCATCGAAGAACAACTCCCGGCAAAGCGCTCCATCGAGAATTTCCACCTCCGTCATACCATTCTCCCGCTCGATGTCGAGCAGACAGGCCCCCGGATAGCGATTTTCGATCCAGGTCTCGATCCGACCGATCGACTCGAAAGGAATGCAATCGCGATAATCCCCCGACAGATCCTCCTCTTCCCGGAACAGAACGCCCGACGGCGTAAAATAGAGGCCCCGGCAAGTTTCGCCGAGCCGCATCTCGACCACATAGATCGTATGGGCATATTCGCGGTCGATCCGATCGGCCCGAACCGCCTCCCAGCCGGCATAAGAGCCCGTAGATAAAGCCGTATCGACGGAACCGGGCAGATCGGACAGCGGGAGATCGGACACCGTCATGTACCACTCCCCTTCCGTCCCGAGCCACGCTTCGAGATCGGCCCCATCGAGCCGGAACGCAGCCACATCATAGGATTCCCGGCTGCTCCAGACGACATCCGTCGCCTCCGGATAGCGAGTCTCCAACGCAACTACAGCTCTGCGATCGGGTGTCCGATCGCCTTTGCCCACAAACTCTCCACAACCCTGCAGAGCAAAGGCGACCGAAACTGCCAACACGATATTTCCATACCGACCCATGGTCTCTGCGCTACAAATCAGTCGTCGATCTTGACAACCGTAAGTTTCTTATTAAACGTAAGTTCCAAGCCGTTCGCAAGTTTCACCTCGTATCTGCGCCGATTCCATTCGATCTTCTCGATCGCCACACCGGAATAGCTCTCATCCACGCACATTTGGATCTTTTCCGGAATGATGGAAGCGGGCACAGCCGTATATTTGCAGTCGACCTCTTTCCAACGGCCATCCTTATAAAACTCGATTTTGTTACTTCCCACGAAGACCACCTCATAACGTTTCTCCAGAAAATCGCGTTCGATCTTGGCATAAGAGATCTCTTCGTTCGGGAAGTGGGTCTGAATAAACTGCTGTGCCGCAGCCGGCAACTGATTCAGCGTGACAGGCCGATCATCGTCTGCACAAGCGGTGAGACCGAATGCGGTGCACGCAACCCAAAGAAGCATCAACTTTTTCATAATTCGAATGTTTGTATTAAAATTAAAATAACGATTGTTCCGATTTGTTGAGACAAAGGTCCGATCCGATTTTGAATAGAATTTGAAATCGGAACAAAATTTCTCTTTTTTCGGAAAAATCGCCTCGACACGCCTGAAACACCCCTCCGGCTGCGTCTTGCCGCCATCCTCAAAAACGGCAGACGGCCAATCTGGGCGACGATCGGCCGGGCTCGGCAAAGCCTATCCGCACCAAACGAAGAAGCCCCCGATCGAATCGGAGGCTTCCCTTTCCAAATGATTCTCTGCTAAAACCGCACGACGACCGATGCCTTACTCCGCTTCCAACGCCAACTGAAGCACTTCATCGTTGGTCCGCACATAGTGGAACTCCAGACCGG
This sequence comes from uncultured Rikenellaceae bacterium, assembly GCA_944321925.1. Taxonomy (GTDB): domain Bacteria; phylum Bacteroidota; class Bacteroidia; order Bacteroidales; family Rikenellaceae; genus UBA940. The sequence continues at coordinate 159,759 of CALUND010000001.1, read as the reverse complement.
CGATATATTCGGGTTTGATCTCGGCAATGTCCTTACGATTGTCCTCCGAGAGAATGATCTCCCGAATACCGGCCCGTTTGGCGGCCAGAATCTTCTCCTTGATACCTCCCACGGGCATCACACGCCCCCGAAGCGTCGTCTCACCGGTCATGGCGATCCGCTCCTTCACCTTGCGGCCCGTGTAGGTCGACACGAGCGAAGTGACCATCGTAATGCCGGCGCTCGGTCCGTCCTTCGGAATGGCACCCTCCGGCACATGCACATTGATATCGCTCTGCGTGAATTTCTCCTTATCGATATGCAGCTCGGCATAGTGTGCCTTCACCCACTCCAGCGCAATGGTTGCCGACTCCTTCATCACATCGCCCAGATTTCCGGTCAGATGCAATTCGCCCTTACCCGGAGAGAGAATCGACTCGATGTAGAGAATGTCGCCGCCCACCTCGGTCCAGGCCAATCCGGTCACCACGCCGGTAATGCCGCCCACTTCGTAGGTCTCCTGCTGGAATTTGGGCATACCCAGAATCTTTTCGATGTCGGCCGCCGAAATCTGCGGAGAAAAATCCTCGTTGAAGCCGATCTGTTTGGCCCTGTAACGTACGATCTTCGCCAACATCTTGTCGAGCGTTCGCACACCCGACTCACGCGTATATTCCGAAATGATCTTTTCGATCACCTCTGCCTTCATTTTCAACTGCCGGGCCGGTACACCGTGGGCTTCGAGCTGCTTCGGGATCAGGTGATCGAGCGCGATCTGCACCTTGTCCTCGAGGATATAGCCCGGAATGTTGATCATCTCCATACGGTCGCGCAAGGCAGGCGAAATGGCAGCCGCATTGTTGGCCGTAGCGATGAAAAGCACCTTCGAAAGATCGAACTCCGTATCGAGGTAGTTGTCGTGGAACGTGGTGTTCTGTTCCGGATCGAGTACCTCCAGCAGCGCCGACGAAGGATCGCCGTGCACTCCCTGTCCCACCTTGTCCACCTCGTCGAGAATAATGACCGGATTGGAGGAGCCGCACCGCTTGATGGTCTGGATGATGCGGCCCGGCATCGCTCCGATATAGGTACGTCTGTGACCGCGGATCTCCGCCTCATCGTGAAGACCGCCCAACGAGATGCGCCCGAATTTCCGCTTGAGCGAATCGGCGACACTCTTGCCGAGCGAAGTTTTACCCACTCCCGGAGGGCCGTAGAGACAGAGAATCGGCGACTTCAGATCGCCTTTCAACTTGATGACGGCGAGATGCTCCAGGATACGGTCCTTCACCTCTTCCAATCCGAAATGGTCCTTATCGAGCCGTTTCCGGGCCCGTTCCAGATCGAGATTGTCTTTCGTATATTCGTTCCAGGGCAATTCCAACAACAGTTGCAGATAGGTCATCTGCACCGAATATTCAGCCACGGCCGGATTGAGTCTCTCGAGTTTGCCGAGCTCCTTGTTGAACATCTCGCCCACTTCGGCGCTCCATTTCTTCTTGGCCGCCTGTTGGCGCATCTTCTCGATCTCATCGTCCGTTCCGTCGCCGCCCAGCTCCTCCTGGATGGTACGGATCTGCTGCTGCAGGAAATATTCGCGTTGTTGCCGATCGAGGTCCTGTTTGACCTTACCCTGAATCTCGGTTTTGAGTTCGACGAGTTGCTGTTCCCGGATCAGGATCTCCAACAACCGGCGCGAACGGGCCAACAACCCGGGTGCCTCCAGCAAATGCTGCCGGTCGGCATCCGCCAGATCGAGATTCGAGCAGATGAAATTGATCATTCCGCGTTTGCTGTCGAGATTCTTGATCGCAAACGCAGCCTCTTTCGGCATGTTGGGCGATATGTTGATAATACCCAACGCCACGTCGCGGATCGAATCGACCAACGCATCGAATTCCACATTGCCCCGCTCGGGCGTAGAGTCCTTGAGCGGTGTAACGGAAGCCTTGAAATAGGGATCGGAGGAGAGATATTCGCGAATCTCGATCTTCTCGATCCCATGCAGAATCACCGTCAGATTGCCATTGGGCATCTCCAATATCTTGAGGATACGCGCTGCGGTACCCACCTTGTACATATCGCCCGGACCCGGCTGCTCCACGTCGGACTCCTTCTGGAGCACCGCCCCGAGCACACCGTTTTTCTCCTCCACGTCACGCACCAGGCGCATCGACTTTTCGCGCCCTACGGTGATCGGAGTGATCGATCCCGGAAAAAGAACCGAACTGCGCAACGTAAGAATGGGCAGTACCTCCGGAATATGAACGTCGGAGGGAAGTTCGTCTTCGTCACCGGAAACAATCGGTATTATTTGACGAATGTCTTCGGTCTTTTCCGAAATATTCGAAAAATCTTCTTTTTCAGTATTTGTTTTCTTACTCATAAATTCTCCAGTAACAGCGCAAAGATAGTATTTTTTTGCAAATCTCTCTTTCAGGAGCTTCCCGTTAACGGCAAAACCACTATCTTTGCCAAGATGATTTTTTCGTCGATTCGACGGACCTTTCCGATCCGATGTCGTACGCCATCGGTCGCAAGCCCCTCCCGAATCGCATTGTCTTCGCAAATTGAATGCTAAAAATAGGAACGTATGCAGATCGCCGATAAGTATGTGCCGCAGCAAATAGAAGAAAAATGGTACGAATACTGGATGGAAGGCAAGTTCTTCCACTCCGAACCGGATGAAAGAGAGCCCTATACCATCGTCATACCCCCGCCCAACGTGACCGGCATGCTCCACATGGGACACATGCTCAACAATACGCTCCAGGATGTCCTCGTACGTCGGGCCCGCATGCAGGGGAAAAATGCCTGCTGGGTTCCGGGAACCGACCACGCGTCGATCGCTACGGAGGCCAAGGTGGTAGCCAAACTCAAGGCGGAAGGGATCGAAAAAAATTCGCTCACCCGCGAAGAGTTCCTGCGTCACGCCTGGGAATGGAAAGAGAAACACGGCGGCATCATCCTGCGCCAACTGCGCAAACTGGGCGCTTCGTGTGACTGGGACCGCACCTGCTTCACCATGGACGAACCGCGCAGCGAGAGCGTGATCAAAGTCTTCGTCGACCTCTACAACAAGGGAAAAATCTACCGCGGCGTCCGCATGGTCAACTGGGACCCGGCGGCTCAAACGGCTCTTTCGGACGAAGAGGTGGTATACAAGGAATCGCAAGGCAAGCTCTACTACCTGCGCTATCGGCTGGAGGGAACGGACCGGAACCTGATCGTGGCCACCACGCGTCCGGAGACCATCCTGGGCGATACGGCCCTCTGCGTCAATCCGGACGATCCGCGCTACCAGGATGTCCCGACCGATGCCCGGGTGATCGTTCCCCTCGTGGGACGCTCGATTCCGGTGATCCGCGACCGCTACGTCGACATTGAATTCGGAACCGGCGCCCTGAAAGTAACCCCGGCACACGACGTGAACGACTACATGCTCGGCGAGAAATACAACCTCGAATCGATCGACATATTCAACGACGACGGTACGATCAACGACAAGGTCGGACTCTATGTCGGTATGGATCGTTTCGATGTCCGCCGCCAAATCGAACAGGACCTCGCCGACGCCGGACTCCTGGAGAAAGTCGAGGACTACACCAACAACGTGGGCTACTCCGAACGGACCGGCGTGGCCATCGAGCCGAAACTCTCCATGCAGTGGTTCATGCGCATGGATGAAATCTCGAAACCGGCCCTTCGCGCCGTCATGGAGGATACCATCCGTTTCGTACCGGCCAAATACAAAAATACCTACCGATACTGGATGGAGAATGTGAAGGACTGGTGCATTTCGCGTCAGCTCTGGTGGGGACACCGCATTCCCGCCTGGTTCTTGCCCCAGGGAGGTTTCGTCGTAGCCGAGAATCTCGACGAGGCTCTGGCTCTGGCACGCACCAAGACAGGCGACAACTCGCTCCAGGCCTCCGACTTACGCCAGGATGAAGATGTGCTCGACACCTGGTTCAGCTCCTGGCTCTGGCCGATCTCCGTCTTCGACGGAATCCGCCATCCGGACGGCGAAGTAAACTACTATTACCCCACGAACGACCTGGTGACAGCCCCCGACATCATCTTCTTCTGGGTGGCCCGCATGATCATGGCCGGCTACGAATACCGCGGAGAGAAGCCGTTCGGAAATGTCTACTTCACCGGTATCGTACGCGACAAACTGGGTCGGAAGATGAGTAAACAGCTCGGCAATTCGCCCGATCCGCTCGACCTCATCGCCCGCTACGGAGCCGATGGCGTGCGGGTGGCCATGCTGCTCTGCTCCTCGGCCGGAAACGATGTGATGTTCGATGAAGCGCTCTGCGAACAGGGCCGCAACTTCGGAAATAAAATATGGAATGCCTATCGGCTGGTAAACGGCTGGCAGGTCGATGCGACACTCCCCCAAAGCGAAAACAACCAATTGGCCGTAGCCTGGTTCGAAGCGGCACTGGCACGTGCAATCTCCGAGATGGAAGAACAATTCGCTTCATACCGCATCTCGGATGCCCTCAAGACGCTCTACCGTCTCTTCTGGGACGACTTCTCGGGCTGGTATCTGGAGATGGTGAAACCTGCGTTCGGAACCCCGATCGACTCCACCACGATGATCGCCACGAAAGATCTCTTCTCGCGGCTCATCCAACTGCTCCACCCCTTCATGCCGTTCATCACCGAAGAGATCTGGCACGATATCGCCCCCAGAGCTCCTCACGAAAGCATCACCGTGAGCCGTATGCCGGAAGCCGGCGTTCAGGATCCCGAACGGCTGGCCCGATTCGACCGGGTACGCGAAGCGATTACCGCCATACGAGCCATCCGCAAACAGAAAAACCTCTCACAAAAAGAGGAGTTGCAGCTCAAGGTGATCGAAGATGCCAACTATCCCGCCGAATTCGCTCCGGTTCTTCTGAAAATGGGCGGACTGTCGGCTATCGAGCCGGTGAAGGAACGCGATGCGGAAGCGGAAGCTTTCATTGTCAAAACGACGCAATATTTCGTTCCGCTGGCCGATAAAATCGACCGGGAGGCTGAACTTGAAAAACTCCAGGGAGAGCTGACCTACTACGAAGGGTTCCTACAATCCGTTCTGAAAAAGCTCGGCAACGAACGATTCGTACAGTCGGCCCCCGAAAAGGTGGTAGCCAACGAACGGGCCAAACAGTCGGATGCCGAGGCAAAAATCGCGGCCATCCGCGAACGGATCGCCCTGCTCTCCAAATAACAACGCGGCGATTCTGCACGGCTCCACAAACCGAAGAAAGAGTAGTTTGTAACCACGAGGGGCGGGTGAATTGGATTCACCCGCCCCTCGTTACAGATGCGACGAAGCATACCGAATCAGAGCGACTGCACAACCGCCACAAGCAAGCGCCAGAAACGATCGACTGTAGCGATTTCGAGCCGTTCGTCAGGAGAATGCACGCCGCGCAGTGTGGGTCCGAACGAAACCATCTCCAGCTCCGGATGGCGCTCCAGAAAAAGACCGCACTCCAGCCCCGCATGAATGGCGCGAACCTTCGGCTCCGTACCGAACAGGTCGCGATAACAAGTCGTCGTGACCTCCAGCAGGTGCGAATGGGGATTCGGCGTCCATCCGGGATAGCCATCGGAATGAGAAACCCGGGCTCCGGCCAATGCAAATACCGACTCGACAGCTCGCGCCGCCGCCTTCTTCGCACTCTCCACCGACGAACGCTGTGAGGTGGTCACCACGATGTTACCCTCCTCGAACTTCACCGAAGCGAGGTTGGATGAAGTCTCCACCAGCCCCGGAACGGCATGGCTCATGGCAAGCACTCCGTTCGGCAAACCGACCAACGCATAGATCAGCGAACGGGCCGAAGCGGATGTCAACACCCGATCGGCCTCGGCCGGCGCAAGCGTCAGTCGCAAAGTCGGTTCGGTTTCGGCATATTCCGCCTCGATCTCCTGTCGAAAGCGTTCGAACGCCTGCCGGAACTCCGCTTCCCGCTCCCGGGGTATCGCCAAGAGGGTATGTGCTTCGCGCGGAATCGCATTACGCAGATTGCCCCCCTCGAAACGGGCCAGACGCAACGCATACTCCTCCATGCCGAGCCAAACGAGCCGGGCCAGCAACCGGTTGGAATTTCCCAACCCATCACCGATATTGTCGCCGCTGTGCCCGCCCTTCAGGCCCGAAAGTTCCACCCGAAAAACGACATATCCGGCAGGAAGAGGCTCCTGCCCGCAAGGAAAAACGGCGACCGTATCGATACCGCCGGCACACCCGATGAAGATCTCGCCCTCATCTTCCGAATCGAGATTCACCAGATAGCGTCCCGAGATCATCTCCTCGCCGAGATTGAACGCCCCCGTGAGACCGGTCTCCTCATCGACCGTAAACAACGCCTCCAACGGGCCATGGGCAATCTCCCCGGAGGCCAGCAAGGCAAGAGCGGCCGCCATACCGATGCCGTCATCGGCACCAAGCGTCGTCCCCTCCGCCTTCACCCATCCGTCGTCAACATAGGCCCGGATCGGATCCTGCTCGAAATCGAACGCCACATCGCCTCGCTTCTCGCACACCATGTCCATGTGGCTCTGCAGCGTGACCGTCGGACGATTCTCCATCCCTTTCGTCGCCCCTTTGCGAATCACCACGTTTCCCGCAGCGTCCTGCATGCAGGGCAACCCGTGTTCCCGGGCAAAAGCGACCAGGTATTCGATCATGCGGCCCTCCTTTTTCGAGGGTCGGGGAATGCGCGTGATGGCGTCGAACTGCCGCCAAACAATCTCAGGCGCGAGTTTTGTTATCTCTGTCATAACCGTACGTTTCTTTCCGCCTCCAAGCCGATAACGACCTGTCGGCCTATTTTCTTCCGTAAAGATAATGCATGCGACGAGTCGATGCAAGAGCGTAACGATAGTTCGTTTCGTAAAAATCGCATGGAGACTCTCCGAAAAGCCCGGCCTCTCGGATTCATCAAGAAAAAACGGACACTCCGGGCATGTCACTTTTTACCGACCGCGCAGAATCCGCCTTCAAGAAAGGGCATCGGCACTTGTTTCTGCCGCTCCCTTACACTATCTTTGTACTTACCATGAAAAACTTCAGAATTGGTCACGGATACGATGTCCATCGTTTGGCCGAAGGGTTACCGCTTCGGCTGGGCGGCATCTCGATCGAGCACGAAAAGGGGTGTGTGGCCCACTCCGACGGCGACGTGCTGATCCATGCTCTCTGCGATGCGCTGCTCGGAGCAGTCGCCCTGGGCGATATCGGGCTCCACTTTCCGGACACCTCCGACGAGTTCCGGGGTATCGACAGCCTCATTCTGCTCGAACGGACAATGCAGCTGGTGCGCAAAGCGGGCTACACACCGGTCAACGTCGACTGCACGTTGGCGCTTCAACGGCCAAAAGTACGGCCCTACATCGATTCGATGCGCCAAAAACTGGCCACAGCAATGGGAATCGACGTCAACTGCATATCAATAAAGGCCACCACGACCGAACATCTCGGCTTCGAGGGCCGGGAAGAGGGTGTGGCGGCCTGGGCTGTGGCGCTGGTAACGGCTAACGATAAGCCGTAATCTGACCGGAATAGACGACCGTATTGAACATATCCGAAGCGATGGTCAATGTGGCGCCTCCCGTCGCAGTGGTCACATTCAGCGTGAAATTGTAGGTATAAGCGCTGAAAAGTTGCGAAGAGAAGGTGATGGTCCAATCGCCATTCCCCTGTACGGCTTTATAGTCCTGTACGGACGAGTTCGGCAACGAATAGTTCAGCACCGTGATCTGATAGGGAGGAAAACTACCCGTAACATAGGGCAAATAGAGATCCACCCAACCGGTATAGATACCCAGCATGAAGTTGGGATTGAAGATCTGGTGGAACTGTCCGGCAGGCTGTCGCTGGAAATTCTGCGGGATGAAGCTGAAATTGTGGGACAACAGCAACGAATCCATGTAACGGACATAGTCGGCCGTACGGACCGCACGCTGTTTTTCGCGATCTTCACGACGATCCATGCGGAGTTGTTGTTTGTTTTGCGCAGAGGAATTGACGGTTTGCGCTTGCGTCCCCGGCAGGCAGAAAAGTGCCAGCAAAAGGGTTAAGATGAGCTGTTTCATGGCATACAAATTTTGATAGCGTATGTATGCCCGTACAAAAGCCTTGCCTTTCCCGTCCGGATGATCGAATGTGGTAAATATGCGATCTTTAAGAAGATACTCCCCTGCGCTCGGGCCCGAGTGAAATGGGAGGTGAAACAAATGCGATGTGAAACAAATCGCAGCCGGCCTCATCTGCCGCAAAGAGTCGAACAGGATGGTCGACACTCCTACGGGGAAGCTCCGGCCGGATGCCGCACCGATCCACGCTAACGATCCGAAGAGCTGCGTTTCGCGGAACCCCTCTTTTTAATCGGTTTTTCAGGCTGCGCTTCGGACGGCTCAGTGATCACCGGAAGAGCTGCAGAATCGTTCCCGGAAAACATATCCGCTGTTTTTCGGACGCGAGTCGCCTTCCCTTTTGAAGATGGCTCAACCGGCAGCGCATCTTCGCCCTGCGCAGGTACGATACCCATCTCCCGTAAAAACTGTCCGGTATAGCTCCGCGGTTCGGCGGCCACCTGCTCCGGCGTACCGGCAGCGACCACCTCTCCTCCGTCTTCTCCCCCTTCGGGCCCCATGTCGATCAGGTAATCGGCCATCTTGACCACGTCGAGATTGTGTTCGATAACCACCACCGTATTCCCCCGCTCGACCAACAGATTCAACACATCGAGCAACTGTCTTACATCTTCGAAATGGAGACCTGTGGTCGGTTCGTCAAGAATGTAAAGCGTACGCCCCGTATCTCTCCTCGCCAGCTCCGACGAAAGTTTAATCCGTTGGCTCTCTCCTCCGGAGAGCGTCGTACAGGGTTGTCCGAGCGTCAGATACCCGAGACCCACACTCTGAATCGCCCGCAGCTTCAGATAGATCGACGGAATGTTTGCAAAAAACTCCACCGCCATATTGACCGTCATGTTGAGCACGTCGTCGATACTCTTGCCCTTGTATTTCACCTGCAAGGTCTCCCGGTTGTAGCGATGGCCCCCGCAAGCCTTGCAACGCACATACACATCGGGCAGGAAATTCATCTCGATGGTCTGCACGCCGGCTCCGCGACACTCCTCGCAACGCCCTCCCTTCACGTTGAAGGAGAAGCGACCCGCCTTGAAACCCCGGACCTGCGCATCGGGCGTCTGCTCGAAAAGTTTACGGATGTCGGAGAAGACCCCCGAATAGGTGGCCGGATTGCTGCGCGGCGTACGACCGATGGGCGACTGATCGACCACCACCAGTTTATCAATCTTCTCCATGCCCTCGATAGCATCGCACGGTAGAGGCTGATCGAACGATCGGTAGAGTTTGCGACTCAACATCGGGCGAAGCGTATCGCTGATAAGCGTCGATTTGCCGCTTCCGCTCACACCCGTAACGCAAACCATCGTACCGAGAGGGAACGACACGGTCACATTTTTGAGGTTGTTGCCCCGCGCCCCGACAACCCGAAGTTCATCCCCGTTTCCCCGGCGTCGCTCAGCCGGAATCTCTATCTTGCGGCGACCGGTGAGGTAGTCGGCCGTGATGGTATCGGATTGCAAAATTTGCTCCAACGTGCCGGCCGCCACGACATAGCCCCCCTTGCGGCCCGCCTTGGGACCGACATCGACGATAAAATCGGCACTGCGGATCATCTCCTCGTCGTGCTCCACAACGATCACCGAATTGCCCGCATCGCGCAGCTCCTTCAGACTGGCAATCAGTTTCCGGTTATCGCGCTGATGAAGACCGATACTCGGCTCGTCGAGAATATAGAGTACGTTCACCAGTTTCGATCCGATCTGTGTGGCCAGCCGAATCCGCTGGCTCTCGCCTCCGGACAACGACCGGGACGATCGACTGAGCGAAAGATAGCCCAAGCCCACATCGACCAGGAACTTCAACCGCTCGCGAATCTCCTTGACAATCTCCCGGGCGATTTTTTGTTCCCGATCGGAGAGTACCTCTTCGATGTGATCCATCCACTCGCGCAACCGATCGATGCTCATCGCCGAGACCTCCGCAATATTCTTCCCACCGATACGGAACTGCAACGCTTCGTTCTTCAGACGGGTACCGCCGCACACCGTACAGGGGGTCCGGACCAGGAACTGCTCCTTCCATTTTCCCCCTTTGCCTTTCTCCTCCTCCATGCGCTCCATCCATTCGGCCAAACCCTCCCAGGAGACCATCTCGTTACCGCCGCCATAGCTGAAAGCGGAGGTATTGACCGTCATCGGCTCGGCGTCGCCATAGAGAATCGCATTCAATGCCGCCTCGGAAAGAGTATCCACCGGATCGTCGAGGTCGAAATCGTAACGCCGGCCCAACGCCTCCAACAGAGCAAAAACCAGATTGGCCCGCTGCCGGCCGAGCGGTTCGATCGCCCCCTCCCGAATCGTCCGTTTCGGATCGGGAATGATCCGCTGCATATCGAACCGGGCCTCCTCGCCCAGTCCGTTGCAATGGGGGCAGGCCCCTTGCGGCGAATTGAACGAAAACGTATGCGGAGCCGGGTCGTTGAAAGCCACACCGCTCGTAGGACACATCAGATGGCGACTGTAAAACCGGGCCGTATCGGACTCGTAGTCATAAAGTGCCATCGTACCCTTGCCCTGCCGCAACGCCTCGCGCAGACTGCGCATCAGCCGGTCCGCCGACTGCTCGGAAACGGTGAGCCGGTCGACCACCAGATCGATGTGGTGAACCTTGTAGCGATCGAGTTTCATGCCGGGCGAGATCTCGCGAATCGCACCGTCCACCCGGACATACAGATAACCCTTCTTGGCAAAGGTTTCGAAAAGCTCGCGATAGTGTCCCTTGCGCCCCTGTACCACAGGCGCAAGCAGAGCGACCTTCCTGCCCGAATAGCTTTTCCGGATGAGTTCCACGATCTGTTCATCCGTATAATGGACCATCTCCTCCCCCGTTACGGGCGAATAGGCTCGCGAAGCCCGGGCGTAGAGCAGACGCAAAAAGTCGTTGATCTCGGTAATGGTGCCCACCGTGGAGCGGGGATTCTTATTGGTCGTCTTCTGTTCGATGGCCACCACGGGGCTGAGACCCGTGATTTTGTCCACATCGGGACGCTCCATCGTCCCCACGAACTGACGCGCATAGGTCGAAAGGGTCTCCATGTAGCGACGCTGTCCCTCCGCATAGAGCGTATCGAACGCCAGCGACGACTTGCCCGATCCCGACAAACCCGTTATCACCACCAGTTCGTCGCGCGGAATCTCGAGGTCGATCCCCTTCAGGTTGTTGACATGAGCCCCGTATATGCAGATTTTGTCCTCTTTCACTTGTCGCACGCAGTAAAAACGGGTAAAGATACGATTTATTTCGGGAAAGGTATCTATCGAAATAAAAACAGGCCCCGTCAGGGCCCTCCGAACAACTTAAAAACCGGACAGAACCGATCAGCCCCGTAAAGAGAAGTCGTCGGCATCGGCCCACGCCGCGAATCTTTTGCGATATCGTCTCAACGGTTCGAGTTTCAGTCGGGCCGTAAGAAGCTGTTCGCCGTCGCCCGCAGCCACAATGTCGTAGCCCATAAAATCCACGATGGCCGAATCGCCGCTATAGTCGGCACTGTCGTCGTGTCCCACCCGATTCACGCCCGCCACATAGCACTGATTCTCGATGGCACGCGCCCGCAGCAGCGTAATCCAGGCATTCCGCCGGGAAGAAGGCCAGGAAGCGACGCAAAGAATGAGGTCGTAATCCTGCCTGTAACGACTCCAGACCGGGAAACGCAGGTCGTAGCAGATGAGCGGCAAAATACGGAAACCGCCATACTCGAAAACGACGCGTTCCGTCCCGGCCGTATAATACTTGTTCTCTCCGCCCATACGGAACAGATGGCGCTTGTCCGACGTGACGAGCCGACCATCGGGTGCAGCGAAAATAAAACGGTTGTAGTGCCGCCCCTCGTCCCAAACCGGGATGCTCCCGGCCACGGCCTTGCCCCACCGACAAGCGACGGAACGCATCCAGGCAACGGTCTGTCCCTCCATATCTTCGGCCGAAGGGGTCAACTCGATAGAAAATCCGGTGGAGAACTCCTCGGGCAACACCACCAGATCGGCCTCGGCATCGCGCACGAACTCTTCGGCCCGGCGAAGATTGACCTCCGGATTCTGCCAAACGATATCCATCTGAAACAGCGCGATAGAGAGCGACATGACCGAATTTTTGTTCAAATTTAAAAAAAACTACAGATTTTCCGTAATTTTGTGCAAAATAAATTCCAAGATGATCCACGCAGGCCGATACCATACGCTCCGCATAGCTCGCGTCTCTTCCCACGGACTCTACCTCACGAACAACGAGGGTGACGACGTTCTGCTGCCCAACCGTTTCATCCCCTCGGAGTGCGGAGAGGGCGATGCGTTGCGCGTTTTCGTCTACCACGACTCGGAAGGCCGGCTCATCGCCACCACCGAACAACCCCTCGCCGCAGTGGGTGATTTCGCAGCCCTCCGGGTAAAAGACAAGACACCGCACGGCGCATTCCTCGACTGGGGCCTTTCCGGCAAAGACCTCTTCCTGCCCAACCGCAACATGATCGGCGGCGTGGTGATCGGACAAAAGTACCTCGTCCGCCTCTACGAAGACAACCGGACAGGACGAACGGTAGCCACCATGCATTTCGGCGCCGTACTTTCGAACGAGGAGCTCAGTGTAAAGGAGGGCGATCAGGTCGAGGCGATCCTCGCTTCAGCGAGCGAAATCGGATACCGTGCCATCGTGAACCGCCGCCACTGGGGCATGCTCTACCGCAACCAGATATTCCGTCCGGTGGAGATCGGCGAAACCCTGACCTGCTACGTGCGCCACATCCGGGAGGATCACCGCATCGACCTCTCGCTGCAACAACAAGGATACGACGAGGTTAAACTGGCCGCCGAAAAACTCCTCTCGTTGCTCCGCGACGCAGGAGGCTGCATGCCGATCGGCGACCGGAGCGACCCGACCGAAGTAAGTCGTCTCACGGGGATGAGTAAAAAAGTATTCAAACGTTCTGCCGGCTTGCTGATGAAGCGGGGCGAAGCGACCATATCGGACAACGAAATCAAATCGACAGAAAAGAGATGAGCAACATACAGAGTGCGGAACGCGTCTCCCAACACGACGCCTCCGACAATTATGTCTTCCAACGTTCGTTGCTGGCCTACCACGAAGCAGCAAAACTCGTAGCAGGCGACGTGCTCGAAATCGGCACCGGGAGCGGTTACGGAGTAGAGATCATGGCTCCCCGCGTAGAGAGTTTCACGACCGTCGATAAATTCGACGCTGGAATCGACCTGTCTCCCTGGCCCAACGCAAGGTTCCTGCAGATGAACGTTCCCCCGCTCGCAAACTTTGCGGCCGGAAGTTTCGACTACGTGATCTCGTTCCAGGTGATCGAACACATCCGGCACGATTTCACCCTCGTCGACGAGGTATGGCGCGTGCTCCGTTCCGGCGGTCGCTTCATCGTCACCACGCCCAACGCCCTCATGTCGCTCACACGTAACCCCTGGCACGTGCGCGAATACACCCCCGACCAACTTATGGGACTGCTATCCAGCCGATTTTCCCAGGTCGAGCCGCTCGGCGTCTTCGGCAACGACAAGGTGATGGAATACTATGAAAAAAACCGGGAGTCGGTACGCCGCATCACCCGTTTCGATCCGCTGAAACTTCAATATCGGCTGCCTCGCTGGATGCTCCAACTCCCGTATGACCTCCTCAACCGCATGAACCGCCGCAAGCTGCTCCGTGAAAACAGTACCCTCACGACAGGCATACGCATGGAGGACTATCGGCTCGACAAGGTGTCGGACAACTGCTTCGACCTCTTCTACATGGCAACCAAAGCAGAAGAATAACCCATGGAAACCGTCCCCATGCCTGCGGCTCTCCGTGCAGAGACTCTTCCGAACCCTCCGCTCGTATCGGTCATCGTTCCGGTCTACAATACGGGACCGTTTCTGCCCCGTTGCATCGATTCGGTGCTCTCGCAGACCTACTCCCACGTGGAGCTGCTGCTGATCGACGACGGATCGACCGACGGAAGCGGCGCCGTATGCGATGCCTATGCCGAAAGCGACCCCCGTGTGCGGGTGATCCACAAAGCCAATGGCGGCATCTCCCACGCCCGGAACACCGGACTCGACGCCGCAAAAGGCGATTTCATTGCCTTCAGCGACCACGACGATTTTTACGCCCCGACCTTCATCGGGCAACTGTTGGCACTCTGCCTCTCTTACGACTGCGACATCGCCCACTGCCGCCATGCAAGCGGTTCGGCCGACCGTTGTCCCGACGCCCGGGGAGACGAACCCGTCCGGATCTACACCAACCGCCAACTGCTCGAACGATTCTATACCGACGCCTCGATCTACTGCTGGGACAAGCTCTATCGTCGCCAGATCTTCGATCAGGTCCGTTTTCCGAACGGCACCTACACGGGAGAAGACCTGATGATTGTTCATCGTACCCTCTTCGCCGCCCAACGGATCGCGGTCACCGAGGCCCGCCTCTACTACCACTACACCAATCCTGGGAGCGTCATGAACCGCGGATTCAGCCTCCGCTGGGCCGACGGCATGCAGGCCTATCCCGACAGAATTGCCTTCGCCCGTGCCAACGGCCTTACCCGATTGGCCGACGAAACTCTCCGACGGGGTGTCTATAAACTGGGGTACCTGCTCCGCATGAACGAACGATTTACCGCCGACCGAACCCAACGTCGTGCTTTCCGACAAAAACATCGCGCCATGCAGCTCGCCTGGTATCGGGAAGCGATGACGCTCTCCACCTCCACCCTCCGCGACAAACTTTTCCTCACGGCCAACGTTTATTGCCCGTTTCTCTACAACCTTTACAACTTCTTGAAATGGAACCTCATCCGAGGACGAAGAGAGATCCCTTGGGGTGGCGTCGCCTGACAAACAATAACGCCGCGGAGAGCACACAGGCTGAAAATCTGAAAATTTTTGCTTATCTTGTATGGCCGATCGTGTCCAATCCGACGGCCATACAACGTCATGAAAATCCTTCTGGTAGAAGATGAGTCCTCCCTGCGAGAGATTATCCGCAGAGAACTGACCGGAGAACGTTACGTGGTGGAGACCGCCTCCGATTTTCGCACCGCACTCAACAAGTGCGACGACTACACCTACGACTGCATCCTGCTCGACATCACGCTGCCCGATGGCAACGGACTGAAACTGCTGGAACATCTGCGTGCGACGGGGCGCAGCGGAAGAGTCATCATCATCTCCGCCCGCGACTCGGTCGAAGACAAAGTGAAAGGGCTCGAACTGGGTGCCGACGACTATCTTCCCAAACCGTTCCACATGGCGGAACTTTCGGCACGCATTCGGAGCGTCATACGGCGAGGCCATCCCGAAGGTGGCCGGGAACTCAAACTCGGTAACCTTTCGCTCTTCCCGGAGCGTTTCGAAGTCCGGGTCGACGGCCGTCCGATCGAACTCCTGCGCAAAGAGTACGACATTCTCCACTACTTCATCTCCCGCCCCGGCCACGTGGTCGACAAAGAGACGCTGGCCGAAGCGGTATGGGGCGACCACATCGACCAAAGCGACAACTTCTTCTTCGTCTATGCCCAGATGAAAAACCTGCGCCGGAAACTGCGTGAAGCCGGAGCCTCGCCGGAGATCCGTTCGGTTTACGGCTTCGGATACAAAATGGTCGACGAAAAAACCGAATAACCGCCATGAAACTCATCTATCGCATCACGCTGAGACTCTCTCTGATCACCGCCCTGCTGCTGGCGGTCTGGAGCGCGTTCTTCTACTTCACCATCATGCGAGAGATCAACGACGAAACCGACGATGCGCTGAGCGACTATGCCGAAAAACTGATCATCTGTTCCCTGGCAGGACGAACCATGCCGGTGCCGGGCGACGGAACCAACAACACCTACTCCATACAGGCCGTCAGCGACGAGTATGCGGAACAACATCCCCGTATCGCCTACTCCGACGCCGACGTGTACATTCCCGGAAAAGACGAAACCGAACCGGCCCGTATCCTCAAAATAATCTTCCGCGGTTCGGGTGGAGGATTCTGGGAGTTGACCGTAGCCACACCCACCATCGAAAAAGACGACCTGTTGACCGCCATCGCGTTTTGGATCGCGGCGCTCTATCTGCTGCTCCTGCTGACCGTAGTGGGAACCACCGTATGGATCTTCCACCGCAGCATGCGTCCGCTCTATGCGCTCCTCGAATGGCTCGATGCCTACGAAGTGAGCAAACCCGTACCTCCGCTCTCCGCACAATCGGGCGTCACCGAGTTCGACCGATTGAGCGACGCTGCCCTGCGTGCGGCAAAAAGATCCGAAAAACTCTACCAGCAACAACAGCAATTCCTCGGCAACGCCTCCCACGAGATGCAGACCCCGCTGGCCATATGCCGCGGACGACTCGAATGGCTCGTCGATCGCACGGAGCTTTCGGAGGAACAATTGGGTGAAATATTCCGGGCCCAACGGGCGATCGACCGAATCGTAAAACTCAACCGGACCCTGCTTCTGCTCTCCCGTCTCGACTGCGGACAGCTTCCGGAGAGCGAAGAGATCGACATGTCGGCTCTCGTGCAGGAGCAAGCCTCCATTTTCGAAGAGATCTACGCGCACAAAGAGATCCGATGGCAGATCGTTCGGCAACAACCGCTAACCGTCACGATGAACCGGTCGCTGGCCGAGACCCTGGTCGGCAATCTGTTGAAAAACGCATGGGTCCATTCGTCCCAGGGCGGAAACATATCTATCGGTATCGAAAGCGATTCTCTGACCGTTTCCAACGACGGATCCGAGCCGCTGGACAGCGAACGCATCTTCGAAAGATTCTACCAAGGGCAATCTCGCGAAGGATCGTCCGGACTGGGACTCTCCCTGGTCGAAGCGGTCTGCCGCAGTTACGACTTCTCCGTTTCATATCGTTTCGAGAACCACAAACATGCTTTCACGATTCAATTCAGTCCGCACATCTAACCGATCGACCCGCAGGCAGGCATATCCGCCAGCCGAATAAGAGCTCTGTTGACAAACTCTACCTACCTCTGATCGAACCTTGTGCTCCTGTTTTTTATCTGTATCCTTGCTGAAAACAAATCGTAAAAAACCAACCATGCACCTCCGTCACCTGCTCCTCTGCCTGACCGCACCGCTTCTGCTAACCGGTTGTCCGTCGCACTCCGAAACAACGGGTCTCGATATCGAGAACCTTCCCCGAGCCATCCACTCCGGCGAACAGGGGCCCTTCCACGTACAAGGAATCGCCGTAGACCTCGAAAAGGGATACATCTACCTCTCGTTCACGACCAAATTGCTGAAAATGGATCTCGCCGGCAACCTGATCGGCAGCGTACAGGGTATGACCGGGCACCTGGGATGCCTCACCCGCAATCCTGCCGACGGCCGAATCTACGGATCGCTCGAATACAAAGACGACGCTATCGGGAAAAACATCCGCAAAACACTCGATTCCGACTCCTCGGCCCAACCGGAAAACCAAACCGGATTCTATGTCGCGATCTTCGATCCCGATCGCATCACACGGCCCGACATGGATGCCGAAAAAGACCGGGTCATGACCACCGTCTACATCAAAGAGGCCGTGGCAGACTACCTGGCTGAGACCGAAAACGGAGGCCGCACATGGGACCATCGATTCGCCTGCTCGGGCATCGACGGAGTCACCTTCGCCCCCGATTTCAGTGGGAAATCCAGGGATCCATACCTCTACGTTGCCTATGGAATCTACGGCGACACGCTCCGAACCGACAACGACTACCAGATTCTGCTCGCCTACGACGTCCGGAGATGGAAACAATACGAACAACCGCTCTCCCAAGACAACCTCCACAAAAGCGGACCGGAGAGACCCGACCACAAATATTTCGTCTACACCGGCAACACGAACTACGGCATCCAGAATCTGGCATACGATCCGGCATCGGGCAACTGCTATGCGGCGGTCTACAAAGGCAAAAAATCACATTTCCCGAACTATACGCTCTTCGTAATCGACGGATCGCAGCCCGCCCGCAAAGAGCTCCTCAAAGGATTCGATACACCCATCGAAGGCGAATGCCTCTCCCTGCTTCCGGAAGGAAACAGCACCGACAACATCTACGGATGGCGTTTCCCTTGGGGCACAACAGGACTCTGTCCGATCGGAGAGGGCTATTTCTACATCTCGCACAACGCCCGCAACAAAACAACCAAACAGGAGAGCACCACAGTACGACTCTACAAATGGACCGGCGACAAAGATACCCCGTTCCAACAAGTTGAATAAGTACTGAATAAGTTTGCATAAAGGCCAAACAATCTGGCCTCGACACACCCGAATACTCCCTGAACCAGTATCTGCCCTGTTGCTACAGGGCCGTTACAAAATCCATTGTCGTATCTGTCAAAGGCACTCTTTTCGAGACCCCTTTTCACTTTTTCCTCACCCGGTAACCACGGAGTAATCCTGCTCTTGCCTTCGAGAACGGCTATCGCTCCGATCCGTTCGATCCAAGGAGACGCTCCGGCTCTCCTCTGACCCTCTTTCCCATATCTACGAATCGAAGAATCCATTCCTCGCCAACCCGCCAACAGACGGGGCCGGACTCCAACCGGGAAAAATCGCTCCGCTACAAACAGATCCTCACAGGATTGGACCTCGTCCAGTCAATGAAAGCGGGTGACTCTTTGGTCTCAAACCATTCTACAATCCGCTGGCCCACAAATTCGTTCCCGGGTCAAATCTTCTCCTGATCATCGAAACAACTCGGTAACTCCATCCGCAAGTCATTCTACAATTCAAAGACCCGCAAATGCATATCCAGGTCTGATCGCCGCCAATCAACAAAACTGCACAGTGCTTCATCCACAAGTCATTCCACAATTCAATGATCCGCAAGTTCGTAACCACGTCAGATCGCCGCCTGTACTCCGTTATCCGAAATCCACTCGAATTTCCGAATCACTGCATTCGGAGTCCTAAACTTCCGCTCTTCTTCTTTCCCCTTTTCGATCTTTTTTCTCTCCCTCTCTCCCTCTCTCCCTCTCTTCCTCCCTCCCTTTCCTCCTCCGTCCAAGTCGGACATAGCACAAGAAAAAGGGCTCTCGAATGTTTTCGAGAGCCCTCTCACCTATAGAATGACCGGACTATTTATAGCCCAGCGATTTGCTTGCGGCATAACTGATCTTCAACGCATTCGCACGACGCAACTCCTGCTTCACATCGGTAACGATACCCATTCGGGTATTTTCATCCGCTTTCAAGCAGATTGTCATTGCAGCTCGATCGCTCTCGTTGAGTTTATCCCGTTCGGAAGCGACGAACTCCAGGATATCCTGCGTGGAACGGAAGCTGTCGTTGAGCTGAATACGCGGAGCGGTACCCCACTGTTTCTGCTGCGACTCCACCGGAGGACCGATGTAGATGTAGCTGACGAGCGATTTCTTCTCCAGTTTCTGTACTTCCGTTGCATCAGGCAGTTTGGCTTTCACCTTCACCTCCTGATCACGCATCGTGGTGGAGACCATGAAGAAGAACAGAATCATGAAGATCACGTCGGGAAGCGACGCGGTAGAGATAGGCGGAAGACTCTTGTCTCCCTTTTTCTTCATTACTGCCATGACTACTTTCCTCCCACATTACGCGGTTCTGCCTCCGAAATCTTCAACGGCACTGCCTTCTGAACGACAGCACGTTGATCTTCCGGGAGATCCGCAAATTCGACTCCGAATTTAGCCCGCGCAACTTGATCGCGCACCTCATTGAAAGCTCGCGTCAATTCGTTTTGCACCATGATATATGCCTTGTAGCTGGTACCACGGTCGTTTTTGAGCGAAACGATACCTTTGCTGACCGGATAGACCCATTTGCTGCCATCCGGCATATCGATCTGGGTATCCTCTTTCTCCGGCAGGTTCGGATCATCGGTCGGATTGAGGATGAACTCCTTCACCTTCTCTGTCAGCTGCGTGATATCGATCGGCTCACGGCCTACCATGATCTGATCGAACGTATTCACGAATACCGGCATCAGGTTACGCTCCTTAATATCCATGTCCTTCTGTTTCTGATTCTCATCAGGCATGGCAGGAAGGATACGAGAAAGGCCCGTATCGACGTTCATCGTGGTCGCCACAAGGAAGAATATCAGCAACAGGAAGGCGATATCCGCCATCGATCCTGCATTGATTTCCTGTACTTTCCTTTTATTGATAGGCATAAAGCGACGCTATTTTTTTAAACTGTTTTTGATCTCACCACCGATCAGGATAAGAATCAAAGCGGCAAAAGAGATATAAGTCATGTAGAGCAACGTATCGGTAGCCTTGAGTTCACCGGCAGAGGTAAACCAAGTACCGTCGGAGTTCGGAACCGGCGTAGCGCTCGAAAGGAAGTAGGAGATCACACCCACCACGATCAAAGCTCCGAACACATAAATGCCGATCTTGGATCCATTCGAACTCTTACCCATGTTCACAAAGGTGAACACGACCGTTGCGAGCAGGGCGAAAGCGAAATAGACATACGCTACGTAAAGCATCATGTCAACGCTCTCAACATTGACTGCCAGCATCGGCACCAGGGTCAAAAGTCCCAACAGCAGAAAGACATATTTGGTTATGTTTAATACTTTTTTCATATTCGACAAAACTTGACTTCTCGCTTACTTTTTGCTATATTTGGTCAGCATGTCGACCAACGTGATCGAGCTATCCTCCATCGAGATAACCAGGCCATCGATCTTTGCTATGATGTAGTTATAGAACAACTGCAGAACCACGGCCACGATCAGACCGGCCAACGTTGTAAGAAGGGCGACTTTGATACCACCTGCCACGAGGGTCGGGCTGATGTCACCGGCTGCCTGAATCGCGTCGAATGCTTGGATCATACCGACAACCGTACCCATAAATCCCAACATAGGAGAAAGTGCGATGAACAAACCGATCCACGACAGACCGTTCTCCATCTGGCCCATCTGTACGGAACCGTAGGAAACAACCGATTTCTCCACTACATCGAGACCCTGATCGTAACGATCGAGACCCTGATAGAAGATCGATGCAACAGGACCGCGCGTATTGCGGCAAACATCCTTGGCTGCCTCGATACCGCCTTTTTCGAGAGCTTCCTCCACTTGGGCGATCAACTTCTTCGTATTGGTAGTTGCAAGGTTCAGATAGATGATACGTTCGATGGCAATAGCCAAACCGAAGATAAGGCAGAGGAGCACCGGAGCCATCCAGACAGCACCGCCCTCGAGGAATTTCTGTTTGATCATCTGGTGAAGAGGCTGACCCTCAACTTCTGCTTCGGGATTCACGGCCGGCTGCTCTGCTGCGGGAGCCGGAGCTGCTACCTGCTCGGTTGCCTCCTGAGTAGCCTGATCGGCCTGCTGAGCCTGAACGCTAACAGTTGCAAGGCTGAAAACCCCTGCCGCTGCCAAAATCAAAAAAAGTTTTTTCATAGTTCGATAAAGATTGATTAGACTTAGTTTGCTTCTTTTCTATTAAGGTTTTAAAGTTCCAGTTAGCGAATTGGGACTTCTCGTCCAACTCTTTGCGGAGAAAGCGGGATTCGAACCCACGATACCCTTTTGGGGTATACGCACTTTCCAGGCGCGCACCTTCAGCCACTCGGTCATTTCTCCTTGCGCTTGCGAGCGTTCGTCTTGCACGAACACGCTTCGTCTACTCCGCGAAACAAATCGCTCTGCCAAACTTTTCACGCAGCGCCCTTACAACGGACCTTCGTTACCACGGAATGGACTTGCGAATATAGTAAGAAATTTCTGTTCACGCAAAGATTATTTCGTAAATTCACCTTTGATCGGATTATTTAATTGTTTCTCTGCGCTCTTTCTGTCCGGATTTCGCCCCAATACATACATCAATTTCGTGACGGCAGCCTCCGTCGTCATATCTCCCCCGCCGATTGCTCCCGCCTGTTGAAGAGCGAGTCCCGTCTCGTAGAGCTGCGCCACCCCTCCGCCCGGACATTGCGTAACATTGAGCACCACCACCCCCCGCGCGACAGCTTCCGCAACCGCACGGGTAAACCACGCATAAGTAGGCGCATTGCCCGAACCATACGTCTCCAGCACCACTCCTTTCAGCCGAGGGATCGAAAGCATCGCCCGAAAAACAGGCTCCGTCAGACCCGGAAAGATCTTCACGATCGCCACGTCGCGACAAAGTTCCGTAGAGATATTGAGTGCGGGCGAATCGAAATCGTTCCGATGAATATAAGGCATATTATAATGAATGGTCACGCCCACATCGGCCAGTGGCGGATAATTGTCGGAACCGAAGGCGTTGAGCTGCTCGGCGCTCCGCTTGGTCGTACGATTCGCACGAAACAATTTGTTCTGAAAATAGATGGTCACCTCCGGCACAATGGGCCGTCCCTCATGCGTTGCCGCAGCGATCTCGATCGCCGTGATCAGATTCTCCCGCCCGTCGGTACGGAGGACGCCTATCGGGATCTGGCTGCCCGTAAACACCACCGGTTTGGCAAGATTCTCCAACATGAAGCTGAGAGCCGAAGCGGTAAACGACATGGTATCGGTACCGTGAAGCACGACGAATCCGTCGAATCGCATGTAGTGATCGCGAATGACCTCGGCCAGTCGGACCCAA
This sequence comes from uncultured Rikenellaceae bacterium, assembly GCA_944321925.1. Taxonomy (GTDB): domain Bacteria; phylum Bacteroidota; class Bacteroidia; order Bacteroidales; family Rikenellaceae; genus UBA940. The sequence goes on along the minus strand of CALUND010000001.1, from coordinate 137,057 downwards.
AGATCCGGTGTCACATTCGACGAATCGATCGGTTCGATCCCGTCATAGATCTCGATCTCCACGTCGAGCGTACGCAGGGCAGGAAATTCGGTATAGATGTCATTGAAATCGAACGGGCGGAGCACACCCGTTGCGGGGTCGGTTTTCATGCCGATCGTTCCGCCGGTATAGATGAGTAGAACAGAGGCCCGTGCCATTACCCTCAACGATTTTCCTTCTCGAGTTCACGCCACAAGGCGTCTTTGAGTTCCCGCAGGCCCAGGCCCGTCACGGAAGAGATAAAAACCGTCTCCACCCCCTCCGGCAACGACGGTCGAAGCTCCTGCACAAGCTCCTCACCCAACAAATCGCATTTGGTGACAGCCAGCAGACGTCCCTTGTCGAGCAGTTCGGCGTTGTACTGTGCCAGCTCGCCCAACAGGATATCGTACTCCCGACGGATGTCGTCGCTGTCGGCCGGGATCATGAACAGCAGGATGGAGTTGCGTTCGATATGCCGCAGGAATCTTATGCCGAGTCCTTTCCCCTCGTGTGCGCCCTCGATGATCCCCGGGATGTCGGCCATCACGAACGAGTGGCCATCGCGCACCTCGACGATTCCCAGATTGGGTTCGAGCGTAGTAAAGGCATAGTCGGCAATTTTGGGCCGCGCAGCAGAGAGTGCCGAAAGAAGCGTCGATTTCCCGGCATTGGGAAATCCCACCAGCCCCACATCGGCCAACAACTTCAATTCGAGAATAAACGCTCCCTCGCGCCCCTCCTCGCCCGGCTGCGCATAACGCGGAGCCTGGTTGGTTGCGCTTTTGAAGTGCCAATTGCCCAGACCGCCACGTCCGCCGGCCAACAACACCTGCTGCTCGCCGTCTTCCGTCACCTCACACACCACCTCTCCGCTCTCCGCGTCGCGAGCCACCGTCCCCAACGGAACATCGATCACGATATCCTTGCCATCGCGACCGCTGCTGCGTGCTCCCGATCCGGACTGTCCGTCCTCTGCGAAGATATGACGCTGGTATTTTAAATGGATGAGCGTCCAATACTGCCGATTGCCGCGCAAAATGATACTGGCACCCCGACCTCCATCACCGCCGTCGGGTCCACCGAAGGCCACGAACTTTTCGCGCCGGAAATGGGCCGAGCCGGCCCCTCCGTGTCCGGAGCGGCAAAAAATCTTTACGTAATCGACAAAATTGGACGATGGCATAGGCGCTTACTCAAAAATCCTGTGGAACAAAAGTAATTCAATTACCTCTCATTTGCAAAACAAGAATCTCTCCCGAAATCGCGGGCCGGGAAAAGTTTCGGGGAAAATATTTGGGGAATCCGAAAAAATTTTCCTATCTTTGTTTCAGAAAGAAAAAAGAGTTCCGGCTTTCCCGAGTCGGGATTCTTCCTTTTTTGCACAGACTAAAAAAGAATTGCCATGGCACCGAAAGTGACCTATCTGACAGACGAAGGATTTAAAAATCTGAAAGAAGAGCTCGAGCAACTGCGCTCCGTGGAGCGTCCCGCCATCTCGCGGGCGATCGCCGAAGCGCGCGACAAGGGCGACCTCTCCGAAAACGCCGAATACGATGCAGCCAAAGAGGCGCAAGGCATGCTTGAAATGCGCATCGCCGAACTCGAATCGCTCATCGCCCATGCCCGCATCATCGACAAAAGCAAAATCAGCACAGACTCCGTACAGATACTCAATAAAGTGACTCTGCTGAATCACAACACGAAAAAACAGGTAGTCTATACGCTCGTATCGGAGAAAGAGGCCAACCTGAAAGAGGGTAAACTGGCGGTAGGAACCCCCATCGGCAAAGCCCTGCTGGGGAAAAAGAAGGGCGACATTGTGGAGGTAACTGTACCGGCCGGCGTAATCCATTTCGAGATCCTCGACATCTCGATCTAACCGCAGGATTGCGCGAAGCCCCCGGCGACAAAAAACCCTCGATCGGAAGATCGAGGGTTTTCGTTTCTAAAGAGTTTTATATCGCCGGGGCGTCATCCCCGTATGCTTTTTGAAGTACTTTACGAAAAAGGAGGGATTCGAGAAGCTGTAATAGTCCGACACCTGTTGCACGGACATCGGAGAGGTGCGAAGCGTCCGCTTGATATTGAGCACGAGCAGGTGGTTGATCCATTGGGTCCCGCTCAAGCCCGAGGTGCGCTTAATCGAAGCGGAGAGATGTTTCGGCGTAACCGACAACAACCCCGCATAGAAAGCGAGCGAGCGCTCCTGACGACAGTTCTGTTCGACGAGCACCAAAAATTCCCGCATAAGCTCTTCGTCCCGTAGATTCTCCCGATGCTCCTGACGCGGCTTCTCCTCATAGATGCCACAAATGAAGTAGAGCACGATCATCACCACCTCCCGCATGATTTCGCGATAATAGGGCAGATCGTCGCGCCGGCTGATCACCTCCAACCGCTGCAGGATCACCTCGAACAACTCCAGCCCGTCCTCGGGGAGCTTCACCATCGGACGGGTCCCGTTGTTAAGGAAATAGGTGATCGACACATGCGCATCCACATTCGACAGATAGAACGGCGGTATGATCCCCAGGAACCCCCTGAAATCGGCAGAAACCTCTCCCAACCGGAAAGGATAGCCGCTCAGAAAGGTACAGATGGCTCCGCGTTCCATCTCCACCTTGCACTCGTTCACCGTCAGGGAGAGCGTTCCGTTGACACAAATAACCGCGATTCCTCCGCCGGTCTCTTTCAGGGCGGTCTGAATCTCCGCTTCATACAGCCGATCGGCCGTAAGACCCACACAAAACAGCCTGCGAGGATCCGTTCCGGAGACACATCGTCTCAGGGCATCGTGAAGAGTCTGTCTACCTTCGATCACCGGCGAACAAGTAAATTAACGGGCAAATCCCACACTCACAAATTGAAGCACGGAGGGCAATGCCGACTGCCAATACTCCCACGAATGGCCTCCGTCACGCATGCGGAACTGCAGTGGAATACCCAACTTCTTCATCGTGACGAAAAACCGCACGTTGTCCTCGGCCAGGAAATCGTCGTCACCGCAATCCAGATACCAGCGCACCGTCTTCAAAGCAGCCAACTGCTCCTTATCGGCTGTTTCCAGAAAACGCTGCGGAGCGTTCGCCACAACCGATTCCCGGAACGACTCGACATAATCCGCTCCACTGCGCAATCGGGAGGGTTCACCCACCAGACCGCTCAATGAACAGACCGAACTGAAGAGCTCCGGATGGTGCTGCGCATAGGAGATGGAACCGCCGCCGCCCATTGAGAGTCCGGCGATCGCCCGACTCCCCTTGTCGGAGCGAATCCGATATTTCTTCTCCACCGCCGGCATGAACTCCTCGAAAAAGAACTTTTCGTAAAGCCAGGTCGGCGTATCGTAATACCCCATGTTCTCACCTGCTCCGTTGGCATTCACACCACGTGCATCGGGCATAATCACCACCATGGGAAGCGCGAATCCGGCCGACATAACCTGATCGGCGATACGCTTCATATTGCCTTGTTTTCCCCAGTCGGTATTCTTCCCGAAAGCGCCGTGCAGCAGATAAAGCACCGGATACTCCTCCCCGGAGGTGTCGAATCCGGCAGGCAGATAGACCGTAAAACTCTTATCCACACCGAGAATCTCGCTATGAAGCGTATCGGCCAAAATCTGGCTTCTCTGTGCTGATACAGGAGCCAACAAGATTAAAAAAAGCGAAAAAATCAACAATCGTTTCCCCATCTCTAACATATTTTACAGTAAACAAATTTTCATAAAAAGGCCTCAAAAGGCGGCACATTCCGTAAAATCCAATATGCGAACAACACTCCGAGGATGATCCATGCGGCATATTGTCCATAGAACGTTGCATGAACCCATGTGGCCCGGGGACCTTTGCGCCGCATGCAATCGAGCACCAGACCGCACACCACGTAGGGAATGAAAAGCACCAGCAGCAGATTCGCCCGCATAGCCGCCAAAAGATCACCGTGAAGCAGTGCATGAACCGCTCGCTGAGAACCGCATCCCGGACAACGCAAACCCGTCAGCATACGAAACGGACAACGCGGAAACAGACCGCTCGTTGCCGGATCGAACACAGCATACAGCACCACCAGTACAACGACCAGCAGGCCGGCAACTGCTATGACCAACCGTCTCTTTGTCACCTTATTGGAGAAGACCAAAGGCTACAAAGAGTCCGCTCGCATACAATATCACCACGAACAAGATACTCGCCAGTCCCAGCCAAAAGGAGATTTTCGTCCACTTGCCTGCCTGACGCGAGGCATCGAGCGCCGCTTCATACTCGCCCGTACGATAGAGCGAATCGACACGAGCCGCATAGACAATACCCACAATACCGAACGGCATGCAGCAAAAGAGGGTTGCAAGAATCGATTCGACCAGCCACGTATTGGGCCGAGGCGGAGCTTGTTGTACTTCCATAATTCTGTACTGTTTTGATAGAACAAAAAAATTATCCACCGCAAAGACAGGACACTCCCACCTTTCGATTAGACAAACTTAACCAATTTCGTCCGGATATGCAAACCTGACGGCATCTATTTCCGACGGACATCCTTTCGTCAGCCAATCCGAACCGGCGACAGTTCGACAATCGGGGAACCTCAATCCGGCCTCTTTCCACCCTCGATTCGCCACTACGTTTCGAACCGCATAAACATTCCCCACACACGCCGAACGACATGCTGCAAAAGGGCGTCACGAAAATCGGCTCCGACAACCATGCATCGGATCGAGGCGGGATTTGTCGAGCATCCACAATTCTTACGGCTTGTGCTCGAAACGCTTAAAATCCATTTGCCGTAAGACAGGCAAAATCCCATCTTCTCTGCCCAATTTAACCGGGATGTCCGTTCATACAAAACCGTACCGACACATTCCGTCGCACATGATCCGAAGAGACGCCCGATCAGAGACCTCTTCGCCCATAAATAAAAAAGGAGGGCACCCTCCTTGGCGCCCCCCTTTTCTTCATGAGCCAGCGATCTACTCTTCCTCGCCGTACTTCTCTTCCAGGCGATGCTGATAGCTCCGATAACGCCATTTGGCATTCTGTTCGGCTGCAGCGAAGAGCTCTTTCGCCTCTTCCGGGAAGGTCTTCAACAGAGAGGTATAGCGAACCTCCTTCATGATGAAATCCTGGAATTTACTCCAATCCGGAGCTTTCGAATCGTAGACGAAAGGATTCTTGCCCTCCTTCTCGAGCAGCGGATTGTAGTGCCACAACTGCCAATAACCGCACTCGACAGCCTCTTTTTCGACGCTTTGCGTACGGGTCATACCGCCTTTGATACCGTGGTTGATACAAGGAGCGTATGCAATCACCAGCGACGGTCCCGGATAGGCTTCGGCCTCCTTCAGTACATTGAACAACTGGCTTTGGGATGCGCCCATGGCAACCTGAGCCACATAGACATAACCATAGGTCATGGCCATGGCGCCGAGGTCTTTCTTGCGGATCCGTTTTCCGCTCGAAGCGAATTTCGCAACGGCTCCGACCGGCGTTGCCTTCGAAGACTGGCCGCCCGTATTGGAATAGACCTCCGTATCGAGTACAAGGATATTCACATCCTCTCCCGAAGCGATCACATGATCGAGACCGCCATAACCGATATCGTATGCCCAACCGTCACCACCGATGATCCATTGGCTCTTCTTGACGAAGTAACGCTTCATGGTAAGCAGTTCACGGCAGGTGTCGCATCCGCAAGCCTCCATCATCGGGATCAGGCGGGCGCTCACCTCGGCACTGTCGGCACTGCTGCCCCGTTTGTCGATCCACTCCTGCATCACGCCTTTCAGCTCGGCAGAGCACGAAGGACACTCGGCAATCGCCTTCTCCATGAGAGCCTGCACCTTATCGCGAATCTTCTCGATGCCGAGATGCATGCCGAGACCGAACTCCGCATTGTCCTCGAACAACGAATTGGCCCAGGCAGGACCCTGACCCTTCGCATTGGTGCAGTAAGGAGTGGAAGGCGCCGACCCGGAATAGATCGAAGAACATCCGGTCGCATTGGCCACCATCATCCGCTCGCCGAAGAGTTGGGTGAGCGTCTTCACGTAGGGCGTCTCGCCGCAACCGGCGCAAGCTCCCGAGAATTCGAAGAGCGGCTGAGTGAACTGGCTGTTCTTCACGCTCTTCGTGCGATCGACAACCTCTCCTTTGTATCCGACGTTGCGCGTCATGTAATCCCACTTCGGAGCCTGGTTCAACTGCGATTCAAGCGGTTTCATAACCAGGGCCTTGGTCTTGGCCGGACAAACGTCGACACAGTTACCGCAACCCGTACAGTCGAGCGGCGAAACCTGAATACGGAACTTATAGGCTTTCGTCTCACCGAGGCCCTGTTTGAAGGTGGTTCCTTCCGGAGCTGCCGCTGCCTCCTCCTCGGTTGCAAGGAACGGACGGATCACGGCATGGGGACAAACATAAGCACACTGGTTACACTGGATACAGTTATCGACGATCCACTCCGGCACATTCACGGCAATGCCTCGTTTCTCATAGGCAGCCGTTCCGTTCTCCCAGGTACCGTCTTCGCGACCCAGGAAGGCACTCACGGGCAACATATCGCCCTTCAGCGCATTGATCGGATCGACAATCTTCGAAACGAACTCGGGACGCTCGTCGCTCGCCGCAACCGGACTCTCCTTCACCTCGATCGAGGCCCACTCTGCCGGCACATCGACCTTCACGACGGAATGGCCCCCTGCATCGACCGCAGCGTAGTTCATGTTGACGATATCCTCACCCTTCTTGCCGTAGGATTTGTAGATCGCCTTCTTCATCTCCTCGACCGCCTTGTCGAAGGGAATCACGCCTGCGATCTTGAAGAATGCGCTCTGCATGATCGTATTGGTACGCGAACCGAGTCCCAGATCGGCAGCGATCTTGGTCGCATTGATGATGTAGAAATTGATCCGGTTTTTAGCCAGGTAGACCTTCATCCGGTCGGGCAACTCCCGAGCCGTTGTTTCGGCATCGTGCACGCTGTTGAGCAGGAACGATCCGCCGGCTTTCAATCCGCGCAGCACGTCGTATTTGTGCACATACGACGGCACGTGGCACGCCACGAAATCGGGTGTGGTCACCAGATAGGGCGAGGTGATCGGCTGATCGCCGAAACGGAGGTGCGACGAGGTGTAACCGCCCGACTTCTTACTGTCGTACGAGAAGTAGGCCTGGCAATACTTATCGGTCGTACCGCCGATGATTTTGATCGAGTTTTTGTTGGCTCCGACCGTACCGTCCGCGCCCAATCCGAAGAACAACGCCTCGAACGTACCCGGTTTTGCCAACGAAATCTCCTCGCCGACAGGCAGCGAAGTAAAGGTCACATCGTCCGTGATACCCACCGTGAAGTGGTTTTTCGGCTCTGTGCGAGCGAGATTTTCGAACACAGCGAGCATCTGTGCCGGAGTCGTATCTTTCGAGGAGAGACCATAACGTCCGCCGATGATCAGCGGGGCGTTTTTCGCTCCGTAGAAGACGTTTTTCACGTCCAGATAGAGCGGTTCGCCATTCGCACCCGGCTCTTTCGTACGATCGAGCACACAGATGCGTTTCACACTCGAAGGAATCACATCGAGCAGATATTTGGGCGAGAAAGGACGGTAGAGATGAACCGTCACGACGCCCACCTTCTCTCCTTTGGCGCAGAGATAATCCACAGTCTCCCGAATGGTCTCCGTTGCCGAACCCATGGCGATCAGGATCCGATCGGCATCCGGGGCTCCGTAATAGGTGAACGGACGATAGGTACGACCCGTGATTCGGCTGATCTCCGCCATTGTCTCGGCCACCATGTCGGGCACGGCATCATAGAACGGATTGGAAGCCTCGCGCGTCTGGAAATAGATATCGGGATTCTGGGCCGTTCCGCGGGTCACCGGATTCTCCGGATTGAGACCGCGTTGACGGAACTCTGCCAAAGCCTTCCGGTCGAAGAGGGCTGCAAGAGCCTCCTCGTCGATCAGCTCGATCTTCTGGATCTCGTGCGACGTACGGAACCCGTCGAAAAAGTGCAGGAACGGCACGCGACTCTTCAACGAAACGATGTGTGCCACACCGGCCAGATCCATTACCTCCTGCACCGACGAAGTGGCCAACAGGGCGAATCCGGTCTGCCGGGTCGCCATCACATCCTGATGATCGCCGAAAATGGAGAGCGCCTGTGCGGCCAATGCACGAGCCGACACATGGAAAACACCCGGCAGCAGCTCTCCGGCAATTTTATACATGTTCGGGATCATCAGCAACAGTCCCTGCGACGCAGTGAATGTCGAAGTGAGGGCTCCCGACTGAAGCGATCCGTGGACAGCTCCCACGGCACCTGCTTCAGACTGCATCTCTATGACTTTCACGGTCTCGCCAAAAATATTCTTGCGGCCGTTAGCTGCCCACTCGTCCACATATTCGGCCATGGTGGACGACGGCGTAATGGGGTAGATGGCAGCCACCTCGCTGAAAAGGTAAGCAATGTGTGCCGCGGCGTAGTTTCCGTCACACGTGATAAATCTCTTCTCTTTCATTTTTTATACAACCTATATATTGTAAATATTCATCCGGCGGGTTGGACCGGAAAACAAACGATTCACCAAGTTACGAATGCAAAAGTAGGTATTTTTTCCCGATTTTCCACCTCAAATAAGTAGGAATCACCTGCCATCCCGTCAAATACTTTGCCCGAATTCGCAAGAAAAACCCTATTTTTGTAGAAACCTACGTTGAACCGCATGATTTCTTACGCCGAACACACGCTCTCCAACGGACTTCGGGTTATCGCTCATCGCGACCCGACCTCCCGCATGGCGGCAATCAATCTGCTCTACCGGGTGGGAGCTCGCAACGAAAATCCGAACCGCACCGGATTCGCCCATCTGTTCGAACACCTCATGTTCCGCGGTACGCACGACATCCCCGATTTCGATACCCCCGTGCAGATGGCCTCCGGAGACAACAACGCCTTTACCAACAACGACTATACGGACTACTACATCACACTTCCGAAGGACAACATAGAGACCGCCCTGTGGCTGGAGGCGGACCGAATGATGGGACTCGAAATATCTGCCGAGAAACTGGAAGCGGAGAAAAAAGTGGTGATCGAAGAGTACAAGCAACGTTATCTGAACCAACCTTATGGCGATCAGTGGTTGCTGCTGCGGGCGCTCTGTTACAAGGTCCACCCCTACCGTTGGGCCACCATCGGACTGACGCCGGATCATGTCCGCGACGCGACGCTGGACGAGGTGGAGGCGTTTTATCACCGCTTCTATTTGCCGGGGAACGCCATTCTCTCCGTCGCATGCGATCTCGACCCTGATACGGTGTTTCGGCTCGCGGAAAAATGGTTCGGAGAGATCAAAGGCTCCTCTCTTCCCTCCGCCACATTCGACCCCGAGCCCGAACAGACCGCCGCACGGCGAGAGATTGTCGTGCGCGATGTCCCGGCCACGGCCATCACCATCGCATTTCCAACCGGAGCTCGACTCAGCCGCAATTTCTACCTTTCGGACGTGATCTCCGACCTGCTGGCAGGAGGCTCCTCGGCACGACTCTACCAACACCTGGTCAAGGAGCGTCAACTTTTTTCCGCCATCAACGCCTACATTACCGGCGACCTCGATCCGGGACTCTTCGTCGTAACAGGACAACTTCATCCCGAGATCCCAACCCAACGGGGAGAGGAGGCAATCTGGCAGGAACTGCAAGACCTTGCCAGCACAATGCCGACCGACTACGAACTGGAAAAGGTGAAAAACAAATTCGAAGCGGAAACGATCTTCGGCGAGATCAACGTGATGAACAAAGCGATGAATCTCGGATTCTATGACCTTACGGGCGATCTTCCGCTCATCAACCGCGAAGTGGAGATCTTTCGTTCGATCTCCGCACAAGAAGTAAGCACGGCAGCAGCCGAGATGTTTCGGCCCGAACGGAGCAACACTTTAATCTACGAAATCGGAAAAGCATGAAACGTCTCCAGCCACCCATCATGGTTCCCCGACAGATCGATTTGCCGGTCGCCACCGCTACGAAACTTACCAACGGTGTCCGACTCTACCATGTCAGCACACCCGGTCAAGAGGTACTCCGCATCAGTTTCGTATTTGCAGCCGGATCGGCACACCAAACGGCTCCTTTCGTCGCCTCGACCACACTCAACCTGCTCAGTGAAGGGACTCAAAACCTGACAGCCCAACAAATTGCCGAAAAAATCGATTTCTACGGCTCCTATTACGACGTCAACATCGATCGCGATTATGCCGTCGTCACGTTCTGTTGCCTCGAAAAGTTCTTCGCCCCCACCCTCCAACTCGCCGAAGAGATCCTGCTGCACCCCACCTTTCCCGAAGAAGAGATCGCCATCTATTGCGCCAAACGCAAGCAACGGCTGGCCGTCGAACGGAGTCGAATCACCACCCAAGTACGCGAACTCTTCTCCCAAGCTCTTTTCGGAAAGGATCACCCATACGGCGTTTCCTACGACGAATCTGCCTACGACCGGCTCTCCCGCGAAGAGATCGTCGCTTTTTATCGGAACTATTATACGGCAAATCACTGCTTCGTCGCGTGCAGCCTCAGCGACAATCCGCAGCTTCTCTCCGCAGTCCAGGCTCTGGCAAGCAAACTACCGGCAGGAGGTTCCGAAACACCTTTCATCTTCCCGACTCCGCACCCCACAAAACACCTATTCAACCCCTTCCCCAATGCGGTGCAATCGGCCATCCGTGTCGGACGCCTACTTTTCCCCCGCACACATCCCGATTTTATCGGCATGCAGGTAGTGGCCACTGCTCTCGGCGGCTATTTCGGCTCCCGGCTGATCCGTAACCTCCGAGAAGAGAGGGGTTACACGTACGGCGTATTCGCCGGCATGGTCAATCTCGATCACGCCGGATACTTAGCTATTGCCACGGAGGTTGCCTCCGAAGCAACCCAAGATACCGTGCAACAGATCTTTCTCGAAATGGAACGACTGTGCAATGAACCTCTTCCGACAGAAGAGCTTGAAAACGTTAAACGAGTCATGTTGAGCGAGGTCTTGCGTATCATCGACGGACCTTTCGGCATCGTAGACGTAACGATCGAGAACGTACAGAACAGGACCGATAACAACTATACGAATCGTTTTGTGGAGACCGTCAATCTCATTACGGCAGAAAAAGTACAGGATCTCGCCATCCGTTATTTACAACCCTCAAAGTTTACCACGGTCGTAGTCGGTGATTGTGACATCAAGCCGATCACAAAACGCTAATTCCAGCGGAAGAATACCCAAACAGTAAACCATTCAGAAGCGATAGCACAATCGCTTCTGGTAAACTTCCGTATCCCAATTTAGGTCTCCTCGCCCTAATACCTTTCCCCCCCTCCCGTTAATTTATTCATTCCCCCCTAAGGCCCTGCATTTCCTATAAACGCCCGTACAGCCTCCCCTGAAAACATCCGGGAAATCCAATCTCGAAAGGCTTTATCTTATCCTCCTGTCTCCGATTCGGTCTCTCTTTTATCCTTTCCATATCCCGTCATTTCGTCTTCGTTCTCAAAAATACTTTTCCCACGAATTTCCCTACGCCATACAACAAAAAAGAAGGGAGACCGATCGGTCTCCCTTCTCAACAACACTTATTAAGGAATCTTTATTCTGCTGTTCCAACCTCAATGGTCAAGTTCTGTTGTCCGCTAATGATACACGTGTCAACAACTGCTTCTCCATTGGCCAACGGGCGAGACCATACTCCATAATCTACGAAATATGTTCCATTCTCCGGAATCTTCACAGAGAAATAGTAATCTATAATCTCCGTTGTCACAATCTCTTCTCGAATAGTTCCAGGCATCTTGACCCATGTACTATCCGTAGGAAGACCATGCTCTTCGCCTTCAGCCAGCACATCTCCATTCGCATTGGTCAATTTGTAAGAGATTCCACCAGCCCACACTGCATAGGTATCGTTGGTCAGGTTATCGATCTTGAACTTTACAATGCTATCACCTTTGGCCTTGTCATAAGTAAAGTCGACAGAAGGACCGATCAAACCGTCGCATTTCGCCTGCGTAATAGGAGTAACCATAATCTCTACGGGAATACTCTTATTGTCATACGCATCCAACGTATAGAGACGGAATGTATAAGCAGCATCGTAAACCAGACTATCAATAATCAACGAGTCTAACGTAATTCGGCTACCGTTAAATACCTGATCATTCAGATAAGTTTCCAACGAGTCCTCGTAAGCAAAATACTCGATATAGATCTTCTGAGACTTACGATCGGCCGGATTATCCCATGCAAGATACACCTTTTCGATTCCAGGATACGATCGCACATTATTGATTTTTCCCGAATAGATCTGCTCATGGGTGTATTTTTCGTGCACGTCGTTCATCTTATCGCAAGCCACGAAACCGAAGAGAAGCGACGCGACACCGAATAATAAAAAATATTTTCTCATAGCTTTAATTTCTTTTCTAAAGAATTACTATTCATTGTCCGATTCCTGATCCTTACCGTAGAGAGAGATCTCAGAAAGAGTTCCTATATAAGGACTTCCAGGATTAACTGCCTCGTCATCTGCATTAAATCCAAAGCCCGCTTCTCCCTTGAATCGAAGATAGCGTAAAGGTTCCGAGAATTCCGGATCAATTGAATTGGTGATAGGGAATTCATGACCTTCTTTGAATTCTATATCAGCATCCGCTTGAGAAGTAGGCTGAATAATCGTGTAGCGACCGATAAAGAACCATCCTTCGAGACGATCACTTCCAGGCAAGGTTTTATCATCGGTATCGGTTGGAAATTCCGGACGCCCCCACAATGAGAATGTCTTCGTACCATTTCCCTGATAACGATCAGCATAGCGCTGCCAAACTTTCACACGCGACAATTGTACCGTACGACCCAAATCGATAAAATAGCTGTACGGATAAGCCCAATAACCAGTTATATAAGTTATTTGGCCTGAGCCTTCATCGCGAACACCATATCTGGCAGCACCCGTATGGAAATAGTTGGTAATATCAGACGATGCATCCGAATTATTACTTTCGGTGATATCATCCCAGAAGTATTCGATTTTCGCTTCTGCGTATACTCCAGATGCATTCTTCATGCTATCCTTAGTATAGATACCCATGTACTCGTCTTTGGGACGCAAACCTATGCTATTCCATTTATCTCCATAAAGCGTAGCATCCTCCATCCAACTCCATTGGTAAATATCTTCTTCGTTATTACCCTTGGCCAGAAGGTTGTCTGCAAGAGGCTTAAAGATGCCGACATATGTCGTATCAGAATAGTTATTATACGTGTCTTTCGTATAGGAGAACACTTCATAATTTTGCTCCGCCAAATTCGAGATCGTAAACCGAGCTGCCGAATCATTCGTGGTAACAACCTTCGTGACAGGCTCATTGGGATTCGATTCCGGTTTCAAGATCAGACATACGTCCAGCGTTTGTTGCAACTCGTTTACACAGTTAATGATCAAAGAAGCAAAACTGTTCTTTACCGTGACAGTCTTACTTACAAGCATGATATTCGGTTCCAGAGGATGAACTACATAAGGCAACGGTTCCGACTCCGATCCACCACGACTTACGGAAATCAGCTCGATCTCATATTCATAGTCTCCGAAATCATTCTCACGACGACCGAGACCTTCGATCCAAAGCGTATCCGAATAAACGCTCATCGTTTTTACGATCGTTTGACCATCATCGACTTTGTATTTAGCCTTTACATAGAGAAAGTTGTCTTCAGGAGGCAATTGATTGAAAACAATCCATGCTCCACCGTGAGTGCCTTCGCATTTCTCAATCCAATCAGCCTGAATCGGAGATGGAGCTTCATCTTGGCCGTTCAGAATACCGACTGAGTCATTCTTACATCCGGGGAGAAGCATGACAATGGCACCCAAACAAGCGACGATATATAAAAACTTATTCTTCATATTGTTCTTAATTAATATTAGGTTAAATTATCATGAAAGACTACCACCACGGATTTTGATCCAATTTCGGGTTGATATTCAATTCATCACTCGGAATAGGCCACAGATAGTTCTTGTTGGACCACTGCTTCGTAAGGATCGAAACAACTTTGTAGAACTCTTCTGCCGTACGGCCCAAATAATTCCAGCCCTGGAACGGAGTCGTAAAGTACTTGTCGCCTTCCATCCAACGAACTACGTCGAAATAACGATGGCCCTCGAAACTGAGCTCAACCCAACGTTCGTGTTTGATAATCTCCAACAGACCTTCGCGAGTACTCGGTTTGCTCGGACTTGTAGAATAGTTCGCCCAAGACTCATCTACACCTTTCAGACCTGCACGAGCACGGACCTGATCCAAATAATATTTAGCCGTTTCCAGATCATCGAGTTCCGCACAAGCCTCAGCGTAGAGCAGATACAAGTCTGCCAAACGAATAATGGGGAACGGATAATGCACCTGGTTGGCAAGCAATTTATTTTTCGATTCCGGATGAACAAATTTCTTGATACCGATACCGCTCTGCTGTACGTCATGTGCAGATGTACCGCCCTGGGTGCAAGACCCCGGAGCCGTCATATCACCATGAAGCATCGAAATCAGCGGAATCAATTTATCGTAATCACGATACATTCCCCGGTCGACCATCAACCATGCATAATAGCGAGGCTCCCGATTCAGATGCAAGCCGACCGTACGGCCACCAGCCGACATATAGCCGTGATGATAACTGTCTTCCGGTACTGTTGTCAAAGACATACGACCGCCATAATTATACTCTTTATCCTCGTCAATAGGCACACCGTTCTTCGAATAGTAGGCCTCTTCCATCGTGAAGGACGCTCCAAGATAGCCGAATGCGTACGTTGAAGCCGTATTACCATCATCGTTGTAGAAGTTACCGGCTGCATCCGTAAGAGTAAATGTACGGATTTGTGTTCCGGTCTGAAGAGTATAATTTCCCCAAGCCGATGTACCTCCATACCCCCAGATCAACTCGGAATTATCGCCATCTTCAACGACAGCAAAACGGAGGTTGTAGCAATACTGTATAATATCCGAAACGCCTTCTGCCCAGTTGTTCAAATCCCAGTCTTTAACAGTCCCAGTAAATTTATACAACTCACGACGGCCTGTAGTCTCTGCATAATCGATTGCTTCTTGGCAAGCAGTACGGGCATCTTCCCAACGCTGTTTCCAAACATCATCTTCGAAGTGAGCTGCATCGATATAGAGTTCTCCATCTCCATTCTTAAAGTTAGTATACAAAGCATTACCATTAAAGATTTTGCTGGCGCGAAGCATTAACACTTTGGCTTTAATCGCTTTGGCAATCACCTTGTCAAGTAATAAATTCTCAGAGGCAGAAGTACGACGGCTCTCCTGGAAGTTCGGCATTGCAATAGCTTCATCAAGCTCTTTGATCACAAATTGGAAACAATCTTCCAATGGTTGACGCGGAGCCCGGATTTCTTCACCCGAACTCGAAAGGTCAAGACTGTGATCGTAAATCAAGATCGGGCCATAGCACTGAATCAGGAAGAAGTGGTAATAAGCTCTCAACACTTTCACCTGTGCAACCCAGTCGTCGATCATGGCTTGAGAAACACCCATTACCGCATTGATATTCTCCAAGAAGATGTTGCAATAACGAATACCTTCATAAAGGTTCGTACCACCATTTCCGCCTGTCCAATAAGATAACAATGGTTTGGATGTATTCTGCAATCCTCGAACCAACGCATGGCCACGGGTATAGTTACCATTAAGGAAGCCTGCCGACAAAGTAGGTACACTCCACTCATCACCGGCAAGTACCGTAGAGTTATGCAACGATTCGAACGTAGGCATATAAGAATAACATTTCCCCAATGCCTTTCTCACACCCGCCTGATTGGCGAATTGACTCGATATCTCTACCACGCCATCAGGTACAATATCCAGATAGTTACAACCCGTAGCCGTAACTACCAACAGGGATAAAATGAAATATTTGATTTTTTTCATTGTAAACATTGTATTTAAATTAGAACGTGATATTTACACCGACACTCAACACACGCTGCAGCGGATAACCCAGACCGTTCTCAGCCATCTCAGCATCCCACAGTTTGAACTTGGAGATGATAAAGAGGTTCGTTGCCGACAGGTATACACGGAACGATTTGATCGGAGTTTTCTTCAGAATGCTGGGCGCAATCGAATAACCAAGCTCAACCGATTTCAAACGAAGGAAGCTACCGTTACGCAACCACCATGTAGAATATTGAGCCATGTTGTTATTCGCCGTACCGGTCGAAAGACGAGGCCAGAAAGCATCCGATACCGGATTATCAGGACTCCAGTGGCTGTCCGCAATATATTGCAAGGCATTACGATAGCCGGCGAAAGGATTGATCTTGTTCGGATTGATAAAGAACGAAGAACGACCTTGACCCTGGAAGAAGAACGATAAGTCGAACGATTTGTAGGTTGCACTGATACCGAAACCGTAGTTGATCTCCGGAGTGGTCGGATATCCAATAGGAACAACGTCGTTATCACCAACTTTACCATCACCATCAATATCCTTATATTTAATATCACCAGCGAAAACATTACCTGTACCACCGTTCACTTCCTGGGCAGGCGAGTTGGCCACATCGTTTGCATCCACGAACAGACGCTCTGCAATATAGCCCCATTTCTGAGTTACAGGATATCCTACACGGCTCAGGTGACGGAGGTTCTCCTTATATGCAGGTTCGTCTTTTTCCAACACATTGCTGTGTGCATAAGTGAAGTTGAAACGTCCGGTGATGAATGCGTCTTTACCGAAAGATTTCTTCAGGTCGATAGAAGCATCGATACCCGACGACTCAGCAGCACCCACGTTACCGTAAAGATCTTTACCTGCCAAACCGGTCGACGAAGGCATCGAACCACGTCGCTGGTAAATACCCGTACGTTTTTCATAGAAGTACTCAACCATGATGTCTGCGAATTCGAACAACGACAGGTCGATACCCACGTTCTGTTTCGTTGCGATTTCCCAGGTAATCAGCGGGTTGGCCATACGAGCCACATTGTAGGAACCGAGCGTAGAACCCCATTTCGAGTTCATGTAGTAGCCACCATCGCCCGAAGAGGTAATTTGAGAGAGGAAGAGGAAGCGCTCGCTTTCTGCAGCGATATCGTCATTACCTACGCGACCCCAAGAGTAACGGAACTTCAGGTTGTTCACCACTTTTTTCAGCGGCTCCCAGAACTTCTCGTTCGAAATCATATAACCCACACCGACTGCAGGGAAGAGACCCCAGCGGTGATCGGCATTGAATTTCTCCGATCCGTTATATGTCAAAGAAGCCTCCAGCATGTAACGGCCTTTGTAAGCATAAGTGGCACGACCACGGATACCTTGGTTACGCGAAGGCAACGACGCTTGAATAGATCTTTTTTCCGACGTACCCGATTTTTTCTCCTCTTCCTGCGTATAAATAAACGTTGCTCCGACCTCATGAGCATCATTGAAAGTACGGTTGTAGGTAACACCGGCCTCGAAATAGAGGAAACTGTTCGTCTGACGAGTTGTCGAAGCATCACCCAGATCAAGGTCTCCATCTTCGCCAACCTGAACCAAAGAATAGGTATCATTAAATTCGTCGTACTCGTTCAATGCATAATAGTAAGGTCGATAAGCACGGCGACTCTCATACGAAGAGTAGTTACGGATAGAGACTTTTGCATGCGCTGCCAAACCTTCGGTAACGAAATTCAGATCCTGGTTCAACGTAAACTGCGAAACGATCGTGTTCTGGAAACCGTCTTTATAACCACGAACCATCTGCGCATAGGGGTTGGTCATGTTGCCAGCCAGGTTCGTACCGAAAAGCGTATGACCCGACAGTTTCAACTCGTCAGCCTGATCTCCAGTCAGATATTGCGTCGAATAGTATTTCGGGAACTCTACCGGGTTACCGGCCATCACATTGTTGAATACCACCGTTGCATCGGATACTTCCGTATCACTATCCTCACTAGTAGAAGAAGCATTGTTCGGACCCTCGTAATTCTTGAACGTAGAGTTCATGTTTACCTCCAATTTCGTGGTTTTGGTGATATTCACATTCACCTTCGCCATGATGTTGAAACGGTCGATGGCAATGTTGTTCTTGAAGTTATTCAACCGGTTGTTTTTCAACACACCGTTATCACGGTCGTAGCTACCGGCTACATAGTAACGAACCACCTTACCACCACCGCTCACGTTCAACGTATAGTGTTGGTTGTAAGCAAAATCTTCGAACATCTCATCGTACCAGTTCACATTCGGATAGGCATAGGGGTTGAGACCTTGCTGCGTATTGAGGATCTTCTGCGAAGTGTAGTACGGAGCCCTGTTCGGGTCGTCGTTAAGGTAAGCCTCGTTATAGTAGTTCATGTAAGTGATACCATCAACCACCTCAGGC
Organism: uncultured Rikenellaceae bacterium; assembly: GCA_944321925.1. Lineage (GTDB taxonomy): Bacteria > Bacteroidota > Bacteroidia > Bacteroidales > Rikenellaceae > UBA940. Next base: position 118,606 of record CALUND010000001.1, on the reverse strand, counting down.
ACCTGAGTCGGCATGGAGAAGCGGGACTCATGACGGAACGATACTTTTGCAGCACCTTCCTGACCTTGTTTGGTAGTCACCGTGATCACACCGTTTGCACCTTTCGAACCATAAAGAGCTGCAGCAGTTGCGTCTTTCAGAATGGCAAACTGCTCGATATTGTCAGGCTCGAGGGCTGCCAGGTCATCCGCAGAGATTTCGAAACCGTCCAACAAGATCAGAGGCTCGGTTGCATAACCGAAGGAAGTAACGCCTCGAACGAAGAACTCGGCGTTATCGGCTCCCGGCTCACCGCTTCGCTGGTAGGAGATAAGACCCGCCATACGACCAGCCAACGCCGTGGTGAAGTTACTCGAAGAAACCTTCAAGTCTTTCGGGCTGACAGCCGTGATAGAAGCAACGACGCTCTCTTTCTTCTGCTGACCGAAAGCGACGACCGTCAAGTCCTCCATCGTCGTAACCTTAGGAGCCATTTTGATAAGCAAAACACTTTGCCCTGCCACGTCGACAACCTGGTCTTCCATACCGAGGTATTGAACGAGCAACTTGTCCGTCGAATTGGCATCGAGTTCAAACGAACCATCGGCTCCGGTGATAGCACCTTTGGTCGTAGTCTGGTTGATGACTGTCGCGCCTACCAGCGGCTCGCCCTGCTCATCCACGACCTTACCGGTCACCTTCTTCTGTTGGACAGCATAAGCGCCCTCTGTATCCGATGGAGAGGCCATAGCACTTTCCGCTAAAAACAGCGAAAAAATCCCCAACATGCAGAAACAAAGAACCACCTTGCGCAACATAGCCATGTTCCAATTGGTGTTAGTTTTGTTCATAGTGTTCAGAATTAGTTAAGATTATGTTTAATCAGTTTTTCTTTAGTTAGATTGACACTCATAAAGGTTGTAACATGCGGAAAGGCAGACAATTAAAACCTTTCCAACACTCATGGTTTGTCGATTAGTTTTCAGTCCGATCCTTTTCCTCCTTTCATTTTATGACCGTTGACCGTATACTCAACGATGATTTTGGTATATAGTTTTAGTGCCCAAATTTAGATAAAAAAATTTTTTCAACAAAATTTCCTGACCATAAATAATGGATAAAAAAAGGAATAGGCTCTCTCTGAGCCATAAAGTTTTGTCAAAAAACAGGTAATGAAACGGGACGTTTTCCCCACGGAAAACGTCCCGTCCAATCGTCCGGAAAGCTCGGTAATCAGTAGCCGAATATCTCATCCCGCTCGACCTCTTCAACCGGACCGAGCGAGCGCAAATAATCCAGATCGAGCGTCTCCTTGTCTCCGAGGATACAATAGGTGTAGGTACGCCCCTTAACCCATTTCTCCTGGAAAGCCTTCACATCGTCCAAAGTAAGGGAAGGCACCTCTTCGAAAATCCGTTTCGAACGATCGTAATCGATCCCGAGGTCCTCCATGGAGATGAAATACCAGAGTACACCGTCCTTGGTAAAACGCTGAGTCCGAATGCCGGTAATCACCGACTCTTTCGCCAGTTCAAATGCAGCAGGACTCTCCGGCATGTTGTTGATAATCTCGTCGAAAGCGGCTATCGCCTGCGGCATCTTATCGTTCTGCGTTGCGATGAATGTCTGGTAGAAATAGGGTTTGTCGACACGACTCGGACTGACGAGGCCGGCCGATGCGGAGTAGGCCAGTGCCCGTGCCTCGCGCATCTCCTGGAAAACAATGGCATTCATGCCTCCGCCAAAATAGGCATTGTAAAGCGTACGGACCGCATCGACCTCCGGGTCGAACTTTTCGCCCCGGTTCGAGACCATCTGCATATAGATCTGGTTGGCATCATAAGGAGCAATCACCACTTTATTGGCCGGTGTTTCGAGCATCGGCCAAACCACCTTCTCCGGCACGGGTTGCAGTTCACTCGAACAATTGTGATAAGTACCGAGTTCCGTCAGCAAACGACTCTCGCTTTCCGGTCCGTAATAAAGGATACGATGCTCTCTGTTTCGGAAATCGCGAATTTTACCGAGCAGCTCTTCCGACGAGATCGCAGCCAACTGTTCGTTGCTGAGCGTCGTGGCTTTCAAACAATCTGGACCGTAGATCGCATAAGAGACCAAACGTTGGAAGTTACTTCCCTGATTGAGTTTGGCATCGGCGCGGCCTTTCAGAATATCCGCTTTCAGCGCGGCGAGAATGGCTTCGTCGGGGACTGCACGATTCATCAACTGCTCGGTCAACTCCATCGCTTTGGGCATATTCTCCGCCAGACCGCTGATTGTCACATAGGTGCGATCCGATCCGGCAGTGATACCGAACGAGCAGGCGATATCATAGAACGCCCGAGCCAGCTCTCCGGCATTCAGGCTGTCGGTACCGAGATACTGCAGGTAGCTCGAAGCGAGATTAATGGCCGGATCGTTGTTGTTACCAACCTCGTAGAGATAAATTAAGGTAAAGAGATCGGTTGTCTCATTCTTTTTATAGAGAACCGGTATTCCGTTTTTGGCCCGCAGTTGCCCCATATCGCGTTTGAAATCAACGAAGCGCGGTTCGATCGGCTTGACAGGAGTGTCGCGGATCGCACGCAGAAAGGCGCTCGTCGTATCGCGGTTCATGAAAATCGGCGTGATGTCGGGCTTGGCCATCTTCTGTACGCTCGGATCCTCGCCTTCACGCTTGTAGATGAGGGCGTAGTTGTTGTCGCCGAACCGCTCCTGAGCAAATTTCACCACATCCTCCTTGGTGAATTTCGACAAACGGTCGAGAGCCTCCACCTGATCCTTCCATTCAATCCCGTCGATGAACGTATTGACGTAAAAATCGGCACGGCCCTCATTCGAATCGAGGTAGTTCATCACCTGGGCCTTGTAGTTGGCTATCGTCGCAGCGATCAGACCCTCGTCGAAATCGCCCCGACGCAACTTATCCACCTCAGCAAGCATCAACTCCTTCACCTCGTCGAGCGTCTGGCCCTGTTTGGGACGTCCCTGGAGCATCATCACCCCGTAATCGGCCAATGTGGAAGCCCCGGCAAAGGCCGACAGCACTTTCTGTTCCTGCAACAAATCGAGGTCGAAAAGGCCTGCCTGTCCATTATACAACACGCCGTTCACCAGCGGCAGAATATCGGCATCCTCACTTGCCGCACCTCCGAGCCGCCAAGCCACTGTCACATTCTCCGCATCCGGGCCATAGACCTCTGTCACGATAGGTGCGTCGATTGCAGGCTGCTCACCAAACTGGAGTTTCGGCAGGCTGTCGTTGGGCTCCATCGAGCCGAAATATTTATCGATCAGGCGGATCGTCTCATCCGGATCGAAATCGCCGCTCATGCAGATCGCCATGTTGTTGGGCACATACCACGTCTTATGGTAATTGCGCACGTTGGTAATCGACGGATTTTTCAAGTTCTCCTGTGTACCGAGCACCGTCTGCGTACCGTAAGGATGGTTCGGGAAGAGCGCCACCAGCATCGCTTCGGTCACCTTCCGCGAATCGTTCGTAAGCGACATGTTTTTCTCCTCGTAGATGGTTTCCAGCTCGGTGTGGAAACCGCGGATGACCGGGTGCTGGAAGCGATCGGCCTGAATCTTCACCCAATTTTCCACCTGATTGCTGGGGATATCCTCCACGTAAACGGTCTGGTCGTAACCCGTATAGGCGTTCGTCCCCTCCGCCCCGATGGCACTCATCAGTTTGTCGTACTCGTTGGGAATGGCGATCTTGGAGGCCTCGTAGCTGATACTGTCAATCCGATGATAGATGGCCTTTCGTTCCGCCTCGTCGGTCGTTTTGCGATAGCGTTCGAAAAGTTGCTCGATCTCATCGAGCATCGGCTTTTCCGCCGCATAATCCTGCGTGCCGAACTGTTCGGTCCCCTTGAACATCAGGTGTTCGAAATAGTGCGCGAGGCCGGTCGTCTCGTGGGGATCGTTCTTACTTCCCACACGAACAGCCACATAAGTCTGTATGCGGGGCGTCTCGCGATTGACGTTCATATAGACTTTCAGGCCGTTCGGCAAAGTATAGATACGGGTTTTGAGCGGATCGTTCTTCACGCTCTCATAGGAGTATTTGGGACCGCATGCAGCCAACACGACCATGCATCCGGCCAACAACAAAACAGATCGTAGTTTCATATTCATAACAATTTTTAAGTCTCTTCTTTTTATTTTAAGCGAACAAGGGTTTCACCACATAGAACAGCATCATTCCGGAAGCGATCATTTTGGCCCCCGTACCGAACAAAAAGGCGACGAAAGAGCCGAAAGCCACCCGAAGTGCCCCGACGCTATCGCCCCGGTTCCACAGCAGCTCTCCCACTAACGCTCCGACAAAGGGCCATAGTATGATGCCCCAGGGAGGAAAAATAAAAAATCCGGCCACGATGCCGATCGTGGTTCCCCAGGTGGCATAGCGCGAACCGCCGAAACGACGCGTCATCATCGCCGGCAGATAATAATCGGCCACGGTCACCAGAATGGTAACACACAGCCAAATAACAAAAAAAGCCCAGGAGTAGTCCGCAAAGCGGGTCGCCTGCATCAACAGCAGGGCCACGAAACTGAGCGGAGGACCCGGCAAGGCCGGAACGATGCAACCGATCAGCCCGAGAAGAGCCAGCGCGATTGCCAAAATGGTGAGAAATACCGACATGCGGAAAAGCTTTTCGACCCAAAGGTAATTAAATTTTCGACATGCAGCACAGTTTATGTTGCATTTTCAACACACAAGAGTGGCGAATCCGACAACATCCGAACGTGAGATCGCCGTTTCCAGGATTTAGCGGGCCAGAGACTCTGCCGGGAAAAGGAATCGCCGCCGTAAAAAAAGCGAAAAGGAAAATTGAGGAGCAAAACACCTCGATGAGGAGTTGGTGTTCATTCATGTTGCCCACCATGGAGTAGGTCTTCTCCGCTCCTCTTTTTCTTTTTTAGTTCTCCTTCCACACTCCCATCATATCTCCCTCCATACCCACATTCGGCAAAACGACGATCTGTGCGGAACAGACCTCCGGGGAAAAATAAAAGTTCCTCTCTGGGCAGGAGAAGAACTTTCAAATGCTGTATGAGCTATCGGCTCCCTTTACCGCACCAACTTATTGGTCGCCGTATCGGGGAAAATTACCCACGGTTTGAACTGCTTGGCATCTTCGAAATCCATCAATGCATAGGAAGCGATGATCACCTTGTCGCCCGGCTGCACCTTGCGGGCTGCAGCCCCATTGAGACAGATCGCGCCGCTTCCGCGTTCCCCTTTGATCACGTAGGTCTCGAAACGCTCGCCGTTATCGATATCCATGATCTGCACCTTCTCCCCTACGATCAGGTTGGCCGCCTCCATCAACACCTCGTCGATGGTGATGCTCCCCACGTAATTGAGGTTGGCCTCCGTCACGGAAGCCCGGTGAATTTTCGACTTCAAGACTTCAATCTGCATCTTCATACGAAACGAATGTTATCGATCAGACGCACCGAACCCGCTTGAACGGCGATGCATCCCTGTTTATCACCCTGTTCACTCCACGAAGCGACCTCCTCCAACGTCTCTGCATGGACAATCCGGAAATAGATCACCTTCAGCAACGGATCGCTTTCGACACGCTCCGTAACGAACTTCACCACCTCGTCCGGCGTCATGTCGTTCATCCGCTCCACCCCGGCCCGCAACGCAGCATAGATTCCCGGAGCCGCCTTGCGATGGGGCGCATCGAGCAGCGTGTTGCGCGAAGAGAGGGCCAACCCGTCTTCGCCGCGCACGATCGGACACGCCACGATCTCTACCGGAAACTTCAGCTGACGAACCATGGCACGGATAACGGCGATCTGCTGAAAATCCTTCTCCCCGAAATAGGCTTTCTCCGGCTTCACAATCTCGAAAAGACGACTGACAACCTGCGCCACCCCGTTGAAGTGGCCCGGACGCGTAGCTCCTTCCATCACCTTGTCGATCCGTCCGAAATCGAAAACCCGGGTGTCGGGCTCCGGATAGATCTCCTCCACGGTCGGCATAAAGACAAAATCCACACCTGCCTGCTCCAGCAACTTCAAATCGGCCTCCGGAGTACGGGGGTAGCTCTTCAAATCGTTGGGATCGTTGAACTGCGTGGGATTGACGAATACACTCACTGCAACCACGGCACACTCTTTGCGCGCCCGCTGCACAAGCGACAGATGACCCGCATGCAGAGCGCCCATCGTGGGAACGAATCCCCTGAGACCCTCCGCCTGCTGCAGCCACTGTTGCAACTCGATCTTTTTATCGGTTACTTTCATCCTCCAAAAAAGTTCGTCCGCCGGCAACCCAAGCCGGCCGTTTGACGGGGCAAAGTTAGGAATTAGATCGAAAACGCCGCATGTTTTTCGTCAAAAAGAGGTAACTTTGTCGGGAAGAACCAAATCCAGACCCATGAAAAGAGCTCTAATTACCCTGATTATGTGTAGTATCATGCTGAATACAAGCAGCTGCCAAGGCGATCGTTCGACCGAAGAGAACGACTTCCAATGGATCGTCGACCGTTTCGACGACATCCGCGTCATGCGTTACCGCGTTCCCGGATTCGAACGACTCTCCCTCCGACAGAAAGAACTGCTTTACTACCTCGGCGAAGCGGCCCTCGCCGGACGCGACATTCTCTACGACCAGAATTTCAAATACAACCTGCCCGTCCGCCGCACACTGGAGGCGATCTATATCACGCACAACGGACAGGAGAGCGGCCCCGAATGGGATGCACTAGTCACCTATCTTAAAAAAGTGTGGTTCGCCAACGGCGTTCACCACCACTACTCCAACGACAAATTCACCCCGCTATTCGAAGAGGCCTACTTCGATCGGCTGCTGAGCTCCACCCCCGATTCGTTGCTGCCGCTCGATTTCGGACCGCGCGACACGCTCATTAGCGTCGTGAAACAGGTGATCTTCGACCCGACGTTCTACCCGACACGGGTCAATCAGACTGCCGGAGCCGATCTGGTAGCTACCTCGGCCGTCAACTTTTACGAAGGCGTCACCCAATCCGAAGCCGAGGCGTTCTATGCCAACATGGCCGACCCCAACGACGCAACCCCCATCTCCTACGGACTCAACTCCCGCCTTGTCAAACAAAACGGAAAAATCCAGGAACAGGTCTGGAAAGAGGACGGCATGTACGGTCCTGCCATCCAGCGCATCACGCATTGGCTCGGCAAGGCGCTCGAGGTAGCCGAAGTCCCGCTGGCTGAAACGCCCCAGAAAGAGATCATCGAAGCCCTTATTACCTATTATAAAAGCGGCAATCTGCGCGACTTCGATCGTTACAACGTACTCTGGGTGAAAGATACCCTCTCGACTGTCGACTTCGTGAACGGCTTCATCGAGACCTACAACGATCCGCTCGGCTACAAAGCCTCCTGGGAAGCCATCACCAACTACAAAGACGAAGAAGCGACCCGCCGGACCGAAATAATCAGCAACGAAGCCCAGTGGTTCGAAGACCACTCACCGGTCGATCCTCGCTACAAAAAAGCGCAGGTAAAGGGTGTTTCGGCCAAAGTGATCAACGTCGCCATGCTGGGCGGTGACTGCTACCCGGCCACCCCGATCGGCATCAACCTCCCGAATGCCGACTGGATTCGTCGCGACTACGGCTCGAAATCGGTAACCATCCAGAACATCACCGACGCCTACGACAAAGCCTCCGAAGGTAACGGATTCAAAGAGGAGTTCGTGCTGCGCGAAGAGGACCGCGAGCGGATGAAAACCTATGGCTCTCTGGCCGACAATCTCCACACCGACCTCCATGAATGTCTCGGCCACGGATCGGGACAACTGGCCCCCGGCGTGAAGGGCGACGAACTGAAACAGTACGGGTCTACCCTGGAGGAGACCCGCGCCGACCTGTTCGGTCTCTACTACCTGGGCGATGAAAAACTGGTGGAGTTGGGGCTCGTGCCTTCGTTCGACGTGGCCAAGGCCGAATATGCCTCCTACATGATGAACGGACTGATGACCCAACTGGCCCGTATCCGTCCCGGCAAAAACGTGGAAGAGGCCCACATGCGCAACCGGAAACTCATCGCCACGTGGTGTTATGAAAAAGGACTCCCGGAAAACGTGGTCGAAATGGTGCAGGAGGAGGGGAAAACCTACGTGGTGGTCAACGACTTCCAACGGCTGCGCGAACTATTCGGCGAACTGTTGCGCGAAGTGCAGCGCATCAAGAGCGAAGGAGACTTCGAAGCCGGTCGCGAACTGGTGGAACGTTATGGCGTACAGGTCGACCCGAAACTCCACCAGGAAGTGCTCGAACGGTATGAAAAACTCAACATAGCCCCCTACGGCGGATTTGTCAACCCGCAATACCGACTCGTGGAGGAAAACGGAAAGATCGTAGACGTGGAAGTTTCCTATACGGAAGACTATACGGATCAGATGCTTCGTTACAGCCGCGAATATTCGCTGTTGCCGAGTCGCAACTGATCCATTGCGACGATTCGTACAGCAGCGGGGCAGGTCGTGTATGACCTGCCCCGCCCTGCGTCCGCCCTCAAGACCCCGGGAATGGAGGTGCATCTCGCGGTATCCGATCGCCCCGATTCTCCCTCCGGACAAAAGGCTGAACCAATGGGAAGCAGAATGAAGTATAAATTTTTCTTACTTGTTTTTTTGTTTCGATAAATGTTCTTACCTTTGCGCTCCCGACTCATAAGGGAACGGATCAAATTAAGACAGGTATTAACTATTTCAGTAAAACGTAAGCAAGGTGGATTCATTAAGCTACAAAACCATTTCCGCAAATGCTGCGACCGCCCAGAAAGAATGGGTGCTGATCGACGCCAGCGGAGAGACCCTCGGACGTCTTGCCGCACAGGTGGCCAAGATCCTCCGCGGAAAGAACAAGCCGTCATTCACCCCGCATGCCGATTGCGGTGACAACGTGATCGTCATCAACGCGGAAAAGGTGCGTCTGACAGGCAACAAAATGACCGACAAGGTCTATGTAAGACATACGGGTTATCCCGGCGGCCAGCGTTTCGCTACCCCGGCAGATTACCTGAAAAAGAAACCGACATTCCTCGTGGAGAAGGCCGTAAAGGGTATGCTGCCCAAAAATCGGCTCGGAGCCGCGTTGCTCGGCAACCTGAAAGTATACGCCGGTGCAGAGCATCCGCATACCGCACAGAACCCGAAGGAAATCAAGTTAAACGAGATTAAGTAACCAGAGCCATGGAAGTAATCAATACCGTAGGGCGCCGCAAAGCCGCAACAGCCCGCGTTTTCGTAAAACCCGGCAAAGGCGAGATCACGATCAACAAAAAGCCGCTGGAAGTCTACTTCCCGCTCGAAATTTTCCAATACGTCGTTAAACAACCGCTGTTGGTGATCAACGCTCCGGAAAGTTATGACATCACCATCAACCTCACAGGTGGCGGTATCAAAGGTCAGGCCGAAGCCGCACGTCTGGGCATCGCCCGCGCTCTCTGCGAAATCGATGCGGAACTCCGCCCGATCCTCAAAAAGAACGGCTTCCTCACCCGCGATTCCCGCGAGGTAGAGCGTAAAAAACCGGGTCAGCCGGGTGCACGCGCCAAATTCCAGTTCAGCAAGCGTTAATCCGCTGCGGGAACAGAGCACAGTCAGAAAAGAAACTGCGTCGGACCATCCTCCGGGATGCTACTTGCGAGTTGCCTGACTGCGGAAAACGCCTCGGACTGCACACCCTGCACTACCGAAGCGTTGAAGAAAAGAGTACAAAAACAAAAAAAGAACAAAAATGGCAAGAACGAATTTCGATCAATTATTGGAAGCCGGCGTACACTTCGGACACCTCAAACGCAAATGGAATCCGAAAATGGCTCCCTACATCTTCATGGAGAAGAACGGCATCCACATCATCGATCTGCATAAAACCGTACTGAAGATCGACGAAGCCGCATCGGCGCTCAAACAGATCGCCAAAAGCGGTCGCAAAGTGCTTTTCGTCGCAACGAAAAAACAGGCCAAAGAGGTCGTCACCGAAAAAGTGGCCGCTGTCAACATGCCTTACGTGACGGAGCGTTGGGCCGGCGGTATGCTGACCAACTTCCCCACCATCCGCAAGGCGGTGAAAAAGATGACCACCATCGATAAGATGGCCAGCGACGGTACTTTCGACAACTTCTCCAAACGCGAAAAACTCCAGATCGCACGTCAGCGTGCCAAACTCGAGAAGAACCTCGGTTCGATCGCCGATCTGACCCGTCTGCCGGCAGCCCTCTTCGTTATCGACGTACAGAAAGAGGCCAATGCCGTCAAAGAGGCCAAACGACTCAACATTCCCGTATTCGCTATGGTAGATACCTGTTGCGATCCGACCAACATTGACTACGTGATCCCGGCAAACGACGATGCCACCAAATCGATCGCCGTAATCGTCGAGACCATGTGCAATGCCATAGCAGAGGGGTTGACCGAACGGAAACTCGAAAAGGAGAAAGAAGCTGCTGAAGCGGCTGCCAAAGAGGAGAAAGAGCCGAAGGAAAAAGAGCCGAAACCCCGCATCAAAAAGGCTGTGAAGGCCGATGTAGAAGCAGAGGCGGCTGCCGCTGAAACCAGCGAGCAGGCCGAAGCGGCTGAAATTCCGACCGAGGCAAAACCCGAAGAGGAAGCTGCCGAATAGTGCGAAACCGGATTACGAATTCTTAAGTAAAAAACACCATGATAGAGATCAAAGCTGCCGATGTGGCAAAGCTGCGCAAAATGACTGGAGCCGGAATGATGGACTGCAAGAAAGCCCTTCAGGAGGCCGAAGGCGACTATGCGCGCGCACAGGATATCATCCGTGAAAAAGGGAAACTGGTCGCTAACAAACGGGCCGATCGTACCGCTACCGAAGGCGTGGTCGTAACCCATGTTGCCGGTACGAAAGGCTACATGGTCTGCCTGGCCTGCGAGACCGACTTCGTAGCTAAAAACGCCGATTTTGGCGCCTCTGCAAAAGCGATCCTCGACATCGCCGTGAAGAACGATGTCCCCGATATGGAGACGCTCCTGGCTACCAAAAACGAGGCCGGCACAACCGTAGCCGACCTGGTAACCGAAAAGAGCGGGCAAACCGGCGAGAAAGTTGAGTTGCCTTTCTACGCTCGCGTAGAGGCTCCCTACATCGCCCAATACGTACACATCAACAACAAACTCGGCACACTGATTGGCTTCAACAAAGAGGTCCCCTACGAAGTGGCTCACGACGTGGCCATGCAGGCTACCGCCATGGCGCCCGTTTCGATCGACGCTTCGGACTGCCCCGCAGAGATCATCGCCAAAGAGCGTGAGATCGGTCGCGAACAGGCTCGTCTGGACGGCAAACCCGAAGCCATGCTCGACAAGATCGCCGAAGGCAAGGTCAACAAGTTCCTCAAAGAGAACACCCTGCTCAACCAGTCGTTGGTGAAAAACCCGAAACTGACGGTCGGACAGTTCATCAAGGAAGCCGACAAAGAGGCTACCGTGATTGCATACAAACGCTTCTCGCTGAACGACTAAACAGACTCTCCAACCCGGACAGAGGGTAGGAGAAAAATGTCGATAGGAAAACGCGTCCGGAAATCCGGACGCGTTTCTTTTAAAGTAGAAGACGAGCAGGGCTGGACATAACAATGAGATCCGCACGATATCCGCGTCGAACTTCGGATGCGGATTTTTTTCGCCATAGAGATACACGCCCGAAACGCCCGAAACGCCCGAAACACCCGAAACACCCGAAACACCCGAAACATTCCGGAAGGTCCAAACGGAATAACTGCCGAAATTTTTTTCGATACGCGGCTCAGATCTCTCAATCGAACATGCCAGGCCAATCGCTTTCCTCTCTCTTTGGCTACAGCAAGGGAACGACTACGGCAAGGAAACGCTCCAAATCGCATGCGACATGACCGAAAAATAGATAAGACGATTGTCGCAATACCCCGTAGCATACAGGTTAAAGAGAGCTATGCTATGTCAGCTCTGTTCCGGCCCGTCCTGCACTGGCCCGTTCCACCCGTACTATCTGCTTCGCCCGTACTACCACTACCCTCCGCCCGTATTACCCTCCGCCCGAACAAATAACCCCGTCGTGATCACGACGGGGTTGAAACAGACGGACGAAAAGCAGCGGATGCCGCTCTTAACAGCTTAATAAATTGCCGAACCCTCCTTACGCACGATACGTACGATACGCCGCGTACGTTGTGCCAAATACACATTGTCGTTTCGACTATATTTTTCAAGCTGCGGCGTACGATATCCCCGAATGGTAAGCAACTCCATCCCGTCGTTGTATGCGACATGGAATCCCTTGGCATGGAACGAAGCAACAACTTCATCGAGATAACGCGAATGATCGACAGCGAGGGTCATGCTCACGGCCGAGGTTTGAATCAGGTTGGTCTTGATATTGAACTCCTCGAGCATCGTAAATATCTGAGCCAGACGTTCTTCGAGCACAAACGAGAAATCGGCCGGACGGATGGTCAGAAGCACCTGATTGCGCTTCAGGATAAGAATCGGCACATCGATCGGACGGTCGATCTCCGCCTTGATGACGCTGCCCGGAGCCTGTTTGTCCCCGAACGGACGGACATAGAGCGGAATATTTTTGTTTTGCAGCGGTTTGATCGTCTTGGGGTGGATGATCTGCGCACCGCTATAGGCCAGCTCGATCGCATCGAGATAGGTCAACTCGGGGATGTATTCCGTTTCGGGGAAGATCTTGGGGTCGGCATTGAGAATACCCACCACGTCTTTCCAAATCGTCACGCTTTCGGCGTCGAGGATCGAAGCGGTAACGGCTGCCGAATAGTCGGAACCCTCGCGACCGAGTGTCGTGGTCTGTCCGCCGATCGTCGCCCCGATGAAGCCCTGACCGATGAAGAGTTGCTCTTTCGACTCGGCAATCTCCTTACTCAGCAGTACGGTCGACGACTCGATATCCACATTGGCATATTTGAATCGGGCATCGGTGATGAAACATTTCCGCATGTCGACCCAATGATTCCGCACACCCGATGCATTGAGGTATTCGGAAATGATGGTGGTGGAGATCAACTCCCCGTAGCTGACAATGGCATCGTACCATTTTTCATAATCTTCCGCAATCGGTTTGGAAGAGCTCAGAATCGTCCGGCATTCATTATAGAGCCGGGTGATTGTAGCCGGCACAGGTTTCCCCTCAAACAGATCGGAAATGATCGTGTTATGATACTGTTCGATCTCTGCAAAGGCTGCAAGAGCCGCTGTCGACTCCCCCTTCATAAAAAGTTCCAATACGTTTTCGAGCGCATTGGTCGTCTTTCCCATCGCCGAGATGATCACAAAAAGACCGCCCTCGATCTGATCCTCTACGATGTACTTCAAATTGCGAACGCCCTCGGCCGATTTCACCGATGCGCCTCCAAACTTAAAAACTTTCATGTACGGTTCTTAAAAGAAACTATTTTGTTAAAATTTAACTGTCGAATGCGTATTCCAAAAGAGGAAAGCGAAACGATCGGCCGTCTCGTCAATCCGTTTCGAGGTGGGTTTACCGGCCCCATGTCCCGCATCGGTCTCGATACGGATCAACACCGGAGCTTCGCAATCCTGCACGGCCTGAAGCGTCGCGGCGAATTTGTAGGAATGGGCCGGAACTACCCGATCGTCGTGATCGCCCGTGGTGATCAACGTAGCCGGATAGCAGACTCCCGGTCGCACATTGTGCAACGGCGAATAGGCATATAGGTAGCGGAACTGCTCCTCGTTGTCGCTATTGCCATACTCCACGCTCCAGCCCCAACCGATGGTGAACCGGTGGTAACGCAACATGTCGAGCACGCCCACAGACGGAAGGGCCACCGCAAACAGATCGGGCCGCTGCACCATGCAGGCCCCCACGAGCAATCCGCCGTTCGATCCCCCGGCGATCGCCAGCTTCTCCGGAGAGGTGTAACCCTTCTCGATGAGGTATTCCGCTGCCGCGATAAAATCGTCAAAAACATTCTGTTTATTCTCCAGCATGCCCGCACGATGCCACTCCTCGCCATACTCGCCGCCTCCGCGCAGATTCACCTCCACGTAGACACCGCCCTGCTCCATGAACAAAATGGCCGCCGGATTGAACTCCGGTGTCAGGCTGATGTTGAATCCTCCGTATCCGTAAAGGTAGAGCGGGTTTTTACCGTCCAGACGAATTTTTTTCTTGTGGACAACGAACATGGGAACGCGCGTACCGTCGCGACTCTCAAAGAAAAGCTGCTCCGTCACATAATCCTCCGGATCGTAAGCTACTTCCGGACGGTCGAAAAGCGCCGACTCGCCCGTCGCAAGGTCGTAACGATAGAGCGTAGCGGGCGAAACAAAATTCGAAAGGGCATAGAACGTCTCCGTGCTCTCCTTCTTTCCGCTGAACCCCGAAACCGTCCCGAGGGTCTCCAGCTCCACGGTGCGCACGAGCTTGCCATCCATATCGTATTGGGTCACGGCACTCACGGCGTTCTCCAACCGGGTAGCCAAAAGATAACCTCCGACGGCATTCACCCGTTCCAGCAAACAATCGCCCTCCGGGATCACCTCTTCGAATCCTGCGGCAGGATTGCGGAGGTCGATCTTCACGAGACGGTAATTCGGAGCCCCCTCATTGGTCAGTACCCACGCCTTATGATCTTCGCAGAATACGATCGAATAGTCGTGATCGAACCCCTTGAAGAGGGTGCGGAACCCATCGCCGGGCTCACTCATCGAACGGTAGAGCACCTCCGTACCGTGCGTTCCCTCGGAGCCGTAGATGAAAAGATAGCGTCCGTCATCGCTCTGAGTGGCAGAGAAGTAACGCAACGGGTTGTATTTATCCTGATAGATCGGAATGTCGGACGACTGCGGTGTCCCGATCGCATGGTAATAGACTTTCTGTCCGCGATTTTGTGCCGAATACGTTTCGCCTTCGGTCGGAGCATCGTAACGGCTGTAGTAAAAACCACGCGAATCGGCCGACCAACTGGCTCCGGAAAACTTCACCCAACGGACCAGGTCGTTCAACCGACGTCCCGTTGCGGTCTCCATCACCCGGATCTCCACCCAATCGGATCCCGACCGGGCTACCGCATAGGCCATATAGCGTCCGTTATCGGAGAAACTGATCGAAGAGAGTGCCGCCGTACCGTCTTCCGATAAAAGATTCGGATCGAGAAATACCTCCGGCAAACTGTCGAGCCCCGACTGACGATACAACACGCTCTGATTTTGCAAGCCGTCGTTGCGGAAGAGGAAATAATAGTCACCGGCCTTGTAGGGAAGTCCGCACTTCGGATAGTTCCACAACTCGACCAACCGTTGTTTCAACGCATCACGATAGGGGATCCGGGCCAGATAATCGGCCGTAATGCGGTTTTCGGCGACCACCCATCGACGAGTCTCTTCGTTGCCCGAATCCTCCAACCAACGGTAAGGATCGGGAACCTGGGTTCCGAAATAATCGTCGACAACCTCGGAGCGCGGAGCTTCGGGATAGGGCAGAATTTTCACTTTCATATCTTTGCACCCGAACATCAAAACGGCCGTGCATGCCGCGAGTAGCACAGGAACAAACCCCTTCATCTGCATGGGCGGTTTAGTGTATAGACCCGGTTTAGAGAGACAAAAATACGAAACTATTTCGTTTTTTGCTCTTTTCGATCGAAAATTCTAATTTTGCGAAACAATCGAAAGAGAAATTGAGAGAAAAGATGAACCGCGAAGAACTGAAAAATATCGTAGAAAAGTGCTGGGACGACCGCGCTCTGCTCGCTGCCGAAGAGAGCCGCAGTGCCATCCGCCAGGTAGTAGAGTTGCTCGATCGGGGCGAATTGCGTGTGGCCGAACCGCTGGGTGAGAGCCGCTGGCAACTGAACGAGTGGGTGAAAAAAGCCGTACTCATGTATTTCCCCATCCAGGAGATGCGGACGATGCGGGCCGGTGAGCTCGAATTTTACGACAAAATCGATCTGAAACACGACCTCGCCGCACGAGGTGTGCGTGTCGTGCCGCCTGCCGTGGCCCGTTACGGCTCCTACGTCTCGAAGGGCGCCGTGATGATGCCCTCCTACGTGAACATCGGCGCCTATGTCGACGAGGGAACCATGGTCGACACCTGGGTTACGGTCGGTTCCTGCGCACAGGTGGGCAAACACGTCCATCTGAGTGGCGGCGTCGGCATTGGCGGCGTACTCGAACCGGTACAGGCCGCCCCCGTCATCATCGAGGACAACTGTTTCATCGGGTCGCGCTGCATCATCGTGGAGGGTGCCCACATCTGCGAAAAAGCGGTTCTGGGGGCCAACGTAGTGATCACCGGATCGACCAAAATATTCGATGTCTCCGGCGAGGAACCGATCGAATACAAAGGATACGTGCCCGCCAATTCGGTCGTCATCCCGGGAACCTATCCCAAAAAATTCCCCGCCGGCGAATACGGTGTACCGTGCGGCCTGATCATTGGCAAACGGAAGG
Source organism: uncultured Rikenellaceae bacterium (assembly GCA_944321925.1). Classification (GTDB taxonomy): domain Bacteria; phylum Bacteroidota; class Bacteroidia; order Bacteroidales; family Rikenellaceae; genus UBA940. Next base: position 102,168 of record CALUND010000001.1, on the reverse strand, counting down.
CTTCGACCGACCTGAAGACCTCGCTCAACGACGCCCTGCGCGACTTCAACGTAGCGGTATAGCACCATGACGTTCACCTTTCTGGAGCAGACCACCTCGACCAACGACGAGGCTCTCGACAGCCGATACGGACACGGCGACGTGATCGTGACCGAATACCAGACAGCCGGTCGCGGGCAACGGGGGCATGCGTGGAAAAGCGCCAGGGGAGAGAACCTCATCCTGAGCATTGTGCTCTGTCCCACATTTCTCGCCGCAAGCGAACAGTTCCTGCTCCTGCAAACCGTAGCGGTGGCCCTTACCGACCTGATGAAGCTCTACGGACTCGATGCCCGCATCAAATGGACCAACGACATCTATGTGGATGACCGTAAACTGGTGGGTGTACTCATCGAGAACAGCCTCGGCGAAGGATGCGTAGTCCGCAGCCGGGTCGGCATCGGCATCAACGTCAACCAAAAGACATTCGATCCCTCGCTGCCAAACCCCACTTCGATGGCCCTCGAAATCGGAAAGGAGCTCGACAGACGGGAACTGCTCACGCATTTCTACGATCTGTTCATGGCCCGCTACGCCGATCTCGAAGCGGGACGACGCGAAAAACTCGCATCCGATTACCGACAGCTGATCTACCGGTTGAACGAACGTTCCCGATTCCAACTGCCCGACGGAACCCTATGCGAAGGAGTCATCCGGGATGTGGAACCGAACGGCGCCCTGATCGTCGAAAATCCCTCCGGAGAAAAACGGAGTTATCTGTTCCGCGAAATCACCCTGTTAATTCCCTCCTAAGATGACCCTCGAAGATATCGCGCTGACCCTCCAGCCCGGCATCGGCCCCCGCACGGCAGCCCATCTGCTTCAGATTTTCGGCGACGCCAGGACAATCTATGCGACTTCGCTCCAGGCACTCGAAAGAGAGACCGGATTGCGTCATGACCTGGCGGAAGCGCTCGTCCGACGATCCGCACACGCTCAGGCCGAAAAGGAACTCCGCCACATGGAGCGCCATGGAATCGAGGCGATCGCCTCGACCGACGATGCCTATCCGACACTGCTGCGCGAATGTCCCGACTATCCCCATGTCCTCTACCTGAAAGGCGATCCTTCCGTCCTGCAACGGAGACTGCTCTCCATGGTGGGAACCCGCAAATTCACGCCCACCTACGCTTCGACGGTCTGCAACCGACTCGTGGAGGGTCTCGCTGAACGAATCCCCGACCTCTGTATCGTCAGCGGACTTGCCTTTGGTATCGACAAGGAGTGTCACGCTGCCGCCCTCCGATACGGAGTACCGACAATCGCCGTAGTGGCCTGCCCGCTGCCCGAAATCACTCCGGCCCAACACACCGCCTTCGCTCGCGAAATCGTGGAACGCGGCGGCGCCATCGTCTCCGAACTCCACTCGGCAACCAAACAGAACGGCGCTCTCTTCCTCGCCCGTAACCGAATCATCGCCGGCCTGAGTGCAGGAACCGTCATCGTGCAATCGGAAGCGGAGGGCGGATCGCTGCAAACGGCTGCCATGGCCGAAAGCTACCACCGTTCGCTCATGGCTGTGCCGGGCGACATAACGCGTCCGAACGCGCGGGGAACGAACCGACTGATCCGCGACCAGCGGGCCGTACTGATCGAATCGGCCGAAGATATCATCCGCGAACTGATGTGGGATACCGATCCGCATATCGGTCCGAAACCGCCACGCGCAGCTGCGGCACTGAGTGAAGATGCCCAACGGGTACTCGCCTGTTTCCCCGAGGGCGAAGCGATCTCGATCGACCGAATCGCCGAAAAGACAGCCCTCGATCCCGGCACGCTCGGCGAACTGCTTTTCGAACTCGAAACGGAAGGAGCCATCGGCTTCCAGCCGGGAAACCGCCTGATCAAAACATGCTGATCGACACCCATAGCCACCTGTTCGACGAGGCGTTCGAAACGGACCGCCCGGAGACGATCCGTCGGGCCAAGGAGGCCGGAATCGGACGGATCTTATCCCCCGCGATCGACTCCTCGAGCCACGAAGCACTCTTCGCACTCTGCCGCACATGGCCCGGTTACTGTCTGCCGATGATGGGGCTCCACCCCACCTCCGTCAACGACCTGCCCAACTGGCGCGACGAACTGGAGTTAGTGAAACGCTATTTGAGCGATCCGCCGGCAGGAGCTTTCTGTGCCGTAGGCGAAGTGGGTCTCGATCTCTACTGGGACAAAAATCACCTGCGCGAACAGACCGAAGCCCTCGAAAAACAGATCGAGTGGTCTCTCGAATACGATCTGCCCCTGGCAATCCACACCCGCGACGCCTGGCCCGAAATGGTTGCGCTGCTGGAAAAATACCGCGGCACATCGATCCGGGGCGTCATGCATGCATTCGCCGAAAGCGAAGAGACCTATCTCCGGGTGAAAGAGTGCGGCGACTTTCTGTTCGGCATAGGCGGAACCGTCACCTTCAAAAAAAGCATTCTCGCGGAGACGCTTCCCCGCATGTCGCTGGACGATCTGGTGCTGGAGACCGACTCTCCCTACCTGACTCCCGTACCTTATCGGGGAAAGCGAAACGAAAGCAGCTACCTCACATTCATTCGCGACCGGGTCGCCGCATTGATGGCCCGCACCCCCGAAGAGGTGGAACGATGCACGACGGAAAACGCCCGAAGAATGTTCGGTTGCTAAAAGCGCGGCGACGACATATCCAGCAAACGCAAATCCGTAACGATCAATTGATAATCGGGTGTAAAGTAGCTGAGAACACCCTCCACCGTACCGCTCCCCGACGGAAGAAGCAGCTGCGCGAATTGCGCCTTGCGGCTGGTGCGGACGATCAGCGTATCGCCGTTCCGATCGACCAGATGGCGATTGGTATCGTACGCCTCCTCGCTCCATGTCAGGCCGATCTCATCCTCCACGAACTGGACCTCCTCGAGTCGGATCAACGTAGAGATCCATTCCGGTGCCAGCTCCGGAATCGTCACCGTGCGGGAACCCCGAATCGGAGGACTCAACGTGTCGGACGAAAAATGGAGCGCAATCTCCTCCGTCGAAAGATAGGAGGTCTCGTAGCTCCCCTCCGGCGCTCCGCCCAATTGGACCACCCCACCGTAGGCCCCGAGCCAGAGTCCGGCACAACGGACAGTAAGCGGCGTCCCGTTGGGGAAGTAGCGGAACGCATCGTCGAAGCCCAGTTTCACCTCGATCCCGGCGGTCCCATCGGCGATCGCTATGCAACCGGCAATCGAATTGTAGCGAAAATTGTCGACCACATAACCCGAAAGCTGAAAATCCTCCGTGATGCGACGCGGCGTACCGGTATAGAGCGTTTTGAGGTATGCAATGCTGACGGGCCCCGACGAAGGCTTCGAAGCAGAATCTTCGAGCGACGGCGAGGAGGTACAAGAGAGTAACCCAAGCAACAAAACGAGCAAACTACGGTTCAATGTCATATTGATCACGCAATTTAAGTTGGAAACATTTGCGGGAACTTTCGCCCGGCCCATACGACAAAATTCCAGTGAGGGAGACGGTATCTTCGGGAAGCGGAGTGGCTGCCAAACGCGAATAACCGCTCGTCACGACACACAAAGAGTCGCCCGCGGCATCCCGGAACATCCGATAGCCCGTGCGCGGAGACTCCCCGCCGACAGCCCAGGTCAGACCCGGGATCGTATCGCTACGAAACAACCCATCGATGCGCACGAGCCGGCCGCACAACGAAGCATCGAGTTCTCCCAAAACGACCGGCAGCGGATCGACCGGAGCAAGATGGCGACTCCGGACAATGTAGCGGTCGAGCACAACCCGATGGGCGAAATAGTTGACAAAATAGTAGTCCCCGGGGGCCGGCGGTAACCCGATCCGCAACACCTCATGCTGCACCGACACCGCCAGTCCCTCCATCCGAATGGCGACAAGCTGTCCGAGCGGATAGATCGCCTGCAGCTCCGTCACACCGGCCATCACCTCGAGTGCGCCCGTAGCATCCTCGATGAAAAAGGTCCGGAAAAAGTTTCCGGCGACATCGGAAGTCGTCACCCGGCCTCCGATCACGATCGGATCGGCCACGACCGACCCCTCCTCGTCCCCCTGGTCATAATACTCCCGCAATGCCCGGATCGAAGTATTGACGACCAACGTATCTTCGTCGAAATCCCGAATCGGGTCGAACGAATTGTAGTCGCATGCGACAAACGTCACACAGAACCAAAAAGAAATGATAAAGTATCGGGACATAATCAAAACCGGAAACTGAGCGATGCGAAAAAGGTGAGTGGATAGGAGTACATATACCGCGTATCGAACGGTCGGAAAGAGGTGAGTATGCCCGAGCCGCTCCGCAGCAATCGCATGGGCTCGTAGGCGCTGTAGACGATATTCTTGTCGTTCAAAAGGTTGTCGACGGAGAATGTCAGCTGCAGATAGCTGCTCCCCACAACGAAACCCTTGCCGACGGAAAACCCGACGACCGCCGCATCGGGCAGCCGCTCCTGCGAGGAGAAGAGGGTCCGGATCTCGGGCGACGAACCGAGCATCTCGGTCCGGGAGCTGTGAATCGACGGACTGGCCTCGACGTAACGTTCCGCCGCATAGTCGAACGAAAGCGAAAGTGTCCACCGCTTATGGCGAAAAGTAAGTTCGGCGGCCGTGGTCACTTCGGGAGAGCAGCTTGTCCGAAAACCTTCCAGACGGCAACTGATTCCCGAGGCCGTCAACGAATGGTCGGCATCGGCATAGAGATCGGCCGTGGGATCGGAAGCATAACGATGGGGAGTCCAGGCCGCCGTAAGGTCCAGGTCCAACGAGGGTATGGATGAAAGAATAGAAATCGATGCGGCAGCCTCCACACCCCACCACCGCTTGGCAATCCGACGAACCACCAGATTGGAATAGGTCGAAGAGAGGTCGTCGTAATAGTGACGCACGTCGCAACCGCCCGAAGAGGCCGTATAGTAAGCCGTAAGAGCGAACGAAAACAGCATCCCGCCATAACTGTACCCCAACTCCGCACCAGCGATCCGCTCCGCCTGCGGATCCCGCACAAGCGCATTGTTGTAGGACACCGCCGCAAAAAGATTTTCTGCGGCAGGAGCATCGCTGCGGGCCATCAACCGCAAAGAAAGTCGATTACGCAACGGTAAAATCAGGGAAGAGGTGAGCATCGCCGAATAGAGCGTCAGATTGACCGGACGGGAATCGCCCCAGGATCCACTCCCCGGGAAAAGGGCCTTCTCGTAGAAACCGGTACGCAGAAATCCCACCCGCGCCACTCCGGCAGAGATCGCCGCGTCGAATTTATCCAAATGATAGCGAACGATCGCCTGACCGTCCAGTATCGTACAACGCAACGCATAGTCGTACCCGAACCGATCTCCCGTACCGACCCGACGCAAAGGGTTCCGCAGATCGTTGTCGATCCGCTCCCCGAAATAAAGGTCGTCGATCAGATATTGATCGACGTTCAACACATGGCTCGCACCCAACAGATCGTCCGCCTCCTTGAAAAAACGGGAATGGTCCCGACGAAATCCTACCCAGCAGGTCCAGGACCAATCGAGACCCGCTTGCGTTCCACAAAGCGCCCGAAAATAGATATTGGACAACTGCTCCACCCGATCTTCCAACAGATAGGCGGCATGCTCTCCGGCCCGATTCGCCCAGTAGAGTTCCTGCCAGTTCACCTGTGTATAGCGGGGATCGCCCCTGCGCCAAGCCTCCGCCACCTCCGAAGCCTCGTTCCCGAGGTAGCTCGGCATCTTTCGGTAGTAGTCCGGCAACGCATTTCCCGCTTCGTACCAACCGAGTCCCGACTGACTGTTGCGGCCCCAATGATAAAGCGCCTCGAAAGAGAGGTATTTGAGACCGGAAAACCAGTTCGTCAGGGTAAGAGCCACAACCGGCTGAAAAGAGGTGCGCACACGGGAATTGCGCATTCGCCCCTCCTGCCAACCCCAAACCGGATTGTAGAGATTGTTCCCGGTCAGTTCAAAGGCCTCCCGGGTGGCCGCACTGCGCAAACCCCGAGTCGCAGGAGCTCCCGCCGTGAACAACGACAATTTCAGACTCGATTTGAACCAACAGGTAAACGCAGCCATATAGCCCGTTTCGTCGCTAAAGACGCCGTCGATATAGGGATCGCGGCCCCACCGACGGTAAACCGATACGGCATAATACCCTTTTTTCATCAAATAATCCATCACAGACGCCTTCAGAGCCATGCGATAACGGCGATTCGTCGTCTGCAGAGCCACCCGTTTCCCCATGCGAAAACTTTCAGCCGATATTACGTAAAAGCTCAATTCATCCGAAGGCACTGCAACCGGGTAAGGTCGATTCTGATCGTTCGTCGAAAACGAAGGGACCGATGCCGTCTGAAGCAGTGAAAGCAAGGTATAGTCGGGTCGACCGGTAATATAATTATAGAGTCGGTAGCCATTCAGGGCGTAGGCCGAAAACGAAGGGTCGTAACCCCTGCGGTCATAGCGTACTGCTCCAAAATGGAAACGGGTAAGTCTGTAGTAAAGACCTCTTTCACGGTCGTCCATAAAAGCAGTCCCCACCGTGATTTCATCGGTCAACCCTTCACCCATCACAACAACCTCTTCCTCTTCCGGTACCTCCGAATCATAATAGGGGTAGTAATTCTCTTCGATCGTCTGACCAAACAGCACATTTGAGGCAAATAAAAGTCCAGCGAGGGATACTGAATACTTCATAAATAAACCTATTTGTGTTATAGACAAAAATAAAAGATTTCGCTATAGGTTTTTCAACAAAGACAAAATTTTATAATTTTGTGCGGCATGTATATATTTCGGAATAGTCGGAACCTCTCTATGGTGGTGCTTCTGTGCCTTTTCGTACAGATGCTCGCATTGATGCCCCATCACCACCACGGAAATGATGAAACACCCTGTTTCAATCCGATCCATTGCGTTATGCCCGACGGAGCCTGCTCCGACGAAAACGGATGTGCAGGTCATGGAGACGACGCTCCCGAAACCACGTGTTCGATGAAAGTCGACCCGGCCGAGCTCGGAGGCACCCATTCCCACCGCGCAATCAGCGTGGTATTGGATCTTCCCGCAGCTCAACCCACCCAATTACTCTCTCTGTCCGATGAGGCAGAAAATCCCGCTCTCTGTACACATAGCGTCCGAAGATGCCGCCATGTGCTGCGAGCCGTCTCCATCTGTGTCGATTATCTGGTAATCGCCCATCCGTTCCGGGCGCCCAATCTGCTCGCATAATTTCCGGTGAAGATCTCTCTTCGCCTCGCGCAACCTCAACCCAAGGCTGCGCCATAATGCATTGTATATGATCGACAACAAAAAAAATAGACATTCCATGAAACAGTTCATTTATCTGCTGGCAGCCTGCTATGTGGCCTTCATGACCGCCTGCGGAGGCAACGCCACGAAAACAGCTGCCGAGACCGCACATCTCCATGACCATGGAGAAGAGGTGACCCGACACGACAACCACGAGGAACACAATCACAGCGAGCATGACCATGAACAAGAAGGACATGACCATGCCGCCGAAGCATCACACGGACACGACGAGCATGACCACAGCGAGCACAACCATGAACAGGAAGGACACGACCATGCCGCCGAAACGCCCCACGGACACGACGGGCACGATCATGAAGAGAGTGCCTCGGCCCGGCCGAACGAGATCGTCTTCCCGGCCGCCCAGGCTGCCCGCATCGATTTTACGGTAGCGGCTGTGGAGCCGGTCGAATTTCGGGAGGTAATTCGTTGCAGCGGCGAGATCGATCCGGCCCAAAACGATGTCACAGGAGTTGCCGCCCCCGTATCGGGCGTCGTCGGATTTTCCGAAACGCCGCTCTCCATCGGAACCCGGGTGGCAAAAGATCAGATTCTGTTCTACATCTCCTCGAAAGAGATGGCGGGCGGAGACGTGATCGCCAAGACCGAAGCCGCCTACGAGGCAGCCAAAGCCGAATACGAGCGGGCAAAAACGTTGCTTTCCGATCGGATCATCTCGCAAAAAGAGTATGAAACGATCCGCCAGAACTACCTCACAGCCCAAAGCGAATGGGAAGCCCTGGCGGCCGGACGTACCGAAAAAGGGAGTGCCGTCCGCTCTCCCCTGTCGGGCTATGTAACTGCGCTGAATATCGCCCCGGGTGATTTCGTGGAGGCGGGAACGGCACTCGCCACCGTCTCAAAAGACCGTCGCCAACGACTCACGGCCCAGATCTCCGAACGCTACTATCCGAGACTCGCCGACATACGCAGCGCCAATTTCGTGACGGCATCCGGGACACTCGTGGAGCTGGAAAAACAGAACGGGAAAATTCTCTCCGTAGGACGCTCGCACGACGGCACCTCGACACTCATTCCGGTAACCTTCGAATTCGACAGCCATCCCGGTGTCGTTCCGGGTTCGCTGGTAGAGGTCTATCTGTTGGGGAGAGCCCGTCAAGGGGTGATCGCACTTCCCGAAACAGCCATTGCAGAGGCACAGGGAGTCTACTACGTCTATGTACAGCTCGACGAGGAGTGCTACGAACGACGCGAAGTGAAAATCGGCGCTTCGGACGGGAAACAGGTAGAGATTCTCTCCGGCATCCAGCCGGGTGAACGGGTCGTTACACGCGGTGCGGTTCACGTGAAGATGGCCACCTCATCGGCCATTCCCCACAGCCATTCACACTAACGGAGGAGGAACGACCATGTTAAACAAAATCATCCAATATTCACTCCACAACCGCCTGTTGGTCATCCTCGTGGCTGCCATCATGACCGCCACGGGTCTCTACACGGCCAAACACATGGATGTGGATGTCTTTCCGGACCTGAATGCCCCCACGGTCGTGGTAATGACCGAAGCGAGCGGCATGGCTGCCGAAGAGGTGGAGAAGGTCGTTACCTTCACCATCGAAACGGCCCTGAACGGTGCGACGGATGTCCGTCGTGTACGCTCCTCCTCAACCACCGGATTCTCCGTGGTCTGGGTCGAATTCGACTGGGGAACCGACATCTACCTGGCCCGGCAGATCGTCTCCGAGAAACTCTCCGCCATCGGCGAATCGTTGCCTGCCACCGTAAGCCAACCCATTCTGGCTCCGCAATCCTCCATCCTCGGAGAGATGATGATCCTCGGACTTACAGCCGACACCACCTCCCTCCAGGAGTTGCGCACCCTGGCTGACTGGACCATCCGGCCCCGCCTGCTCTCCATGGGCGGCGTAGCACAGGTTGCCGTGATCGGCGGAGATATCAAGGAGTACCAGATCCTGCTCTCGCCCGAACGGATGCGCCGTTACGGAGTCTCCGTGGATGAGGTGCTCGACGCCTCGGGCGACATGAGCCTCAACGCCTCCGGCGGCGCCCTCTACCAATACGGCAATGAATTCATCATCCGCGGCGTAACGGCCACTACGGATCCCGACGCTCTCGGACGCGGATTCGTCAAATACTCCGAGTCTGGCGATCCGATCACCCTGGAGGATATCGCCGAGGTAAAAATCGGCGCCAAGTTTCCCCAACTGGGACTCGCCTCGGAACGCGGAAAACCGGCCGTGCTCATCACGGTGACCAAACAGCCCGCCACCAACACGATCGAACTGACGGAACGGATCGAACAGACCGTGGAAGAACTCCGGAGCACCTTGCCGACGGATGTGCATATCTCCACCGACATCTTCCGCCAGTCGCGGTTCATAGAGAGCTCGATCGACAACATCCAGAAAGCGCTCTACGAAGGAGCCCTCTTCGTGTTGATCGTGCTGTTCATCTTCCTGATGAACTGGCGTGTAACGGTCATCTCGCTGGTAGCCCTTCCCCTTTCGCTGCTCGGCTCCATTTTGGTGATGAAGGCTTTCGGGCTGACAATCAACACCATGAGTCTCGGAGGTATGGCCATCGCCATCGGTTCTCTGGTCGACGATGCGATCATCGACGTGGAGAACGTCTACCGCCGTCTCCGCGAAAACCACCTCAAACCACCCGCCGAACGGAAACCCAACCTGAAGATCGTCTTCGAAGGATCGAGCGAGATCCGCTCCTCGATCATCAACGCCACGATCATCACCATCGTCGCGTTCGTCCCGCTCTTCTTCCTGAGCGGCATGGAGGGACGCATGTTGCGACCGCTCGGCGTCTCGTTCATCGTCTCGCTCTTCGTCTCGATGATCGTGGCCGTAACCCTCACCCCCGTCATGTGCAGCTACATGCTCACGGGAGAAAAAGAGTTGAAAAAGAGCGAAAAAGAGCCCCCCGTATCGCGCTTCCTGAAAAAGATCTACCGTCAGGCCCTCGATTGGGCTATCGGCCATAAAAAGGCCGTTCTCTCCGTCGCAGCCACCCTGTTCGCCGGTGCGGTCATCGTTTTCGCAACCCTCGGCAGCAGTTTCCTGCCCCCATTCAACGAAGGCTCGCTCACGATCAACATCGGAACCATGCCGGGCATCTCGCTCGAAGAGTCCGACCGCATGGGACGCATGGTGGAGGAGATCCTGCTGGAAGTGCCCGAGATACAGACGGTCGCCCGCAAAACCGGCCGCGCCGAACTCGACGAACACGCCCTCGGAGTGAATGCCTCGGAACTGGAAGCCCCCTTCGTTCTCGATGAACGATCACGCTCGGAGTTCCTGGCCGATGTCCGTCAACGATTGGGACAACTGCGCGGACTCAACATCGAAATCGGACAACCCATTTCACACCGAATCGACGCAATGCTTTCCGGCACGGAAGCCGATATCGCCATTAAACTCTTCGGCGAAGACCTCAATACGATGTTTACGCTCGGCAACCGAATCAAAGCCGCCATCGCCGACCTGCCCGGCATTGCCGACATCACCGTCGAACAACAGGTGGAGCGCTCGCAACTGCAAATCATTCCGAAACGGGAGATGTTGGCCCGTTATGGCATCACGTTGGGCGAATTCGCCGAGTTCGTGAAGGTGGCACTCTCCGGCGAAGTGGTCTCGGAGGTATACGACGGCAGCGCCATGTTCGATGTGACGGTAAAAATGAATCCCGAAAGCAGAGCAGATATCGAAAGCATCGGTAACCTCCTGATCGACGGAATCGACGGGAAGAAAGTTCCGCTCTCCTACGTGGCCGACATCGTTTCGGCCTCCGGACCCAACACGATCAACCGGGAAAACGTGAAACGAAAAATCGTCGTCTCCGCCAACATTACCGACGGAGACCTCGGCGGAGCCGTAAATGCCATCCGAGACCGAATCGCCGAACAGATCGTCATGCCGGAGGGGTATTACGTCGAATACGGAGGTGCTTTCGAGAGTCGCCAAAACGCAGTGCGCGTACTCTCCTTTGCTTCGATCATCGCCATCCTCGTGATCTTCCTCCTGCTCTTCCAGGAGTTCAAAAACATCAGGCTGTCGGTCATGATCATGGTGACCATGCCGATCGCCATGATCGGCGGTGTCCTCAGCATCTGGCTCACCTCGGGCATCGTGAGCATTCCGGCCATCATCGGATTCATCTCCCTGCTCGGTATCGCCGTACGCAACGGCATTCTGCTCGTGTCGCACTACGGCTGGCTCCGGAACGAAGGCATGTCGCTTCGGGAGAGCGTGATCCACGGATCGCTCGACCGACTCAACCCCATCCTGATGACCACACTCACCTCCGCCCTGGCTCTGATCCCGCTGGCACTCGGAGGCGATATCTCGGGGAACGAAATCCAGAGTCCGATGGCCAAAGTCATTCTCGGCGGATTGGTCAGCTCACTCATCCTGAACGGATTCGTCATTCCCGTCATGTACCTCATGTTGAATCGTAAAAAAGAGAGCCATGTTTAAAAAGATCGTCATTGTCCTGCTGCTCCTGCTGCCATCGGCCGGAGCGGCACAAGAAAGCATACAGGCCGTACTGCGCCAGATAGAGACCAACAACCTCTCCCTGCAGGCGCGCTCATCGCTGACACGTGCCCAGACGCTGGAGGCCCGAGTGGGCAATTCGTTGTCCGATCCGAATGTGGAGTTCGTCCATCAGTGGGGCAACCCCTCGTCACTCGGGAAAACAGGCGAACTGACCGTCACCCAGGAGTTCGACTTTCCCACCTCTTACGCCCATCGCAACAAACTGGCCCGTACTAAAGCCGATCAATATGCCGGCGAAATGGCAGCTTATCGGCAACAGGTGTTGCTCGAAGCCGAAATGCTCTGCATCCAAATCGTTGCGCTGCGCCAACAACGCACCGTGCTGCGCATCCGTGAAAACCATGCGCAGAAATTTGCCGAGATCCACGAACAACGCTACCAAACCGGCGAAGGTTCGGTTCTCGAACGCAACGAAGCCGCCATGCAGCTGGTGGATGCCCAAAACGCGCTGAAACTTTTGGAAATCGATCTCCAAAATGCGCTCAGCCGTCTGAAAAACCTGAACGGCGGCGAAGAGATCCAGTTCCCCGATACCATTTTCGGTCCGCGTCCCCTGCTACGTCCGCTCGAAGAACTGCAACAGCTCTACGAAACGGCCGATCCCTCTCTGCAGGCCATAGTCGCTGAACAGATGGCGGCAGGAGAGGAAGTGAAGGTGAGCCGTTCGGAATCGTTGCCGAAGCTGGCAGTGGGATACAAACACGAATTCGGTCCGGGAGAGCGTTTCAACGGCGTAATCGTAGGGATGAGCGTACCGATGTTCGGCAACCGCAACAACGTAAAACGAGCCAAGGCGCAGGCCGAATATGCGACCTCGCAACTCGAAAGTTCCCGCATCGACCTGAAAACCCAGGTGGCAACCCTCTACGCACGGGCAGAAACACTTGCCGAATCGTTGTCGCGTCACCGGGCGATTGCTCAAGAGACGATCGACTACGACCGCTTCCTGGAGAAAGCGCTCGAAACGGGAGAGATCTCGGTCGTGGAATACTTTACCCAATTGGAGACACTCCTCCGAGTCCAGGAAACGATCATCGGATTCGAACGCGATTACCGATTGGTCTGTGCCGAACTCAATGCCATCGAGCTCTGAAAAACAGAATTCTGAAAAGAGAGGGACGACACAAATATGTGTCGTCCCTCTCTTTATCTCCCAGAATCGATTCTCCGCAAACAAGTACCTGTGAAACAGTTTAATGGCGTTGTCCGTTCTGCGTCAACCTTGCGCAAAATGAGCTGCAAAAACCGCCAGAGAACTGCGCAAAAGGAATAGCAACAACAGAAGCGCTGTAAAAAAAAGTGTCACCTTCCAGAGACTCCGACAACGGGTCTTCGGAAAATAGAGCGAAACGACAAGCCCCAACGACAACAGAAGCAACGGCCACTCGATCCAGGCCTCCCGATGGGGAGACAACAGGAACCCCAATACAACGATCTGCAGGATCGCTGCGACGATCATCGTGATCCGACATCCTTTGGAGATTCGTTTCGATCCCATCACTTCTTTTTTTAGCAACACACACAAAAACGAAAGCGTCGAATCGCCCCGCAACCGAAATATTGGCACAGAACTCGATTCCGATCCGGACACCCCGGCTGTCGGGCATTACTTGGCGCCGCCAAACTTTCCTCCCTTGGTCCCGCCGCCGAGGCTGAAGATATTCTGGTCGTAGCTCACCGTCTTAAGTGCCGCCTCCCGGGAACGGCGGAAAGCCTGATCGATCAACCGGTCGATCATCTCTCCGAACTTCACACCCGAAGCCTCCCAAAGATAGAACGAAAGCGAACCGGGAATGGCATTGATCTCGTTGACATAGACCGTTCCGGTCGCACGATCGATCATGAAGTCGATCCGCGCAACCCCTTCGCACGAAAGCACCCGGAAGGTCTCCCTGGCATAACGACGAATCTGTTCCGTCACATCCTGCGGCAGATCGGCAGGAATGCGTCGACGCGTACTCTGCATCCCTTTCGAATTTTTCCCGCCGCTCAAATATTTGTCGGCATAACTGAGTATCTCACCGCTGCGGAGCGGCTCTTCGCATACCGATGCCTCGTTGCGGTCGCTGCTGCCGAGCACCGAACAGTTGATCTCCTGCAGATCGGTAATCATCTTCTCCACAATGATTCGGGTGGAGTACTCCTCAGCTACGGAAACGGAACGGATCAGTGCATCGCGATCGACCGCCTCTGCAATCCCGACACTCGATCCGAGGTTCCCCGGTTTCACAATGACCGGATAGCCGATCTGCTGCTCGATCCGTTCGATCAGAGCATCGCGTTCCCCGCCCCACTGCTTGTCGGTAAACCAGACGTAATCGACCACCGGAATACCGCTCTGGCGCAAAATCATCTTCATGGTGATCTTGTCCATGCCGTTGGCCGAGGAGAGCGGATTGCAACCGACATAAGGAATGCCGGTCATCTCGACCATACCCTGAAAAATACCATCCTCCCCATTGGTCCCATGCAGGACGGGCAGAATCACATCGAGCGTCGCAACGACATCGCGGCCGAACAGACCGTGATGTTCCGCATAGAGTTTATGATCGCCGTAATGGGGTTTCAGATAGACGGGCTTGCAACGACGAAGCAGAGCCGGTATGTCGCGATAATTTTCCGTATCAAGCAATGCAGAGCCGGTGTACCATTCGCCCTGCTTGGATAAATAAACCGGCGTTACGTCGTATTTGTCACGATCCATCGCCGCAATGGCCTGCAGAGCGGAAAGCACCGAAATCTCATGCTCAACGCTCCGTCCGCCGAAGAAAACACCCACATTCGTTTTCATCTCAAAAACTTGTTTCTCCTTGACTTAACGTAAAGTTTGGTAAGAACCGGGCTATTATTGTCCTGACAAACAACAAAATAGCCTCAAGTTATCGAACTTGCAGTCCTCGAACCGACAACCGCAAGGTTACCGAAGGCCAAAGTTACGGAGATTTATCGGTTGGCGGATCATTTCCCACGAAGAATTTGTACCCTATCCGGAAAAATAGTTGACCCAATAGAGCGGCACAGAAGTGTCCGGACCACACTCCTCAACGGATCGCACAGAGTCGTCTCCCTCCTCAGAAGATAGAATCCGATTCGAATCGCGTTCCGTGATCGCTATTTGAAGGTGTCGGGCAGATCGTTCTCGTAGAGAATCGTATCGCCTGCCTGTGTGGTCTCGCGCAGTTTCGCCGTCGCAGCCGCAAAATCGACAGCCGTGAAAAGATTCTTTTCGTCGAACCCCTCCGCACGCAAACCGGAGACGATGGCCTCTTGGTTGTAGCGTCCCACGACAATCACATAGTCGGCGACGGCCGCAATCTGACGTCCGAACGCATGGTTGCAATCAAACTGCTTGGCGCCCAACTCGATCATGCCGGGTGTAACCACAATGCGCCGGCCCCCGGTGAAGGTCGCCAATACGTCGAGCGCCATCTTCGCTCCGTGCGGATTGGAATTGAATGCATCATCGATCACGGTAATCCCTGCGGCGGTACGCTTGACGCTCAGACGATGTTCCACCTGACTGATCTGACTCACGCCATAGCGAATCTCCTCGTCGGAGAGCCCCAACGTGCGAGCCACGATTACACCCGCCAGAATATTCGATAAATTGCAGCTGCCGACCAACCGGGTCGTCAGTCGAAGCTCGCCACCGGTCGCATCGACCACCGTAAACGCGGTCTCTCCGTGTCCGTAATGTACATCCTTGACTCCGTAATCGCATTTCTCGTTCTCAATCCCGTAACGGATGACCCGCTGCACATTCTCCACCGGCCGTGAAGCCACATAAGGAAAATCGCAATTCAATACGGCAGTCCCGTCGGGAGGCAGAGCATCGATCAATTCGAATTTGGTGGCCTGTACGTTCTCGATCGTCTTAAACGACTCGAGGTGCTGTTCGCCTACCGCCGTAAGAATTCCGATGCGGGGATGTACCAACTCACAGATCTCCCGGATATCGCCGCGCTGTTTGGCTCCCATCTCCACGATGAAGACGTTGTGATAGGGTTTGAGATGTTCCCGTATGGTCCGGATCACGCCCAACGTCGTATTGTAACTGCCCGGAGTCATCAGCACGTTGTAGTGTTCGGAAAGAATCCGGTAGAGGTAGTGCTTCGTGCTGGTTTTGCCGTAACTGCCTGTGACCCCGATCACCACCAGGTCGGGCATCATGCGAAGCATGCGCCGCGCATCGTTGTAGTACCAACGATTCAGCGCCTTCTCGAAAGGCATGAGAATCAATACGGCAAACACGATCACCAGCGAAGAGAACACGGAGAGCAACACGGCCGACAGGATACCCCACTCGACTTCACCGGCAAACCACCAACTGCCCACCACACTCAAAGCAATAAGCACAATTCCAACATCGTACAACCGAACGGCCCGGGCCGTAAACACAAGCGGTTTCTTATAATGCGTGCGCAGCTCCTTCACCGACTTATAAAGCGACACGAGTCCGACACCGCCTTCCGCCCAGAGATCGCCCCAGAAGAAAAAGACCACGCCGAGCAACAACAGATCGGTAATGCGATCGACAGCTCCCAAGCCGCTCCGCAACCAGCGCCAATAACGGCCGATCCGATAGGAGTTCTGCTGCATCATCTGCAGCTCTTTTTTGAGTCGAATGGCCGCGTAGAAGGAGAGTAGCACGACGGCCGTTATCTGGATGGCTGTTTCGAACATGGGATCTTTTACTGTTGTGGTTTGTTATCGGAAAGGAAACTCCTCATCACGGCAGCGAACTGGCCGGAACGTTCGAGGAAACTATAGTGTCCCGCCCCCGGGAAGACGACGAGACCGGCATCGGCAATGCGCCGCTCCATCAATTTGGCATCGGCAAGCGGAGTGGCCGTATCGCGATCGCCCCAGACGAGTAGTGTTGGTGCCTCGATGGCCGGCAAATAGCGACGCAGGTCTTCGTTCACCACCCGGACAAACGTATCCCGCATCACGCCGCTGAGGGCGTTGTAATCGTCGGATCCGGCACTGCGACGGCGTCGTTCCACCACGGCTGCCGCCCGCTCTTTTCCCAGAACAAACGGCAACAGACGTTTCATCAATTTGAATCCGTAGACTTTCACGTAGTAATTTACCGACCGACGGGGCCGAATCCCGGCGGCATCGACGAGCACGACTTTCGAAACCGGATGGGACGAAGCGTGGAGAATAGCGATCCGTCCGCCGAACGAGTGTCCCACCAGAACCGGATCGGTAATGCCCAGTTGTTGCAGAAACGCAGCGAACGACTCCGCATAATCATACACGCTCCAGGGTTCAGACGGGGTAGCGCTGCCTCCGAATCCGGGAAAATCGATCGCCCAGACGCGAAAATCCGGCTCCAGCACCGAGCGGAGCGACTGCCAGATTTCGAGCGTACAACCCCAGCCGTGCAACAAAACGACATCTGCTCCGTCGCCTGTCACCTCATAGTGGTAACGAATGCCCTGCACCGTAATATCCGCCCTCATCTGTGCGTGATGTGAATCTTGACACAAAGATAAGCAAAGGAGAGCGCAGAGACAAACGAAAACCGAAGTTTTCAATTATGTCGAGGAATGCTTTCCGCTTTTTTGTCAATCGCGGGGCGATCGAGTGTAAAAGTGTTCCGGTTGGAGTTTTGCCTGATCGGGCTTGGGGCAGCTTCAAAACGATTCAGCCCCCTCAGCCCTGGGAAAGGCGTGTCGGCCCGGCTCGATTTTCGGATCAACCGAATCTCCCGTTTATTCTTTCAACGGCATATTCCACAAAAAAGCACCTGTCGTTATCGACAGGTGCTCGATTGTTTCAGTGACTCCGACAGGATTCAAACCTGTAACCTCTTGATCCGTAGTCAAGTGCTCTATTCAGTTAAGCTACGGAGCCATCGTTTGCGGGGACAAATATACAAAAAATTATTTCATTTCACCCTTTCCTTCACTTTTTTTCATCGTGTCGAGACGATTACGGACCGCATCCATCAGCGAATTGGCCTGCATTTCCGGTGTGAATTCGGCTATGGTTCGTTCGATCTCCGTCGTATCCATCGTATTTATCCACTCATTTACAAACAGATAGATGCCAAGTATCTTATCCTTGTTATTGTCCAGGAATGCCCGCTGCATGCTATCCAGTTCCTGCGTGAATTTTTTTTGCAGCTCTTCCGTGATATCCTTCATGGATGCATAATGTGCGAACAATTCGTCGACATCCGCTGCAAAAAGATTGCATGCATCGTTCGACGGAGTTCCCGAAACCTGCAGATGCGTCACATCATTCGGCAGCGGTTCGATTCGGATCGTGCCCTCTTCCAGGAATACAAGCGACACGACTTCGCCCAAGCCGTTTCGCAAATCGGCACACACAGGCTCCCGAAGCCGACCTTTCATTACCAGTCTCCCATGCTCATCGGTCTGGCTCTTCAAATAGTAATGGGACGGGTCATCGATCGGAGTCAGATAATAAATACCACAACTATCCGCCAAATGCGCCTCAAGCCGAAATCGGAACCCTTCCTGACGGCATCCCGTCATCGATAAGATTCCTGTCAGGCAAAACAATCCTATGAGTCGTAATTTCATCGTTCTTGCAGTCAAAATAGCATTATTCATAGATTTCTGCTAACTTCTCCTGCAGCTCTTTCCCGCGCAGATTCTTGGCAGCAATCGTACCGTCCGGAGCGATCAGCACATTCTGCGGAATGCTCTTTATCGCATAATCCTGCGCGCATTGAGCCTGCCAACTCGCGGCATCGCGTACGTTGTTCCAGAACATGTTCTGCTGATCAACAGCCTGTAACCAATCCTGTTTCGACTCATCCAACGATACTGCGTAGATATCGAACCCTTTTTTATGATATTTCGTGTAGACATCGAACAGATAAGGAAGCTCCTGTCTACAGGGACCGCACCAGGAGGCCCAGAAATCGACCAGGATGTAATTTCCCTTACCCGCAAGATCGGAAAGTGCCAACTCCTTCCCGTCTACATCGGGCAGCTTGATGTCAATAAACGGTTGCCCAACGGCAACTCGTTTAAAAGAGTTCAGATAGGCTTTCATCTCACTCAGGTAGGAGTGATTCTGCATCTCAACGGAGAGTTTGGACATATTCTCTTCCAGTTTCTCGGCATCCAAATTATTCATCTGATCGGTAAGAATAAAATAGACCCCCAGCAAGTTGTCCGGATTTTCGGAAAGCACCGATGCCTGCAGAGCGAAATCGGCCTGGATGATACTGTCGCGTTCCTGATCCGTAGCGTCTTCGGCATAGAACTGCTTAACCAGTTCGGATTGCCGGGTCAAAAAGTTCTGATAGGCATCATTGGCCGGGGTTCCTACGATTCCCTGATCGGAGATATGAATATCGCCCTTCTCGATAAACAACATGGAGAATGCCTCTCCGTTGGCCTTCTGCAAAAAGGCGATCTTCGGTTCGTCTACACGGCCGGAGAAACGGATCTTACCGTCTTTCACCTTCTCGGTGGCAACGACCGTATCGTCGATCACGAGCGAAACATCACCCTCTATACCGGTCAGCTCTCCTTCGATCTTGTAGTGCAGCCCGTTGCAGCAACTCGCCAAAAACGCCGCTACGAATAAAATGGTTGCTAATCTTTTCATACTTTTCGTCTTTAATATTTGTTTGATCTTATTTCGTTTTAACCTCTCTGTCTGGATTCTCTTTCAAAAAACGCTCCCAGGTTATCCCTTTCGGGCGGGACTTTTTTACCGGTAGTCCGTGCGACTCTCCGAACGGCGAACTGCTCACGAAATAGTGACAAACGGCCACCGCCAATCCATCCGTCGCGTCGAGCCGACGAGGATTGTAATCGATTCCCAGCATGCTTTTCAGCAGGGCAGCTACCTGTTCTTTCGCAGCACCGCCTCGTCCCGTAATCGACTGCTTGATCCGCCGCGGTGCATATTCGAAAACCGCCACGTCGCGACTCAACGCTGCCGCCATCGCCACCCCCTGTGCTCGTCCCAACTTAAGCATGCTCTGCACATTCTCTCCGAAGAAAGGGGATTCGAGCGCCACCTCTCCGGGACGATATTCATCGACCAGCATGCCCACCCGATCGAAAATATAGCGCAGTTTCCGATACGGATCCCGGATCGCATGCAGATCGATATCGCCCAACGTAACGACCTGCAACCGATTACCCGTCACCGACAAAATCCCGTATCCCATTCGATTGGTTCCGGGGTCGATTCCGAGAATGATTCTGCGATTTTCGGTCGGACGCTCCATCGGCCTGCTACTCTCCTTTCAGCGCGTTCAACTCTTTTTCCAGCTGCGACACACGCTGGCTCAGTTCAGGCAGATTGCGGAAAATGGCATGGGCCCGGTGGAATTTCAATCCGGGGAGAGCCGGAAGACCCATCATGACCATTCCGTCGGGCACATTGTTCGTGATGCCGCTCTTCGAGGCAAGTTGTACCCGGTCGCCAACGGTCAAATGTCCGCTGATGCCGACCTGGCCGCCGACCATGCAATGGGCCCCGACCTTCGAGGTCCCCGCGATTCCCACTTGCGCTGCACAAACCGTATGTTCCCCGATCACTACATTGTGGGCGACCTGAATCAAATTGTCGAGTTTCACGCCGCGATGAATGATAGTCGAGCCCATGGTAGCCCGATCGACACAGGTATTGGCGCCGATCTCCACATCATCCTCGATCACCACATTACCGATCTGAGGGATTTTGGAATAGGTGCCATCAGCCGTGGGGGCAAAGCCGAAGCCATCGGCTCCGATCACACAACCGGCATGGAGTGTCACGTTATCGCCCAGAACGCAGCCGTCATAGATCTTCACTCCGGCATACAACTTCACATTCCGACCGATCCGGACACCGTCGCCGATCCAGACCTGCGGATAGATCTGGCATCCGTCACCCACCGTGCTTTTTTCTCCGATTACCGCAAAATCGCCCACATAACAATCGGCTCCGAGCGATGCCGATTCGGCGATCGAAGCCTTCGTGCTGATGCCCCGCTTTTTGGGCAGCGTGGATACGTACAGTTCCAGCAGCTTGGCGAAGCAGGCATAGGCATCGGGTACCCGAATCAATGTAGCCGAAACGGGCTGGGACGGGGTAAAAGAGTCGTTGACGATCACCACGGACGAACGCGTGGTGTAGAGATAATGTTCGTATTTCGGGTTGGCTAAGAAAGAGAGCGCTCCGGGATGCCCCTCTTCGATCTTGGCGAACGTATTGACTTTCGCATTGCCGTCGCCGACCACTTCGCCACCCAGTTGTCCGGCTATCAGATTTGCTGTAAATTCCATGATGAATTACGGAATATGGTGAATTTATAGATAATTTTCGATTGTTATCCCTTCCGGCAAAAAGACCGACGCATCGCCCTGATTGAGCAGAATCTCGCGGATGATGCTCGACGAAACGGCCGCATATTCTGCCGGCGTGCAGAGTAAGATGGTGCGGATCTCCGGAAACAACCGGGCATTGATCAGCTCCATGTTGCGTTCGTACTCGAAATCGACCGCATTGCGCATGCCTCTCAGGATGAACGGAATGCCCTCCTTGCGACAATACTCGCCTGTCAGTCCGTCGTAAAGAGTCACCTCGACGCGCTCCTCCTGGCGATAAACGTCGCGGATCAGTTGGACGCGCTTGTGAGGAGAGAGCAATCCCCGCTTTGCGCTGTTGTCGCCCACACCGACAACAATCCGGTCGAAAAGTTCGAGACCCCGATCGACCACCGCCTTGTGGCCGAGGGTAAAGGGGTCGAAAGAACCCGGGAATAACGCTATTCGTTGCATGTCATACCGAATTTCCGGCTAAGGTAGCAATTAATCGGGAATTTTAGGCTATTCGGTTCTATTTTATCGAATTCATCCGGATGCTGGCCTTCACGAAGGCGATGGCGCGTATGCGCGACAGCTCGATCTCTTTGTCCGCATGATGGGGATTCTGACTGACGAGCTTCACCCAGCCCGGACGATCCGATTTCTGGATATATTTCACCGTAATGTACTCTTCGCCATCGATATCGATCGAAAGCAGATACATGTCGCCCCAAAAAATATCGCGGATATCGTTCAGTTGTTTGTAGAGCACGATGTCGCCGCTTTTGAGCAACGGGTACATGCTGTCGCCCACGATATAGATCGCTCCGTCGCAGCGGGGGAGGTTGGGGATGTTGATGTAGTCGATCGGACGGATGGAGTCATGATTGAGGAAGAGGGGAACCAGTCCTGCCGTTCCTTCGATGCTGTACAACGGGACGCTCTGATGAGCAATCGCATGATCCGTCCGTCGCAAAAAGGGGGTAAACTGAGGCTGAGTGAGGAACATGTCGCCTTTTCCGGTCTCGATCCAATCGGGGTTGACGTTCAATTCCTGAACCAAAATGTTTTTATTCCGTTCTGAGAGAGCAGCCTTCCCCGTTTCGATCATGGAGAGAGCACTCTTCCCGATCCCGAGCTTTGCTGCCAATATTTCTTGCGTAACACCCAACTCTTTACGCAATAGTTTGATACGAGATTCAGCCATATTCTGTTCAGATTTTCTTATACTGTTTTTCGTCGGAGAGTGTACAAAATCCAAAAATTGAATATATATTTGTCTCGCAAAGTTAAACAATTTATTTTTTTCTTTGCAAAATTCAAGGCGGAAATCCGGTCGCCCGAAAAAAAATCCGTTTTCGTGGAAATCGCCCGCCCCTGTACAACCCTAATTTCGCTACTGAAAAACCCAAGAATCATGATCGAAATCGACAACAAAACCTATGCTGAGATTGCTCGACTATTGAGAGATGAGATCGGTGATGCCGACTATTTCAACGGCTCGATCGATTACGACACCGACGAATTCTACTCCACGCTGACCACGACATCCATCATCTTTCGCACGGAGACCCACTGTCCGGACGGTGTTTTTCGCCCCATCACCGACGTCATCCCCTTGTGGTGGGAGTTCACCACGACACAAGCCACCGGAGAGACGCTCAACGACTTCTCTTTTTCCGAATTGAAACCCTACCTCCTCGATTGAATCCGGCCGCAGACAGAGAACCTGCCCGCCTGGAGGACGCTCCTGTTCCCTGTCCGGATTCGTGTCGATCGGCTCCTTGTCCCTTCCCGGGAGGACGCTCCCCGTTCGGTCGACATCGCGGCGCACACATACCATACCCGCATTTTGATCTATGTCTGAACAAAGACTGATTGCTCCGCCATTCGCGGAGTTCGCCCAGGGTGTATTTCCGTTTTTGGAGATACACCCTTTTCATCGCAACTATTATCGCCTGCTGGAGGCTTTCGCGACCGGTCGAATTCGTCGGTTGATCGTCACCATGCCGCCCCAGCACGGCAAATCGCTCGGGGCATCGGTCCTGCTGCCCGCCTATCTGCTCGGGCTCGATCCCGAACGTAAAATAGCGCTCGCCTCCTACAGCGCAACCCTCGCTTCGCGATTCAACCGACGGGTGCAACGGCTCATGGAATCGGCCCCCTACGAACACTTTTTCCCGGAAACAGCCATCAAAAAGCCGGGACGCCAGGCCACCGCCATACGCTCCTCCGATCTTGTAGAGGTGATCGGTCACGGGGGCGAACTGTTTTCCGTAGGTCGGGAAGGGTCGCTCACCGGGAACCGCGTCGACACCTTTATCCTCGACGACCTCTACAAAGACGCCATGGAGGCCAACTCACCGCTCATTCGTGAAAATTGTTGGGAGTGGTACACCTCCGTAGTGCGCACCCGCATGCACAACCGTTCGCAGGAGTTGATCGTATTCACTCGCTGGCACGAAGAGGATCTGGTCGGAATGATCGCCGCGCGTGAGCGCATCGTTCCGCTGTCGGAATGGGAACAGATCGACACGGCGGGCTCCAGCGACTGGATCGCCCTCAATTTCGAGGCGCTCAAGGAGTCGGCTCCCTCCACCGTCGATCCCCGCAGAATCGGAGAGCCGCTCTGGCCCGAACAACACAGCCTCGAATTGCTGAACGAACGAAAGAGACTCGACCCGATTCGTTTCCAGTGCATGTACCAAGGGCATCCTTCCACCCAGGAGGGGCTGCTCTACGGTGATCGTTTCGCCACTTATACGGAGCTGCCGAAGAAGATCCTGAAACGGGCCAATTACACCGATACGGCCGACACGGGTGACGACTACCTCTGTTCGATCTGTTACGTCGTAGGGGACGACAGCCGGATCTATCTCATCGACGTGGTCTATTCCCGCGAGCGGATGGAGGTGACGGAAAATTTGGTTGCCGAGATGATCAACCGCACCGAAACCCGTATTGTGAAGGTAGAGAGCAACAACGGAGGGCGGGGTTTTGCCCGTGCCGTAGCCAAGCAGACACCGTTGGCCAAAGTGGAGTGGTTCCATCAGGGCGCCAACAAAGAGGCGCGCATTCTCTCCAATTCGGCTACGGTTCTTCGTCAGGTCGCGATGCCTGCGGATTGGCGCATCCGGTGGAACGACTTTTACACCCACCTGACAACCTACCGCCGGCTGTTTCGGGCCAATCGTTGGCACGATGCTCCGGATGTTCTGACCGGGATCGTCGAGAAAGAGGCTGCCGAAGGATTTTGCGGACGGATCCATTCCGTCCGGTTTCGGAACTGACGAGAGGGTTTTCCGCGCTGATATGTTTGGGAATTCTTTCCGGAACTTACCGCACACGAATGGCTATTTACAAACCGACAAGCAAGCCTTTTCGCAACATATCTCGGGTAACGATCGGCTTTAAATATCCGATTCCCTGCATAAAAACAGAAACAAGGAGGCGAAGGGCCCTTGTTTCAAACGATTTGTCAGATCATTCGAATAATAATCGGGTTACCGGTTTTTTCCGCAGAGGGCGTTTGAATCGGCGGGAGGCAGGAGATCACCGATTCCTCATCCGAGATTTCCAAAACAACCGGGACCGAATCCTGAAAAAAGGGGAGAAGCCAGAGATGGCACTCCCCTTTTCTTTATCAACCGAACATTTACGGGTTGATGTTATAATTGACCTGGACTTTCCCTCCAGGCAGTTTTTGCAACGAAATCTGCACTTCTTTTGTTTCGAGCATGCATTTGGGGATAATCCGGGAATATTTATAGAGGAAGAAAACTCCTCCGACCGTCGGATACTTTACGGAGGGATACTGTAACACGAATTGTATCGAAGTATCTTGCCGAACCTTTTCATCAAAATAACGCACTTGCTGGCAATAGCTGTCGTTTTGGGTCACCCGGGTTCCGTCGGCACTGATCGTATAAACGAACTCCTCTCCGTAGACGGCAAGCCCATTGGCCTGATCCGAGAGGAGATACCAAACCTTGAATTGTCCGTCCGGTTCCCGCTTGATGTAGTGTTGAAACTGAAGCCCGGAGGTTTTCTTTGTCTTTTCGAAACGTTTGCTGGCCGTAAGCAACGCGCGGGCATACGTATCGAACAGAGCCGAATCGATCGGGTCCACCACCAGCTGAATACCATGCAGCGAATCGATCCGATAGTGTGCCGCCACATTCATCCGATCGTTCTCGTAACGTCCGAATATGGCATGCCACTCTTTCTTATTATCCAGCTCGTAACAAAACCACTCTTTCCCAGCGAAAATCTTGTTCCCCCGGTTCTCCGCCAGCAGTTGGTCGACTGCACGATGAGCGATGCTGTCGTAGACACTGAGCCAACGGGCATCTCCGACGTGCTGCAACCCGTAGAGCGTCTTCAACAAATTTTTCCCTGCCTTTTTCCCATTTTGTCCCAACGCAACCATGGAGACGCAGAGGAGCAATGCGGTGATAATTCCTATTCTTTTCATTGGATTGTTGTTTGGGTGATCGTTGCTTTTTACAAAGATATTCTTTTCTGTCGATTTTCCAACGCCCCGGGACACTCTCTTTGGTTCGCCGTTTTCCGCAACGGCGATTCCTGTCTGCCGTTATTCGCATGCGGATGAAAAAAACATCCCGGGCAGCGGAAAAATGTCCTCGTCGGGATGAAATAAATTCGGCAAATAAACCGTATATTTGCAGACATGGGAACAGGTCGTAATTTATCGAAATGGATCGTTGCCGGCCTCACAACACTGCTCATGGGAGCCTGCGGACGCTCCGGAGCCGATGATGAGGCTGCAGAGGAGATGGAGAAACCCACACTCTACGGCATCGAATATGAAAACTACACCCTTGCAGAGGGCGAAATCGGACGTGGACAAACCCTCGGAGGCGTCTTCGGAGAGTTCGGCATCGGCGCCGGAACGGTGGACCAGATATGTCGTGCATGCGAAGGGATATTCGATGTACGGACCGTTCGGGCCGGGAATCGCTATACGGCCTTTCTGGAGGGCGACTCCGTCCGGAAACTCACCCACCTCGTCTACGAAAAGAGCCTGACGGATTATGTGGTCTTTACGCTCGAAGGCGACTCGATCGTGGTCTCCGAGGGGCAAAAGGAGATCCGCAAGGAGCGACTGATTGCCGATGCCGTCATCAGTTCTTCGCTCTGGAACTGTGTCGTTGACAGCGGACTGCCGCCTGCACTTGCCGTCGAACTGGAGGAGATTTATGCCTGGAGCGTCGACTTCTTCGGGATTCAAAAAGGCGATGGCTTCCGGGTCATCTTCGACCAGCAGTACGTCGATACGCTCCGCATCGGGCCGGGCCGTATCTGGGGCGCCATATTTCATCATGCCGGCAAGGATTATTATGCGATTCCCTTCAAACAGAACGGGAAAATAACCTACTGGGACGAAAACGGAAACAGCTTGCGCAAAAACCTGCTAAAAGCCCCGTTGAAATACACGCGCATCAGTTCGCGTTTCACCCATTCGCGCCTCCACCCGATCTATCGCGTCTATCGACCCCACACCGGTGTCGACTATGCAGCGCCTTCGGGAACGCCCGTCTATGCCGTAGCGGACGGCGTGATTACCTTCAAGGGGTGGAGCGGCGGAGGTGGCAACACCATCAAAATCAAACATGCCCGCAACCTGACTACAGGCTACATGCATCTGCGGGGCTATGCGAAAGGGATCTCGGTAGGCAGCCATGTGTCGCAGGGACAGGTCATCGGCTATGTGGGCAGCACCGGGGCCTCCACGGGGCCTCACCTCGATTTCCGGCTCTGGAGAGGGAATACCCCTATCGATCCGCTGAAAGCTCCGTCGGAACCTGCCGAACCGATCTCCGCAGAGAATCGAGCCGCCTTCGACTTTGTGAAAGAGCGGATCATCGCCGAATTGGAGGGAACGCTCCCTGCCGAGGAACGTATCGTGCAGCTCGATTCGATTCCGGCCCAGCCCAACCAGCCCCTTGTGGCCGATGCCTCTGCCGAACGATAGGATCGTGCGCTTTATCGCACGACATCACGTAATGACCCTGGCCACAACGACAGCGGCCGGACCCTATTGCACTCATCTGTTTTATCTTTATCTGCCCGAACGGAATCTCTTCGTTTTCGCCTCCGATCCGGCGACCCGACATGCGGTCGAAGTTCTCGAAAATCCGTTGGCAGCAGCCTCGATAGTCCTTGAATCCTCTGCCATCTATCGGTTGCAGGGGGCTCAGCTCACCGGCAAGGTGCATCGGGTCGAGGAGGAGAACGAACGGCAACTCCTGAGAAACAAATACGTGGCACGTTTCCCCTGCGCGCGGATGGCAGACCTCACGCTATGGACTTTTGAGCCGGATTTCATCAAACTGACCGACAACCGATTGGGTTTCGGGAAGAAAATTATCTGGCGTCGGGACGCATAGCGGGGCACGCACCCTTCCAGACCGAACGCACTGGATGCATAGAGGGCGCAGCTACTTTCGAACCATACGTACTGCTGAATCGCTCCGATATCCGAAAATCGGAACAACCGAGGTGGAGACGATTTCCCCTACTGACTGATCTCCACCAGTTGTTCGCGATAGGCGGCCAAGATTCGCGATTTGGAGATGAACCCCTGATAGCGCCCCTCCTTATCCACGACAGGCAGCATCCAGGTCTTATCCTCCTCGAATTTTTCCATCACGCTTTGGACCTGTTCGTTCAGCAGAATGCGGTCGGGCGGCTGGATCATGTAGTTCATGATCGAATTGCCGTATTTCGAGCGATCGAACATGTCTCTGCGCAGATCGTCCAACTGCACGACCCCCAGCAGGTAATCCTCTTCATCGACCACCGGAAAGATGTTGCGACGCGCCTTGGCGATGATTCCGACCAGGTCGCCCAGCGTGAAACGTTCGTCGATCTTCAGGAAATCGGTCTCCATCAGCTGATCCAGATGCAGGAAGACGAAGACCGACTGGTCTTTGTTGTGGGTGAGCAGTTCGCCACGTTGGCGAAGCTGTTTGGTGTAAATCGAATCGGGATCGAGGTAGTAGTCGATCACGAACGAAATGGCCGTCACGATCATCAACGGGATGAAAAGTCCGTAACCGTTCGAAAGTTCGGCGATGAGGAAGATGGAGGTCAACGGAGCCTTCATCACACCGGCCATCACGCCCGCCATACCGACCAGCGTGAACGATACGATCGGCAGATCTGTGGCGAACAGTGCATTGCACAGGAATGCCATGCTCGCCCCCGCATAGGCTCCGACGAACATGGACGGGGCAAACGTTCCTCCCACCCCTCCGGCGGCATTGGTGGAGGCCATGGCAATCACTTTAAAGAAAAGTATCGCCAACAAATAGAGCACCACCACCCACCAGATATGGCGATAGTCGTAAAACAGCGAATTGTCGAACAACGGATCGACATCGCCGTGCATCAGCGAAATGAACGACTCGTAGCCTTCGCCATAAAGCGGCGGGAAGACGAAAATCAAGACTCCGATCACGATGCCGCCCACGATCCATCGCGTGTGAATCTTTTTGATTCGGGAAAACATCCGTCCGACGGCCGAATTGACCGTAGTGAAGTAGTAGGAGACGAATCCACAGATGACTCCGAGCAAAATATAGAGCGGGATGTTCTGAAACTGGAAGGCATCGGGTACCGTCACGGCAATGATCGGGTCGAAACCCCGCAGCGAAAAAGCGAGCGTAGTGGCCGAAAGCGTGGCGATGAGCAGCGGAACGACCGAGCTGGCCGTGATGTCGAGCATCAGGATCTCCAGTACGAAAACCAATCCCGCGATCGGAGCCTTGAAAATGGCGGCCAAGGCGGCTCCCGCGCCGCAACAGAGCAGCAGGGTGGTCTGTTTGTAGTTGAGACGGGCCAACCGCCCCACATTCGACCCGATGGCAGCTCCGGTCAGCACGATGGGGGCCTCCGGACCGACCGATCCACCGAATCCGATGGTCGTGGCACCGCCAACGATCGAGGTCCAGCAATTGTGTCCGCGGATAAGGGAGTTGTTTTTCGACATGGCGTACAGGACACGCGTCACCCCTTCCGAGATGTTGTCCTTCACCACGTAACGCACGAACAGCGACACGATCACGATACCGATGGCCGGATAGATGAGAAAGAGCAGACTCGCCTGATCCACCTGGAACCAACTCACCAGACCCTGTTTGATCCAGTAGAGCAGCAGTTCGAAGACGTAGGTTCCGAATCCGGCCACCAGTCCGACGATGCAGGCGAGCACCATCATCATCTGCCTGTCTGTCATCCGTTTGGTGAGAGACAGGAACCAACGGTAAATCACCTCGTATCGTCGCAATCTCGGCATGGCCCGATCGGTCGGAAAAGTGTTGTCAGAATTTGTGAATGCCCATGATCTCCCGCACCTCGGCAAGCGTTTTTCGGGCACTGGCACGCGCTTTCTCTGCACCGGCCGTAACGACTTCATGGAGGTATTTGTCGTCGGCCTGTATCGCCTCGATCCGCTCCCGAATCGGACGAACCACAGCGATGATATCCTCGGCGAGCTGTTTTTTCATATCTCCGTAACGAATCTCGCACCGATCGTAGCACCCCTTGAAGAACTCAAGCGTATCGGGTTGGGAGACCGCTTTCATGATCGTGAACAGGTTGCGGACCGGTTCGCTCATGGGCTGCCCTGGAGCCGCAGGACCGGAATCGGTTACGGCACGCATCACTTTTTTGCGAATCGCCTCGTCCGAATCGGAGAGGAACACGCCGTTCCCCTCACTCTTACCCATCTTGCCGCTTCCGTCGAGTCCCGGGATCTTGACCAACTCCTGCCCGAAATTATAGGGCTGGCTCTCCGGGAAGTAGTCCACACCGTAGAAGGAGTTGAACCGTCTCGCATAGAGGCGAGTCATTTCGAGATGTTGCTCCTGGTCCTTTCCTACGGGGACTTTGTCGGCGCGATGGAGCAGAATATCGGCGGCCATCAGCACCGGATAACAAAGCAATCCGGCATTGACGTTTTGGGGCTGTTTACGGATCTTGTCCTTGAAAGAGGCGGTCCGCTCCAGCTCACCCACATAGGCGTGCATGCTGAGGAGCAACGACAGCTCGGTCACCTCCGGCACATCGCTCTGAATATAAATGGTCGCCACCTCGGGATCGAGTCCGGCTGCCAAATATTCCGAAAGCACGCTCTTCACGTTGCCGTGCAGGATCGTCGGATCGGGATGGGTGGTCAGCGAGTGGTAATCGGCAATGAAGAAGAAACAGCGGGCTTCGTGCTGCATCTTGATAAAATTTTTCAGGGCTCCGAAATAGTTGCCCAAATGGAGCTGTCCGGTCGACCGGATGCCGCTCAATACGGTTTCCATAAATTTTTATTGACTCTGTCTGTTCGTTTTCGGGTTCAGTGTCCGGATCGAAATCCGCGGACGGTCTTGCCCTTTAAAATTGTGGCAAATATAGTGAAAGGTGAGGGCAGAGGCAAATGGAAAACACGGTTTTCCAAATTTGACTATGCCGAACCGCCTCCTATATTCTGTAAATATAGTGAAAATTTTCCCCTTTGCCTCTTGCGAACGAAAATTTCACCGATCCATCGAGAAGATTCAATCGGCGAAGATATTCTTCGCCGTCGCAAAAACCGCCCCATTTTCTTCGGCGTGATACGGCTTGTTTTTGCACGCGCCTTACACTATCTTTGCACGGTCAACCTATTGAAACCGTTCGAATGAATACCTACTGGAGGTTGTTGCGATTCGCCAAGCCGATCGAGAAGTACGCCATTCCCTACTTCTTTTACACGCTTTTCTATGCGCTGTTCAACACGTTCAATTTCGTGATGATCGTTCCGATCGTCAACACGCTGTTCGATAAAAATGCCGTTTTGGAACAGGTTACCTCCATGCCTCCGTTCGCTCTCAACACGGAATTTCTCTATGGTACGGTAAACTACCTGCTCTATCTCATCTACGGCGGACAATACAACGTGATGAGTGTGCTGATCCTGTTGGCGGTTTTCGTCGTTACGTCGGCCTTCCTGAGCAACCTTTTCCGCTATCTCGGACAGCGTACCATCGAAAACATGAAGATCAACACGCTGTGCAAATTGCGTAACGCCGTGTACGACAATGTGATCGGTCTGAACGTCGGATTCTTCGGCAACGAGCGTAAAGGCGATATCATCTCCAAAATCACGAGCGACGTACAGGTGGTACAGTTCTGCATTACCAACACGTTGCAGGTTGCTTTTCGGGAGCCGTTCCTCATTCTGGGCTACCTGCTCTTCATGGTGGTCATCTCGTGGAAACTGACTGCCTTTTCGGTTATCTATCTCCCTGTCGTGGCCCTCATTATCGGCACGATCGTCAAACGGTTGCGCCGCTCGGCTCAAGAGGCCCAAGAGACTTTCGGCGACATGACTACCGCCCTCGATGAATCGCTCACCGGCATGAAGGTCGTGAAAGGCTACAATGCCGAAGGCTATTTCCGTCGCAAGTTCCACTCCATCAACGATCGCTACTCGCACATCTCCCGTCAGATCGCCCGTCGCCAACAGCTCGCCTCCCCCATGAGCGAATTCCTCGGCATCGCTGCAGCCGGCGGATTGCTCGTCTTCGGCGGCTATCTGGTAATCGACGGTTCGCTCGACGTGGGCGGATTCCTGGCCTACATCGGCGTCTTTACCCAAATCACACGGCCCATGCGGTCGTTCACCGATGCTTTCAGCAACATCAACCAGGGCATCGCAGCCGGCGAACGGGTACTGGGACTGCTCGATACCCGTACCCAGGTCCCCGAAAAACCGGATGCCGTACGACTCGAGTCATTTTCGCAGGCGATCGAATTCCGCAATGTACATTTTGCCTACGATGCAGGGCGCGAAGTGATCGACGGCGTCAGCTTCACCGTGCGGAAAGGGGAGACGGTAGCCCTCGTAGGACCCTCGGGCGGCGGAAAATCGACGCTTTCCGACCTCATCCCCCGTTTCTACGATGTCACACAGGGAGAGATCCTGATCGACGGCCGCGACATCCGCGACTACACGCTCGAAAGTCTGCGTAGCCAGATGGGTATCGTCTCACAGGAGACCGTGCTTTTCAACGACACGATCGAAAACAACATCCGGCTCGGTAACGACAGGGCATCCCGTGCCGAGGTGGAGAACGCTGCCAAAATAGCCAATGCCGACGGGTTTATTCTCGAGACGGAAAATGGCTACGAGACGAACATCGGCGATCGCGGCATGAAACTCTCGGGAGGCCAACGGCAACGGCTCAGCATCGCCCGTGCCGTATTGAAGAATCCGGCCATCCTGATCCTCGACGAGGCGACCTCGGCGCTCGATACGGAGAGCGAAAAACTGGTTCAGGAGGCCCTCACCTCGCTGCTCGAAGGCAGAACCTCGCTGGTAATTGCCCACCGGCTGAGCACGATCCACGGCGCCGACCGAATCATCGTAATCGACCACGGCCGCATCGCTGAACAGGGAACCCATGCCGAACTGATGGCCCTCCACGGAATCTATGCCCGCCTGATTGAGATGCAACAACTCTCCTAAAAGCCTAAAAGCCCTGAAAGAGCCTTTTTGAACGCCTTTCGTTTTGCAAAGTGATCATTCTCGAGAAATTTTGTTATATTTGCCTTATGGGTCTCCCTCTCCCGAAACGCTTAATCTTGAAGATCATGAGACATTTCACAAAAATCATTTGTTTTTGCCTGTGCATGGCCGTCATGTCGGCATGTAACAGCGATCCGGAGGAGAGCGCTCCGCAGCCTACGGCTCCGACCGTTCAACTGCTCCAAAATCCGGAGACAGTCACCTTGGGAGAAAGCATTACGGTGATTGCCAAAGTTACAAACAGCGGTCAAAGCTGGGTCACTTCCGTCAAACTGCTTTACGGAACGACACCCATGCAAAACGACGGCTCCTCCTCGGCGGATATTAACGAGATCGAAATGTCTTCTACCGGCGAACCGAGTACCTATGAGGCAGAACTCACTCCGACGAATGCAGGAAAGCTCTACTACCGGGTGAGTGCAGCCAACAGCGATGGCCTGGCTGCCGCCTCATCGGTTGTAACGTTAACCGTGTCAGAAGAGTCTCCGATAGAGCCGACACCGGATCCGGCCACAGAACTCATTCTCAGCGAAATCGGAACTTTCGACCAGTCGGATTTCATCGAAATTTACAACCCGACGACCTCCTATGTGTCGCTCGATTCGGTCGCACTTTATAAAAATGGAGAACTGCTCGTCGATTTCACGGGGAAAAACCTCAAACTTCCTTCCCAATCTTACGGCGTTTACCAGGGCAAAGAGACCGCACTGACGCTGCCTGTTGGAGTTACCGATCTCGGCAGTACGACCACCGGATTCTCCGGTTCAAAATCGCTCTCGATCGAGTTGCGCGTAAAAAATAAGACGACGGACGCTTTTGCCAACACGGCCAATCCGAACGTCGAGGCTTCGGCCTGGGATGCAGAAGTAGAAATCCTGGCCGATTTCTTCTGCCGCAATATCCCTGAAGCAGGATGGTATGTAGCTCAGACCGCTACACCAGGCGCAGACAATACACCCTCCCTGACCCAACAGCTTAAACACCAGCTGCTCGAGAAGGACGCCGTGCCCGACAAGCCTTATGTGACGAACATTCAAACCAATCCGGAGAATGTAGTAACGGGAACACCTTTCACCCTGACTGCCGAGGTTTATACGGATCGGTTCAGTTCGCTGCAAAGCATTAACTGCTTCTTCGGGCTCCAGTCATTCACCATGACTGCAGGCGAAAACAACGTGTATTCATTCTCCCACACCGTCTCGCAAGAGGGATTGCTCGAACTATCGGTTGCCGCGACGAACAACGAGGGCGAATACCGCTCGACAGAGACCATCGTCATTTCGCCTGCCGGGACCGAATTCGGCACACAGAGCGATATCCGCCTGAACGAGATCGACCCGAATGCCAAATTCATCGAACTGATCAATACCGCGGACAAACCGGTCAACATATCGGGGATGACCATCCGCAAAAACGATGAAAAAATCTTCACGGTAGCTGACAATACGCTGCTTCCTGCAAACGGCTTCGCACTCCTGGGTTGCAAAGACGTGAACCATTCCGATAAACCCGGACTCTATCTCGGAACGGTAACGGATGGCATTTCAGGCAAGAAATCGCTCTTCATCGAACTGCGCGACCGCGATAAGAACACGATTGACCGATTCACGAACACGAGCGAAACCAATCCCACGCCGACCACCCTCTGGGATGGCGACATTGAAGCGCTGATCGAAGTCTCCGTAGGTCGAGCCAATGATGCGGGCGACCAATGGTTCCTTCTTTCGACCTCTACCCCCGGTGTATCGAATGCTACGGCTGTTGCCGGAACGGAATTGAAGAACCAGATGCAGTAACGACAATCCGGTAATCTCCTGCAGTTCATTTCCCAGAGCCGTCGAAAGGGCTTCCGGCAGAGGGGGGGGTAGGAGATAGGCCAAAATGCCATTTTTCAAGGGGAGCAACAGGGGTTTAAAGCCCCCTGCTGCTCTCCTGTTTTTTCAGAAACGATATTTTATACCGAAATTGACTATGCCCTGCATTCCGTAACCCAATTCGAGAAAGCCACGGAAGGCCCCTCCGACCTCCACACCGAAAGCCGACGCCTGAAAGGCGACCTCCCAGCGATCGTCATGCGAGCCCTGGTACTGGCCGGAGTCGAATGTCGCGCCGATTGCCGCTTTGGAGTAGAGCGCAACCCGTTTTTTATCGAGCCAGGCAAACCGGACAGAAGGCATGAAGGTCCAGTAGTTGTCGACCGTTCTCCCCGAATAGACACCGGAAGAGGTTACGTCGGCTTCGGAATGCTCGTAACAGAAGATGGCTCCCAGGCTCAATCTCCGATTCAACGAATAGGCATACGAAAGGCTGAATGTCCCTGAAAAAGATCGGCTGTCGGTTTGTACATCGGCCAACGAACTGAAAACATCTGCCGCGACATCCGCCAGATTGTTTTGGGAGATCAATCCATAACCGAAAGCGATTTCGTGTCGCTTCTCCTGGGCGGTGCAAAACAGGGTGCCAGTCAACAGTACTGCAATCAAAAATAACTTTTTCATATCGAATCCAAAGTATTGAAATTCCACGTTTTACTTTCCATACAAAAGCCGGAAAAACATCCCGAATTCCGGCACAGGGCTTGCGATTCAATCGAGAAAGAGAGAAAAGGCGGTCGAATCGATCCTCCGTTCAACGGTTTTTTCTACCTTTGTAAAAATTTTTAATAATTAGTCGCCTTCCGCAATCTCCCGGATCGAAGCGGATTCCCGATTTGACGAACACATGAATCGCACCACACCTGCAACAAAAATCGCACCTCCACCCTACAAGGTCGGCGTACGGGAACTTTCGAACCTGTTGCTCGACTACTCCTCTACGCTCATGGGATGCGGCGTCCATACATCGCGCCTCGCCCGCAACGTAGCCCGGATCGCAGAGAGCTACGGATACGAAACCGAAATGACCGTCTTCCGCAGGCATATCACCATGAGCATCCTGCATCGCGAAGACGACTCGATCCGGCGCACCTCGGTCCGGAAAATCGATCATGGACCGATCAATTTCGAATTCATCTCCCGATTGAGCGCACTCAGTTGGGAAGCCTACGACAACCCCATGCCCTTCGACGAACTGCAAAGAAAATACGAAGCGATCGTCTCGAAACCCCGCCTGTCGGCCTGGGTGGTTCTGCTACTTGTTTCGCTGGCCAATGCATCGTTCTGCCGACTTTTCGGAGGCGATTTCGTCGCCATGGGGATCGTTTTCGTCGCTACGCTCGCCGGATTCTTCCTTCGTCAGCAACTCACCCTCCGTCGCATGAATCAGATGGCCGTCGTGGCGATCTGTTCGCTGATCGCCTCCCTGATCGGATCCATCGGACTTCGGTACGGACTCGGCACGACTCCGCAAACCGCGCTCGCTTCAAGCGTTCTTTTTCTCATTCCGGGCGTGCCCCTGATCAATTCGATCGTCGACATCCTCGAGGGATACATTCTGGCGGGTATCTCCCGGGCGATCCACGCCGGCATCCTGATCATCTGCATCGCCATCGGCCTCTCCGTATCGCTTCTTACACTCGGTTTAAACTCTCTGTAATGAACAGCGCATTTTTACTCGACATTGTCCTCGACGGACTTTTCGCCGCCATTGCCGCGGTAGGATTCGCCGTCATTTCGAACCCGCCCCGCCGGACAATCCCATATACCGCCCTGCTCGCGGCCATCGGCCATGCCATGCGTTTCTGGATGCTCGATATTCCCGTGAGTATCACCGCAGCCTCTTTTGCCGGAGCCTTCTCGATCGGACTGCTCGCGCTGCTTTTCGCCCGACGGCTCCACTGTCCGGCCGAAGTGCTCTCTTTCCCTGCGCTGCTGCCGATGATCCCCGGCATGTACGCCTATAAAACCATCCTGACGACCATTCAGTTCATGAGCGATAAAACGCCGCCTGAAGAACAGCAATTTCTGCTAACGGCCGTCTTTCACAACGGATTCACGACGCTTTTCGTCATGTCGGCCCTTGTGATCGGTGTGCTGCTTCCGATCCTGATGTTCCCGAAAGTGGCCTACACCATGACCCGTCTGCTCAAACCGATCGTCGGAAAATAATATTTCCGACTCAAAAGTGCTTTCCCCCGA
Source organism: uncultured Rikenellaceae bacterium (assembly GCA_944321925.1). Classification (GTDB taxonomy): domain Bacteria; phylum Bacteroidota; class Bacteroidia; order Bacteroidales; family Rikenellaceae; genus UBA940. The sequence continues at coordinate 65,343 of CALUND010000001.1, read as the reverse complement.
AAAATTTGCCTCGCCAGCAAAAAGAGAGGGACGCTTCTTCATGAAAGCGTCCCTCTCTTTTTTATTAATCGGTTGAAACCTACCAGTTGAGGATTTTCAAGAAATCGAACTGCGAAGGATCGGCTACGTATTTTTTGGCAGCCTCGTAATCGTCCGGTGTAATGTAGCAAAGGATGTTGTCCACCGTCATATGGAACTTGTCGGAATGGATGTTGACAAGCCGCGGGGGAATCTTGCCCGTAGCGGGATCCTGCAGATCGCGCAGGTAGAGCGGCGAAACATTGCCCTCTCCGTCGAGGAATACCATGCAACCCGTCTTCCCCTCCGAGAAGAGTTTGAAAACGCCCATACCCAGCTCCGAGCAGTAGGTCAGGTCGAATGCCACCGGAGTCTGGCAACGCACTTCGTAACCGATCTCCACGGGACGGCTCTTCACCTTAATGCCCAACGTCTTGAGCTTTTTCTCGAGCATCTCGTTGAAAATATGAGCTTTCGACACTTTGCCGAGTTCCGGATGACCATGCTCGTCGTACGAGAAGTTGACACCGCTCTTTTTGATCTCTTCGGCACTCAGTTCGTGGAACACGCCCTCGGAGATGATGGCGGCACCGTAGTCCATGTCCATGATCTTGCGTTTGATGATCGAAGATACCACCAGGTTTACGATCTTCTCCACGGTGATCTCCGTCTTGTTGAACATCTCCGGGATCACGATCATCGGATAGTGGCAAGCCTCGCCGATACCGAAAGCCAGGTGACCGGCGCTGCGGCCCATGGCGGCAACCACGAACCAGTTTCCGCTCGTACGGGCATCCACATAGACGGCACGGGCGATCGCGGCACCTTTATCCTTGGCCGACTCGTAGCCGAACGTCGGTGTACCCAGCGGCAGCGGCAGGTCGTTGTCGATCGTCTTGGGAACATGGATGTTTGCGATCGGATATTTTTTCTCTTCCAGGAATTTGGCAATGCGATTGGCCGTCGAAGCGGTATCGTCGCCGCCCACCGTCACAAGCAACTTGATGTTGTTGTCGGTAAAGAATTTGAGGTTGAAATTTTTCTCGAAATCCTCCTGGGTGGGTTTGAAACGGCTCATCTGCAGGAACGAACCACCCCGATTGAAAATATCGTCGGCCATCGGATAGCTGATGTCGACCATCCGCGGATTGGGATTGAACAGACCCGTGTATCCTTCATGCAGACCGATCACGCGGTAACCCTTGTGAAGAAACGTCTTGGCCACGCTGCCCACAACCGTGTTCATGCCAGGAGCAGGACCGCCTCCCGTAAGAATTGCAATTGCCTCTTTCATAACTTATTCTGATTGATGCTTACTGAATTTGACCTTTTCTATCGAAAATCAGCCCAAAGATACGAACTAATTTTTAAATAGTTTTAAAAAGAGGGAAAAAACATCGTTTCATCGCCTCCTCTCATCCAATAACAAACCGTTCCGAAGCGGGAATACTCCGAAGTCCGAACAAAAATCGACCGGGACTGCAACCCGATGTCTTCAACGAAGTTTTGCCAGAAAGCGCTCCCGATCGACCACATACCGGATATGTGTTCCGTTGCCGATCACTCCCGCACGATCCGACGCCTCCACGCGGAAGGTCAATTTTCGCCCTTCCGTTTCGATGAGTTCAGCCGTGGCGGTCACCTCGTCTCCGAGTGCCGTAGGACGAATATGCGAGACTTCGATCGAAGCCCCCACCGTCGAGGATCCCTCCGGCAGCTCCGATGCTACAGCCCGCATTGCAGCATTCTCCATCAGGGCCACCATGGCCGGTGTGGCGAATACCTCCATGTCGCCCGATCCCATCACCTTTGCGGTATGGTGCGCCTCCACCTGCAGGGAGCTCACCCCTTTCAACCCTTTTTCAACCATTCGATCTCGATTTCAGTCAGACAATAACGCCTTTTCGTAGGACGTTTACAGAATAAAAACTATCTTTGTTTGCAGACAAAGGTAACACATGGCGAGTGGAGTTGCAAGGGGCGAAGCCATTCTTCCGGCAGTTGCGACACTCCGCCGACCGATCGAAAGGGAACTCTTCGGATGAAAAGAATACTCGTCATAGCTGTCGTTTGCCTGTTCGCACATGCGGGTCTTTCGGCCCAAACCGTACGAACCTACACCCCCGCGCGTTACGGCTACGAAATCGATGCGGCAGGCGATACGGTTCCCGTGGTGAGGATGCGTCCTGTCTACTGTTTCCGACGTCCGGCCGACCTGCGCAAATGGAACAAACTGATCCGCGATCTGAAAATCGTCTACCCGATCGCCCAGACAGCCAAAGCCAAGATGCACAACCTCGAAGAGGAGCTGATGAAACTCCCCACCCGCAAAGAGCAACGGGCCTATACCCGCTCCATCGAACGCGAGGTGAAAGAGGAGTATACCCCGGTGCTGAAACACATGACACGCTCCCAGGGCAAACTCCTGATCCGCCTGATCGATCGTGAGACGGAGATTACCACCTACCAGATTGTCAAGGAGTTCCGAGGCGGGTTCGTTGCAGGATTCTGGCAGGGCATCGCCCGCATTTTCGGTCAGAATCTCAAAGACGAATACGACCGGGAGGTGCGCGATCGGGAGGTCGAACAGCTCATTCTGCTCTACGAAGCAGGGCTGCTCTGACCGGACCATGCAACGCCCGAAAGACCTGAAGAGCCTCGAATGCCGGCAGACATTCCGTCATGCATCGCATCATAGCCCCGAAATTCCGAACAGAGTCGCTGCGCCCGCAGCTTTTTTCGCATTTCGCATGAATCCGGATGCGATCCGTTTGGTGTTGTCCGATCAAATTCTATCTTTGTGACCGATTAAATCTTGCCTCAAATGAATTTTTACGCCATGAAGAAATCGCTCTGCATTTTAGCCTTTACCGCATTGGCCGCTCTGCCCGGATGGGCAGACGAACCGCTGCGACTCACGGCCGACAACATCGATCAAATCGTTCAGGCCATGACACCCGAAGAGAAGGTTCGCCTCCTGATCGGGACCTCCATGGCCGACGAAGGCGAAGCAGCCGGTTGGACCGCTTTTGCCCGAGGGCTCGTTCCGGGAGCGGCCGGAACTACCTATCCGATCGAACGACTCGGTATTCCGGCCATCGTACTGGCTGACGGCCCCGCCGGCGTACGCATCTCCCCGCATCGCCCGAACGACTCCGCCACCTATTACTGCACAGGATTCCCCATCACCACGATGCTCGCCTCCTCCTGGAACGAAGAACTGCTCAAGGAGGTCGGGCAGGCCATGGGTGAAGAGGCGCTCGCTTACGGCGTGGATGTCATTCTCGCTCCGGGCATGAACATCCAACGCAACCCTTTATGCGGCCGAAATTTCGAGTACTTTTCCGAAGATCCGCTGCTTTGCGGCCGTCTGGCTGCTGCCTTCATCCAGGGAGTGCAGGGAACAGGCACCGGAACTTCTGTCAAACACTTTGCCGCCAACAATCAGGAGATCAACCGCCTGTCGAACGACTCCCGGGTCTCGCCGCGCGCCCTGCGCGAAATCTACCTGAAGTGTTTCGAGATCGCCGTCCGCGAAGCACAGCCCAAAACGGTCATGACCTCCTACAACTACCTCAACGGCGTCTACACCTCGGAGAATCCGGAACTGCTCGAAACCATCCTGCGGGATGAGTGGGGCTTCCGAGGCGCCGTGATGACCGATTGGGGTGGAGGACTCGACTCGCCGGCCCAGATCGCCGCCGGCAACGACATGATCCAACCCGGAAGCCGCGACCGTTACGATGCCATCCTGGAGGCTCTGCAAACGGGGAAACTCTCCGAAGAGGCTGTAAATCGCAGCGTCAAACGGGTTCTTCAACTGATCGTCAATTCGCCCCACTTTTTTGCGCCCGATTCCGAAGCCGATCCCAAACTGCAGGCCCATGCCGAGATCAGCCGGCGGGCTGCGGCCGAGAGCATGGTGTTGTTGAAAAACGACAACGAGGCCCTTCCGCTGAAAAAGGGACGTATCGCTCTCTTCGGCACAGCCTCCTATGAACTGGTCGCAGGCGGAACAGGCTCCGGCGACGTGAACAAGGCCTATGTCATCGACCTTCAGACCGGCCTGCAGAACGCCGGTTACGAACTCGACCCGGAGATAACAGCCGCTTACGCCTCCCACATGGCTGCGGAGCGGGAGCGGCTCAAACCCATCAACGAAAAACGGGGCTGGTTCCTCGGTCCCATCCGTCCGGAAGAGATTCCCCAAGCCGAAGAGCTGATCCAACATTCGGTTGCGAATGCCGATGCAGCCGTCATCACGATCGGCCGTATCTGCGGAGAGGGTACCGACCGCCACATTCCCGGAGATTTCCTGCTGAAGGAGTCCGAACTGCAACTGATCGAACAGGTCTCGGCAGCTTACCATGCGGCAGGCAAACCGGTAACGGTGATCCTCAACACCGGTGGCGTAATGGAAACGGCCAGCTGGAAAGAGGCCCCGGATGCGATCCTCGTGGCCTGGCTGCCGGGACAGGAGGGTGGAAACGCCATTGCCGATGTCATTTCGGGTGTATGCGAACCCAGCGGACGATTGCCGATGAGTTTCCCGATCGCTTACGAGGATGTGCCGGCACAGAACTTCCCGGCCCTTAACCTCAACACCGGACAAAACGACTCTTTCTACCGTTTCCGCAAAACGAAAGTGTATGAAGTGCCCGACGTCGACTGGACCGACTACACCGAAGACATCTACGTAGGTTATCGCTACTATACGACCCGCAAGGTTCCCGTCTCCTATCCTTTCGGCTTCGGTTTGGGATACACGACCTTTACCGTCGACCGCATGAAAGCGAAACGCACCAATGACGGTTGGCTGGTCACCGTACAGGTCACCAATACAGGCTCTCGCAACGGGCGCGAAGTGATTCAACTCTACTCGGAGGCTCCCCAAGGGAAACTCGACAAGCCGGTGCGTGAACTGCGGGCATTTGCCAAAACGCCGATACTGGCTCCGGGCGAATCGACTCGCATGAGCCTGAAGGTCAAGAGTGAGGATCTTGCCTCTTTCGACGAAGAGTTGTCGGCCTGGGTCACCGATCCCGGCACCTACCGGCTGATCATCGGATCCGATGCCGAAACGGAAACCAACAGCTGTGAAGTGAAAGTCAAAGAGGAGATCGTACGGCCGGTAAATCGGGTTCTTCTGCCGAAAGGCCCCCTGTTTATCGGAGAAAAATAACCTCGGTCCGAAGAAAAAGGAGAGCCTGCGAGGATTCGTCCGCAGGCTCTCTTTTTTCATCGTTTCCTATTGCGGCCAAGTCTTTTACCAGGAACGGCCGGATCTGCATTGCGTATCGGCCGACAATTCTTCACCCCCCCCGGCATCTATTCAGGATCTTCCGCGACCCATAGGAACATCGTTCGGTCGATAGACCTGCAAAGACTGCTCTAAGGGCTCTATTTCTTACGTCGTCGTGGGCCATTTCGGGATAGGGATACTGCCAGCCTGCACGACGGCAGCCGAACGTTTCCGATCTTCTGGCCTGTACTTTCTTTCGGTTCTGTTCCCTCACTCAGAGAACTCACCGATCGACACGCGAAAGAATAGACCGCAAGTTATCGAATTCGTAACCTTTGTTTTGCGGGGTCAATTTCCAAAGATTGAAATGAGGGTGATTCAATATCGTATTGGGAATCACACCGTTCAAATTGTTGTTTCGCAAATCCAAGTATTTGAGAGTTGTCAAATTACCGATTTCGACAGTCATCGAGCCACTCGATTTATTGAAAGATAATGCCTTATAAGGTGCGCAATTGTCCGATTTCAAGAGGAATGGATCCGGATAAAACATTTTTACAGGTCCAGTTTTGTCGGAGCTGTCGAGACCCTAATTTATATCGGAAACGAACCATTCAATTCATTGTCTTAAAAATCCGAAACCAGGCAATTCTTTTGCCCGTTCGTGCTCCATATACAACACGGCCCGCGACAAAAAATGCGACAGGTTGTTTTTCAACCTGTCGCACATCATTTCCCGGCGCCCGCCTTCCCGAATGGGAGCGATTGTTCCCGGCAGATCCTGCATTCAATCTTTCACGATCGCCAATCGCCAAAATTCATAACTACAACCCAGCTACACCATCGGCTGCCGAATCCGACACCGCAGGCTCATCCTGTTTCTCCGCCTCTCCTTTGCGTTCGCAACGCATCTCACGCCAACGATCGAACAGAGAAAGAAATGTCGCATAGATATCCATCGCCCCCGACAAGGCCGCACGAATCGATTCCGTCTGCTGCACGATACGTCCGACAATGCGTCCCACCGAGAAAAACGATGCAATTCCCTCGTTGAAACGATATTCGGTGAGCATCGTCTGCAACTCGATCCGCTGACGCATGCGCCGCAGCTCGTCGAGCGAACGGATACCCGCAAGTTCGTCGTTACTTATTTTCGTCTTCATCATCATGCTGGAAACGGTCGGAGCCGAAAAACATTTGGCAGAAACGGCGGACAAGAGCATTGACGATCACCCGGTCGCGCAGGACGAACGCCACGATCGACAGAAGCAGAAAGAAGGCTCCTACGATCACCAGCGCCCAGACGTACGACCCGATCGCGCTGCCCAGCCAAAGAATAAAAGCCACGGCGAAGAAAAAGAGGGTCATGGAGATAAGCAACAGGAAGAGCAACACGCCGAACCCGCTGCTGAGCAGCGTGGCGAGATGTTCGACCGCTGATAATTTGAGCGCTTTGAACCGCAAGTTGATATACTCCGTCAAATCGCTCGCGAGCTGTTCCACGCGTCCCGGCTGCTCTTTTTCTTCCATCGCCTACGTAATTATTTTACCAATTCCTTGGCTTCCCGCGACACTTCGTTGATCATTTTGTTGCACTTTCCCTTGTACTTGTCGACCTCGTCATCCACGAACTCGCGGATCATTTTGCGGGTCTCTTCACCGCTTTTGGGGGCCATGAGCAGTGCAACTGCAGCTCCGATCAACGCTCCACCCAGGAACGCACCGATCGTATAACCTACGTTTTTCATCGTTCAACTTTTTTATGGTTAATACAAATTTAAAAAAATATCTCTGATTCTGTGCAAATTCAGTTCCAAAAAACAGGCGCATGACGAGATTTTATCGTTAACTTCGCCGCTACAACCAAGATGCTCTTTCTGAAATGGTCCGCACGGTCTCATTTTCCGGTCACCGCACCTACAAAGACGACGAAACGAACCGTCATCGACTCGACGCAATGTTGGCCTCGTGCCATGCGGCCGGTTATCGTCGTTTCCTTTCGGGGATGGCGGAAGGGTTCGATCTGGCGGCTGCCGAAGCGGTTCTTCGTCTGCGGGCACGACATCCCGATGTATGGCTGGGAGCCTTCGTGCCGTTTCGCGGGCAGGCCCGACGTTTTTCGGAGATCGACCGAGCGCGTTACGAGCGGATTCTCGCGACGGCCGATGAATGTCGGATCCTCTCCGAGCGTTACGAAGGGGGCTGTTTTCACGCCCGGAACGACCTTCTCGTCGAGGAGGGAGAATTGTTGCTCTGCTACTACGACGGTTCGCCGGGAGGCACCCGCCACACGTTGCGGAAAGCGCATCGAAAAGGGATCCGGATCGTGAATCTTTATCAGGAAGCCGGCACCCTTTTCCCGAACGATCCTTTGTAAACGCTCGCAACAAAAAAGGCGGACACCGCAACGCAGCATCCGCCGATCCGATTCCGGATAGCGAGTGGAGCTATTTTTTATTCTCTTTCCGCTCCTCTTTCTTCACCTCTTTTTTGACCTCGTTCTGTTTCCGGTCCATTTTTTCGCCCTCTTTTTTCTGCTTATCCTTCATCATATCCAGCGAAAGCTCCTGGGCGCATTGCCGCTGAAGCTGTCCCACGACGGTAGAGTCGATGTTGTTCTGCATCGCAGCCCACAGGAAGCCCTCCATGGAGACGTAGCCGTTATTGATCTTGTTGGCCAGACACTGATAATAGGCTTTGAGCTGATCGCGGTTCATTCCGTCCGGCAATATGCCGCGGGACTTCAGATAGTCGTAGGGGAAGAGGTGCCGCATGTTGCGTGCATCGGTGGTGATGTCCTGTACGATCTGCGTGATCACCACGCTCGAAACCGTGTCGTTCATGCCCGGCATCGCGACGAAAACCGTGTAGTTGGGATAAGCGATCTCGAGCGTCCCGGCCACATTGTCCGAGAAAAGCATGTACTCCGAGTCGTTCAGATTCTGCAGGTAAGCCCATTCACGATAGGCTCTCAACTGCTCGCGCATCTGCTCGCGTTGCTGCGGAGTCCACTCTTTCGGGCCCGAACAAGCCGCCAACGCCATGATCCCCGCACATAGTAGAAATAGCCGACATTTTTTCATAGATTCATCCGTTTTTTTGGTTAAACTGTTTTTCCCGCTATCCTTTTCACAAACAACGTACCACGCTGCGACAGCCGAAGGGAGTTTTTCATCGGCCGATCGAACTCCTGTTCCGTTATCGCGCTGGATCGGGCCGACGCGACCTCCTGACCGATTGATTTTTCCACCACTTGCACTATCTTTGCAGGTGAATCGACAAACTTGTTCCGCCATGAGCAACAACGACTGGAAAGCACGCCTCGGCATGGTCTACTCCACCAATCCCGACTTCGTCTATCAAACCGAAGAGAAAAAGGTCGTCGAGACCTTGCCGCCGGCCCAACAACAACTTCGCGTGTGGCTCGACCGCAAACAGCGCGGCGGGAAACAGGTTACTCTCGTAAAAGGATTCGTCGGCTCGCCCGAAGACCTGGCCGCCTTGGCGAAAAAACTGAAGAGCCGCTGCGGGGTTGGCGGCTCGGCCAAGGAGGGTGAAATCATCATTCAGGGCGATTTCCGCGACCGGGTCACCGAATTGCTGCTGGCCGACGGATATCGGGCAAAAAAAGTGTAACGGGCAACGTGTTGGGTCGATTCAAAATCATATTCGTTCTGCTGGCCGCATTTTTCATGCTGCCCCACGATGCCGACGCGCAATATTACAGTTGGGGAAACTCCCCCGCCTCGATCCGCTGGGACAACGTACGCACGGAATACAACCGTTTCATTTTCCCCGACACTTTCTCGTGGAACGCCCGTCGGGCGCAATTCTATTTCGACGCCGTACGTCCTTCGATCTCCTACGGCTTTCGTTTCGGGACAATGTTTTCGCCGGTCATCCTCCACACCCAGAATCTATCTTCGAACGGCATCGTCATGTGGGCTCCCAAACGAATTGAACTCATCGCCGTCCCTCCCGCAGAGACCTATTCCGAGCCGTGGCTCAAACAGCTCGCCGCCCATGAATACCGCCACAACGTACAGTATAACAACGTCAATCGGGGCTTCGTCCGGGTCCTGAACTGGATCTTCGGACAACAGGGCGCTTTCGTCGGTCTGGCTCTTCTGCCCTTGTGGTTCATCGAGGGCGACGCCGTCATGATGGAGACCGAAATGAGCTCCTTCGGCCGCGCTCTCCAGCCCTCCTTCTCGATGGGGTACCGTGCCATAGGCGATGTGGGCAGCCGCCGTTATGCTGCTGACAAGTGGTTTTGCGGCTCGTTCAAAGACTACGTCCCCGATCACTACGCCCTCGGCTACCAGATGGTGCAATGGTGCTGGAACCACTACGACACCTTCATCTGGGACCGTGTAACCCGGTATGCAGCGGAGCATCCCTATTTCATCGTCCCCCACAGCATCGCTCTCAAAAGATTCTACAACACCTCCACCCTCGAGATTTTCCGCAATACGTTCCGCGATCTGAACAATTTCTGGGATAACCTGCCTCCCGTCCGCAACACGACCGAAATACTCCCCACACCGATTACCTCCTATACGACCTACAGCCACCCCCAATTTCTCAACGACTCGACGATCATTGCCTTCAAAAACGACTACGACCGACCCTATCGCATCGTCTCCGTCGACGCCCGCACCGGGGCAGAACGCCGCATCGCCTACATCGGAAGTTTCAACACCCGGCCCGCCTTGAGCGGCAACAGGCTCTACTGGACCGAATACCGACAAAGCACAACCTGGAGCGAACGGGTCAACTCCACCCTCTGCTGGATCGACCTCACCGAAAAAAGAGCTCGTCCGCACACCGTTCGGAGCGAAGCCCAAATCCTCTATCCGACCCCCATGGACAAAGAGGGACTGGCCTACGTGGAATACGACTACACGGGACGTTATCGCATCGTGGAGGGCCTTACCGCGCAACAAGGTTCGCTGACAATGCCCGACACCGTGGAGGTACACGGACTTGCCTGGGACGACAAGACCCGTTCGCTCTACTTCATCGGGCTGAGCGACGGAGGAATGTGGCTCGGGACCGCCGATCCATCCGCCGGTACGTTCCGGCTCCTGACCCTGCCCCGACACATCACAATCAGTTCGTTGCGGGCATCGGGCGGACTGCTCTATTTCGGGTCCATCGTCTCCGGCAAGGACGAGGCCCACGCCTACGACCTGAAAACCGGAACCGAATATCGGCTCAGCGAATCGCACTATGGCTCCTTCTCGCCCGCTTCCGACTCGTCCGGCCGGCAAATCGTACTCACCACCTACAACCAAAAGGGATATCTGCTTGCCACCCAATCGGGCGAAAACCGGGTCGTACAGGAGTCGCGTACGCTTCCGATCGATCGGGTCAATCCCCCGCGCAAACCGTGGCCTGTCATCAATATCGATACCGTTCGCTTTACCCCGTCGGATTACGCCGCCTGCGAACAAAAGACTCCGCCGAAACGTTACCGGACCGGGTTGAATCTATTTTCGTTCCATAGCTGGGCCCCGTTCGAATTCAACCCCTCCACCATCATTCCCGAGCTCGACTTTTCGCTCAACGCAGGCGTAACGGTGATGTCGCAGAACCTGCTCTCATCCATGACCACCTACGCCTCCTACGGCTGGAACCGAAAAACAGGATCGCAAGTGACTTTAGGCATCGACTACTCCGGGTTGGGGCCCCACATCAACCTGCAGACCCATTACGGAGGCGGTCGCCAGATCGTATACAGTCCGGGAACAGTTACCGAGACACCCAAATTGAAACGTTTTTACGATCTCAGCCTGCAGATCTATCAACCGATCAACCTCAGTTCCGGCTATCGGCTGCGTTACCTGACCCCTTCGGTCGACTACTACTATACCAACGGATTGCGATATGCGAACGGAAGTTTTCACCGCGGTGTCCACCGCTTAGCGGGATCGATTCAATATGCCGAACAGGCCCGCATGGCCTATCGCGATTTTCTGCCGCGATGGGGCTACGCGTTCAAGGCGAGCATTGCGGGAAACCCTTTCAACAAAGGGTTCCGACCGATCTATAGCCTTTATGCGCGCGGATACCTTCCGGGCGTGGCACAACACCACAGCCTCACACTCCGCACAGGTTACCAACAGGTCTTCGGACGGGGAACCTACGCCTACCGCATCAAAGAGGTATTCCCCCGTGGAGCGGACTACAACTTCAGCAGTCAGCGCTATGCGGCCGTTTCTGCCGATTATCAATTCCCGCTCTGCTATCCCGACGGAGGCATCCCATCGATACTCTATTTCAAACGTATCCGCCTGAACCTCTGGTTCGATTACTCCCGCTACCAAGATTTCCGTTCCTCGTGGCACACCCTTACCTCATGGGGTGGCGGACTTCTCTTCGACATCAACCTGTTCCGTATGCCGGCCGCCTCCAATGCCACCGTGGAGGTTTCGATCGCCAAACCGAGCGACCGGAAAGGCGTGGTGGCTCTTTTCAGCATCGACCTCCCGATCTGATCCTTCTCCCCACCGTTGAAACCTTTCGGATCAGACCCCTTCGCCACGGGTATTTTTTAACAATCCGAGCACCATTCGTTGTAGCTCTTTCATCCGGTTAAAATATTTGTAACACGCATGCGTTATTTTCGGTAAAAGGTCGTACCTTTGCCGCAAAGGCGCAATCCGATCGACATGCACAACAAAACGAGCGAACGATTCATCGACAAACTGAAAACCCCGAAAGCCGTCAAATGGTTCTGGATCATTGTGGCGGCCCCGTTTGTTCTCGTATTCTTCATGCTTGGGCTGACGGCTCTGGGCGCCTTCGGGAAACTGCCCTCGTTCGAAGAGCTGGAAAATCCCAAAAGCAACATCGCCACCGAAATCTACTCGGAAGATGGCAAACTGATCGGCTCCTTCTTCATCCAGAACCGGTCGTACGTCACCTATGACGAACTGTCGCCAGCCCTCGTCGCGGCCCTTGTCTCCACGGAAGACAGCCGGTTCTACTCCCATTCGGGCATCGATTTCATCTCGTTGGCACGTGTCGGCGTCAAGACCCTCGCCCTCGGTAACCGCAGCCAGGGTGGAGGCAGCACCATCACCCAACAGCTCGCCAAAAACCTCTTCCCCCGCGATACCACACTCTATCGCTCCTCTCTTGCCCGTACGGGGAAACTGGTCCTGGCCAAATTCAAAGAGTGGATCACCGCCGTCAAACTCGAATACAATTACACGAAAGAGGAGATCATCTCCATGTACCTGAACACGGTGGCCTATGGAAGCAACGCCTTCGGAATCAAATCGGCAGCGCACACCTTTTTCAACAAGGAACCGGCCGATCTCTCGGTGGAAGAGGCGGCTCTGTTGGTCGGCGTAGTCAATGCTCCGACCAAATACAGCCCCGTGCGCAATCCGGAACGGTCGCTCAACCGTCGCAATACAGTGCTCGACCGCATGCGCGGCAACGGATACCTTACCCGGGCACAATGCGACTCGCTGCAGGCGATACCGATTAAACTCGACTATAAACCGATCTCTCACAACGAGGGAAGCGGAACCTATTTCCGCGAGATGCTTCGGCAGACGATGACCGCCTCGCGACCGGTCCGACGCCACTATGCCAACGACTGGGATTACGAGTACGAACTGCAACGGTGGGAGGAGAATCCGCTCTACGGATGGTGCGAGAAGAACCAGAAAGCCGACGGAACACCCTACAACATTTACCGGGACGGCTTGAAAATCTACACCACGATCAACTCCGTCATGCAGACCTATGCCGAAGAGGCGGTGCAGAAGCAGATGGAAGAGTCGATCCAACCGGCCATGGATGCCCAGTATTTCCGTACGAAGGTTCTCTTTCAGAATACGCCGCCCGACCGCGTGGAGAAGATCATCTGGAACGCCATGCGTTATTCGGACCGTTACCGTGCCATGAAAAATGCCGGAGCGAGCGACAACCAGATCAAGGCAGCCTTCAACGTGCCGGTCCCGATGAAGGTTTTCACCTACAAGGGCGAACGCGACACGGTGATGACCCCGCGAGACTCCATCCTGCACCACAAACGGATCCTGCGCGCCTCGTTCATCGCCATCGAACCGCAAACAGGCTATGTGAAGGCCTATGTCGGAGGTCCCAATTTCAAGTACTTCAAGTACGACATGGTCAAACAGGGGAAACGGCAGTGCGGATCGACCATCAAACCGTTCATCTACACCTTTGCCATCGACCACCTCGGATACAACCCCTGCACGATGGTGCCCAACCTTCCCGTGACGATCGAGACCTATTCGGGCGAACCGTGGTCGCCCAAAGAGGCGAGCCGCGTGGAGTACGACGGCGAACCGAAACCCCTCAAATGGGGTCTCGCCCACAGCCGGAACAACTATTCGGCCTGGATCATGAAACAGGCCAAACAACCCGAAGCCGTGGCCGACTTTATCCACAACATGGGCATTCACAGCTACATCGATCCGGTCTATGCCCTCTGTTTGGGAACCTCCGAAGTTACCCTCTTCGAACTGGTCGGAGCCTTCTCCACCTTTGCCAACCGGGGCGTACAGACCGAACCGATCTTCGTTACCCGCATCGAAGACCGACAAGGTAACCTGATCTCCTCCTTCATACCGACCTCTTCCGACGCCATCAGCGAACAGACCGCCTACACAATGCTCACTATGCTGCAAAACGTGGTGAATTCCGGAACGGCAGGACGACTTCGCTGGATGTTCGGACTGAAAGGCGAAGTGGGAGGCAAAACAGGAACCTCGCAAGAGAATCGGGATGCATGGTTCGTAGGCGTCGTGCCGAAACTGGTGGCCGGAGCCTGGGTCGGCGGCGAGGATCAGAGCGTCCACCGTTCCGCACAGGGCGAAGGATCCGTACTGGCGTTGCCAATCTACGGCGAGTTTATCAAACGAGTCTATGCCAATCCCCAATTGGGCATCTTTGAAAGCGACCGATTCGCCGTTCCGATCGACGTCGTAACCTATAACTGCGACGACGAACCGGCTGCCACCCCGCAAACGCAGGAAGAAGACGAATTTTTTAACTAAACAACCCCATATTCCATCTGAAGAAAATTATGAGAGCAGCTATCGTGGGCGCCAGCGGCGCCGTGGGACAGGAGTTCCTCAAGATACTCGAACAACGCGACTTTCCGGTCGATGAACTGGTCCTCTTCGGCTCCGAGAGGAGCGCCGGCCGCGAATACATGTTCAAAGGCAAACCGCTGAAGGTTAAACTTCTGCAAGACAATGACGATTTCCGCGGAATCGATGTGGCTTTTGTCAGCGCCGGCGCAGGAACCTCCAAGACTTTCGAAAAAACCATCACCCGCTACGGAACGATCATGATCGACAACTCGAGTGCCTTCCGTATGGATGAAGACGTGCCTCTTGTCGTACCGGAAGTCAATCCGACCGATGCCATTCGTCCCCCGCGGGGCGTCATCGCCAACCCCAACTGCACCACCATCCAAATGGTAGTGGCGCTGCAGGCAATCGAGAAACTCTCCCACATTCGCCGCGTTCATGTCTCCTCCTACCAGGCTGCCAGCGGTGCAGGAGCAGCCGCCATGGACGAACTGGGCAAACAGTTCGAGGAGTTGCTGGCAGGCAAGGAACCCACCGTCAGCAAATTTGCTTATCAGCTCGCCTTCAACGTGATTCCCCATGTCGACGTCTTCCTCGACAACGGCTACACGAAAGAGGAGATGAAGATGTACAACGAGACGCGCAAAATCATGCACTCGGACATTGCCGTCAGCGCCACCTGTGTACGCGTACCCGTCATGCGGGCCCACTCCGAAAGCGTCTGGGTGGAGACGGAACGGCCCGTCACCCCGGAAGAGGCTCGCGAAGCGTTCGCATCGGCCGAAGGCGTGACACTCTGGGATGATCCGCAGGAGAAAAAATACCCGATGCCGCTCTTCCTTGCCGGTTGCGACGATGTCTACGTAGGACGAATCCGTGCCGACATCAGCAATCCGAACGGGCTGACCTTCTGGTGTGTAAGCGACCAGATCCGCAAAGGAGCGGCACTCAATGCCGTACAGATCGCCGAATATCTGATCCGCGAAGGTCATCTCGGCAAATAGGGGTCCTATCTTATGTGGCTCTACTTTCATGCGGACCGAATATCGGTCCGCATGAAAAGTTTATGGAGGGGGGGCAACTCCATCTTTCTCCCTTCCCCGACAACACTTTGCCCGAAATTTGCGCATGGAAATGTCGCATAAATTTTGTAAATTTGACAACTACCCCTACGGGGACAATATGTACCAAAAAGAAATCTGCCATGACGAAGGAAGAGCTAATGCGTAAGGCAATCACTCTCTCCGAAGAGAATGTTGCTGCAGGAGGAGGTCCATTCGGTGCGGTCATCGCACGGAACGGAGAAATCATTGCCACAGGGACCAACCGGGTAACACCCGACTGCGATCCTACGGCCCATGCCGAAGTGTCGGCTATCCGGGCTGCAGCCCAAAAACTCGGCACATTCGATCTCAGTGGTTGCGAAATCTACACCTCGTGCGAACCGTGCCCCATGTGCCTCGGCGCCATCTACTGGGCCCGCCTCGACAGAATGTATTACGGGAACGACAAACAGGACGCCGCCCGAATCGGATTCGATGACGCATTCATCTACCAGGAGTTGGAAAAGGATCCCGTCCAAAGAAGACTCCATTCGGAGCGACTCCTCTCCAAAGAGGCGATCCGCGCCTTCGAAGCCTGGATGGCCAAACCCGACAAGACAGAGTATTGATTCTTTTCGGCCGCACGCTTTGCCACAACCGATTCGGGAAACGACAATCGGGAAACAGGAGACTCCATCCAAGGCATCACAGCAGAAAATTCCGGCAATTTTCGCCCGGACCTTGCAAAAGAAAAGGGATCGATCCATATTTGGATCGATCCCTTTCTCTTGCAGAAATCTCGCAGAAATTACTTCTTGCGATAGATCTTGGTGTAGCCGTAAATAGCCTCATCGCCAAGCTCCTCTTCGATACGGAGCAACTGGTTGTATTTGGCCATACGGTCGGAACGCGACATGGAGCCGGTCTTGATCTGACCCGAGTTGGTAGCTACGGCGATATCGGCAATCGTCGCATCTTCGGTCTCGCCCGAACGGTGCGAAGTAACCGTCGTATAACCGGCACGATGAGCCATTTCGATGGCATCGAGCGTCTCGGTCAGCGAACCGATCTGGTTTACTTTGATCAGGATCGAGTTGGCGCATCCCATTTCGATACCTTTCTTGAGGAACTCTACGTTCGTTACGAAAAGGTCGTCGCCCACGAGCTGGCATTTGTCACCGATCTCGGCGGTCAGCATCTGCCAACCCTCCCAGTCGTTCTCGCTCATACCGTCCTCGATCGAATCGATCGGATATTTGGCAACCAACCCTTTCAGGTACTCTACCTGCTCTTTCGAAGTACGTTTGGCACCGGTCGGTCCTTCGAAAATCGTATAGTCGTAGATGCCGTCCTTGAAGAACTCGGAAGATGCGCAGTCCATACCGATCGCAACATCACCGCCTTCGCATTTGCGGCCCGGTTTGTAGCCGGCAGCCTTGATCGCCTCGATGATCGATTCGATGGCGTCCTCCGTTCCCTTCAGTGCGGGAGCGAAACCACCCTCGTCACCCACTGCGGTGCTCAAGCCACGGTTGTGGAGCACCTTCTTCAAAGCGTGGAACACTTCAGCGCCCATCCGCAAGCCCTCTCTGTAGGAAGGAGCGCCCACCGGACGGATCATGAACTCCTGGAAAGCGATCGGAGCATCGGAGTGCGAACCGCCGTTGATGATGTTCATCATCGGCACGGGCAGCGTCTTGGCATTCGTACCGCCGATGTAACGATAAAGGGGCAGTCCGAAGTAGTCGGCAGCAGCGCGTGCGCAAGCGAGCGAAACACCCAGGATGGCGTTTGCGCCGAGTTTGCTCTTGGTCGGCGTACCGTCGAGGGCAATCATCGTCTTGTCGATACCCACCTGATCGGTTACGTTCATTCCGATGATCTCCGGAGCGATCACCTTGTTGACGTTGTCCACGGCTTTCGTGACACCTTTGCCCAGATAGCGGCTCTTGTCGCCATCGCGAAGCTCCAGAGCCTCGTTTTCGCCTGTCGACGCTCCGCTCGGAACGGCGGCCCGGCCAAATGCACCGGATGCGGTGGTTACTTCCACTTCGACGGTCGGATTGCCTCTCGAATCGAGGATCTCCCTTGCATGAACACTGATAATCTGCATAGTTTTAATCCTTTTAAAATGTTTATGATAAGTTCTCTTTCTTCCAAAGGGCAAAGATACGAAAAATATTGTTTGCTTCCGGGGGCGTGGCTCTTTTTTTCCGTAGTTGCCGTTTTTTTCCATACATTTGTCAAAAATAGTACAAACATACCGGAGAGACTATGAAAATTACGATCATCGGAGCAGGAAACATGGGTGGTGCCATCGCCCGCGGGCTGACCAGCGGAGAGAAATCATCCGACATCCGACTCACCTGCACGGCACGCACCGAACAGACACTCGCAAAAATACGCAATACCCGACCGGAAATCCACACCACAACCGACAACGTCGAGGCGGTGAAAGGAGCCGACATCGTTTTACTTGCCGTCAAACCGTGGTTCATCCGGGAGACCCTGATTCAAATACGACCGGTTCTCGATCTTGAAAAACAGATCGTGGTCTCGGTGGCAGCAGGCATCTCGTTCGACGAACTGGAGCAATGGCTCGTTGCCGATGGCGATCGGTCAAAACCGACCCTCTTCCGCGCCATACCCAATACGGCCGCTGCGGTGGGTGAAAGCATGACCTTCCTCGCTCCGCGACATGCGTCGGCCGAACAACAGAATCTCCTTGCGGAGCTTTTCGGCGCACTGGGCGAAGTAATGATCGTGGATGAAAAACAGCTCGAAGTCGGCATGGCACTCGCCTCGTGCGGTATCGCCTACGCATTGCGCTACGTTCGTGCTGCCACGGAGGGAGGCGTACAGCTCGGCATGCGTGCAGGTGACGCTCAACGTGTCGTGGTGCAGACCATCAAGGGTGCCGCCGCGCTGCTCGCCGCCAGCGGCAACCACCCGGAAGCCGAAATCGACAAGGTTACCACCCCGGGAGGCATAACCATCCGCGGATTAAACGAAATGGAACGCAGCGGGTTCACGGCAGCCGTAATCAATGGCCTTCTGGCCAGCAAATAAGAGCGAGATGACAAAGAGAGAAAAATCACCCTACAGGCGGCTCGTCGTCAAGATCGGCAGCAACGTACTCACACGCCAAGACGGCACACTCGACATTACACGGATCTGCTCGCTGGTCGATCAACTGGCCATGCTTCATGCGGAGGGGATCGAATGCATCGTGATCTCTTCGGGAGCCGTAGCGGCCGGACGCAGCGAACTGCCCGGCGGACGCAAACTCGACTCCGTGTCGGCCCGGCAACTCTTTTCGGCCGTTGGACAAGCCAAACTGATCAATCGCTACTACGATTTTTTTCGTGAACGGGGCATCGTTTGCGGACAGGTTCTGACTACCAAGGAGAGTCTTTCGACCCGCGACCACTACCTCAATCAGAAAAATTGCATGGAGACCATGCTGCGAAGCGGGGTTATCCCGATTCTGAACGAGAACGACACGATCTCCGTGACGGAGCTGATGTTTACCGATAACGACGAACTGGCCGGACTCGTCTCCACCATGATGGGTGCCGACGCCCTGATCATCCTGAGCAACATCGACGGCATCTACGACGGCAATCCAGGCAGCGGAGAAGCCCAGTTGATCCGGGAGGTCTATCCCGAAACCTCGGACCTTGCCCGTTTCATCCGTACGGAGCGCTCTTCGTTCGGTCGTGGAGGCATGCTCACCAAAAGCCGCATCGCCCGCAAAGTGGCGGCCGAAGGGATCGAGGTGGTGATTGCCTGCGGTCGTCGCGACGGCATTCTGGTCGACCTGGCGGCAGGGAAAGAGGTTCCGTGTACCCGATTCATCCCGTCGGAGCATCCCGTCTCCGGCGTAAAAAAATGGATCGCCCACAGCGAAGGTTTCGCCAAAGGAATCATCCATATCAACCAGGGCGCACTCGAAGCCCTTACCGGGCCGACGGCAACGAGTCTTCTGCCGATCGGAGTCGTACGGGTCGAAGGCGATTTCGACCGCGGCGACATCGTGCGAATCGTCGGACCGGAAGGCGAACCGATCGGCGTAGGACAGGTCTCGACCGACAGCATTCACGCGGCCCAAACGGCCGGACGCAAAGGATTACGCCCCCTCATCCACTACGACTACCTATTCCTCGACTGACATGAATTACACATATCTTTTCGACAATGCGGTCCGTGCCTCGCGCGAGATCGCACTTCTTTCGGCCGAAACCACGGCCCGCGTATTATGCAGCGTTGCCGCACGCATCGAGGAGCAGGTGGAGACGCTCCTTGCGGCCAACGCCGACGATCTCTCCCGCATGGATCCATCCAACCCACTCTACGATCGGCTGCTGCTCTCGCCCGAAAGGATCGCAGCGATCGCTGCCGACATGCGTAACGTGGCTTCACTGCCGTCGCCCGTCGGAGAGACGATCTCTGAAACGACGCGACCCAACGGATTGACAATACGCAAAATACGAGTTCCGTTCGGTGTCGTCGGAGTCATCTACGAAGCGAGACCCAACGTCACGTTCGATGTATTCGGACTCTGTTTCCGCTCGGCCAACGCCTGTGTGCTGAAGGGGGGAAGCGATGCCCGCTGCACGAACGAAGCGGCCGCCGCACTGATCCGGTCGACCCTCGCGGAAGAGGGGATAACACCCGATGCGCTCACCCTGCTCCCCTCGGATCGTGAAGCGACCGCAGCCCTGCTCAATGCCACAGGAAGCATCGATGTGTTGATCCCGCGCGGCAGTTCCCGACTGATCGCCTACGTCAGGGAGAACGCCCGCGTCCCGATGATCGAAACCGGCGCAGGCATCTGCCACACCTATTTCGATATCGAGGGCGATGTTGCCAAAGGTGCTGCGATTGTCTTCAATGCCAAGACCCGCCGCGTCAGTGTCTGCAACGCGCTCGATTCGCTGGTGATCCACGCAGGAAGACTCGACGATCTCGCCACGATCTGTGCGCCGCTCGCCTCGAAAAACGTGACGATCTACGCCGACCCGGCCGCTTTCGACCGCCTTCAGGGCAACTACCCGGCCCGACTGTTGCAACCGGCCGACGAAGAGAGTTTCGGCACGGAGTTTCTCGACTACAAAATGTCTGTCAAGACCGTGGCGAACATCGACGAAGCGATCGCTCATGTCTCCCGTTACTCCTCGCGCCACAGCGAAGCGATTCTGACGGAGAATCCCGAAACGGCGGCCTACTATACGCGTCGGATCGATGCCGCATGCGTCTACACCAACGCCTCGACCGCCTTTACCGACGGTGCACAATTCGGTTTCGGAGCCGAGATCGGCATCAGCACCCAGAAGCTTCATGCCCGCGGGCCGATGGCGCTTCCGGAGCTGACCACCTACAAATACGTCATCACGGGCGACGGACAGACTCGTCCGTAACCCGACACGATCCACAGGGTCTTCTCCACGGAAAGCGGGCAGAAACTTACGACTTGTCCGGGTAATCCGTTTTGAAAGAGACTGTTTCAAAAACGGGAGCCCTTATTTAAAAACCGATTGAACATGACCTCGCAACAGGAACTTCGCCAAACGATAGCACGTTATCTCGAACTCTTTCCGGAAGAACGGGAAGGGCTGGACCGATTCATCCGGTTCGTCGAACAATTTGACGGTCCGTCGCTCTACGACCGTAAAAATTTCACGGGACACATCACGGCAAGCGGCATGGTCTACGATCCGTCGACCGACCGTCTGCTCCTGCTCGAACACGTGCAGTTGAAAAAGTGGCTCCAGCCGGGCGGACATGTCGAGGCGTCCGACGCATCGATTCTTACCGCCGCGCTGCGCGAAGTGGAGGAGGAGACAGGTATTCGTCCCTCCCTATTGACTCTGCAGGGTATCGGACCCGATCGATTCCCGGTGATCGATCTCGACTGCCACCCGATCCCCCTTTCCGAGACGAAACGGGAAGCGGCGCACTGGCATCTCGATGTCCGTTACCTTTTCACGCTGCCGGACACCTCCTGCGAACTTCATATCGACCCAACCGAGTCGAAAGCCTGCAAATGGATGAAGGTGGACGATATTCCCTCCCATTTCGGATTCGTCCGGCTCGGAGCAAAAATCCGCCGGGCCATGGCCGGATTCTGAGGCAACCGCACCTCTTTCGCCACACGCCGAACAATTCGGCGCGAAACATGCAGTTTTCCGACCAATCGAAAAAACGATCCTGAAT
Source organism: uncultured Rikenellaceae bacterium (assembly GCA_944321925.1). Taxonomy (GTDB): domain Bacteria; phylum Bacteroidota; class Bacteroidia; order Bacteroidales; family Rikenellaceae; genus UBA940. The sequence goes on along the minus strand of CALUND010000001.1, from coordinate 43,744 downwards.
TATGCAATACGACATCCGACACAACGCTGAAGCATCCCGTTTCGAAACACGCGTCGACGAAGCAACAGCGCTCACCGAATACCGCATCGAGGGTGACCGGCTCAACATTCTCCACACCCTCGTTCCACGCGCCATCGAAGGGAGAGGTATCGCCTCGGCCCTCGTTCAGGCTGCCTACGACTATGCACTTTGCAACGGACTGATCCCGACAGCAACCTGTTCCTATGCCATAGCTTGGCTCGACAGGCACCCCGACTACAAAAAGGCCCCGAACAAGGAGCGGTAGCCCTTCCCGATCACGAAAAAACCGCGCCGTGGCAGATTTTCCGGCCAATGCCTCCCGGAAAATCGAGAGCGTTGCTGCATAAACACATTCGCATAGGCACAAAAGGAAAGGTTACCGGTTGCGATCGGCATTTGAGGATAGCTCTTCCGCATCGATCGACCTGTTTCGGTCGACAGGTCGTATCCTTTTGTTCAGAAAAGATCGATCCCCGCTTTGCCGGCCTGACTCTGTTGCAGTCGGCGCGGAATGCGGTACAACTTTCCGTCGCGTTCGAACAGGGCTCCCGTCTGTTTGAAGCGGAACGCCACCCCTCTCTCCATACACTGCCGGCGCAGATCAATTACCCACTGCCAACGACACACACGAGCCTCCGGGCCCGATTCGCCGCCGACGATCACCTCCTCGCACCACGACCCGAGCCAGGGCGAAAGATCGACCGCCTCCAACAACGGTTCGCAAATCACGATCTTGTGACGGATCGGCGCATCGCGATAGATCGGCATGCGATAATCGGCCCGATCCTGGGTCTCTATCGTGCACCCGAGCGTTACATGGGAATAACCGTTGCCCCAATCATCCGGCACACAGCCAGCCAACCGATCGATGCGTTTGGTGATCAGGAAGAAACGAAGATCGCTCCGACGACGAATCATCTCCCACGCCTCCGGCCGCCACTCATCGGCCTCTTCCACGAAAAAATCGGAACTGAAACAGGTGTAGACGGTCTCGCCGGCCGCGATCTTATACCTACGACCGCGCCCCATGCGCACAGGGAGGTCGAAATCGGCCGTTTTACGTACGTCCGAACTGTCGCGACCGTGCTGTCCGTCGATCCGATAGACGTAACAATTGCGGCATCCTTCGCTCAATTTATGGCAACCATGCCAGGGATTCCACCGAGCCATCTTACAACATCTTCTCTTCGCATTGCAACCAACCGTTTTCGGTCATATCCACACAACCGTTGCGGCGAAAACGCACACCTTCCGCTTCAAGCCGTTCGCGCTGAGCCCTCCAGCCCGGAACAAGTCGGCCGGAATGATGCACCACCCGATGGCAAGGCAATCCTGCCGGAGCGTGCCGCATGGCATACCCCGCCAAACGAGCCCGACCCGGAGCACCTGCCAACCGGGCAAGATCGCCGTAAGAGACCACGCGTCCCGAAGGAATCTGCGCCACGATCTGGTAGAGCTCATTGCAAAATGTTGCCGTATCCATCCGCTGCCTGTAATTTTCAGAGAGCTTCTGCGACTCCCCATAAGCAAAGATAACACAACGAACGGGCCGATGCAACACCCCTCTCCGACGAATTTGCCACCGGATTGTTGAAACGACACGCCGCAAAGAGTCGTCCGATCGTCCGTTGCATTGTCCGGATGGAATCGCACGAGCCAGCGAGATTTTTCGAAGACACGATCCATACGCCATAACGAACCGGCCATCCGACAATCCGATCTCCTGCAAAAGCAACGGCTCTCCCCTCCGAGAAAGATTCCCGCAAGAAAGAGCCGCCCAAAATCTCGCCTCCGAAGGGGCCGGAGAGGCTCTACATGGTCGTCCCGATGATTCCCCGTTCGGAATGTTCGATGAAATCGAGGATGTATTGAACCTCGGGACCGATCGGTATCAGGTCACGGATTCGACGAAGAGCATTCTCCACACTCGTTCCCGACTGATAGATCTGCCGGTAGGATTTGGCGATGTCGTCGACCACCTCCTCGGAGACCTTACCCATCTTGTTGAGCAACACGGCGTTGATTCCGTAATAGGTAATCGGGTTGTGTGCAGCAATGATATAGGGAGGCACATCCTTGTTGGCCCGGCATCCGTCTCGAACCAAAGTCCATCCGCCCACGTGGCAGCCGTGTTTGATAATCACACCGCTTCCGAGAATCGCCTTGTCGTCTATCACGCAACAACCGGCCAACCGGCTGCCGTTACCGAGGATGCAATCGTTCCCGATGCGATTGTCGTGAGCCACATGCACCCCCTCGAGCAGGAAATTACCGTTACCGATCACCGTTCGATCCCCGGCATAGGTAGCCCGGTTGATGATCACCTTTTCGCGAATGGTGTTGTTGTCACCGATCACCAACTCGGTCTGGTCGCCGTTGAACTTGAAATCCTGGGGCGTAGCTCCCACGATAGCACTCTGGTAAACGATGTTGTTGCGCCCCATACGCGTACCGTTGAGCACACTGGCATAGGGCATGATCGTACAGTTGTCTCCGATCTCCACGTTGTCGTCGATGTAGGCAAACGGATGGATGGTCACACCCTCGCCGATCTTGGCGCCGGGATGGATATAAGCTAAAGGGCTGATCATAACGCTTTCTTTTTTAATTATTTCTTCACGTAGGCTTTCAGTTGCGTATCGTCCGTACGGCCACCGCCGAGCGCATGATAGAGATTGACCACGGCCTGCATCTTCTGAAACTCGTCACTCACACGGGAGAGTTGTGCCGAAAGCAGGGACTGTTGTGCCGTAAGCACCTCGAGGTAGGTAGATTGACCGTATTTCAACAGGTCCTGCGTATACTCCACCGCATCGCGCAGCCTTGCCACCTGCTTGTCGCGACGCTGGATGGTCTTTTCGGTCGAGCTATAGAGGTAAAGCGCATCGCTCACCTCGGCCCCCGCATTGAGCAGAGCCGACTGAAAAGCGATACGGGCCTCTTCGTATTGCGCCTTGGCGATCCGCAGACGAGCCGTATTGGCCCCTTTCGAGAAGATGGGAGCCACCAGTTGTCCGAGCGCCGAGAAGATGAATTTCGCCGGATCCAGAATCGAAGTTCCCGAGCCATTGGTATAGCCGTAGGTTCCGGTGATCGTGAGCGAAGGATAGAAGGCCGACCGAGCCAGATTCGTATTGTAAAAAGCTCCCGCCAACGCCATCTCGGCCGACTTCACGTCGGGTCGATTCGACAACAACTGCAGAGGAACTCCCGCCTGCAACTCCGTCGGAAGCATCTGCTCCTCGAGGCTTCCCCTGTCGATGGGGCCGGGCGCCTCCTGCAAAATCAGACAGAGGGCGTTTTCCGTTTCGCGGATCTGTCGGCGCAGGGAGGGCAGCGACGCTTCGATCTGATAGCTTTGCGCTTCGCTTTGTGCGATCGCCGCCTCGTTGACCAGGCCGGCGTATTTCATCGCCTTCATGGTTTCGACACTCTCTCTCCACAAACGTGCGGTCTCTTCGCTCACGGCAAGCTGACGATCGAGCATGAGCAACGTATAATAACAATTGGCGACCGATGCGATGATCTGGGTCTGCACGGCCTGTCGGTAAGCCTCGCTCTGCAACAGGGCTGCTTTGGCCCCCCGTTTCGCATTCAGAGTCTTTCCGAAAATGTCGAATTCCCAGCTCGCCGCAACGGGCAGCGTATAGCTCCAGTTCCAGGAGTTGAGATTGGACGACCCCTGCGTAGCAGCCTGCTGCCGGGCGAGTTCGCCGTTATCGAATATCTTGTCGACACCTCCCTGCGGGGCCAGCGACAAAGAGGGCGTATAGGCCAATCGCGAGGAGAGCAGAGTCGCCTCGGCCTCCTTCACCCGATAATAGGCGGTCTGCAGGTCGGGATTCTGCACCAACGCCCGACGAATCAACGTTTGCAATTTGGGATCGGTAAACACCTCTTCCCAGGCCAGGTTGCCCATGTTGGTCGTATCGTCGGCAGCGAGTGTTGCAGCGTTGGCCACCGTATCGCGATACAACCCGTCGACAGAGGCCTCCGGCTGTTTATACTTGCCATATATGCCACAACCCGAAAGAAAGATTGCCGCACACAGGGCTGAAAATATGATTTGTCTTTTCATCTCTGAAATCTTGAATGCTATTTGGTATACTGTTCGATTTCTGACTCGATCTCCGTATTGTCTGTATCGTGCCAGGTCATCGGCTTGAACCGCTCCTGCAACTTCTGGAAGGCGACGAACAGGGCCGGGACAAGGAATATCTGGCAGATCATACCGATGAGCATGCCGCCGATGGCGCCCGTACCGAGCGTACTGTTTCCGTTTGCTCCCACCCCGTGGGCGAACATCAATGGAAGAAGACCGATCACCATGGCGAGCGAAGTCATCAGGATCGGGCGGAGACGGGCCGAAGCACCAGCCGTAGCGGCGTCGACGATACTCATGCCCGTACGGCGACGCTCCAGGGCGAACTCCGTAATCAGGATGGCATTCTTGGCCAACAGACCGATCAACATGATGAGCGAGATCTGCATGTAAATGTTGTTCTCCACGCCCATGAACTGTGCGAAGAGGAAGCTGCCCATCAGGCCCGACGGTACGGAGAGAATCACGGTGAGCGGCAAGATGTAACTTTCGTACTGGGCGCTGAGCAAGAGATAGACGAACACAAGGCAGAGCACGAAGATGATGGCTGTCGTACTGCCGCTCGAGCTCTGCTCCTCGCGGGTCATGCCGGAGAACTCGAAGTCATAACCTGTAGGGAGTGTCTCTTCGGCAACCTCCTGAATCGCCTGGATAGCCTGTCCGGAACTGTAACCGTCGGCCGGCGTACCGTTCACGCTGATCGCGGTAAACATATTGAAACGCTTGATATTGTCCGGGCCGTAGATCTTGCGGAGCGTGATGAACTGCGACAGCGGCGCCATCTCCCCGGTCTGATCGTTGCGCACCTTGATGTTGTTGATCGTCTCCGGGCTGACACGGAACGAGGCGTCGGCCTGAATCATGACCCGGTAGAGTTTACCGAAACGGTTGAAGTTCGAAGCGTAGAGTCCGCCGTAATAGCCCTGCAAGGCTGCGAGCAACGTCGAAGGACTCAGCCCGGCCTGTTTGGTCTTGGCCACATCGATGTCGACCATGTATTGCGGGTAATTCGGACTGAAAGAGGTGCGCGCCGCCGAAATCTCGGGACGTTCGTTGAGACGGGCCAGGAAATTTTGCGCCACCTCGTAAAAATCGTCGAGACTGCCGCCGGTCTTATCCTGCAGATTCAATTCGAAACCGTTGGTCACACTGTAACCGGGAATCATCGGCGGCGCGAAGACCAACGTACGACCGTTCTTCACAAGACTTTGGGCCTGCGAATAGATCGATCCGATCACCGAATTGAGATCGCCTCCTTTCCACTTGCGCTCATCCCACGACTTGAGTTTCACGATAAACGTACCGTAAGCGCTTCCCTGTCCGGCAATGAAGCTGTAACCCGCAATCTGGGTACGACCGTGTACGGCCGGATTGGCTCCGATCAGGCTGTCCACCTTAGCCAATGTCGCTTCGGTCTTCTCGAGCGAAGTGGCCGGCGGCATGTCCACAATCACGAAAAAGGTTCCGGTATCTTCGTTGGGGACAAGACCCGTCGGCGTGGCACGCATCAAAAGGACGAGAACCACGATCGTCAGACCGACCCCTGCAAAAGCGAGCCATTTGCGCCGAATCAGGAATTCGACGCCGTTGCGATATTTCTTCAGCGTCACGTCGTACGCCGCATTGAAGCCGGCATGGAAACGCTGGATGAAGTTCATTTTCTGACCGGTTCCCGCCTTCGACTTGTCATGGGGTTTGAGGAATATGGCGCACAGAGCCGGACTCAGGGTCAATGCATTGACAGCGGAGAGACCGATGGAGATGGCCATCGTAAGACCGAACTGCCGGAAGAAGGTTCCCGAAGTTCCCGAGATGAAACTTACCGGAATGAACACGGCCATCATCACCAGCGTGATGGAGACGATCGCCCCCGAGATCTCGTTCATGGCATCGACCGACGCTTTGACCGACGACTTGTAGCCCTGGTCCAACTTGGCATGGACCGCTTCGACCACCACGATGGCGTCGTCGACCACAATGGCGATCGCGAGCACGAGTGCACACAAAGTCAACAGGTTGACGCTGAATCCGATCAGGTAGAGGAAGAAGAAAGTACCGATGAGCGCAACCGGAATCGCAATCGCCGGAATCAACGTCGAACGGAAATCCTGCAAGAAGATAAATACGACCAGGAACACCAGGATGAAGGCCTCCAACAGCGTCTTCAAAACCTCGTAGATCGAGGCGAAGAGGAAGTCGTTGGCATCGAGCAGGATATCATACTTCACGCCGGGAGGGAAATCTTTCGACGCCTCGGCCAAGATCTCCTTCACGTTGTTGATGATCTCCGTAGCGTTCGATCCCGCCGTCTGGAATACCATGCAGGAGACGCCCGGATGGGAATTCGAACGGGTATCGAAACCGTAGCTCAGACCGCCCAACTCGACGCGGGCGATGTCTTTCAAACGGAGTACCTTGCCGTCTTCCGTAGCCTTGATGATGATATCCTCGAACTGATCGGCCGTCTGCAGACGACCTTTGTAGCGCATGATGTACTGATAGGACTGATCGCCGCTCTCTCCGAACTGACCGGGAGCCGCCTCGATGTTCTGTTCGGAAAGCACGGCCGAAACATCGCTCGGCATCAATCCGTATTGCGCCATCACATCGGGTTTCAGCCAGATACGCATCGAGTAGTCTGCGCCCATGGCCATCACGTCGCCCACACCGGGAACACGTTGCACGAGCGGCACGACGTTGATCTTCGCATAGTTCTGCAGGAAGGTCTGATCGTACTGATCATCCGCGCTGTAGAGCGTGAAGGCCAGCAACATACTGGTCTGTCGCTTGCTGGTGATGACGCCCACACGTGTCACCTCCGAGGGGAGCAGACCCTGCGCCTTGGCCACACGGTTCTGCACGTTGACCGCCGCCATATCGGGATCGGTACCCTGCTTGAAGTAGACATCGATGCTCGCCTCACCCGTATTGGAAGCCGTAGAGGTCATGTACATCATGTCCTCCACACCGTTAATCTCCTCTTCAAGCGGAGCAATCACACTGTTGAGCACCGTCTGGGCATTGGCGCCCTGGTAGGAGGTCGAGACATGCACCGTAGGAGGTGCGATATCGGGATATTGGGTAACGGGCAAAGAGACCAGACCGAGCACACCGAGAATCACGATCAGAATCGAGATCACGGTCGAAAGCACGGGTCTATGTATAAATCTGTCTAATTTCATTTTTCTGCCATTTTATTCGAACTTGGTTGGACGGAACGACGGAATCCGACTCCCGCCGGACAAACCGCCGGGGGATTCCGAAACCTCCATCATGCTATTTTTCGGTCTGCCCGGCAGTCGCTCCACGCAATTTAGCCGCCGATTCGGCCGGTGTGATCGGCTTGATCTTCATTCCGTCGCGTACGGAGGTTCCCACTCCCTCGACCACCACGCGATCGCCCGGTTTGAGACCCGAAGTCACCACGAAGGTCTGGCCGTCATCGATCGACAAGGTGGCGATCTCGACCATCTTCACGGTCGAAGAGTCGGTTACTACAAAGGCGAAACGTTTATCCTGTATTTCACTGGTAGCACTCTGCGGGATAACCAGCGAAGAGTCGCTCTGAACCGGCAGAAGCACGACTCCCGAAGCACCGCTGCGCAAGATACGATCGGGATTCTCGAACACCGCACGTACCGAAGCCGAACCGGTTGCGGGATCGATCACGCCGCTGATGGCATCGATCCGCCCCTTCTGCGAAAAGAGGGTTCCGTCGGCCAGTTTCAGCTCCACGGCAGGCATGGACGCGATGGCCTCCTGGGTAGCACCCTGACGGGTTAAATCGATCAACTGCTTCTCATTCAACGAGAAATAGACATACATGCGCGAGATATCGGACACAGTGGTCAACTCGTTTTGCGAGCTGACAAGACTGCCCACACGGAAAGGGAACGTACCCACCACACCGTCCGAAGGGCTGGTCACTTTCGTATAGTCGAGATTCTGGCGGGCCGAGATCAGATTGGCCTTGGCCGACTCCAACTGGGCTTTGGCCGTAGCCAGGTCGTTCTCTGCTTTCTGCTTGTCAAACTGGCTCACGATGTTGCGATCGGCCAGTTCCCGCTGATTCTCCGCCACGAGTCGGGCCGTCTCCACGGAGGCTTCTGCCACAGCTACTTGCGCTTTGGCAGCCTCATAAGTCTGCTTATAGAACACGGGATCGATCTCGAACAGCGCCTGTCCCTTCTTCACCTGAGCGCCCTCATCCACCAGCAGTCGGGTCAGAAAACCCGGCACATAGGGACGAACCTGTACATCCTGAATTCCCTGAATCGTAGCAGGATAAGCATTGTTGAGCTTCGTCACGGTAGGTTCGAGCGTGATAACCGCATATTCCGGTGCTTCCTGAACCATTCCCGTCTGCTTTCCTCCGCATGACGAGAGTGTTGCAACTCCCCATGCCACCATCGCGACACGGCAAGCGTGCTTAACAAACAATTTTTTGATTTTCATTATCTTATACATATGTGTTTTTTTCGATCGAGCTACTGTTATTTAAAAAACAGTACTTCATTTTGAGCGTGCAAAGGTAGTCAAAATTGTGGAAAATACCCAATCTGCTTGGTTAAAACCAGCACATAAGGAGAAGAAATTCCTCTTTATTTCCAAAACCGGGCATCGAGAACAGATTGTCTCCGAAAAGGCCGGGGAAATGAAACAGCAGCGACCTCTACTGCGAATGCCGCTCTTTACTGCGAATTTCGCTCTCAGCCGATAATTGTTGCTACGAGCCGACGTCCGGAGGCATGCCGACGGAATTCGCAAAGATAGATTCCCTGCCACATACCCAGCCGCAATCGTCCGCGGACAATGGGAATCGTCAGCGAAACGCCGACCAAAGTCGATTTTGCATGCGCCGGCATGTCGTCGTCCCCCTCGCAGGTGTGGGTGTAGAAGGGCTCTCGTTCCCGCACCAACCGGTCGAACACACGCTTCAAATCGCCTCCCACATCGGGATCGACATTCTCGTTGATGGAGAGCGCAGCAGAGGTGTGTAAAATAAAAAGGTGGAGAAGACCTATCTCCGGCAACTCCGGCAGATGTGTCAACACCTCGTCGGTAATGAGATGAAACCCGTAGCTACGAGGCCGTAGCGTAAACTCCGTTTGTTGAATCATACCTGAAAAATCATACCCTCCCCATAATACACGTATCCGTACAACGCTTCCCGCTCCGAAAAGAGTCAGGGGAGCGGATCGTTCGGGAATCCGAATTCAAAAATAGTACAATCAAACGGATTTTCCCATCCGACCGCCCAAAACCGAATCGCCGGCGCTCTCTGCCGGGAGATAAATCCGGCGGCCATAAAACCGCCGTTCCCCGATCGAAAAAGAGTGCGATCAGATCTTCCAGACAAAGATGAAATCGCGAAGCCGCGTCTCCGGCCCGACGATTTTCCCGTCGAACAGCAACGCCTGATCGATCTGTGGCGGAAGCGAATCGATCGCCTGCAACTTCAGATAACCCGATTCCCGATTCTCGCCCGTTAAGCGAAACAGAAATTGTGCACCCTCCACCTCGATCTTTACCGTATCCGTCGGCGCCACTTGCAGCGGATTGTCGGAACGGACCACCGCCACATACACCGAATCCGTACGTATCAGGCTCACCTCTGTCTTCTGCCGGATTCGTACGCCATCCATAATGAACATGACCATCACGAGCAGCAAGAGCAAGGCGAAAGAGATCCCGTAGCGGATCACGAAGAGTCCTTTTTGTTTGATTTCTTCCATCACTGCGACAATTCAAGCTGATTATGAACGAGATTATAGTAGACACCCCGCCGGGCGACGAGCTCCTTGTGATTGCCGATCTCCTCCACATGGCCCTCTTTCAGCACGACAATCTGATGGGCATTCCGAACCGTACTGAGCCTGTGGGCGATCACCACCACCGTTTTCCCGCGGAAAAAGGCATCGAGATTCTCCACGATGATCCGTTCGTTTTCCGCATCGAGCGAACTGGTCGCCTCATCCAGAAAGAGGTAGTCCGGATTTTTATAGACCGCCCGAGCAATCATGATGCGCTGTTTTTCGCCTCCGCTGATTCCCATGCCGGCCGTTCCGATCTTGGTCTGCAGGCCCATCGGTTGCCGGGCCAGGAAAGTCGTCAGATTGGCGATCCGGATCGCCTCGCCAAGCCGCGAATAGTCGATCTCCTCGTCTCCCAGAACGATATTCCGTTCGATGGTATCGGCAAAGATGAAATTGTCCTGCATGACTATTCCGCACCGGCTCCGCCAATCGTCTGCCGAAAACTCATCGAGCGATCTCCCGCCGAGGGAGATACCGCCCTCGATCAGCGGGTAAAATTTCAGCAGGAGCTTGATGAAGGTGGTTTTACCGCTTCCGCTTTCGCCCACGATGGCGGTCGTTTTACCCCGGGGAATCACAAAGTCGACATCTTTGAGCACCCACTTCGAATAGGAGCCGCCGTAACGGAACCCGAGATGCTCCACCGAAATCGTCTCGCTACCGGCCGGAACGGGCAAATAGTCCTCTTTGCTGTCTTCGTTCTCCTGCAGATGCACCTCTCCGGAGCGTTCCAGGCTGATCTTGGCATCCTGCAACCGCTGGACGAATCCGATCAACTGACTCAACGGCGAGCTCATCTGACCGATGATGTAGGTGATACTCATCATCATACCGAGCGTGATCTCTCCGCGCACCACCGCAACGGCCACGATAAACGTCACGATAATATTGCGCGACTGATTCAACACGACATAACCGGCCCCCTGCGTCTGGTTGATTCCGAGCGACTTCATCCGCGTACGGTAGAGTTTCTCCTGGATTTTTTGCCATTCGCGCCGTTTGTAGTTCTGGAAGTTGTTCAGTTTGATCTCCGACATTCCGTTGATCATCTCGAAAATCGCATTCTGATTTTCGGTTCGTATGCGGAACAGTTTGTAGTCGATCGCTTTCCGCTTCCGCAGGAAATAGATCATCCAGCCGATACTCAGCAGCGTGAAGACGACGTAAACGATCAGGATCCGAACACTATAGAGACCGATGATCACGAAAAAGACCGAAAAGGAGATCAGCGAAAAGATCGTCATCAGAGTCTCCGACGTGGTGAACGACTCCAGTCGGTAGTGGTCCGAGATACGTTGGTTGAAATCGCCCACCGATTTGGTCTCGAAAAACTTCATCGGCAGACGCATCAGCTTCTCCAGAAAATCGGAGATGATCCGGATGTTGATGCGCGTACTCATGTAGAGCACCACCCAGTTGCGGATCAGGTTGATGACATATCCGCCCAAAAAGAGAGAGAGTTGCGCGATCACGATGATCGTAATCACGTGCAGGTCGCGATCGCCCACACCGCGGTCGATCATCGCCTGCGTAAGGAAGGGGGCAATCAGCGACGTAACGACCCCGGCCAGCAGTCCGAGCGCAAGCTGGGCCATCTCGTTGCGGTAAGGCCTTAAATACTGCCTGATGAAGCGACCGATGGTATGTTCTTCGTGAGGCGGATCCTGGGCATAAAAAAGCGGTGTCGGCTCCACGGCCAAAGCCACACCCTTCTCTCCGCTCAGCCACTCTGCAGCAAAATCCTCCTCCGTAAAACAGTGTTTGCCGTAGGCCGGATCGGCCACGTAATAGAAGGCTTTCCCGTTCTTTTTGCAACGAATCCGATAGAGTACGACAAAATGGTTCTGATTCCAATGCAGAATAGCCGGAAGAGGGCAGAGCTCCGACAGCTCCTGGAGCGTCATCTTATAGGAATTGGCCTGGAATCCGATTGCTTCGAGCCCTTCGTGTATACCGGCTACGGAGACGCCGTCCCGCGCCAGATAGGAGAGATTGCGCAGATAGTTGAGCGGGAAGAGCTTCCCATGATGCTCCGCGACCATTCGGATACAGGCCGGGCCGCAATCCATCGAATCGAACTGACGGGAGAGTTTCATGAGGATGTCGAGAGAGTCTTATGTGTCGTAATCAAAACGGAACGCACAGGAACTCCTCTTTGCGGATTGTCCCATGCAATTTCCGTCATGCAAAAATAACAATTTTTCTCAATCAGTCCTGCGAAACGCCCTTTAATCGACGATTTTTCGCTGTTTCGTCAAAAAAAAGTACAAGACAATTTCCCGAATTTCGCCTGTCCTTTCCGACAACGGCTCCGGACGCAATTTTGCCAGGAGTGCACCGACCCCTCTTCCCGGTATTTCGTGACGCACAAAAAAATCAGATACGAAAGGGCTCATTTAAAAATAGCAAAAACGAGACGGGGAGATCCTCCATAACAATGCCTGAACGATTTCGGGCCGGTATTCCGAAGAACCCGGCCCGAAAATTCCGATTGCTCGCTTTTCTCTGAATTACTTTTGCGGGAAAAAGCGCATGTATTGAACGCGTCCGTTCGGATCGTTTTTGTCCGGCCGGAGTTCCGCACGCATGGCTCCCCGGAATTGATCGATGGAGTGGAACCCGTGCGCATCCATCCATTGTGCGATCCGTTCGTTCATCCGACCGATCACTCCCGTCCCTTGCAGATACAGCGCCGTGCAGACCTGTGCGGTGGTGGCTCCGGCAAGCAGACATTTCAATACGTCGTCGCCCGTATGTACCCCGGTGGAGACCGAGAGCTCCAGCGGCGGAAGCAATGACGAAGAGAGAGCGACATCCCGCAAGACGTTGCGCAGCTCTTTCGGACCGCTCAGCGAGTCGGATGCGGTGAGCCGCATCTCGTCGACGACGATATCGGGTTCGAAGAACCGGTTGTAGAGTGTCGCCCCTTTGGCGCCCCGGTTGTAAAGCGCACGCAGCACGGCGTGGATGTTGGTGAACCGCGGAGAGAGCTTCACCGACACGGGAATGGAAACCGCCTCGGCCACAGCTCCGACGATCGAAGCGTAACGCTCCTCTATTGCGGCAGCCGAACTCCGGTCGTCCGTAGCGAGGAAGAAGACATTGAGTTCCAGGGCATCGGCTCCCGCTGCGGCAATCTGTTTGGCATAATCGACCCACGAGCCCGATTCGGCGCAGTTGATGCTGGCTATTACAGGGATTTTCGTCGTGCGTTTCAGCGCGGCGATCATATCGAGAAAGCCCCGTATGTAATCGGCTTCGAGATAACGTGCAAGATATCCGGAGGCCTCCGGGTAGGCGGAATAGTGTTCCAGCGTGGCAGCCTCTCCGTCGATCTGCTCCTCGAAGATCGATTTGAGCACGACGGCTCCCGCTCCCGCTTTTTCCAATTCAACGATGCTCTCTACCGAAGCGGTGAAAGGCGAACTGCTGACGATAACCGGGCTCGACAAAGCGAGACCCAGATAGGATGTTTCCAGTTTTTTCATGTGCGTAAAAGAGAATGATTTGCGCTTTATGGATGTTTGTTGTAATCACGTGCTCCGAATATGAGGCTGCCGATGCGGACCATGTTGCTGCCGGCCGCCACGGCCAACTCCCAGTCGGAAGTCATGCCCATCGACAATCGATCGAACCGTTCATCGAAGAAACGACTTTGCAACTCTCCGCGGAGACGGGACAACGATTCGAACTCCCGCCGGATCTCTTCCCGGTCGACGGTGTTGGTAGCCACGCCCATTACCCCACGAAAACGGACATGCTGCAACGTGCGGTAGCTCCCCTCTTCGAGCCAGGCGATCAGTGCGGCAGAATCCCATCCCTCCTTACTCTCCTCCAGGCCGATCTTCACCTCGAGCAATACGTCGATCGTGCGGCCGCACCGTTCGGCCTGCCGGTCAATCTCGCGAAGCAACCGATCGGAATCGACCGAATGGATCATCGCCACGAACGGCACGATGAGTTTCACCTTGTTGGTCTGCAGATGCCCGATCAGGTGCCATTCGATATCTTTGGGCAGCACGTCGTACTTCGCCTTCATCTCCTGCGGGCGATTCTCGCCGAAAATACGTTGCCCGGCCCGGTATGCCTCCATGATGGCCTCCGCCGGATGGGTTTTGGAGACAGCGACCAGGCTCACCCCTTCCGGAAGAGCGGCCCGCAATCGTTGAATTTCACTTTCGATGGACATTTGACTAATCGATTACCGTGCCGTAAAGTTAGCAAATTCCTCAGAAATGCGATCGGCTCAAAGGAAAAAAGCCGAATCGGTTACGGGTTTGTCCCGTTTTCCCTCCTCGCGGGGCTTTTTCTTCGATGCGAGGCGTGACAGAGAGATCGAAGTCGACCAATTTTGTATATCTTTGTCTGCGCCAAACCCTCAACACCAAAAATTACGAAACCGATGAAAATTTTACGACCTGCTGCGCTGTTTCTCGCCGCGCTGCTTCTCGCCGGAAAGAGCGATGCCTGCACCAATTTCATCGTTACGCGCGGAGCCTCGACCGATGGCAGCGTAATGGTGACCTATGCAGCCGATTCGCACCAACTCTACGGAGCCCTCTATCAATACCGTGCCCCGCGCCGGACCTATAAACCGGGGACCATGCTTCCCATCTACGAATGGGATACGGGTCGCTGGTTGGGGATGATCCCGCAGGCGGAAAAGACCTACTCCACGGTGGGCAACATGAACGAACACCAGCTCATCATTGCCGAAAGTACGTTTGGCGGACGCAGCGAGCTGGCCGACACGACGGGCGTGATGGACTACGGATCGTTGATCTATATCGCGCTGCAACGGGCTCGCACCGCACGCGAGGCGATTCGCGTCATCGTCGATCTGGCCAACAAGTACGGCTACTACTCCAGCGGCGAATCGTTCTCGATCGCAGATCCCCAGGAGGCCTGGATCATGGAGCTGATCGGCAAGGGATGCGAAATACGGGAGGGACAAAACATCCGCAAAGGAATCGTCTGGGTCGCCCGCCGCATTCCCGACGGATATGTGTCGGGACATGCCAATCAGGCCCGCATCGCCCAATTCCCGCTGGACGATCCGGAGAATTGCCTCTATGCCCCCGACGTGATCACCTTTGCCCGGGAACAGGGTTATTTCGACGGGCCGGATGAAGATTTCAGCTTCGCCGATGCCTATGCACCTCTCGATTTCAGCGCCATGCGGGCCTGCGAAGCGCGTGTGTGGAGCTTTTTCCGACGCGTTGCACCCGACATGGACCGATACCTCGATTATGCGCTCGGTTACAATGCCGCGAACCGAATGCCTCTGTGGGTAAAGCCTTCGGATAAAATCTCTCCGAAAGAGCTCTTCGACTGCATGCGGGATCACTTCGAGGGAACTCCCATGGATATGACTCAGGGGGTCGGAGCCGGAGGACACAAACTGCCCTACCGTTGGCGGCCGATGAATTTCGAGGTGGACGGTGTGAACTACCTCAACGAACGGGCTACTGCTACCCAACAGACCGGATTCTGGTTCGTGGCGCAGGCGACCGGTTTGCCCTATCCGGCCGGAGGCGTTCTCTGGTTCGGTGTGGACGATGCGGCGACGTCACCGCTTACGCCGATTTTCTGTGCAACGACAGAGATCCCCTGGTGTCTCGACCAGCGGAACGGTCACATGACCGAATACAGCGAAAGTTCGATGTTCTGGCTCTGCAACCGGGTTACCAATTTCGCCTATCTGCGTTACGACCTGATCTCGGCCGACATCCGCAAGGTGATCGACGCGTGGGAAAACGAACAGCTCGCCCGGGTGGCCGAACTGGCTCGCGAAGTGGCCGAAGAGACGGGACGCAATCCGAAAAAGGGACTCGAACGGTTGACCGACTATTCGGTCCGGACGGCACAAAGTTTGTTCGATCGGTGGAGCGAGCTCGACAAATACCTGCTGGTTAAATACATCGATGGCAACGTAAAACGTGAAGACGCGAACGGATTCCTCGACAACGGCGAAGGACGCAACATCCCGGCATCGCCGCTCTTCCCCGGCTACGGAGAGGTATGGAAAAGAACGGTGGCAGCCGATGACGACGGCATTCTGCGTGCGAGGTAGGCGCGAAACTTGAAAGAGTTCAGAAATCACAAAATAAAATCATCATGAAATACGATTTGGTAGTAATCGGAGCAGGTCCGGGGGGCTATGTGGCAGCCATTCGGGCTGCCCAACTCGGCATGAAGACGGCGATCGTGGAGAAAGCCGAACTGGGTGGCGTTTGCCTGAACTGGGGTTGCATTCCCACGAAAGCGCTGCTCAAAAGCGCACAGGTCTACAACTACATTCGTCAGGCCGAGAGTTACGGCATCGACATCGAAGGGGTGACGACGGTCGACCTCGAAAAGGTGGTGGCGCGAAGCCGTGCCGTGGCCGACACGATGAATAAAGGGGTCGCCTTCCTGCTGAAGAAGAATGGTGTCGAGGTATTGGCCGGGAAGGGCGTGTTGACAGCTCCCGGACGACTGCGGGTGGAATCTCCGACGGAAGACCTGGAGGTAGAGGCCGATCATATCGTACTCGCGACCGGAGCGCGTCCGCGCGAAATGGCTTTCATGCCGATCGACGGAACCCACGTTCTCCATTCGAAACAGGCTCTCACGTTGACTCGTCTGCCCGAGACGATGATCGTCTGCGGATCGGGAGCCATCGGCAGTGAATTCGCCTATTTCTACGCCTCGATGGGGGTCAAGGTTACCGTCGTGGAGTATCTCCCCAACCTGATGCCGCTGGAAGACGAGGAGGTATCGAAAACCATGGAACGGGCTTTCCGCAAACGGGGTATGGCCGTTCTGACCGGAACGACCGTCAAGGCTGTGCGCGTGGTGAACGGTAAATGCCAGGTGGACGTCGACAGCAAACGGGGACCGCAGACCCTCGAAGCCGATGTGGTGCTCTCGGCCGTCGGCATCAAAACCAACATCGAGGAGATCGGACTGGAGGAGCTGGGCGTGAAGACGGAACGCGACAAAATCGTGGTCGACGAGTTCTATCGGACCAACGTCCCCGGAATCTATGCCATCGGCGATCTGATCCCTACGCCCGCTCTGGCGCATGTGGCCTCCGCAGAGGCGATCTGCTGTGTGGAGAAGATCGGCGGGCTCAATCCACAACCGGTGGATTATACCGCGATTCCCTCGTGCGTCTACACCTCTCCGGAGGTGGCTTCCGTCGGACTGACCGAGAAGCAGGCGATCGAACAGGGACATGCCCTGAAGATCGGACGCTTCCCGTTCACGGCATCGGGCAAGGCGACCGCGGCAGGCGATCGCGACGGATTCGTGAAGCTGATCTTCGATGCGGCCGACGGCAAGTTGCTCGGAGCCCATCTGGTGGGAATGAATGTGACAGAGATGATCGGCGAAGCTACTTTGGCCAAAATGCTCGGTGCAACGGCCCATCGGATCGCCCGTATCGTACATGCCCATCCAACCATGCACGAAGCGATCATGGAGGCGGCCGAAGCGGCCGAAGGATCGGCCATCCACGTATAACAGACCGACTAACGAGGAAAATACACCGCCTCCTTGAAAAAGAGAACCAATGCATAAATCGGGTTTTGTAAACATCATCGGCAATCCCAATGTGGGCAAGTCGACCCTGATGAACCGACTGGTCGGAGAACGACTGTCGATCATCACCTCCAAGGCACAAACCACGCGACACCGTATCATGGGTATCGTGAACGGCGAAGATTTCCAGATTGTCTATTCCGACACACCGGGAATTCTGAAGCCGAGCTACAAGCTGCAAGAGTCGATGATGAAGTTCGTGCACGGCGCCGTACAGGATGCCGATGTGATTCTCTATGTCACCGATACGGTGGAGCTGACAGCCGAAGGGGAGGGCGCGGAGAATCGTTCGACGGAGGTTGTCGAGAAGATCGCCCATAGCGGTATCCCAACGATCGTGGTGATCAACAAGATCGACCTGACCACGCCGGAGGCGCTCGAGACGATGGCGGAACGGTGCAAGAGAAGGCTCCCGGATGCGCATATCGTTCCGGTATCGGCGCTCGAGGGTTTCAACATCCCGGGACTTTTCGATCTGATTCTGCAACTGCTCCCCGAAGGCGAACCGTTCTATCCGAAAGATGCGCTGACGGATCGCAGTCTGCGCTTCTTCGCCTCGGAAATTATCCGGGAAAAGATTCTTCTCAACTACTCGAAAGAGATACCCTACAGTGTGGAGATCACCATCGACGAGTACAAGGAGGAACCGGAGATCGATCGGATCGGTGCGACGATCCATGTCGCACGCGAATCGCAGAAGGGAATCCTCATCGGACACAAGGGCGAAAGGCTCAAGAAGGTGGGTACGGCGGCCCGGATCGACCTGGAAAAATTCCTCGACAAAAAGGTTTTCCTGCAGCTGCACGTGAAGGTAAGCGACGACTGGCGCAACGATACGCGACAGCTTCGTCGATTCGGTTACGAAGAGTGAACGGCGCAAGCGTAGAGGAAATGATATTTTGAAAAAACGATAGGAGATTCCGGATTCTACCGGAATTTCCTGTTTCAAGAGGGGGGGGAATGCGAACGGCTCCGATAGCAAAATCGTACAAAAGTTTCGGAGGATTGTGCGGACAATCGGACCGGAAAGCGATAAAAACCCTATGGGATTGTGGAAAAAAGTTCATACATTTGTAAGTTATGTCATTAGACTAACACCATTAAAGAGAATCACCGGCAAAAACGATTTGATTATGAAGACACTCAAGATTCGTGACCTGACCCTCAGAGATGGTCAGCAATCGGCTTTCGCCACCCGGATGACTCAAGCACAGATCGACCGTGTGCTTCCGTTTTACAAGGATGCAAAATTTTATGCCATGGAGGTGTGGGGCGGCGCCGTTCCCGATTCCGTGATGCGCTACCTCGGCGAAAGTCCGTGGGACCGACTCGAAAAAATCAAGGCCGCCGTAGGCGACGTCTCCAAACTGACCGCATTGTCCAGAGGCCGCAACCTCTTCGGATACAGCCCCTACACGGATGAAATTATCAAAGGGTTCTGCCGACTCTCCATTCAGTCGGGCCTCGACATCATGCGTATTTTCGATGCGCTGAACGACGTGGACAACATCCGTTCGACCGTGAAATACGTGAAAGAGTTCGGCGGCATAGCCGATTGCGCGGTTTGCTACACCGTCGACCCGAAATATCCGCCCCTCTCTTTCTGGGACAAACTGCGCGGAAAGAAAAACCCCGCACCGGTCTTCACCGATGCCTATTTCCTCGACAAGGCCAAACAGATGTCCGATCTGGGCGCCGATATGATTACGATCAAGGATATGAGCGGTCTGATTCCGCCCAAACGGGTCTACGGCCTGGTGAAGTTGTTTAAACAGAACCTCCCGCAGCCGATCGACTTCCATACCCACTGTACGCCCGGATACGGACTCGCATCGGTACTCTCCGCCATTGTGGCCGGAGCCGACGTGGTAGATACCAACATCTGGAATTTCGCAGGCGGACCGGCCGCTCCTGCCGTCGAACTGATCTATATCTTCTGCAAAAAATTGGGCATCGAAATCGGTGTGGATATGGCCGCTGTGGCGAAGATCAACGCCGAGCTGCTCAACATCCGGAAAGAACTGGAGGCTTACGATGCCGTCAAACAGATCCCCGTACCGTTCAATCCGCTCGTGGATCAGTTGCCTGCGGAGATCGACGCAACGTTCGACCGTGCGATCCAGGCGGCACAGAACCAGGACGAAGAGGCTCTGCTCGAGGCCTGCCATCAGATCGAAGCCCATTTCGGATTCCCGAAGCCCAACCTGCTGGTGCAAAAGGCGGAGATTCCCGGAGGTATGTACACCAACATGGTGGCTCAGCTCAAACAGCTGAAAAACGAAGAGATCCTGCCGCAAGCCATGGAGTTGATCCCTCGTGTGCGGCTCGATGCAGGTCTGCCGCCCCTGGTCACTCCGACCAGCCAAATCGTGGGAGCACAGGCCGTCAACTGCGCGATCGACCTGAAGAACGGCAAACCGATGTACACGAACAAGAGCGTGCAGTTTGTCAATCTGGTGAAGGGCGAATATGGTCACACCCCCGTGAAGGTCAATCCGGAGTTCCGTCTGCAGATTGCCGGAACACGCGAAGAGGTTCCGTACGATACCTCGAAATACCAGATGCAGCCGAATCCTGTGCTCGAGCAGTGCGGAGGAGTAAAATTGGCTGCAAACGAGAAAGAGGAGCTGCTTCTGGAGCTCTTCCCGCTCGTGGCCAAAGATTTCCTCACCAAAACCAAATGCGATGCCTACGCTGCACAGCAAGCGGAAGAGGCCGCCAAAAAAGCTGCAGAGCAGAAAGAGGAGGAGGTCGCAGTGGAGCCGATAACCGGGCCTACGGTGAATGCTCCGCTGCCGGGTAAGATTTTGGAATTCCTGGTCAAACCGGGAGACAAGGTGGCTCTGCACCAAGACGTAGTGGTACTCGAAGCGATGAAGATGGAAAACAACATTCCGTCGGACTATGCGGGTACCGTAAAACGACTCTTGGTGAAAGAGGGAGAAAACGTCCCGGTCGATGCTCCGCTCGTTGAATTGGAGTAGCACTCCGATCTGCACCGGAACCCCAAACGAAGGGCTGCTACCTCGAAGGTAAGCAGCCCTTCGTGTCAGAAAGACGGCGACAAAGTGGCACGGAGAACAGACAGCCGCTGTCAAAAGAGGAAAGTTTGACGGAGACCCGATGACAATTCAGCACGTTCCATCGGGTTGGCAGTGAATTTGCTGGAGAGAACTCCCAGAAAGGAGCAAAAGAATTTATGAATATCAACACATTAACCATCAAAGCACAGGAAGCGCTTCAACAAGCCTTCTCGATCGCCGCGTCGAAAAACAACCAGGCGGTCGAACCCGTGCACATCCTCGCGTCGATCATTGCCGAGGACGACTCGTTGGGAGCTTTTCTGTTGTCGCGCGTAGGCGTGAACATCAAAGGTTTGCGCGATGCCGTGGAACGCACGATCAACGCGTTGCCGAAGGTTTCGGGTGGCGACCAATATTTCGCCAACGACTCTTCGCGCGTGATCCAGAAAGCGACGGAATTCACCGCTGCTTTCGGGGATCGTTACGCCTCCGTGGAGCACCTGCTGCTCGGCCTGATTGCCGAAAAGTCGGAAGCCTCCCGGTTGCTGAAAGAGAACGGTGCTGCCGAGAAGGAGGTGATGGCGGCCATCAAAGAGTTCCGTAAAGGCTCTTCGATCGACAGCCAGACGTCGGATCAAACCTTCGATGCCCTCGGGAAATACGCCATCAACCTGAATGAACAGGCTCGTGCCGGAAAACTCGATCCGGTGATCGGCCGCGACGAAGAGATTCGTCGGGTCCTTCAGATCCTGTCGCGTCGGACCAAGAACAACCCGATACTCGTGGGTGAACCGGGCGTCGGTAAGACTGCCATCGCCGAAGGAATCGCCCATCGGATCGTCGACGGCGATGTGCCGGAGAACCTGAAGAGCAAACAGATCTATTCACTCGACATGGGTGCGCTGGTTGCCGGAGCAAAGTACAAAGGGGAGTTCGAGGAGCGGCTGAAAGCGGTCGTGAAAGAGGTTGTCTCGTCGGAAGGAGAGATCTTGCTCTTCATCGATGAGATCCACACGTTGGTGGGAGCCGGCAAGGGCGACGGCGCCATGGATGCCGCCAACATTCTGAAACCGGCTCTGGCCCGAGGCGAACTGCGTACGATCGGTGCTACGACACTCGATGAATTCCAGAAATATTTCGAACAGGACAAGGCGCTCGAACGGCGTTTCCAGAAAGTCATGGTCGACGAACCCACTGTGGAAGATTCGATTTCGATCCTGCGTGGTCTGAAAGACCGCTACGAGAACCACCACAAGGTTCGGATCAAAGACGAAGCGATCATTGCGGCCGTGGAGTTGTCGAACCGTTACATCACTTCGCGGTTCCTGCCGGACAAAGCGATCGACCTCGTGGATGAGGCGGCGTCGAAACTGCGGCTGGAGATGAACTCCGTGCCGGAAGAGATCGATACGCTCGACCGCCGGATCAGGCAATTGGAGATCGAGCGCGAGGCGATCCGTCGCGAAAACGACACCAAACGGTTGGAGGAGCTGACGCGCGAAATCGACGAACTGAACGCTCAGCGAAATACGTTGAAAGCCAAATGGCAGAGCGAACGCGATCTGTTGGCCAAGATTCAGACCAACAAAGAGCTGATCGAGAAGCTGAAGGTCGAGGCCGCCGAAGCGGAACGCAGCGGAGACTACGGCAAGGTGGCCGAAATCCGTTACGGTCGTATCCGCGAAACGGAGACGGAGATCGCCAACCTGCAGGAAGAGTTGAAACTCTCCGGAGACACCTCAATGATCAAAGAGGAGGTCGACGCGCAGGATATCGCCGAAGTGGTTTCCCGTTGGACAGGCATTCCGGTCAGCCGGATGCTGGCCAGCGAACGCGAGAAACTGCTCCATATGGAGAGCGAACTCCACAAACGGGTCGTAGGACAGGACGCGGCCATTGCAGCCATCTCGGATGCCGTAAGACGCAACCGGGCCGGGCTGAGCGATCCGCGCAAACCGATCGGGTCGTTCATCTTCCTCGGTACGACCGGTGTGGGTAAGACCGAGTTGGCAAAGGCGCTGGCGGAGTTTCTCTTCAACGACGACAACATGATGACCCGAATCGACATGAGCGAATACCAGGAGCGTCACTCCGTGTCGCGACTGATCGGAGCGCCCCCGGGATACGTCGGATACGACGAAGGTGGACAGCTCACCGAAGCCGTACGGCGGAAACCCTACTCCGTGGTGCTGCTCGACGAGATCGAAAAGGCCCATCCGGATGTCTTCAACATCCTGCTGCAGGTCCTCGACGACGGACGGTTGACCGACAACAAGGGACGTACGGTCGATTTCCGCAATACGATCATCATCATGACCTCCAACATGGGCTCCGGCCTTATTTCGGAGAATTTCACCCAACACGCCGACAGCAAGGGCGAAGTACCTCAGGAGGTGGTCGACAAGACGCGGGATGAGGTGATCGAGTTGCTCAAACAACATCTCAAACCGGAGTTCCTGAACCGAATCGACGAGATCATCATGTTTACCCCGCTCACGCGTCGCGACACGCTGGAGATCGTCGACATCCAGATGCACGGTATCGCCCGCATGCTCGAGCAAAACGGCATCCGGCTGGAGGTGACCGAAAAGGCCCGCACGTGGTTGGCCGACGAGGGATTCGATCCGCTTTACGGGGCACGTCCCATCAAACGGACCATTCAACGCTACGTGGTGAATGAACTCTCGAAGGAGATTCTCTCCGGCAAGATCGATCGCGAAAAACCCGTGGTAATCGATGCCGGGAAAGAGGGGTTGACCTTCTCCAACAAATAGGGATCTCCTCCGCAAGGGGTATGAAAAGCCAGAAAGGCGGACCGGAATTAATCCGGTCCGCCTTTCTTCTTTCTGTCATGCGATACGTTGTTCGGGGGAGGCAGACATCGAACCTTGTAGAATGTCGGTAGCCTTTAAACTTGTCCATACCGCCGGTAACCATATACTTCGAGATCGGTAAAGACCCCACCGGCGAGCAGTTCCCCGTTACGTTCGACCCCTTCGAAAGAGAATCCGAGCCGACGAGGAATGTTGCGACTCCGTTCATTACCCACCGCGCAACGAATCGTCACCCGCTCGACGCCCAGCTCCTCGAAGGCGAAATCGATCAGACGACTCACCGCGCCGGTCATGATGCCGCGATGCTGGAACTCTTCCCGCAACCAATAGCCGATCTCCGTCGAGAGATGTTTCAGATCGGTATTTCGGAATCCGACCAATCCGGCGAAAGCCCCGTCTACTCGAATCGTAAAGACCGGTTCGCTTCCCTCCTCGACCGAACGTACGTAAGCCTCCGAATCGGCCAATGCCCGGGTCGACTCGACGAAAGGCAACCAACGTCCGAGATAGGTTCGCTGGGTATCGATCGCCTGGAAAATATCGGGTGCATCGGGCGCATGAAGCTGCCTGAGGATGATTCCGGAAGAGAGTCTGATGATTTTCATACAGAGATTCAGCGACGCAATATTTCGGCCACTCTTTTTTCCATGGCCGCATAAAGCGCGGGCAAGTCCACTCCGACGATCTTTCCGCCCGCCACGAGGATACGGCCATCCACGATCACCGTATCTACGTCTGCCGCTTTGCCGCAATAGAGCAGGTTGGCCACCAGGTTGTGTCGCGGATAAAAGTGGGTCTTTTCGATATCGATAAGGATCACATCGGCGATGGCTCCCTCCTCCACAACTCCCAATTCACCCTCCATGCCGATGGCTTTCGCCCCGTTTACGGTGGCCATCTTCAGTACCTCGTAGGCCGGCAGGGTGCAAGGATCGTTGTCGGCCAGCTTCTGCAGGAAGGCGCAGCTACGCATCTCTTCCCACATGTCGAGGTCGTTGTTCGAGCTGGTTCCGTCGGTTCCGATCCCCACGTTCACGCCGTTTTGCAGCAGCCGTTCGACGGGAGATACTCCGCTCGACAACTTCATGTTGCTCTGCGGATTATGTGCCGCAGAGACCCCTTTATCCCGCAAAATGGCTATGTCGTCGTCATCGACCCAGACGCAGTGGGCCGCGATGGTCGGCAGATCGAATACACCGAGCTGATCGAAATAACGGATCGGCGACAGGCCGTGGAGTTTCCGAACCTGCTCCATCTCGGCCTGAGTTTCGGCCAGGTGGGTATGCATGCCGATTCCGTAACGGTGACAGAGCTCCACCCCGCGTAAAATATTCTCCTTCGAGCAGCTGTAAGGGGCATGCGGCGCCACCCTCACAGTCAGTCGGTCGCAACCTGCAGCCCGTTCGAGGGTCGCAGGCAGGTCTTTTTCGAAGGCCTCCATGCGGGAATCGACGAAACAGGGCGAGAGTACGGCGCGAATCCCGGTTTCGCGGGCAATTTCGGCAACCGCCTCTTCGTACCAGTACATATCGACGAAGGTTGTCGTTCCGCTGAGCAGCATCTCCGCAATGCCCAAGCGGGCTCCGAGAGCAACGTCGTCGCGATCGATCTTGGCTTCGAAAGGCCATATTTTGTCGTTCAGCCACGGCATGAGCGGCAGATCGTCGGCAAAACCCCGCATCAGGGTCATGGCCACATGGGTATGGACGTTGATAAGTCCGGGCATCAGGAGTTTGCCCTGCCCGTCAATCACCTGCATGTCGGCGCCCCACTGACGACAAAACGACTCCGTACGGCTGCCGTCGCGATCGATCATGCGGATACGCCCCTCGGCAATGCCTACGGTCGCCCGAAAATATTGTGCTTCTCCTGCCCCTGCCGTCATGGGCAGCACAAGGCAGTTTTCAATCAGAATGTTCATCGCATTACTCCTCCTCTATCGCATTGCCTTTGATCACGATGATCTGTCGTTTGGGTGTCGCGTTGGAGTAGACCTCAATGGCTTTGTAGAACACGCCCGACTCCTTCTTCTGGGGCTCATAGATAATGGTTATCGTCGATTTTTCCCCCGGGAGAATCGGCTTCCGGCTGTATGCAGCCTTCGTGCAGCTGCACGAAGTAACGATGCGTGTGATGACCAACGGAGCATCCCCGTCGTTCGTAAAATCGAATGTGCATTTCACCTCTTTCGATGCTTGGGGAATCTCTCCGAAGTCGTGTTCCAGCCGATCGAAAAGCATATGGGGACCTCCCGATACGGCGGCCGTAAAGAGTGCGAATGCAAACAGAAGGCCAAAAAGGTGTGCTGATCGTCTTTTCATGGCATTCTTTTTCAATGGAGTTTGAAAATGTAGGTAATCGTACCGGTTTGTACGTCGCTCGTCTCGCTGACGGTAAATCGAGCCTGTCGGGCGGCCTTGAGCGCAGCATTGACCAATTCGCTTCGGTTGGTGGTCGAGCCTTGTTGCCGATAGGAGGCCGAGGTTACCCGCCCTTCCCTGTTCACGGTAATCTGCACTACGACGCGTCCCTGTTCATTGGCATTGTACTCCGGCACGGGAAGCGACCCCACCAGGTAGCGGCCCGAAAGATCGAACGAGTGGCCGGAAGTGCCGACTCCGCCCCCTTCGGCATGCGCGCCATCGGGAGCTCCGCTCTCCTGACCCTCGTTGCCTTTTCCCTCCGAGGTACCTTCCGAAGCCGACTGGCTACCTACCGTACGACCCGGGAAAAGGGCTTTGCGGTTCACTTCGCGCGGCTTGGGCTTCTCCTGTTCCGGTTTCGGTTCGGTCTTTTGCGGTTTCTTGGTCTCCACCACGGCAGGCGCATCTTCCGCTTTGCTGGTCAGGACCTCCTCCTCGTCCAGTTTGCGGGTAGGTTGCGGCGCTGCGAGCCGATCGCTGCGGTCGTTAAGAGCCAGATCGGTTTTTCCCCCGGCCTGCTGCGTATTGCCGAAGTTGATGAGGATGCCCTCATCGGACTGGGGAATCTCGACCTTCCACGAAGCGAAAAGCATCAACACACCCCACACGGCGACGTATGCCACCGCGGCGATGATGCCTGTCCGCTTGTTTCGATGATCGTCCGGCTCGTAATAGTACATCGGAATGTTTATTTGGGCCTTGTGGCCAGAATCAGCTTATAGTTGTTATCCATGGCGATGTTCATCACCTTCACCGCCTCCTTCATGGGGACGGTTTCGTCGACATGGAGTGAGATCATCGGGCTCTCCTTGCCGGCCAATCGCGTCTGCAATACGCTCTCCAGCTCTTCGAACTCCACCGGTTCCGTCTCCACGTAATAACGCAGGTCGCGTGTAATGGAGACCGTCGTGTAGGGTTTCTCCTTGATCTGGTTGGCGCTCTTCGGCAGCACGAGTTTCAGTGCATTGGGATTGATGAGCGTCGTGGCCAGCAGCATGAAGATCAGCAGCAGGAACATGAGGTCCGTCATGGACGCTGCGCTGAACGACTTGTCTACTTTCGATCCTCTCTTGATAGCCATAGTTCTATTTCTCCACCGGTTCGTTGAGGATATCCATAAAGGCAATCGAGTTGGCCTCCATCTGGAAGACCAGTTTCTCGATTCGTGCCACGAGATAGTTGTAACCGAAATAGGCCGGGATACCGACGATCAGACCGGCTACGGTGGTAAGCATCGCCACATACATACCTCCGGCCAGAATGCTCATGTCGACCGTACTGCCCGCACTTTCCATCGACATGAAGGCCTGCACCATACCGATTACCGTACCGAGGAAACCGATCATCGGGGCTCCGCCGGCGATCATGGCCAGGTAGGGCAGTCCGTTCTCCAGTTTCGACACCTCGAGGTTTGCGGCATTTTCGATGGCATTCTGCACATCATTCATGGGACGACCGATTCGTTCGATACCTTTTTCGATCATGCGGGCGATCGGCGTGTTGGTTCGACGGCACGATTCGACGGCAGAAGCGATTTTGCCCTCAGCGATCTTGTCGCGGATGCGATTCATGAAATTCATATCCATGACCGAAGCCTTGCGGATGGCCATGAAACGCTCGACGAAGATGAATACGGTGATGCCGCCCAGAATCAGCAACACCCACATCAACCAACCTCCCGCAAGAAAGAGTTCCCACAAACTCATCGATTTGCTCGTAGCGTCCATTGCATCGGTCAACATCGCCGCAGTGTCAGCGGCCTGCAAAAATAGAATCATAATTTGTTTTTATATAAAGTTTTTTAATTCAATGGGTTGTGTCTTCGGCTCCGGGTTGTTCCATTGGAGATTGATTTGCAGCCGAGGTATTTTGTGCCGCTTTTTCAGCCTCTTTTTGGGCGCGACGTTCCCGTTTCCGCTTGCCAAAGTTAGCAAATCTCTCTTTAATTCCACGCACCACATCGCCGAAGGTGTTGAAATCTTTTTTGTAATAGATGCCGATACCGCTCTCCTGAAGGCCCTGGTTCTCATCCCAACGATCGATTGTCTGCGAAAAAACTTTCAGTTTCAGATTCCCCTGTCGATCGATCAACCAGGTGAGATAAAAGTCGCCCGAAAGGTTGCTGGCATTGCTGCTTACACCGGTGGCTTCACGGTCGGACACGTAATTGCCTTCGATCTCCAGGAAAAGCCGGTTACCCACCAATCCTTTCGAAAAACCGAAATCGAACTCATCGCCCGACATCTCGTTGGAGGGAATGTAGCGCAACATCACATTGAAATCGTTGTTGGATAGCCAGTTGCTGATGGTGTTGGAGAGCATTTCGAAGCCCATCGCACTGGTTCCCGATGTGCCGACGTTGGTTCCGGTGCTTCCTGTTTCGGAATAGAAACTGCCGAAAGCCAACAACCAGAAGAATTGGGTCGTCATCGACTCCTGCGTATTGAGCAGATTCGCGACGATGCTTTGGGCCTCCGTATCGGCATTGGGGAGTTGGATGTCGAACGAGATATCCGGCTGCGAGAGACGTCCGCTCAGTCGGAGAATACAATCCACGGAGGTTGCCCGCGTATAGGCGTCGGAGCTGTTGATCAGGGGAGCGAGCGACGTTTTGAGGCGATAGATGGCCGTCATGTTCAGCAGGGCGTTTTCCGGTTGCCCTGTCCAGGTGATCGTACTTCCGGAACCGATCGTAAACCGTTTGGTAACGATGTTTTGGAGCGAGAACATGTAACTTCCCTCCGTAATCTCGCAATCGCCGTACATGGAGAACTCGTTGTTTTGCGGATTGAGGTGGATGTTGATCGTCCCTTGTCCCCTGCCCCGGATGCCATCACCCATCGACGGATCGGTCACCAGTTGGAATTCGGCGGCAGGCGTTACGTTCACCGTCATGTTGAGCGAGAACGACGATGTTCCCTTATTGCCCTTCATGCGGTTGCGTCTCTCGAACATCAGTTTTTTACGCTCCACGGCACTCAAGGTGTCGGGTCGCTCCGAAAGGTCGCGGAAAACGATCCAATCGGCCTGAACGATGTCGGATTTTCCGCCCAGCGGCAGATAGAAAATCGAATGATCGTTCGTGGTGGCCGCAATGTTCATGGTCGTTCCGAGGCGATCGCCGTGAATCGTAGCGAGACCGCTGGCATACACTTTCCCGTAGAACGTGTCGTTGTCCTCCTCCGTCGTATTGAGAACGAGCATGTTATCGGGTTTGAGCCGCACATCGAACAGGATGTTTTTCAAATGGTTCAAATCGACGGTCAAATCGATGTCGGCCCGATGCCCCTCCGGATCCCGCACGAAATTGGGCCGTAATTTCAACCGATTGTCTTTCACATCGATCACCGCACTGTCGAGTGCATAAACCACGTTGTTGAAGAGCACGGTTGTCTCCAATCGGGAGGCTTTGATCGTTCCGTTGATTCGTGCGGCTTTCATGGTTCCGGTCAGTTGCAGACGGGCGTCGGCATAGCCCTTCGTGCTGTCGATGACCGTGCCGAGAATCGGATCGAGCAACGACAGGTCGATGCTGTCGACGGCTGCTTCGGCCAGGAAACGACCGTCGCGCGGACTGAAAAAGCCCTTCACGATCTCCTGTTTTTTCCGTCGGTTTTCCAGATCGAAACGCACCCGCTCCGTCTGGAAATCCCAGTTGCTTTCGAAAAGCAGCGGAGCTGCCGGTTTGCCGTTGACAAACAGGTTGTCCGTAGAGACCCAGGCATTCATCAGGCCGTCGTCGAGGGCCGACACGAGATCGACATGGCCGTTCATCACCGCTTCCACCTGATAACCCATTCGTTCGGTTGCCTTGAGCAGGGGCGAAACATCGAAATTGACGAGCGAAATATGCATCGTATCCTCCCTGCTTCGGGAGGCGATGCCGTTCACGGAGAGCTCCTGTCCCTCGGAGGTGACGATAAACCGATCGACCACGACCTGCGTACTGTCGTAGAGGATATCTCTCGCTCCGACGTACCAGGTCCGCCGCCCCTGACTGAAATGGGAAGGGGTGAAACGGATGCGCAGTTGGGGCAAACCGGTCTCCTCATTCTGACGCATATCGACGACAAGGCCGAGAAGCGCAGAAAAATCCTCTTTGGGATTCGAGAGGCGGGTCGAGAGTGTGGCTCTTCCGCCTCTGGCTCCGCCCTGCAACGCCAAGTTGGGCATATAGAAATTACCTGCGTAGAAATCCTCGGCGTTGACATAGAGTGCCAGCGAATCGCCGGCATTGTTGCTGTTCACGTTGATGTGCGTAACCAGCAGGTTGTGGTATTCGATGAAGTCCGACTTGGCCGAAAGCGAAAAATGTTCCGCTTCGGGGTTGAACAGAAACGAAAGATTCGTCCCTTCGGCCACCTGCATGCCTTCGGCGATCGCCCCAAGAATCGGATTGACGTCCTTGACCTGGATCTTGAGCAACGAATAGGCATTGGCATCGTTCCCCGCTGCAGTCATACGGGCAGGCGGTTCTTTACCCGGTTTTTCGTAGAGTATAGGAAGATAATTTCGCAGGAAATGGCGCAGGTAGGAGTACATGTAACGATAACTCAACCGGCTTTTGAATTCCGCATCGAGGAAAGAGGATGAGAGTGCCAACGATTTGCTCTCGTCGCTGTTTTGTCCTTCGAGCAGAATTCGGGGAGAGCGGAGTGTGTCGGCATTGTATCGATAAACCAGATCGTTGATCGCAATCTGTCCGTTGAGATCGTCCATCGAGATACCGCTGGCATGTGCCACAACCCCCAGACTGAGTTGCGACAGGGAGTCCCGTTGATTGAACCCGAGTCGCACAAGGTTTGCCTCGTAGAGTTTCAGCGCAAAGTCGTAGTCGGGAATCTTCTCGTTGAAATCGAGTGTCCCTCGAAAATCGAAATTGAAATTGGGGTCGGACGAAGAGACGATACCGTCGAAACGGCGATCGGAAAGCCTTCCGTCGAGATGTATTCCGCTATAGTCGTATCCGTTGAATCCCAACGCGGCGATCTCTCCGCGTACCTGGGCATCGATATGTGCGTCGCTCTTCGTTGTTCCGTCGACCGAAAGCGTGAGGCTGGTATTATGGAGTTTCGGATTATCGAGCAGGCGACCCAGATCGAACGACGAGGTAAAGATGCGGCCGTTGATGTCGGATTGTCCGCGGGAAGCAGGATGAACGGCCATCTGCGCATCGACTCGGCCGGCCAGAGTTTGCACCACGGCCGCCGCATCGAATGCGGAGAGTCGGCCATTGAAACTGCCGTTGACGGCGATCGGTCCCAGGCGGGCGATCATTCTTCGTGTCTGTATGGGAAGCGGTTTCGTCGAGAACGCTCCGATGATTTTCGACAGATCGGCGGCCTGCGTCTTGAGCCGCTCGATCCGCACGTCGAATTTCGTCTTTTCGATTGCGGGAAGTCCGGTCGAGGAGAAGACGAGCGCAAGCGATGTCGCATTTCCTGTCTGCAGATCGGCTATGTCTCCACGAAAGGAGCTGAGCGGTCCTGAGGTGCGGAAAGTCAGATCGTGAAACGTCAGTTTCTTATTCCGGAAAAACGGAACGAACCATCCCAATGTTTCACAGGAGAGAGTCGAGGCGTCCGAAGCGATCTCCATATCGACCCGTTCCGCGAACTCCTTGAAATCGCTCCAATCTTCTCCGATGAGATGGATGTAGGGCAGCGAAAGCCGCGAATCGGGCGTTACGATCTCGGTTTCGTTGAGTAATATATGCCCGTTTTCGACAATGAGTTCATGAGCGGAGAGCCGTTCCATCCGGAATCCGCTGCTCTCTTCGAAAGAGAGTTTCCGGAGATTGATATGGATGCTGTCGCCGACGATGGCCATACCGCCGATATCGATCTCCGAATTGCGCAACGTGAGGTTGGTGAAATCGATATCTCCTTTGACAGGCCGTGGAACGAGCCGCATGCCATACGTAAGATTATGGGCTCGGATTCCGCCAAAACGGAGCGTGAAATTTTTGTTCGGATTCTTGGGCCGGCCGCCGCGGATTTTCTCGATCAGTGTCTTGACATTGATGTTTCCGGCCGAGTCGGCCCGCAACCAGAATTGCGCGTCGTCGAGTACCACATTGCCGAAAGCGAGCGGAGTCCCGAAAAGTCCGATCGAACGGATGGGAGCCCGGAGCCGACCGGCATACAGCAACGTGTCGCCATCGAGTCCCTCCACGTAGAATCCCTCCACGACCACCCGATTAATAAGCCGGATCCGAATGCGATCCATGGAGATTGTTGTTCCCAACTTTTCGGAGGCAAAGCGGGCTGCCCGGTGAACGGCAAAATTCTGTACGGCCGGCACGGTGAGCAGAAGCGACAGCGTGAACGGCAACAAGATCGACAATAAAACGAGCGCCGATACGATTGCTGCGGATATTTTTATAACTTTGCTCATCCGTTAAGCGGATCGAGGAATAAAATAACCTACAAATTTAGGCAAATTCCGTGGTAAATAAAAACGAAAACATGGATATCACCATTCTGGGCATCGAATCTTCCTGCGACGACACCTCGGCCGCCGTTCTTCGCGACGGGGTCCTGCTGTCGAACGTCATCGCTTCGCAAGCCGTACATGTGAAATACGGCGGTGTCATTCCGGAACTCGCTTCGCGAGCCCATCAGCAAAACATCGTGCCGGTGGTCGACACGGCGATTCGAGAGGCAGGAATTACCGTAGACAATATCGATGCCATCGCCTTCACGCGTGGACCGGGACTGCTCGGATCCCTTCTGGTGGGGGTCTCCTTTGCCAAGGGACTGGCGTTGGCGAAAGAGATTCCGATGGTGGAGGTCAACCATTTGCAGGGGCATATCTTCTCCCATTTCATCGATCTGCCCGACCGGCAACTGCCTCATCCGGGTTATCCGTTTCTTTGTCTGCTCGTTTCGGGCGGCCACAGCCAGATCGCCCGGGTGACCGGACCGCTCGAGATGGAGATCATCGGTACGACGATCGACGATGCGGCCGGAGAGGCGTTCGACAAGTGTGCGAAAATCATGGGACTTCCCTATCCCGGAGGTCCGGTGATCGACCGGCTGGCGGCCCAGGGCGATCCCAAGGCTTTCCGGTTCGCCAAACCGCAGGTCGACGGCTACGACTACAGCTTCAGCGGACTGAAAACCTCGTTTCTCTACTTCGTCCGCGACCGGATGGCGGAGAATCCCCGTTTCATCGAAGAAAACAAGGCCGATCTCTGCGCTTCGCTGCAACGGACCATTATCGACATCCTGCTTGCCAAACTGATTCGCGCTGCCAAAGAGTATAAGATTCGCGACATTGCGATTGCCGGTGGCGTATCGGCCAATTCGGGACTTCGCAAAGCCGTGGAAGAGGAGGGTCGGCGACGCGGCTGGCGCGTCTTCCTGCCGGAGCTGAAATTCACCACCGACAACGCTGCCATGATCGCCATGGTAGGCTATTACCGTTATCTGCGAGGCGAGTTCGCACCCCTCGATCTGGCTCCTGTAGCCCGTTTGGAAGAGCTTTAGCCGGTCGGTTCATCTGCTTCCGGCATGGTACGGGTGGAGGGAATCGCCCGGCATCCTGTGTCGGATATCGCATGATTCGTTGGCAGATGGATCCATTCGCAAGAGGAACGGCTCGTCATAGCGCGGGCAGTCTCTGCTTCCATGAAATCCAGGTTTTTGACAGGGGAAGGGCATGCGTTGCGATTCTCCTCTCCAGCCTCGGAATATTTCGTAAGAATCCTCTCTTCGTCCCGAGCTCTATCGTATGTAACGGCTGAAAAAGCGCCACAACTCCTCGCAGGTGTCGACACCTGTCTCCCGCCACGAATGTTTGCCGCCGAGGGTCTCGTAAAGCCACACTTCGTTGCCATGGGTTCCGTCCGTGTAGCGATGGGCAATCACCTGCAGGCCGTCGGCGCCACGAGGCAGGGTGTCGATGCGGTGTTCGAGGCATTTGTTCTTTGCCGCCCAATATCCGACTGCCATCGGAATCGGAAGATAGGCGCCCCATCCATCTTTGTTGGTCAGATCGCCGTCCCAATGTGTCGTACGATCGGCCGTTCCGTGAATTTCGAAGAGCGGAATCGCGTGCGGATTATTGTCAGCGCGCAGAATCGCAACCGACATGAATCCCGCTACGGGCCCCAGTGCGGCGAAAAGTTCCGGACGCTGTGAGGCGAGCATGTAACACATGTCTCCTCCGTTGGACATGCCCGTACAGAAAACGTTGCGATTGCTGAGCCCGTAACGTTGGTGCAGATGACCGATCAGATCTTCGAGAAACCGGATGTCGTCGATCTTCATGTCGGCCTGGAACGGGTACCCCACATTCCAGCACCGTTTGCCCCGACTGTCGCGTTCACCCTGCGGGTAGCAGACGGCGAATCCGTGACGGTCGGCCGTGGCATTCATTCCGAAATAGTCCGGATTCGCCTCTCCGCCGTATCCGTGGAGGACAATAACCAAGGGGGATCCGTCGGGCAGATCGGCCGGCAGATAGATCCGATACGTGCGTTCGATGCCCGCGGAACAAAGCGTCTCGGTGAGAGTCTCCTGCGCAGAAACACCCGTTGCAAAGAGCAGCAAGAGAACCGTAAAGATAATTTTCGGCGTTCGGTTCATCATAGTCTGTCGATCAGATTTCCAATCTCTTACAAAAGTTTCGAATCTTGTACGGCCGGGATGTCATACCGGAGGTTGTTGCTACCGGAAACCGTTCGGACCACTCCTCCGACAACCGTTCCATCTCGGGTTCCTGCGGTGACATCCGTCGGGAAGATCTCGGCCCTCGCAGGAGACGAATCGCACCTCGGACATCAGGTTTCGTTCGCAAATATCCGATGGCTCACAAGATGCCCTTTCCGTTGCGACAACCATTTTTGTCTGAACAACGTGCGGATCGGGCATCGTCAGCCATCCTGCTCCGACTCGACTCAATTACTCACCGGATATGCCCTCTCCGAAAGCGGGACCGCTCCATGCAGAACGCTCTCCACGGCAGCGATCAGCGACGGCTTCGCTTCAGTTCGAGCAAAGCCCTCTCGATAAAGACATCCTTCTGCATCGCATCCTGTTTGGCACGCTGCTCGATCTCGATGTCCGGAATAATACCCTTCCCGATGAAGACATTGCCATCGGCATCCCACTCGTATTTCGTGCAGATGGAAGCGTATATGCCGTATCCGAGATCGATACCAATGGGATTTCCGGTACTTCCGCCCGTCGGAGTCCCGATGATCGGCCCGCGACCGGAGCTGCGGAAGGTCACACAGAAATTCTCGGCCGAAGAGAAAGTCCCTCCATTGACCAGCAACACCACCGGTTTTTTGTAGATGGGTTTATTTTGGACCGGTTGGATCGGCAGAGGTGTGCTGCGATAAAATGCCGGATTGTAAAACCACGAAGCATGCGCCGCGATATACATGGGCGAACACCAGGCACCCAAACGGATCGGCTTATCCGAAAAATGGCTGATGATGTAGTCCGCATAACCGGAATTACCTCCGCTGTTGTTGCGTACGTCGATGATCAGCGCGTCCGTCTCCAGAATCTTTGGGTACAGATCATCGAATATTTGGTAGTAATTGGCCCCCGAGAACGATTTGATCGCCAAATAACCGACATTGTCCTTCAGCAGCTCGAACGAGATGACGGAACTGGACGCCGGTTCAATGTCCCACGGCATATTGCGGTCACTCTCTATGGAGAACCGTTTACCGTCTCGTCCCCGGAAGGTGATGCGCGACACCTTGGTGCCTTTCGCCTTGGTCAACTCGAATCCGAAATAAGGGGCGGTCTCGGTCCATTGCGGTGTGGAGGAGGAGAGAAGCGAAGCGACATGCCGCTGGCCGTATTCCAGCACTCCTTCACCGTCGATCTCCAGAATTTCGCAGCCTTTCTCCACGCCCTTCTCGGCCAGGACCGAACTGCGCACTTCGGTGACAAAAACCCGGTCTCCGATACGCTCGGTTACCATCGGGAAGGGTTTGATCCAATCTCGCGAATCCCCGGTGTTACCCCGAAAGATTTTAGTGTGGCCATCTTTGAGTTGCATGCAGAGCCGCTGCAGAGCATCCACGAATTCGTCGTCGCTGGCGGTTTCGATCAACGCCGGGAAAGAGGCCTGGCAGAGGCTGTCCCAGTCGAACGGCAGGGAGGAGAACTGGGCATAGTTGTATTTGACTTCCGTCTGGAATCTGCCCAAAATAAGGGCCTTCTCCGCATTCGATAAGGTTTGCCCGAATCCAGTGAACGCAGAGAACGACAACAGGAAACAGAGAAGTTTCTTCATAAGGCAACTGTATTTAAAACATATCCAAAAGTAAAACAACAGGCTCGTCTCTCTCTTGGCCGCTCCTCCAACTACTTTCCATCAACCAGGGAGCATCTTCTTTCGCTTTTTCAGCCGGCCGATCAATCCCGACGGATGATCCGCGCCCCCAGAGCGCCTAACCGGCCATCGATATTCTGGTAGCCGCGATCGATCTGCTCCACGTTCTGAATTTCGCTCACCCCGTCCGCACTCAGTGCCGCAATCAACAGTGCGACACCCGCACGAATATCGGGAGAGGTCATCCGCGTAGCACGCAGGCGGAAGTTGTGGTCATGGCCGATTACGGTAGCCCGATGCGGATCGCAGAGGATGATTTGTGCACCCATGTCGATCAGTTTGTCGACGAAGAAGAGACGGCTTTCGAACATCTTTTGATGGATCAGCACAGCTCCCCGAGCCTGCGTGGCGACCACGAGAAAAACAGAGAGCAGGTCGGGTGTCAGTCCGGGCCAGGGAGCATCCGCAATGGTCATGATCGACCCGTCGATGAAGGTCTCAATGGCATAATGCTCCTGCCGGGGGATGTAGATATCGTCGCCGCGCTGTTCGAAATGGATGCCCATACGGGCAAATTGCTGCGGAATGATGCCGAGATTTTCGTAAGATACTTTGCGAATGGTGATCTCGGAACGGGTCATGGCAGCCAGTCCAATGAAACTGCCCACCTCGATCATATCGGGCAACAGGGTATGTTGCGTACCGTGCAGTTCGCCGACGCCCTCGATCGTGAGCAGATTGGATGCGATGCCCGAAATACGCGCACCCATACGGTTCAGCATCTTGCAAAGCTGCTGAACATAGGGTTCGCAGGCGGCATTGTAGATCGTAGTCGTACCACGTGCCATGACGGCAGCCATGACGATGTTGGCCGTACCGGTCACGGAGGCCTCGTCGAGCAACATGTAGCATCCCTCGAGATTCTTGCCCTCCACTTCGAAGAAATTTTCACCGGCATCGAAATCGAATCGGGCACCGAGCTTCTGGAATCCGATGAAATGGGTATCCAAGCGGCGCCGCCCGATCTTGTCTCCGCCCGGTTTGGGGATGTAGCCCACGCCGAAACGGGCCAAAAGGGGGCCGATAATCATGACCGAACCGCGCAGACGAGCGGCCCGTTCGCGGTAGTCGTCGCTTTTCAGGTAGTCGAGATCGATCCGTTCGGCACGGAACGACCAGGTGTCTTCGGCCAGTCGCCTGGTCTCCACGCCCATACAGCCGAGCAGTTCGATGAGCTGCATCACATCGACGATCTGGGGAAGATTGTGGATCACCACCTCTTCCGGCGTGAGAAGTGTTGCGCAGATCACCTGCAACGCCTCGTTTTTAGCTCCCTGAGCCGTAATCTCGCCTCGTAGCGGATGCCCGCCGGTTACTTCGAATGTAGCCATATCTGTTTCATCGGTTTTTGTTTTCCGAAGATACGGATAATTTTCGAGGAGGCAAACAGCTCCACGATGAAAAGAGACACAAAAATTTCGTTCGGATTTTGTTCCTGTCGAAAACTTTTCCTACATTTGCAACGCTTCAAGCGATGGCGGGATAGCTCAGCTGGTTAGAGCGCATGATTCATAATCATGAGGTCGAGAGTTCAAGTCTCTCTCCCGCTACTGAGATGCGTCGGCAATGTGTTGGTTAACAAGACATTGCCGATTCTATTTTTTGCATACCAGCCATATTCCGGCAGCAGGTTTCCCGCGTTCTCTTCTCTTTTGTTACGATCCGTTCTCGGGTCTGCAATTATTTTGCAGCGTTCGTTCCATCACAAAAAGCAACCCGGAGACAATACGACACAGTCGCAATGCCCCCTCAGAATCGGACCGTTTGCGGGAAAAAGAGCGTACCGGAACCGCTACTCAAAAATGGATTGTTCAGCGGCGTTCTCCGCCACTTTGAATTCGGTCATCCCCTGTCCGACCAGAATGTTGTACCAGGAGATCACCTTACGCATATCGGAGAGATAGACGCGCGTACGGTCATACGTAGGAACGGCCTGAGCGAAAAGGGCTTCGACCTCCGATTCGGACGACTTGTGGGAGATGGTCTCCTTACCTCCGGACAGCGTGTAGATCGATTCGAACACCTTTGCCAACGGCAGGTCTCCGTCTTCGGTAAAGATAGAGATGTCGCTCATCGCACTCACCTTGGAGTTCGTTGCGGCATTGATCCGTTTCCCGTCGA
Organism: uncultured Rikenellaceae bacterium; assembly: GCA_944321925.1. Classification (GTDB taxonomy): domain Bacteria; phylum Bacteroidota; class Bacteroidia; order Bacteroidales; family Rikenellaceae; genus UBA940. The sequence continues at coordinate 5,461 of CALUND010000001.1, read as the reverse complement.
GAAGCGATTCGACGATCACGCCACGCGTACTGCGTGCGATGAATTTATAGAGACCGGGTTGACCGGATATGGCCAGAATGTCGTTCAGTTCCATTTTTATTCCATGCTTGTTCGAAACAAAGGTAACCATTATTTTCGATTCCGCAAGTAGAGATCGCCTTGCCGGACATCGAGCTCTTCCAGCTGCTGCTCCAGTTGAGCGAGCAGCTGTTCGTTTCGCACAAGGCCCCAACTGGGCTTCGCCAAAAAACGGGGCGGAGCCTCGCCTGCGAAACGTTCCACGACCAGATCGGGCCGCAACCGCCGCAGAATGGAGATAAAAAAATCGATGTAAGCGTCCCGTTCCCAAAAGAGAAAACGTTCGGGATGCGATGCATATTCGTCGGCCAGAGCCGTACCGCGGAAAATCTGAAGCTGGTGAAACTTAATGGTTGTGAGCGGCAATTCGTTGATGACCTGCGTCTGATCGATCATCGCCTGCTCACTCTCTCCGGGAAGGCCCAGGATGAAATGACCCCCGCAAGGAATACCTCGTTCCGCCGTCATGCGGACAGCCCGTTCGGTACAGGCGAAATCGTGTCCGCGATGGATCGCACGCAAAGTCTCGTCGGAAGTCGATTCGATTCCGTATTCGATGGCCGTGTACCGGTCACGTCCCACCCGAGCCAACAGATCGAGCTTCTCCTCATCCACGCAATCGGGACGCGTCCCCACAACGATACCCGCCACCTGCGGATGGGAGAGCGCCTCGCTCCAAACCGTCTCCAACCGCTCGACAGGAGCATACGTATTGGAATAGGACTGAAAATAGACGAGATAGCGCGAAGCCTTGCGATAGCGACGCAGATGGAATTCGATCCCCTCGTCGATCTGTTGCCGGATACTTTTGGCCGGTTTGCAATAGGAGGGGGTGAAGGCTTCGTTGTTGCAGAACGTGCAACCTCCCGTGCCGAGCGTTCCGTCGCGATTGGGACAGGTGAATCCGGCATGGACCGCAACTTTCTGGATCCGCTCACCGAACAGCTCCCGGAAATGACGGGCGTAACTGTTGAACCGTCTTTCGTCGCCCCACGGATACATGGCGGGTCAATTTGCCGTTTTGCGGAGCGTCTCGATGAAACCGGGGAAGAGTTGCCAAAGATGCTCCGTCTGAAGCCACAACTCCCGGGCCAGAGCCTCGTCCGAAGGACGTTCCCGCTCGATATCCTCCAGATACTCCGAAGAGACGGGATGATCGTCGGAGGTGAATTCGTCGTAAAAAACCGCAAAACGCTTGCGGAAACGCACAAGATCGCCCTCCCGGAAGTGCCCGTTGCGACGGAACTCACTCCAGAGATTGAGGATCTGTTTGTCGGCGTATTTGTCGCTCACATCGTTGATCACCTCGTCGAAAAGGTCGTATTCACCAAGGGCGACATAGGCATAGGCGAGTCGGATCGTCGCTTCGAGATGATCCTCCGGATCGAGTTCGAGCAGCAATTCGAGCATTCCGGCACACATCTCCCAATCGCCGATCAGAAAATGGTCGATGGCCGAAGAGTGGATCAGCACGAGCGCGGCCCGGCTGTTGGCATCGGTCCATTCGAGCTCCACCTCTTCTCCTTCGGGAAGCAGTTCGTAGAGTCGTTGAAAGGCACGGTAACGCACATTGCAGGCCTTCTCGATCTCTCCTTTCCGCTCCAACGAACGACTTATTTCGAGAACTCTGCTGAAGTTGTATTCCCCTTTGTCATCGGGATCGCATACCACCAGAAAGGTTTGCTCGGCTGTCGGTTCAAGCAGCGCTTTTGCCATGGATCACGGATTTTCTGAAAAGAACGACAAAATAGATCAACACGACGAGCGTGACACCGCCCGCACAGAGATAAGCGAGCGTACGGTTCTCCATGCCGGCCATGATGGGGGACACGAAGATGTAGCTTACGCAGACATAGGTCATCACCAGTGCCGGAATCATCGCCAGGTAGAACCACTTCCCGCGACGGAACAGATAGACCGTGATGGCCCAGAGGGTGAAGACGGCCAACGACTGGTTCATCCAGGCGAAGTAACTCCACATGGTGCGGAAATCGAGGAACAGGATGATGATGACGCCCAATGCGAAGATCGGCAGACTGACTGCGACCCGTTTGGCAAGACTTTTCTGTTCGATGCCCATGAAGTCGGCGACGATCAGACGGGCCGAGCGGAAAGCCGTATCGCCGGAGGTGATGGCGGCTGCGATGACTCCGAAAATGACGAGGTATGCAAGCCAACGACCCATGGTGGCGTTGGCGATTTCATCTACGAGGATGGCGGCCTTGTTGGCGCTGGCTCCGAGAGCTTCGTTCAACCCCTCGACATTTCCCCAGAAAGCCATGGCAATGGCAGCCCAAATCAGAGCAATGATACTTTCGGCGATCATGGCACCGAAGAAGACGCTTTTGCACTCCTTTTCATTGCGGATGCAGCGCGCCATCAACGGCGACTGCGTGGCATGGAATCCGGATATGGCCCCACAGGCGATCGTCGTGAAGAGGGTCGGCATGATCGGGAAATTCTCCGCCCCGGCGATCTGGTTGCGCAGCGAAGTAAGTTCAGGAATGGTATAATCGCCGAAAAGCAGTGCGACGAGGATTCCGCCCGCCATGAAAAAGAGGGCGAATCCGAAGATCGGGTAGATACGTCCGATCAGTTTATCGACCGGGAGCAGCGTAGCGATCACGTAATAGATCAGTATGACGCCGATAACGATGAGCAGCATGGCGCTAAACCCGTTGACGACGATGTGGTTGTCCAGCGTTGGGCAATCGATTTTCGCGGCGATCAGTTCGGCCGGCTGCGACATGAAGACGGCGCCGACAAGGATCATCAACCCCACGGTAAACAGGCGCATGAAGAGTTTGGCGCCCCGGCCCAGATAACGGCCGATGATCTCCGGCAAACTCAATCCGTCCTGTTTGACGGAGATGACCCCTGCGACGAAGTCATGCATCGCGCCGAAAAAGATACCTCCGAGCGTGATCCACAAAAAGGCAACGGGACCGTAAGCCGCACCCAGAATCGCCCCGAAAATAGGCCCCAGGCCGGCGATGTTGAGCAGCTGGATCAGAAATGTCCTCCAGCGCGGCATCGGCACATAATCGACTCCGTCGAAATGAGTAGCGGAAGGCACCGGATTCTTTTCATCGATTCCACATACCCGTTCCAGATAGGTTCCGTATGTGAAATAGGCTGCAACGAGCAGCGCCAGGCATATCAGAAACGTGATCATTTGCGTGAAAATTTGGACAAAGGTAGTAAAAAATTTGGCCCTTTTCAGTTAAATTTATCCGGATTCGATAACTGCCGATCCTATTTTTATCGATTTTCGGGTGTTCCGATCCCCGTAACAATCCGGTCGACCATCTCTTTTTTAAGGGTTGCCGCTTGTGTCGCATCGACCGAATAATAAACATGCAGCCCGCCGGGCGAAGGGATAAAATGGGTAAATCCCTTCTCGTCGACGCGAATAGTGCCGGGACCGGATGGGGTCATGAGCGGCGTATCGGGATCGAGAGCCAGCACAACGGCTGTCGGATCCCACATGGCCCGGTTGTAATGCACCGGTTTATAGGCCCTGTAGGCCTCGACGAGCGGATGTTTTTCGTCCCGGTCGAACCGCTCGTCGATTGCGCTTCCGGGAAACTGGATTTTCGCTCCGAGCTCGAACGGCGATACGAACAGCGGTGTCGGCCACTCCTCGAAAACCTTCCGCGCACTGGCGATGTCATTCACCACGTTGAATTCCGCCCGGGCGTTCGGACCGAAACTGCCTGCCATAACACTCATATAACGGACTTTGCGAGCAACCAGCTCGCGTCCGGGAAGCGGCGAACAGCGATCGGGAGGACTATCCAGCAAGCGCGCCAGTGTAGGGAAGAACCCGACCGAAAGAATGACAACCGAACTGTCTTTCTCGCGCGAAAGAAGACGGCGATAGAGCGTTACAGCATCCTCGGTCCGGAAATGCTTGCGGGGCGAGAAAAGCGGCTTGCCGTCCTGTGTTTGGGTGCAGACGCTCTCCGTGTAGTCGCGCGCCTCACTATTCGCTATACAAACCGCCCCCAGTCCGACCGGAATCCGCGGATAGCCATACCAACGATTCATGATACCGACGAAGCGAGGCGCAAAATCACTCTTTTTGTGGCAACAGACTGCCAACAGTTCGGCCTCCCCGCTCCGCATGGACTTGTAAAGCATATCGAGAGCCAACACATCGTCGACATCGTTCCCTATGTCGGTCTCGAGAATAATCTTCACTGGTTCCCGCTGAGAAGGATTAGCGGCCCAAAGCGAAAAAGGAACCGACAAAACGAAGAACAAAACGACAAACTTTTTCATACGGGGACAAACTTTTCAACAAGGACTCCAAATATAGTGAAAGGCGAGTGCAGAGGCGAACGAAAACCGAAGTTTTCAAATTCGACTATGCCGAGCCGCATCCTATATTCTACAAATATAGCGAAAGGCGAGTGCAAAGGCAAATGGGAAATAAAGTTTCCCAATTTGACTATACCGAACCGCATCTTAAAAAATAGATAAAAAATCCGGCAGGGATCAAGTCGAATCCCGGTCTCCCGGTTCGGTCCACCGAGATTCGTCGGGCCCCTGATTCTGGCTGTTCCGTTCTCCGCATCCGCCTGCCAGACCGAAAAGATCGGTGTCGGTTTTTGAAAAAATCCGATCGTCACGCTTTGAATCTTCGAATTTTTACTATCTTTGCACCGCTGAAGAGGCCGCAATAGCTCAGTTGGTAGAGCGTTTCACTCGTAATGAAGAGGTCCCGAGTTCAAGTCTCGGTTGCGGCTCTCAGGGACTGAAAGGTCTATCGAGGAGGTCGTCCGAAATTCGGACGACCTCTTTTATTGTTCGGAGAGAAGAGAGAAGAAGGATGAAAAAAGAGTGCGGTGACAAACACCGTATGGAAGAAACGAAGAACCGAAACCGTCAAGAGAAAAACAGCGCGCACGCGGAAAAAATCGGGGGAAATCCGCCAAGCCATTAGGATCGGAAGAAAAATCCTATTATATTTGCCCCCAGAAACGGGGAATTAGCTCAGTTGGTTAGAGCGCTTGCATGGCATGCAAGAGGTCACGAGTTCGACTCTCGTATTCTCCACCAAGAGGCGCGAAGGAAGTAAGAAGAGAAGGAGAAGAGAAGGAGAAGAGAAAGCGCTAAAGAGGCAAGAAAAGAGGGGGGGGAAGAGAGTAGAGGCGAGAAGAGAGGTGAAGGAGTAAAGGAGCGAAGGACGTAAGGAGGGAAGGAATTAGGAAGGAGGGAAAAGGGGCGATCCCTGAAGAGATATAAGATTACTTGAATTAGTCAAGACTTAATCTGACAGTTACGCATAAAAAGAGTAGATTTGTAACATAAAAGCAGATTAAGTTATGACCACATCAGAAAAAGTCATCAAGAACAAACTGGGACTGCTTGAGCTGTC